>DDWT01000008.1 GCA_002347365.1 Actinobacteria bacterium UBA2279
CTTGCACTTACTTTGTCAATCAACCACGGGCCGGTGTCGGCTACACTATGACCGTCCGAACGTGTAGGGAGGCACCGATCGCAACTCCATCCGTAGCTCGATCGACCGCCACGATGTCGATCTCCACCGCGATCTCTCGGGTCACAGGCTTCATACGTGCCTGGGCCATGGCGTACGCGCTCGGCGTCACCATCATCTCGTCGTCGTACAGCGTTGCGAACAACATTCCCAACATGATCTTCGAACTGATGGCCGGCGGCGTGCTGTCCAGCGTGTTCATCCCACTCTTCATCGAGCGCCTGCAGCGTGACGGCGAGGACGACGCATGGCGCTTCGCAAGCTACATCTTCAACATCATCGTGCTTCTTCTCGGCATCGTCGCCGTCATAGGTACGGTGTGGGCCGAACCCTTCGTGCGTACCCAGACGTTTCGTATCTCTGCAGAGAAGGCCGAGCTCGCGGTCTTCTTCTTCCGTTTCTTCGCGATCCAGATCGTTTTCTATGGTGCGGGGATGGTCTTCACGGGAATCCTCAACTCCTACCGCCGATTCCTGGCTCCCGCCATCGCGCCGATCTTCAACAACCTGGTCGTCATAGTCACCATGCTCGGGTTCTACGTGCCGTTCCGCGACTCGAACCCTGCGCTCGCAAAGGCGGGACTCGCCGTCGGAACAACACTTGGAGTGCTGGTGATGGCCGGCATCCAGATACCGAGCCTGGTCAAGCTCGGTATCCGATACACCCCGCGAATCGACTGGCATCACCCGGGACTGCGCAAGATCGTCACGAAAATGGGACCGACGCTGGTCTATGTGATCATCAACCTGATCGGCGTATCGTTCCGCAACGCGTATGCCTTCCAAGCGAGTGACACGGGTCCGGCCGTTCTCCAGTACGCCTGGATGTTCTACCAGCTCCCGTACGGGATCTTCGCCGTCGCACTGGCCACAGCCATCTTCCCTGAGCTTGCCGAGCGAGCTGATCGCACCGACTGGCTGGGATTCAAGACCACGTTCTCCAAAGGCTTCCGCGCCACGGGTGTGATCATCATTCCGCTCGCAGCGATGCTTGTCGCCCTCGCTTCCCCATTGATCACGCTCTACGTCTTCGGCAAGTTCACATCCGCTGACGTGCCACTGGTCTCCGAGATACTGGTCTGGTGGGCAGCAGGGCTGTTCTTCTATGCGGGCTACATGTACGTCCTCAAGACGTTCTACTCCATGCAGGACACCAAGACGCCCATGTTCACCAACGCGATCACGACCGTGCTTCAGGTCTCGTTGTACGCAGCGCTGACGGCCGGCGTGGGCAGCTGGGCGGGGCTCGGACTGAAGGGCATCCCTATTGCCGATGGCATCTTCTTCGTCGTCCATCTCACGGTGCTCGCACTCATCCTGCGCAAGCGGATCGGAGGATATGACTTCCGTGGTATCGCCTGGAGCCTGGGAAGAGTCCTGGCAGCATCGACGATCGGTGCACTGGCTGCGGCGGCGGTGGTCCGCCTGACTCCCGGTCTCACGGGAGCACGCTTCGGCTTCATAGTGCAGCTGCTCCTGGCGGGCACGGTCGGACTCAGTCTGTCCTACGGATTATCCTGGGCGATGCGCGTTCCTGAGGTCAGCTTCGTCTACTCGAAGCTGGCCAGCCGCTTCAAGCGACGTCGGGATGCATCGTGAGCGTCATCGCACTCGTGCCAGCGTTCAATGAAGCCGAGCGCATCGGGGCCACTGTTCGCGCCACGATGGACATACCGGGCGTGGACCGCGTCCTGGTCATCGACGACGCCTCCGGCGACCAGACCTCCGAACGCGCGCGAGATGCGGGCGCCGAGGTGCTGCGGCTACCTTCGAACCTGGGCAAGGGTGCTGCACTCGACGCCGGTCTTACATACGTCGCCGAAGCCGCCGATATACTGTTGCTGCTCGACGGCGACCTTGCCGAGTCAGCCGCTCAAGCCGGGATACTCCTGGGTCCGGTCATCCGTGGGGAAGCCGATATGACCATCGCAGCCTTCCCAAGACCTGTCGGTAAGGCAGGGTTCGGTCTGGTGAAAGGGCTCGCTCGATGGGGCATCGCACGCATGGGCAATGGATTTCGGGCAGATGCGCCGCTCTCCGGCCAAAGAGCCTTGTCTCGCGCTGCGTGGTCGCGCGTGACACCATTTGCGTTCGGCTACGGCGTGGAGGTCGCACTGACTATCCGTGCCCTCAGAGCTGGTCTGAGGGTGTCCGAGGTACCGACAACGATGTCACACGCTGCCACCGGACGTGACATGGCGGGATTCATGCATCGCGGGCGTCAGTTCGTTCACGTCGCGCGTGCGTTGCTGCGACTCGCCTTCGAGCCTTCTCCGATCGGCCGAGCCTAGCTTGAGGGACTGCTTAGGATCGGGTACGCGTTCTCGGCGCCGTCACGCACGCCGTAGTACCCGGTTGCGCGGCCAGACAAGACCCAGACGAGGGAGACCGCACCCTGAGGGCTTGTCACATCATCGACGGCCGAGTAGCCGGCAGCGGTTGAATCATCCACGACGCCGCTGACGCGGTTCGCAGCTTCAACGGCCACCACAGGCAGCTCCATGGCCGCAAACGCATCAGCCAGAGCCATCCCGGCTGGATCGGCTGAGCCACCCCACGATGCAAGAAGCGCCATTCCGCCGATTTGCGTAGTGTCGCTCAGTCCTTCGACCCTGAAATCGGTCGAGGACACCAGGAGGTCTGTGACGGGTCGAGCCTCTGTGGCCGTGGCCCACTCCCGAGTGAGTGCGAGCGCCACCAACGTCACGGTATCGGCAACGGTATCTGCAGTCGCCGTCGTGTCCGCGCCTGAAGACGCGGCGAGTGCAAGGGCCAAGGCCTCGGGGTCGAGCTTATCCAGACCAAAGGAAGCGCTTGCGACCGTCAGGACCACGGGAACCCCGCCAGCCTGGGTGATCGCATCCACGGTCGCACTCAGACCGTCGGCGCGACCGGTGTTGGTCATCACCAGAACGGACTTGCCTTCCAGTGCGCCAGAGACGAGCACAGGCACCGCATCGGAAGCGAAGAGCCGGTCCCGCTCGAGTCCTGCGCGCAGATCGGCGTTGTCCTGCCGCAGGGCATCGAACTCCTGCTGGAGGTCTTTAACGATCTGCGTGCCCTGATTCGTCAACGCCCCACGTTCGACGACCACGGTTCCCAGCAACAACCCGACCGAGAGCGCCAGAAATACTGCCACGAGCGAGGCGATATGATAACGGAGGTTGTACATGTGCCCTCCCGGGTCAGAGTCCGATCGATGTCCGAAGTCTCAGCACAAGGAGCATTATGAAGCTCCTTGCAGGTGGCGATATCAGTATGACGGTCGTGACCACCGTAAGCGCGGCCGCGACAAGGTACACGAGCTGCGAGGGCTTGACGCTCGCCTTCCATAGCTTGCTCACGCCCTTGGCATCAACAAGACGCGGGCCGACCTTCAGCCGTACCAGGAACGTGGAGGCCATACCTTTGCGGCCTTTGTCCAGGTACTCAACCAGGTTCGCGTGCGTCCCGACAGCAACGATAAGGTCGGCGCCAGCCTCATGCGCCAGCAAGAGCGCGAGATCCTCGCTGGTCGCGCTCAACGGCCAGGGTATGCCAGTTAGGCCAAGTCCATCGAGGCGCTCCATACCCGGACACCGGCCATCCGCATAAGCGTGAACGATCAGTTCCGCTCCGCTGCGCAGCGCTGCATCGGTGACTGAATCCATGTCGCCGACAATGATGTCGGGCATGAATCCGCTCTCCATGATTGCATCGGCCCCGCCATCGACACCGATCAGGATGGGCCGCATCTCTCGAATGTACGGCCTGAGCGCCTGCAGGTCCTCCTTGTAGTCATATCCGCGAACAACAACCAGCACATGCCGGCCCGCAAACCGGGTCCTGGTTTCAGGGATCCCTGTGCCCTCCGTCAGAAGCGCCTTCTCTTTCTCCAAGAACTCGAGAGTGTTGCGGGCGAATCGATCCAGCTGCTCGCCGAGACCGGCTTTTGCGTCCTCCATCGCCGCCTCGACGATATCGACCGTCATTCGCGTTCCGCTGGCGACAACGACGCCATTCTTGATGACATCATCACCGACTACCTCGATCTCTTCGCCTTCCCGAACTCGCTCGAAGACCTCCTGGCCGACGTTGTCCAGGAGACGGACACCACCCCGGACGAGCAGCAGCGGGCCGACGTTGGGATACGCACCAGAGATCGAGGGTGCTGCGTTCACAACCACCTCGATGCCGGTCTCAAGGAGCCCCTCGGCGCTCACTCGATCCATGTCTATGTGGTCGATCACGGCTATGTCGTTGCGGCCAAGACGCTTGACGAGATCCTTCGTCCGCCTGTCCAGCCGGGCTGTTCCAGCAAAACGCATGCGTCTCCTTATGCTCCCCGCAAGGTGGGAGCCGACTACTCCGCCGGCTACCCCGACACCCGGGCACCCGGGCGAGGAGCGAGTGTATCAGATACGAGAGTCTGCCTCATCATACCGTCAGCGAGACGACATCCTTCCGAGTAGCTCTCGCGCGTGCGCGACACTGGCCTCGGAGGCGTCCCCAGACAACATCCTCGCTATCTCAGCAACGCGCTCTTCGCCCTCGACCTCCGTGGTCCGCGTCACGGCTCTTCCGTCGTGATCCCCTCTGAAGACCACTATCTGGCGGTGGGCGAACGATGCAACCTGGGCCAAGTGCGTGACGACCAGGACTTGACGAGTCTCTGCCAGCAGCGAGAGGCGCTCCCCGACGGCGATCGCGGTCGCACCGCCAATGCCCGCATCCACCTCATCGAAGACCAGCACCGGTGTCTTGTCGGCAACGCCGAGGACACCTTTGAGCGCAAGCATCACTCGTGATATCTCTCCGCCGGATGCGATCTTTGCCAGGGGACGCGGTGGATCACCAGCGCTCGAACTGAACAGGAACTCCACTCGTTCAGGTCCGTCTTCAGACCATGATTCGAACGGCAGTCGCGTCCGCTGCACAGAGAACACGGCCTTCGGCAGCGCCAGGTCACGAGCTTCACGGGCGAGCGCCGCCTCGAAATCGTTCGTGACAGCATCACGAACCCCTGCCACGGCAGTTCCCGCGTCACTTAGAGACGATACCGCAGCCTCCATGCGACGACGGGCATCCGCCAGGCCTTCTTCGCCGGCGTCAAGAGCCGCGAGTCTCCGCTGTGCGTCCTCTCGTGTACGCAGTACGTCTTCGAGAGTAGGGCCGTACTTCCGTTTGAGCGCCCCGATAGCGGCTAGGCGAGACTCCGTCTCATCGAGCACCTTGGGATCATGGTCGATTCCCTCGGCGTAGTCACGGACCTCAGCTGTCAGCGCCTCGACGTCATCCGTCAACTTCAGCAGGCGATCGCGGAGCCCATCGAACGCGGGATCGAGTCCGGAGGCGGCCGAGAGCGCCGCAATCCCTTCGGACAACGCATCCGTCGCGCCGGCCTCACCCCTGAGTATCTGATACGCCGAAGCCGAAGCCGAGGTCAGGCGTTCGCCAAAGCGCAGTCGCGGGAGAAGCGCCTCGAGCGCCTCGTCCTCCCCCGCTCGGGGGCCAAGGGCATCGATGTCGCGCACCTGGAACCGGAGGTAGTCGGCCTGCCGTTCGCGGTCGGCGAGGGCCGACTCGAGCGTTGCGAGCTCGTCGGTTACGGCATGCAGCGCCGCGTACGCTTCGCGGTACGCTATCAATGCCTCGGCAGCGGCGATCCCGGCGAATCGGTCAAGATACCCGGCGTGCTTGCCCGGAGAGAGCAAGGCCTGATGATCGTGCTGGCCGTGCAGATCGACCAGCGGCCCGAGAAGCTCGGCGATCGCCCCAACGGTCGCCATCTCGCCATCAATCGTGCATTTCGAGCGTCCTTCGGCGCTTACCCTGCGCCGAACGAGCACTTCGTGACCGTCGATATCGAATCGGCCTTCGACAACAGCCTCGGCAGCGCCGCTGCGCACCAGCGTAGCATCGGCTCGCTCGCCAAGCAGCAGCTTCAATGCTCCTACCAGAACCGTCTTTCCAGCGCCCGTCTCACCCGTCAGGACGCTGAGGCCTGGCCCGAATTCGACCCAGACATCATCGACCAGTGCGAGATCGTGGACGTGGAGCTCGAGAAGCACGGTCAGCTCCGTAGAAAAGTGGTCGACACAACGTCGAAGAACCCGCGTCCGTCGAGACGCAGAAGGCGCACATCGTGCTCGCCCACTGTGATCTTCACACCGTCCAGTATGGTGCGGCACGGCACCTGATCTCCATCCACGGTCACGCAGGCGTCGCAGCGAGCGGGATTCGGGCAGGTGATCTCTACACAGTCTCCCGGGCCTGCTACCATCGCTCGAGCATTCAGCGTGTGTGGAGCTACAGGAACGATGATCACACCACGGACATCCGGTGAAACGAGAGGGCCCCCTGCTGAGAGCGAATATGCTGTCGAGCCCGTTGGCGTTGCGACGATAACGCCGTCAGCCACGAAACGACCGACCGTCACACCGTTGACGTCGATCTGGAGATCGACTGCCCGTCCTGAGGATCCTCTGCCGATGTAGACCTCATTCAATGCTTGATACGTGCCGGCACGACGGCCGCCTACGTCCACGGTCGCTGAGAGCGTCTGCCGACGCTCCACCTTGACATCACCTGCGAGCGCGGCAGCGAGGGCCTCCGGGAGTTCGTCGCCCTCGGCACCGGACAGGAAGCCGAGCCGCCCGAGGTTGACGCCCATGATAGGCGCGTCGATCTCGTCGAGAAGGTGAACCGCTTTGAGGATCGTCCCGTCACCACCGAGTGCCACCACCAGCCCCGGCTGCCCAAGGTCGAGACGGGAGACACCGTGCGCAGCCATATCGCATGCCTCGGCGTCCTCGGTCACCATCACGGCTTCGTACCCGGCTGCAGACAGCCATGTCGCCGCCCGGACCGTCGCATCGACAGATCTCGGGTTGGCCGGATTCGGCACGAGCAATACGCGCACGTCACTCCCCTAACGCTTGATGTGCTCGCGACACCGCACAAGCACAGTCGATATCAATGCCGCAATCCCGGGCGATCCACACCCAGAACTCTATGTTACCTTCGGGTCCTTTGATAGGCGACCACGTGAGCGCTCTCACCTGCCAGCCCGCTTCGTGGACGACGTTCACCACATCAAGCAAGACACTCTCGTGGACTGCAGGGTCACGGACCACTCCCTTCTTACCAACTCGGCCTTTCCCAGCCTCGAACTGCGGCTTAACCAGAGCCAACACCGAGCCTGATTCGGCAACGAGCGGCACGACATGCGGGAGCACTTTCGCAAGTCCTATGAAAGACACATCGATCACCACGAGGTCGAACGGCGCGCCGATCTGCTCCGCATCCACATAGCGTATGTTGGTGCGCTCGAAGGTCGCGACACGTGGGTCTTGTCGCAGCTCCCAGGCAAGCTGACCATACCCTACGTCCACAGCCGCGACGGACTCCGCTCCCCGCTTCAACAGGCAGTCCGTAAAGCCGCCAGTGGATGCCCCGACATCAAGAGCATGAACGCCCGTCACATCAAGGCCGAACGTCTGAAGAGCGCCTTCAAGCTTGTGTCCGCCCCGAGAAACGAATCGTCTTGCTTCGGCAACCTCTATCAACGCATCGGGCGCTATCGCATGACCCGCCTTGGTCACCGGCTGTCCGTCGACTTTCACCTCGCCGGCGAGAATCGCCGCGCGTGCCTTCTCGCGGGATGCGAAGTACCCACGATCAACGAGCGTGACGTCGATGCGATTGCCGCTCATCGTTGGGGCCTTTCATCGAGACAGCAGAATCAGCATCCAAACCCAGCAGGCGTCCCAGCACCGCCCCCCTCACGCCATCCGGCGTGAGTCCGATCTCTGCCAGCAGACGGTCGGTCGCACCGTGGGTCACGAAACAATCGGGTACCGCAAGACGGAGGACTGGAGCGTCCAGAGCGAGATCGGACAGTGCCTCGAGAACCGCGGCGCCCATGCCACCGATCGTACTGTTCTCCTCGATAACAACGATCAGGCGATGTGTGGCGGCGGCAGTCACCGCCTCCAAGTCGATGGGCTTGACCCACCGCATGTTCACGACCTCAGCGTCGACGCCATCGTCTGCCAGCAGCAGCGCCGCCTTCTCGGCGACGCCCACCATGCGACCTATGGCCAACAGTGACACGTCCGCCCCTTGCCGACGTACCTCCGCCTTTCCGATCTCCAGGATGCCGGGAGCCGCCGGAAGCGGGATACCGACACCTTTGCCGCGCGGGAATCGAATGGCGACAGGGCCGTCGAGCTTGAGAGCTGTATGCAGCATGTGCGATAGCTCGGCCTCATCGGCAGGCGCCATTATGGTGAGATTAGGCACCGTCCGCAGGTACGTCATGTCGAAGACACCGTGGTGCGTGGGCCCATCCTCTCCAACGAGGCCCGCACGATCAAGTGCGAAGACGACGTGCAGGTTCTGAAGCGCAACATCTTGTATGACCTGGTCGAATGCTCGCTGCATGAACGTCGAGTAGAGCGCGACTACGGGCAGAAGCCCGCCATGGGCAAGCCCTGCGGCAAGACCGACTGCATGTTGCTCGGCGATGCCGACATCGTAGAAACGATCGGGGTACGTCTCCGAGAACTGCGTAAGTCCGGTCCCCGCAGGCATCGCGGCAGTGATCGCGACAATGCGCTCGTCGGCGTCGGCCTCCTTCACAAGGGAGGTGCCGAAGGCATCCGTGAAGGTCATCGCACCACCGGAGCCATTGACCTTGCCGGTCTCGATCGAGAACGGGCTGATGCCGTGGAACGTGTCCGGCCGATCCTCAGCGTGTGCGTATCCCATGCCCTTGCGCGTCACCGCATGCACGATCACAGGACCATCGTTCTGCTTCGCCCACGTGATGGCGTTCTGGACCTGCTGTACATCATGTCCGTCTATCGGCCCGACGTACTTGATTCCCAGCTCCTCGAACAGCATGCCGGGAACAAGGAGCTGTTTGACTGATTCTTTGGCGGCCTCACCGGCTGCGACCATAGCCGCACCGATCCTGGTCTTGCCGAGCGCCGACTCGACATCGTCACGCAGACGACGGTATCTCCGGTCGAGGCGAACGCGGGCAAGATAGCTCGATATCGCGCCGACGTTGGGAGCGATCGACATCTCGTTGTCATTCAGAAGGATGATCAGTCGGGTGCCGAGATGTCCGGCCTGGTTGAGGGCCTCGAACGCCATGCCCCCCGTCAGCGCCCCGTCTCCGATGACCGCCACCACGGTCTCGTCTCCGCCAACCGTATCTCGAGCACACGCGAGACCGAGCGCGACCGAGATCGAGTTGCTGGCATGACCCGCATCGTGAACATCGTACGGGCTCTCACTACGTTTGGGGAACCCACAGACACCACCGTACGTACGCAGAGTGCCGAAAGTATCTCTCCGCCCCGTGACAAGCTTGTGCACGTAGGATTGATGACCGACGTCCCAGACGATCTTGTCCGCTGGACAGTCCAGCGCACGATGCAATCCCAACGTCAGTTCGACAACGCCGAGGTTAGGGGCCAGATGGCCGCCTGTGACCGCAACCGTGGATATGAGCTCTTCTCGTATCTCTGCGGCGAGCTGCCTCAGCTGCTCTGCATCGAGAGGCTTGAGATCGCTCGGAGACTCGATGGAGTCCAGGAGGCGCTCAGCGCTCAACGGCAACATCTCCTGCTCGTCGTGTGGTACGGGCGGACTCCCGCGCGCACCATCGTATCATGCGATACAGTCCCCAACGGCACCGTCACAGCGCCGTTACGAGGCCGAAGACCGGCCGTCTCCAGACTCTTCCGACTGCTCTCGGTCGCCCACCATATCCAAAGTCCCCGTCGGCGACCCTTCATCGGTCGACGTGACATCACCGTTCTCGGAGCCAGTTGCTGTGAAGTCTTCCGGAATAGAATCAGCCGGCGCGGGAACGGTGTCGTTGAAGTCGGTATGGTCAACGAGTTCGGTGCACATCAACGCAAGTCGGGCACCTTCTTCAAGCAGATCGAGACTCTTCTCAAGAGTGGTGTCCTTCTTGCGCGCCTGTGCGGCTATCTCCTCAAGACGCAGTCGGGCCTGCTCGAATGTGTAACGCTCATCAGCCATCCGTCACTCCGCTTCTTCGTCCGCAACTGACTCACTCGGGACCACGTCCAACGCGTGACGCTCGGCAATCCTGCCAAGGACACCGTTGACGAACTTCGAGGAGTCTTCGCCTCCATAGAGCTTCGCCATCTCGATCGCCTCGTTGATCGCGACCGAATCCGGTACCTCTGACTCGAAGACGATCTCATACACGGCCAGTCTCAGTATGTTGCGGTCAACGAACGGCATCCGAACCAGAGACCAGTTCTCAGAGGTGCCCTCGATCTCTGAGTCGATCTCAAGCAGATGCTCCTCGGTCTGGACGGCAAGCCGCCTTGAGTAGTCGGATGGCTCCCCGTCTTCATCGTTGTATGCATGCGTTTCGAGAATCCGCACGACATTGTCGCCGGTCATCTCTCGTTGATACAGCATCTGCAGCGCCTGACGGCGCGCTCTTGTCCGCTCGAGCATCAGAAATGCACCATCGCGATGCGCTACTGCTCTTCGAATTGGATGCCGTCGATGAATACATCGACCGCTGAGACTCGTTGCCCGGTCTGAGTCAGGAGCGCATCTCCGACCACGCGCTGGACAGCCGTGGCTACCTCACGCAAGGGCGTGCCGTAGTGGACCATCAGGTGCAAGACGACGTGCAAAGAGCCGTCATCGATGACACTGACCGCTACGCCTCGCGCGCCGCTCTTGGGTACGAGACCGGCAAGTCCCTGACTCCCGGGGATACAGGCCACACCCTCGACACTTTGCGTCGCGAGTGCCGCGATCGTCTCCAAGACACCCGGTGCAACACCGAGCCCCTCGAGCCGAATCTCGTCAGACATCGCTCGCCTCCTTGTTCGACTGCTTCGTGCCGGTCGCATGCGCTTCCACATCAGCTATCGAGACGTGGCGCTCAACGAAGTCAGTATAGACCTCCCCGCGCATGAAGTACTCGTTATCCACAACGTACTGATGGAACGGGATAGTCGTCGGTATACCCAACAAGATGAACTCATCGAGCGCCCTGCGCGCCCGTGCAACCGCTTCATCGCGCGTCTCACCCCACACGATCAGCTTCGCCAAAAGAGAATCGTAGTAGGGAGGGACCGTATATCCCGTGTACAGATGGCTGTCCACCCGGACCCCAAAACCGCCGGGAGCGTTGAACAACTCGATCTTCCCGGGATGCGGGCGGAAGTTGGCGAACGGGTCCTCAGCGTTGATTCGAAACTCGATCGCGTGTCCGCGCAAGACGATGTCCTCTTGCCGTGTATGACGCATAGCCTCACCCGAGGCGATCCGGATCTGCTCCTTGATGATATCGACTCCCGTGATCTGTTCGGTCACCGGGTGCTCAACCTGCACGCGCGTGTTCATCTCCATGAAGAAGAACGAACCATCCTCATCAAGCAAGAACTCCACCGTGCCGGCGTTCACGTAGTCCACCGCCCGAACGGCCTTCAGAGCAGCGGCGCCCATCTCGGCGCGCAGCTCAGGAGTGAGAGCTGGCGATGGCGCCTCCTCGATGAGCTTCTGATGACGGCGCTGCACGGAGCAGTCCCGCTCCAGAAGATGAACCGCGTTGCCGTGAGTGTCCGCGAGTACCTGGATCTCAACATGCCGGGGACGAGATAGGTACTTCTCGATGTACACGGTGTCATTGCCGAACGCCGCGGCCGCTTCTGTCTTGGCAGCGGTGAAGTTGACGCGCAACTCCTTCTCATCGTTGGCGATGCGCATGCCCTTCCCGCCGCCGCCGGCCGCCGCCTTGATGAGCACCGGAAAGCCCACCTCTGTTGCGAACTCAAGCGCTTCATCCGCGGATTCAACGGCACCTTCACTACCGGGTACACACGGAACACCGGCAGCGAGCATGGTCTGCCGTGCAATAGCCTTGTCACCCATCCGTTCGATAGCATCCGGCGACGGCCCGACGAACAGCAGCCCGGAGTCAGCGCAGGCTCTCGCAAAAGCGGCGTTCTCGGCCAGGAAACCGTATCCGGGATGGACTGCATCGGCACCCTTCACAAGAGCCGCCGATATGATGTTCGGCATACTGAGGTAACTCTGGGCGGATGCGGCCGGCCCGATGCAGACAGCCTCATCTGCCATGCGTGCGTGCAGTGAGTCGCGGTCGGCCTCAGAGTAGACAGCGACGGAGGCGATGCCCATCTCTTTGCACGCCCGCACGATGCGAAGCGCTACCTCACCGCGATTCGCGATGAGCAGTTTGCGGATCGCCCCCGCCACGCTAGACTCCCGGCTCGTAGTAGAACAGCACCGTTCCATACTCGACTGCAGCGCCGTTCTCCACGACCACCTCGCGGATGACACCCGGCTCGTCCGCAGTGATCTCGTTCATAAGCTTCATGGCTTCGAGGATACACAGGGTCTGGCCCTCTTCGACGATATCACCAACCTTCACGAACGGATCCGCGCCCGGAGCACCCGCACTGTAGAAGGTCCCGACCATGGGTGCGATGACCGTCTTCCACGTCATCGGGCGAACCGGCGCAGCGTCATCGCCGACCACTTGCGGTGATTCGGGACTGGCAGGCATCGACGACTGGGCGGTCGCGTCGGCTGCACCGTGGGCAACCGAAACCAGGGGGCCGCTCACGCCGCCCTTTCGGACGACGACTCGCTTGTCACCCTCCTCGATGATGACCTCACTGACATCCGAGGTCTCGACGAGCTTGATGAGCTCGCGGATCTGATTGACGTCCACGGAATCGTCCTCCTCCATCACAGTATTGACCTCCTCGCCCATCATGAAGACCGCCTTCTCGGCACCCTCCTGGTGGGCTTGGAGGTATGCGCGTGCCTCGTTCGGGAACAGGGCGTACATCAATACGTCCTCTTCCGAGTGAGCCAGATCGCCGATCTCCTCAGCCATCTGCTCGTAGGTGGTCGTGTTCAACGAGCCAGGACGTGTGTCCGGTCCGAGCGGAACATCGCCGCCGAGGACCTTGGCGACGATCTGGTCGTCCATCGGGCCCGGCGCCTTGCCGTAGTAGCCCTTGATGTAGTCCTTCATCTCTTGCGGCACGACCGCCCAGCGCTTGCCTGTGAGCACGTTGATGACGGCCTGTGTACCGACGATTTGCGACAGTGGCGTCACGAGCGGCGGATAGCCGACCTCCGCGCGCACCTTCGGTATCTCCTTCAGGACATCGGGCATCCGGTCAGACGCCTTCTGGAGTTCAAGCTGACTCGCCAGGTTGGAGAGCATGCCTCCGGGCACTTGATGACTGAATACTTCCATGTGCATCAGTGAGGTCACGCCTCGCTTGAGCTTCTTCCGCTCACGCACGCCTTCCCAGTACTCAGCGATCTCGAAGAGCAAGTCAAGATCGATACCGCTGTCGTAGGGGCTCTCCTTGAGAGCTGCCACGATCATCTCGACAGCCGGCTGGCTGTTGCCGAACGCAAGCGCTACGACCGCCGTGTCGATGATGTCCGCGCCGGCCTCAACACCCTTGAGGTAGTTCATGGGGGCCATACCACCGATGTAGTGGCAGTGCACGTGCACGGGAAGCCCGATCTCCGTCTTGAGGGCCCGAACGAGTTTCTCCGTCCGGAACGGCGTGAGCATGCCGGCCATGTCCTTGACGCAGATAGTGTCGGCGCCCATCATCTTGAGTTCCTGCGCGTACTCCAGGTAGCTATCCAGCGTGTGTACGGGGCTGACAGTGTAACTGATCGCACCCTCGAAATGCCCGCCGCACTCCTTGATGGCCTCGGCCGAGACCTCTATGTTGCGGCGATCGTTGAGAGCGTCGAACACTCGAAAGATGTCGATACCGTTGCGCTTGGACGCGTGCACGAAGCGTCGAACGATGTCATCGCTATAGTGTCGGTAGCCCACGAGGTTCTGTCCGCGCAACAGCATCTGCAGGGGCGTCTTGGGCGCATGCAGCTTGATGACACGCAGACGATCCCACGGATTCTCGTCGAGGAAGCGCAAGGCAGCATCGAATGTCGCCCCGCCCCAAACCTCCAAAGACCAGTACCCAACAGAGTCCATCTTCGGCAGGATCGGTAGCATGTCCGCCATCTGCATGCGCGTCGCCCATAGCGACTGATGCGCATCACGCAGAGTGGTGTCGGTTATGTGAACCGGTCGCATGGCACCATTCCCTCATCGGCCGATCGTAACGCGAGATGGCCGAGAAGACCGCCTCGTCATGTTCGGGACAGTATACAGAAGGCTACACGCGGGTGATATAGCGACCGTCGCGCGTGTCTACCCGAATCACTTCGCCCGAGTTCACGAACATCGGCACCTGTACGACGGCCCCGGTCTCAAGAGTCGCAGACTTGGTGCCACCCTGCACGGTGTCGCCCTTGAAGCCAGGTTCGGTCTCCGTCACTTCAAGCTCAACGAACATGGGCGGCTCGACACCGATCAGTTCGTCGCCCGCGTACAGCAGCTGGGCAACGTCGTTCTCCTTGAGCCAGATCGCGACTTCACCCACGACGTCCTTCGCGAGTTCAACTTGCTCGTAGGTGTCGGTATTCATGAAGTAGTACGTATCTCCGTCGTTGTAGAGATACTGCATGGACTTGGTCTCCATGCGCACGTCTTCGAGCTTCTCGCCAGCTCGGAACGTGATGTCGACCACACGACCGGTCTTGACATCTTTGAGCTTTGTACGGACGAACGCGCCGCCCTTGCCGGGCTTCACATGCTGGAACTCGACGACGGTCCACAGCTTCCCGTCGTGGGAGATGCACAGACCGTTCTTGAGATTGTTCGTCGAAACTGCCATTCGTTGACCTTCCTAGATTTCGATGAGCTGTTTTGGAGAGTGTGAGAGCAGACGGAAACCGCCCTCTTCGACCACTACCAAGTCTTCTATTCTAACACCGCCAAATCCCTCGATGTAGACGCCCGGCTCGACAGTGACCACAGAGCCTGCCAGCAGCGGGTCATGGCTCTTCGGGTTCACGGTCGGCTTCTCATGGACATCCAGGCCCACTCCGTGGCCAAGACCATGAGTGAAGTACTCCGCAAGACCACAGCCCTCGAGAACGATCCGCGCGGCCTCGTGCACTTCCCACGCCGGACGACCAGCGCGCACAGCGGCGATTCCAGCCTCGTTCGCCGCGAGTACTGCGTCATAGAGTTCTCGCTGTCGATCGCTCGCGCTGCCGACGACAACCGTTCGCGTCATATCGGCACAATAGCCGGCTACGCGCGCACCGAAGTCGAGCTTGAGAAAGTCGCCTGCGCTCACAGCCCGATCGGTGACCGATGCGTGAGGATGCGCAGAGTTGGGACCACTCGCTACGATGCAGTCGAACGCGACGCCGTTCGAGCCATTCCGGCGCATGAAGAACTCGAGCTCCAGTGCGATATCCCGCTCTGTGAGACCTTCGCGCGCAAACCCGCGAATGTGGTCAAACGCCCGGTCCGTCAGGGCGGCCGCCTCACTGATCAGCGCTATCTCATTCTCGTCTTTGACCTGCCTGATCTCATCAAGCCAACCATCGATGACTCGTACGCTCCCGAAGAATTGCTCTGAGATGAATTTGAACCGTCCGTAGGAGACGGTACTCTCAAGCGCGATCTCACCTACGCCCATGGCCTTCAGGTTCGAGCACAGCTCGACGTACAGGGAGTCCTCCGGAACCCGAACCTCCCACGGTGTGTCCCTGGACGCCACCAGAGCCGCCCCGCTGTACCGCCGATCCGTGTAGAACAGGGCCTGGTCAGCTGTCACGAGACAAGCCGCATTGATGCCGCCATCGATCACATCCTCGAATCCCGTCAGATACCGGAGATTCGAAACGCTGGATATCACCATCGCGGGCACACGCTCCGCGTTGAGGCGTCGGCGTAGTGCGGCGAGTCGGTGTTCGGCCTTCATCGTGCTCCGCCTTCCAGGACGTCGCACAGCGCCTCTAGCCCACGGATGTAGGAGTCCGCACCGAACCCTGATATCTGTCCGATGCACACAGGCGCAGTCACACTAGTGGCCCTGAAGGCTTCTCTACCCGCAATATTGCTGAGATGGACCTCAACGACGGGAAGTCCCACCGATGCCAGTGCGTCACGTAGAGCGTACGAGTAGTGAGTGAGCGCACCGGGGTTGATGACGATGCCATCTTCGCCATCCACGGCGGCCTGAACACGATCGATGAGCGCCCCTTCGTGATTCGATTGGAAGAACGCGACACTCACACCGAGTTCATCCGCGCGCGCAACCACGGCGGCTTCGATATCGCCAAGAGTCTGGGTGCCGTACACGTCGGGTTCTCGCCGTCCGAGCATATTCAGGTTTGGTCCGCTGACCACCAGAATCCGTCTCACTACGACTCCTCCCGTGTCACCGCTCCGCCAACCACTCATCCAGCGTGTCGACAAGCGTATCGTCATCGACAGGCCGTACCGTCCACTCACCGGGTGCGGTCACGAGAACGAAACGTACCACCGCATCGCGGTTCTTCTTGTCTGCCAGCATAGCTCTATTCAATGCTTTGGCATCACCGATATCGTCGGACTTCGGCACGCCAAGCGCATCCAGAAGCTTCGAGATGCGATCTCCGGTCTGTGGCGAAACCCCCAACGTGCGCTCTGCAAGCCTCGCGGCGAATCGCATGCCCTCTGCTACGGCCACGCCATGGGAGATCGAACCGTAGCCGACGACGTTCTCGATGGCATGACCGAGTGTGTGTCCCAGGTTCAAGCACTCCCGCTGCCCGGCTTCCCGCTCATCGCCACTGACGACCTCGGCCTTGAAGCGCGCGCACGACACAACGATCTCGCCAAGCACACGCTCGTCGCGGGAGAGTATTCGAGCGGTCTCGCGTTCCAAACGTGCGACCTCGGCCTCGCCCTGCAGGAGTGCCGTCTTCACTACCTCGACAAGACCGTTTTGCCACTCCGACTCCGGCAGTGTCTGTAAGATTCCCGTGTCAGATACCACTGCTGTAGGCTGCCAGAAGACACCTGCCAGGTTCTTGCCCGCCGCAAGATCGACGCCCGTCTTTCCACCGATCGAGCTGTCGACCTGGGCAAGCAACGTCGTAGGGACGTGTACGACAGGGAGGCCACGCATGTACGTAGCCGCGCAGAAGCCCGCAAGATCGCCCACCACGCCTCCGCCAAGCGCGACGACCGCTGCGCCACGATCCAGCCCACAGTCGGCGAACGCGTTCAGAACGCGCTCCGCCTCACTCCAGCTCTTGGATGCCTCACCGGCCGGAACCACAACTCGACTGACACGGATGCCGGCGGCCACCAGCGAGGATTCCACGCGTGCGCCCAGCAAGCCCCAGACGTTCGCGTCGGTCACCAGTGCAACGTGCCGGGCGCCGGTCGCTTCCACAACGATCGCACCTGTGGAGTCCAAGACCCCGACACCTACGAGGATGTCGTAGCGGTGACTCGCCTGTACCGCGACCGTGCTGGCTGAGTTCCCGGAGACCGCTGCAAGTATCTCCTCGACGACGAGGGATGCGCCGCGCCCCGTGGTGTCGACGACATGATCTGCGGTCGCGCGATACAGAGAAAGCCGAGCATCGAGTATCGTACGCGCCATCCCCGCGGAATCACCGGCGAGAAGCGGCCTGCCGGATGTGTCTCCGATTCGCGCCACCGCTTCTTCGGCCGAGACGGCGAGATACACGACTGTGCCGCACTCGCGCATCAGCGCACGATTCTCGTCCCGCAGCACAACCCCGCCGCCGCACGCGATCACGGAATCGGGCCCCAGGCACGCAGCGTTCAGTGCATCATTCTCCAACTCGCGAAACGCATCCTCACCGTCTGTTTCGAAGATATCTCGAATCTGAAGGCCTCTGCGCTTCTCTATGTCCAGGTCGAGATCGGCGAGCGGAAGACCCAGCCGTTGCGAGAGCATTCGGCCCACGGTGGACTTACCTGCGCCCATGAACCCTATCAGGAAGATGTGGCTCACCGAGCGATCCTCTCGCGATAGGCCTCAAGAGCGGCACTCATGTCCGAAAGACAGTCGCGCCCGAACTTGTCCATGTACGCATCGGCGAGCACGAGGGCAACCTCAGCCTCGGCAACGACACCTGCTGCAGGCACCGCGCATACATCTGAGCGCTCCTTCGCAGCATCAACCGACTCAAGGGTATCGATATCGACACTGGCCAGCGGTCGCATCAACGTCGGAATCGGCTTCATTGCCACCCTTGCGATGAGTGGCTGACCGTTGCTCATTCCGCCTTCGACACCACCCGCGTGGTTGGTCGCACGTGTGATTCCCACTCCCGGTTCATACACAATGGCATCGTGCACCTGAGATCCGGGTCGTCCCGCCACCGCAAAGCCATCGCCGAACTCCACACCCTTGATCGCGGGAATCGACAGGAGTGCCCCACCCAACCGGGCGTCGAGACGCTGCCGGGCCTCTGCGTACTCCCCGAGGCCGGGCACAAGACCGGTTACGCGAACCACACACACGCCGCCCAGGCTCTCACCCGCCGACGAAGCTGCATCGATTGCCGCCCGCATGGCCTGGCTGACCATTGCGTCCGGACATCGCACGTCACTGGACTCGACACTGCGCGCTGAAACGGATTCAGGATCCGCGACGCACGAGACTGCGCCGATGCTCTCGACGTAGGACATGACCTCCACACCGAGAGCAGACAACAGCGCTCTGGCGATCGCACCGGCACCTACGCGTGCAGCCGTCTCACGTGCGCTTGCGCGCTCCAGGATGTCGCGGACATCATCCGAACCCGTCTTCTGGCACCCGGCGAGATCGGCATGCCCGGGCCGAGGGGAAGTGACGCGCTCCGCATCCGCCGGGCGGGGCCCTGATACCGCCATGACATCCAGCCAGTTGTCCCAGTCTCTGTTCGAGATGCTAAGGGCCACAGGGCTACCGATCGTCTTTCCGAAACGCACCCCGGACACGATCAGCGCACGATCGGTCTCGATACGCATACGCCCGCCGCGCCCGTACCCGACCTGGCGGCGCGCAAGATCCCGGTCAATCATCGTGCTGTCGATGGGTATCCCAGCCGGAACGTCGGACACGATGGTCACGAGCGCCTTGCCGTGGGACTCACCTGCGGTAACGTAGCGCATATGCTCTCCCGTCACTTACTGGTGTGAAGATTCTATCACCGGCGGCATGGACCGCCCTCCCATAAAGCACAAGCGCCGCATCAGGCGGCGCTTGTCAAAGTCATTCGTTCGGAGAAGTTACTTGGTTATACCTTGACCCACCGTCAATACGACCCGCGTATCCCCGAACAGCATCACCGCAGAGCCATCACTCACCGTGACGACCTGCCACGGAGAATCACCCACACGATCGCCATCGCCGAGGGTGTAGGTCACCCCGTCGAGCGAGAACTCAGCCATCCACGCACTGTCCTGCAGAAACGTCCTGGTCAAATACAGCGTTCCTGTGGTCGTCGTGTTCGCAGTGTCGGGATCGCTCGTCGTGGTGGTGGTCGTGTCGACCGACAACACGATCAGTGGCTCGAATATGTCGCGGAATGTGAAGACCTCGGCATTCGCGACCGCCTCGGCCGGTCCGCTCGCAACAGTCTCAGTAGTCTCGACGGTCGCCGCGGGCGGGCTTGGATCGATGGTGACATCAACCTGGTCGGCGACGGACTTGCCGAAGACGAACACAACCAGGACGATCACGATACCGGCGATAACGGCGAGAGCGCCGAGAGCCGCGGCGATGATCACTACCTTGCTACTCCCTGCAGAGAGAAACGACTTCTTCTCAGAGGGCGCGGCTGGCACCGGCTCAACGTCGACCGGCGTGCTGGCTGTGGGCTCGAGTTCACTCATCTCCGCTCCCCTCCTCTACTGTGCTGTCGCAGGTGCGGGCGTGTTCATCACGTAGACCTCAAGAGACATCTGAGTAGCTATGTAGGACGTGACGTCTCCCGCAGCATCGGTCTCTTCCACTCGACTGAAGGTCCCAGCCGTTGTTCGGACGCCGCGCTGCAACTTCTGGACCTTCCGCGTGTACTCGATGACGTCGGCCCAGTCGCCCTGTAGCACGAGGGTGAGCGGCATGACGCTGTACGCGGGGTTATCAACAGAGACGCTCGGCGCGCCGGGAGTGATCTGCACGAAATCGAGCCCGGATGCGTTGGCGGTATCTTGCAGTTCGATGATCACCGAAGGGAGCTGCGGTGACTCCGGGATCTGGTTGGCTATCGACATCAGTTCCACTTCGTTACTCGCCGCCCGTGCCTTCGCGCTTAGCCGACGTTCAACGAGCGCGTTCGCCGTCTGCAGCTGCATATCCGCGTCAAGCAGCTGAACATCGATATCCGCGGCCTTCTGGAACATAGGCATGATGCCGAACACCACCACAGCGGCAGAAATCGCGAGGATAAGCACGCCTGCGATGATGAGCTGGTTTGTCGAAGAGAGCCTGTTCATCTTCTGCCTGCCATCTACGGGGTAGTCGATGTCGAAGGAGTCGCGGACGCATCCAGAGAAGAGCCAACCTGTGCGGTGGCCGAGAACTGGATCACGGGATCTTCCAGGTAGCTGGTCTTGACCGAGTTGGACAGCCACACGTCGAACAGACCGTCCAGATCCGCCAGTCGCACCAGCAGTTTCGCAATCGTCTTGTGCCCGTAATCAGGGGAGTCAGTGCCACTGTCCAGCGCAAAGCCCTCCACGCCCAACCCTGACTCTTGTCCCCATGCCATCGAGGTGATCCATATGTCCGTGGGCATCACGAGCGAGAGTTCATCGAACAGCTTCGCCCAGTTCTTCCGGCCGGCGAGCGCCGCTTCGGCGATCGCCTTTCGCGCTTGAAGGTCCTGCTCCTTCTGCTCGAAGACAGCCAGCATGTCAGCTTTCGCCTGAGTGGCCTGTATCTCCTGGAGGCGAACGTCGAGATCCTGCTGTTTCGCGTCAACGCGCATGTAAGAGAAGACCCACACGACTCCCAACACCGCGAAGATGAGGACTGCCGCGATAGCGACGTAGATGATCCGGCGTTCCGCACGTCGCTTCTCGAGTATCTCAGGAGGAAGCAGGTTGATTCGCATCATGACTGCAGACCTCCCATCGCAAGGCCAATGGCCACGACGCTACCGTAGCTATCGGATGTGACCGCCTGCTGCGATCCACTGACCGGTTTGACATAGGCCAACGGATCGCCGATCTCCACCTTGGCCTGCAGACCCTTCTCAAGGTAACCGGCCAGATTCTTGAGCTGCGCACCACTGCCGGTCAGTAGGATTCTCTGGATGGTTCGCACCTGGGCGGTCTGAGTCAGGTAGTAGTCAAGAGACCTGCGAACCTCAGCTATGAACTTGTTGACCTCGCGCTCGAGGGACTCTTGCACGGGCTGTACGAGCGAAGGATCGATACCTTCAGGGACATCGCTCATCCCCGACTCGACATCGGGCAGTCCCACCTGCAATTTGAGGGCTTCAGCTTCATCGAACGTCAGATTCATGACGTTGGCGATGGCCTGGGTGAACTGATTGCCTGCCAGAGACGAGATGCGGTTGAAGCGTGGCACACCTCGCTCGACAACCGTGATGTTCGTGATTCCCGAAGAGATGTGAATGACTCCGACAGCCGCACCCTCATCCGCGGAGGCCACGACCGGCTGACCCATACCCATCAGGGCACGAACGATCGCGAACGACGACACATCGATCTGCGTCAGCTTCAGTCCGGCACCCTCGACAGCAGCGACGGCATTCCCGATCATGTCTCGGTGCGCCGCAACGAGCAGCACTTCCATCATGTGCTCGTCACTCGGGGTCATGTAGTCACCGATGATCTGGAAGTCAAGGATGGACTCCTCGACGGCCATCGGTATGTAGTCTTGAGCCTGGTACTGGATCGCACCCTCGAGTTCCGTGCGTTCCATGTACGGCAGATCGATCAAACGAACGATAACCTTCTGATTGGCAACGCCGATGGCGACATTCTTGCCCCGTACGTTGCTCCGGCGCTGCAGTTCCTTGATCGCTGAGGTGACCGCGTCAACATCCACGATCTCGCCCTCAACGACGGCGCCCATCGGAATATCCACACGCCCGTATCCGGACAGCTCAAAACCCGCGCCGGCAGGTTTGACCTGCGCGACCCGAATATGATCAGTGCCGATATCCAATCCGATCGCCGCTGAGCTGCCACCGAAGGAGATCGAGCCCAAGGGAGGCCTCCTTCTTACATTGCCACGACAAGGCTTCGACTATTGGTACGAGTTGCGACGTTCCCCTTGCTGGATAGTACCACAGATTGCGTGACGGTTCAGTTGAATGTGAATGAGCCTGCAAGCTACATCAGTGAACATCGAATCGCACTTATACCTGTATTGTCAACAAGTGGGCGACGTCGCACCTACAACGCCCAAACCGCTACTCCTCAGTACCGGGTCCAGAGACTCGGCATCATGAGCCCACCACCCGAGCCCGGCAGTGACTCCGGAAGGTAATCAGGCAGATACGGATTCGTCACCAGCCAGAGATTGTTTCTGCCTCCGAAGATCTTGTTGGTGATGACCGAACCACTCATGAAAAGCTTCTCGGGAATCGTCACGGACTCACCGGCATAGAAGGCGCCGCTCACATCCGCCTTGGTGTCCCGGATAGTGTCGACATCCGTCTCGTTCGGGGAAACACCTCCGCCTTCAGGAGTGTTGGCGGTGAACACGATGTCCGTGGGCGAGACAAGGCCGAGCGCCCACTCGCGCTCACGAGATTGCGGGGCGGTGCCAGCTGGCCGCATCAGACCGTTAACGGTAATGGCGCCGTTCGCGACAATGGTGCCATTACCGATGTACTCAATGCTCGTATCGAGGGTGAACGGACCGTCGATGAATACCGTCCCTTCGACGAAGAGTATCTTGCGTGCGGCGTCCCATGCGAAGTCATCGTGGATGTTGTTCGCGTACAGACCTACGGGGTAGCCCGCCAGCACAGCGCCGCTGGCATTCGTCGTCACACCATTCGTAGTGTTCGTGGAGCCCCAGAACCCGAACGACGGCGTGGCAAGGCCAATGGTGAGCCCATGGGTTCCCTCACCGCTACTCGCGATCTGAGGACCTCCAGCATCCACCACACCGATGTACTTGTAATTCGGATTCGTACTGTCAGCACTTGCGCGGGTGTACGTTGGCTGGAACATCGTTGCGTAGCTGGTGGGCGTCCCGCCGGTGGTCTCCATGTTCACAACGGTTCCGCGAGACAGGGAGCCCATGTTGTTGTCAACGGACTCGGCAACAGCTCTGCTCGCCCAGGACTCCAGGTCAGTCTGTGTGATAGCCGGGATGGAGATATCGGGAACCGCGCGCGATATCTTCCCGATGAACACCTTCGTTCCCCCACTCTTCGCCGCTGCCGCCTCTAGATCAGCTGTATCGCCATCGCAGAACAAGTCCACGGGCTCACCGGACAGACCGAATTTGCCCTGGAGATATGAGCAGTCACCGTCCTTGACGAACAGCGGTCCTTCGGCCACATACATCGAAGCTGATAGGGTGAAGCTGTTGCGCATGTAGAACGGCCCGACGACGTTTGAACTGCCGGTGAACTTGTTCGCTCCGCTCACCAGTGAGTCCAGCCCTGCCCCTGCGAAGTTCATCTTCCACAGGTTCATGTAGTAGAACTCCTGGGCAACGCGCTCGATCGAGCCGTCGCGGCCGGTGCCCGTCGAGACCAGCCTGTACTGGTCGCCCCCGATATCCTCAATTGTGATCTCGAATGTACCGTCCTCCGTTGAACCGGCCTTTGGGTATGTATCGCTCAGACTGGAGTCCGTGAACGTCGCCATCTCTGTGTCAAGACCGGACACGGCCGCACGAAACGCCATCGTCTCATCCTCGACGCGCTTGGAATCCAACAGCGCCTGTTGGGCAATGGCGAATGAACCCACCGCCAGCACCGTGATCACAGCAATCACTCCGAGCACGGTGATCATCGCCACGCCCGCATCGTCCCGCATGCGACCTCTGATACCCTGGCTCATTGCGACTCCTCCATCTTCTGGATCACTGACTCCGGAACGAGACGGTCCTGGAGTCCGAGAAACGTTTACCCTCATGCTCGGTGACAATCGTGATCTTCACACTGCGAGCGCCACTTGCGTAGTTCGCCGGGTTCGCAATCACGCCGCCGCCACCGTCGTAGTACGTGAACAGGGGCACACCCGCTTCGATGTTGTAGTTGTCGTACGAGTAGGCAAATGAAGTGAAACTGGGGGGTACCGCCACGTTGCGTGAGAACACCAGGCGGTGGTCAGACGTGACCTCGATGATGTTGTTCTCAGCGACTCCGTCATTGTTTCGGTCGGTGTCGAAGGCCAGCAGATAGTCCGTGGGGTTGAGCACGCGTCCGCCAAGAAACCCCGTTCGTATGTTGTACTGCTGCATCACAAGACGCTCAGCTTCAAGAAGAGGGACCCCTATCTCCTGAGATGTCAGGGATTCCCTGTCACTCAGACTTGCGCCCTGCGAGACCACCGAGTATCCAAGCCACGCGATGCCCAGGATGATGCCCAGCAGGCCGATCACCACGAGGAGTTCGGAGAGGGTGAATCCTTCATCTCGAGTACAACGGGTCATTGAACCCACCGCTCCGTAAGTGTTGCGCTCGCAGTGCCAGTCGGTCCGATGACTGTGCTTGGGTAGTCTACGACCCGAGGAGACACCTGCCCATTGTGGTCCTCGCCTGGCGTGAAGCTCACGAAGCAACGATAGTAGTAGACGGGGGCAGGCAGCATCGCATCATACGACTTCGTAAGGTTCGCTCCGGTACCGATCTGGGTCCACGGCCCGGATGGACTTGTCGCCTGGCACCATTTGTATGTGACCTCTTCTGCGGAGAATTGAGGTGGATCGACTCCGAGTATCGTCGTCGTCGTGTACGACTGTGCATTGCTGCTATTGCCGGCGTACTTGACAACCACCGTCGTCGACCCGTAAGCATGCGGCGGCGAGATCAGTGAAGATGTCACTTCCGTATAGCCTGAATAGAGGGGCTTCGGGCTTATCGAGAGCACGTGAGCGAAGTAGCGGCTGAACGGAACCGTGTCCATCACGACGGAGAGCGTCGAGCCCGCAACGGTGTCGTTGAGCACCTCAGTCCAGGAGCCAGCGTCCGACGGGGACTGGCGGCGTACCAGCACTCCGTACTGATATGCCGGAGTCGTGCCGTCCATCGCCTGGGCCCAAGTCACAGTAGACTTGTTCAGGGCGGTATTGGATGCGCCGACTGTTGCGGGTGCGTCGGGATTGTTGTTGTCGACGAGCAAGGTCCAGATAGAAGACGTCTCGACGCCTTCTGAGTCCGAAACGGCAATCGTGATCGTCCTGACACCGTCGCGGATCACCCAGTCTGTATCGCCGGTGTCGATATCGACGATCTCTTCCTGGAGCGTATTCCAGATGAAGTACGGCATGGTCCATTCCTGTGTGCCCGGCGTCCACGCCGCTAGAACCTCGTTCGTGTCACGCAGCGGCCAACCGCTGTCCGCCCTGACGACCACACTGTCCAGCGTGCGCCCCTCAGAGGCTGAGGCTGTTGCAGCAATGCGGAGCACGCCTCCGCCCGCTCGCTGGCTTCCCCAAACGACTTCGTTGAGGGCCGGCATCACCAATGACTGGAACTCCACGACCGGATCGGTCTCCGGGGATCTGACTCCTTGCGTGAGGAAGCGTGTCTTGTCTCGGATGATCACTGTTGTAGCAGTAGTCTGTACGCGGCCGTTAGACGTGGTCAGGGTCGCCTCGACATGAAGCTCCTTGAGCCCTTCAACGTCACCCGGAGAGACCGTGGGGACGATCACGATCGTATACTCGCCCACGGTCGTGGTCTCGCTTGAGGGCAGAACGTTCGGGTCCGTGCCCACTTCCACATACTCGAAGTTGAGGGCTTGCACGCGCTCGATATAGGAGTTCACCACATTGGTGAGCACACTGTTCTGCTTGGCCTGCATGCCCATATTGGTCGACTGCATCGTCAGACCGAGCACTGCTGTGAGCACGATGAAGAAGATCGCCGCGGAGATCATAACCTCCACGATCGTCATGCCATCATCACCGTTCTGAACCCTCTTGAACCATGAAGCACTCATGCGCGCCTCGACTCCCTTGTAGTGGCACGTGAAAACTCCACATGAGAATGTGCCCACATCGTACAATATCGGCGCTATTGCCGACCGACTTGAGGCTAGCACACGCTCTTCATCACATCGCAACAGTCTGTCAGCCGAGACCAGCCAGTCGCACGTACGCTCCCCAGATGTCCGGACCTACCACTGTTGTGACGACGGCTGCAACGGCAAGGAACGGTCCAAACGGTATGCGTGTCGCTGCGACACCTCCCGTTCGATGGGATACCGCAAGCCCGTACACGGCGCCGATCACGCTGCCGAGCATCAGGACCATGAGAACATACGGACCCAGGAAGAGCCCGAGTACACCCAACAACTTCACGTCCCCCATCCCAAGACCGGTCCTGCCCCGTACGACGCCGTACAGTGCGGCGATCGAAAGACTGAGTCCCCCACCCATCAACATCCCTGCAGTCGCAGACGCTGCTGCCGAACCGAGCAGTCCTCCAGCAGTGACGCCGACCAACGGCACGAGCGGCAGGCGGGTGATCTGCGCGACGATGACACCGCCGACGCCGATGAGGCCGAGTGCGCCTACGACCGCGTTCGGCAATCGCTGGTGGTCAATATCGATGTACGTGAGGATCAGCAACAGGTAGAAGAGGAGCACCGCAGTCACGGTCGTCCAACTCATCCCAAAGCGCAGCCCGGCGAGCAGCCAAAGACCCCCCGACAGCGCCTCAACGAGGGGATACCGGATCGAGATGGGCGCGCCACAGGATCGGCATCGGCCGCGCAACAGCAGCCACGAGACCACGGGAACGTTGTCATACCAGGCTATCGGCGCGTTGCAGCGCGGGCAGTGCGAGCCCGGCTGTGCGAGTGACTCGCCACGCGGAAAGCGCCAGATCACGACGTTGGCGAAGCTCCCAAAGAGAAGGCCAAAGCCGACTAGGGCCACGTAGAACAACCACTGGAGCACCTCTACCATGACCGCACTCCTCCTGTTGTGCCTGCATCCCAAGGGTACCCGCTGCGGCCACGCCCATGAAGGGGCAAAGGAAGAGCCGGCGGCTCCCGCCGCCGGCTCCGTGGATCGAGTGGAATCTTGCGTCCTAGAAGTGCGGGTGCGAGGCGGCCGTTGCGGCAGTCCCAGCAGCCGTGAGGGCAGCTCCGTCGTTCGTAACCGTGCCCGAAGTGTCCGTCGTATACACGCTACCCCAAGTTGCGGGGCACTGAGGCGCAACTTTGATGTAGTTCTCCGTAATCAGCTTATTGGTGGAGTTCACGGTGGCGTCACCGGCTACCCACACATTGGTGGGCTCAGCAGCCAGGTACTGCTGAATTGCGCCCTCAATCACGCGCTGGTTCGACATGCAGGTACGGGTACGCGCGCTGTCAGATGCCGCATTGAACACAGGAATCGCAATTGCAACAAGAATACCGATAATAAGAACGACGACCATAAGCTCGACGAGGGTGAAACCCTCTTCCTTCTTGAACATCCGCATCGAATGTTCACCTCCCTTTCCTTCGATGTTTGCAGGGCCCTTCAGGACCCATACTTCCACAGTCTGTATATCGGCTGCTGCGTGGGAAGCTTTAGCGCGTTCTTCTGTTCGTTCACACTATTTTACAAGTGTGATCATCTGGAACATCGGCATATAGAGCGCGATGACCATGCCACCGACGATGACACCAAGAGTGGCCATCATCATGGGTTCGATCAGCGAGGTCAGGCCGTCGACGCCAGCTGACACTTCCTCGTCATAGAAATCAGCGATCTTGTTGAGCATCGTATCAAGCGCACCCGTCTCTTCACCGACGGCGATCATCTGTACCAGCATCGATGGAAAGACGTTCGACTCCCCAAGCGGCTTCGCTATGGTCTCGCCCTCCTTGATGGCAGAGCGCACCTTCTTCACGGCGCGAGCCACGACTTCGTTGCCGGCAGTGTCACCCACGATATCGAGTGCGGATAGGATCGGCACGCCTGCAGACACGAGCGTACCGAACGTGCGGGTGAACCGGGCAAGAGATATCTTCCGGATGAGTCCACCGACGACCGGCATACGCAGCTTGATGCCGTCCCAGATGAAGCGTCCGGACTCGGTGGATACCCAGCGCTTGAAGGCGATGGTGATCACCACGACGGAGGCCACGAAGATTATCCCGGGCATTCCCCGTACGCCCTCGGAGATGTTGACGAGTATCTGCGTGGGCAGAGGCAACGTGCCACCCATGTCTGCGAACATCTGCTGGAACGTGGGTACGACGAACACCATCATGGCTGTCAGTATAACGAGTACCAGACCGAGCATCGCGACCGGATAGGTCATCGCGGACTTGATCTTGCCCTTGAGCGCATTCTCATTCTCGAAATGGTCGGCCAGCCGGTTCAGAACCTCGTCGAGAACACCACCGGTCTCGCCCGCTTTGACCATGTTGATGAAGATCGGCGGGAAGATCTTGATGTGCTTGGCCAACGCCTCAGACAGCGACTGTCCTGCCTCGACATCGCGACCGACCTGCCCGATGATCTCGCGCAGCTCTTTGGATTCTGATTGACCTGCCAGGATGTTCAGACACTTGGTCAGAGAGAGACCAGCGTTGATCATCGTCGCGAACTGGCGCGAGAAGATCGTGATGTCTTTCGCTTTGACGGTCGTACCGAATTGAATCTTGTTCAGCGCAGCGAAGCGGTCTTCGCTCAGATTCAAGATGATGTAGCCCATCGAGCGAAGCTTATTGGATACTGCTTCGCGGCTCTCCCCCTCGAGCTTACCCGAGATGACCTTGCCCGTTTTGTCGCGGACGCTGTACTTGAAGGTGAGTGTAGCCATCGCGCTATGCCTCTTCCTGATCTCTTCTACCGACTACGGCCCAACAATGTCTTGAGTATGTTCGGGTCTACGGCTCGCTGGAGAGCACAGTCAAGACTCACGAGTCCCTGGCGATAAAGCTCAGCAAGGCTCTGATCCATCGTGACCATACCATACTGATGTCCTGCCTGCATCGCGCTGGGAAGCTGATGGGTCTTGCCCTCTCTGATCATATTCCTGATGCCCGACGTCGGTACGAGAACCTCGCACGCGACCACGCGACCTCTTCCATCTATCGTCGGAAGCAGCTGCTGACTTAAGATGCCCTGCAATGTGCCGGCAAGCTGGACGCGCACCTGTTGCTGCTGATAGGGCGGGAATACGTCGACGACCCGGTCGATGGTCTGCGCAGCATCCTGGGTGTGCAGCGTCGCCAGGACGAGGTGCCCTGTCTCCGCTGCAGTCAAAGCGGCCTGAACGGTCTCGAGATCTCGCATCTCTCCAATGAGTATCACGTCCGGATCCTGCCTCAGGATGTACTTCAATGCCTGGGAGAAGCTCTTGGTGTCCGAACCCACCTCCCGTTGGTTGATCATCGCCTTCTTGTGGTGATGAAGGTACTCGATCGGGTCTTCGACCGTCATGATGTGCACTTCTTCGTTCGCGTTGATGAAGTCAACCATCGTTGCAAGAGTCGTCGACTTGCCTGATCCCGTGGGACCGGTCACCAGGATGAAACCTCTTGGCTTCTTGCAGAACGACTCGACTATGTTGGGGAGTCGAAGCTCCTCGAAGGTCTTGATATCCACCGGGATATGTCGAAACGCAGCTCCAACGCTGTTGCGCTGGAAATAGACGTTGACTCGGAATCGAGCGACACCGGGGAGCGCATATGCGAAGTCAAACTCCCAGTTGCGCTCCAGGATCTCGCGCTGTTCCTCCGTGAGAATACTGTAGAGCAGCTCCTTGGTCTCGCGCGAAGTAAGCCTTGGGTCCTCAGATGGGATGAGTCTGCCGTTTATCCGCATCACCGGCGGCATGCCGACGGTGATATGCAGATCGGAGCCTCCCCGTTCCACCAGTTTCAGTAGCAGCTCATTCAGATCGGCCATCTGTCCAAACCCCCCTTGGATCCGACATCGTTCCCCCGAACGATGATGGATCACACGATGACGCGCACAATCTCCTCAACCGAAGTCAGCCCCATGCGAACCTTCTCGAGACCATCTTCCTTCAACGTCAGCATACCTTGCTCGACCGCCACTGCCTTGATCTCTTCGGCGGTAGCCTCTTTCACCGTCAGCTCGCCGATCTCCTCGCTGACCAGCATGACCTCATGCACTCCCGTACGTCCACGATAGCCCGTACCGCCGCACTTCTTGCAGCCGCCCGTCCGGTAGAGCTTCTCGGGCAGATTGTCCTCCGCATAACCCGCATCGATCAGGGCCTGCCGCTCAGGCGTGTATTCGACTTTGCAGTCGGAACACAGCTTGCGTGCGAGGCGCTGTGCGAGCACGCAGTCGACAGAGGACGCGATGAGGAAGGGCTCGACGCCCATCTCCGTCAGACGCGTGATGGCGCCAGCTGAGTCGTTCGTGTGCAGCGTCGATAGGACGAGGTGGCCGGTAAGGGCCGATTCGATGGCGATCTTCGCTGTCTCCTGATCGCGTATCTCACCCACGAGAATGATATCAGGCGAACATCGGAGAAATGAGCGCAGCGCGCGTGCGAAGGTAAGTCCCGCTTTCACGTTGGTCTGTATCTGATTGACGCCGGGAAGTCGATACTCGACCGGGTCCTCGGCAGTGATGATGTGCTTGGAGGGCTCATTCAGCACGTTGATCGCGGCATACAGAGTGGTCGACTTACCTGAGCCGGTGGGACCGGTGACGAGGATGGCACCGTACGGCTTGCGAAACGAAGACTCAAAGCGCCCGAGTGTCGAAGGCAGGAATCCGAGGTCTTCAAGGCGGAGCATGATGCTGTCTTTGCGGAGGATTCGCAGGACGATGCGCTCCCCGTACACTGTCGGCAGTGTCGAAACGCGGAAGTCCATCTTGTGTCCGCCGATTGTGAGAGCAGTATGGCCGTCCTGCGGCTTGCGCGCTTCCGCAATATCCATGTCCGACATGATCTTGAAACGACTGATGATGGCCTGTTGAGTCTGCTTGGGGCTACGCATCACTTCATGCAGCACGCCGTCCACGCGATAGCGCACGCGAAGGTCCTTCTCCTGCGGCTCGATGTGGATATCGCTTGCGCGCTCGGAAACTGCCTTGTTGATGATGTAGTTGACCAACTTGACGATTGGAGCTTCGTCGGACACCTCTCGAAGCGAGCCGATGTCCGGAACCTCCACGTCGTCGCCGTCGAGGAAACCGGTGTCGACATGCTCGGCCACCTTGTAGTAGTCCTCCACGGCCGCGAGAATCGCGTCCTTCGTGGATATGGCCGGACGGATCTCGTAACCGGTGATGATTCGCAGGTCGTCGAGAGCGAGCACGTTCTGGGGATCTGCCATCGCAACGACCAGGTGGTTGTCCTGGTCGATCTCGATCGGCATGAGCGTGTACCTATTCGCGAGCTCACGCGGGACAATCGAAATGGCATTCGCGTCAGGCGTCTTCTCAGTGAAGTCGATGTACGGAATGCCGATCTGACGAGCCATGACCGAGAGTATGGCTCCCTGCGTCGCGTAGCCAAGGTCAACCAGGACTCGGCCCAAGGGGCTTCCCGTTGCCTTGTGGACTTCGAGTGCATCGTTAAGCTGGCGTTCGGTGATGACACCGGCCCGCATCAACAACTGGCCGAGTCTCTGGCCCGCTTCAGCCACGAATACAGCTCCTCAGGGTATGACCGTGTCCACACAGTTGTACTGCTACACCATCGTACGACAAGTCAACGAATCGACACTAGAGACACGACCCGGCACGAATTGGCACTTTCTAGCGTGTCACGCGTTCCAGTTCGGCAAGGATGACACCCGCCATGCGCTGGAATTCGGCATACGTGCGGGTTCCCGGACGCACACCCACACGCCCATCCCCCTCTGTGAAATGCAGTTCCACCGGAGCCACAAGAGCATACTCCGCCTGCTGGCCACGCCGTGCCATGTCATCACCGGACGACTCCGCAAACATCATTGCGGCAGGCTTCTCCGGCCCGGGCTCCACTTCGGGTTCGAGCGCCGGCTCTGGTTCAGGCTCCGGTATGGGCTCCGGTATGGGCTGGGTCTGCACCGGCTCCGAGTGCGGCACAACCACCGTGGAGACAGGCTGAGCCTCCACCGGCGGTTCCGGCATCAAGATCTGTTGGAGGCGAGGCTCGGGGATGACTGTGTCAGGTGCACTCGTGTCCACCGTTGGTGATGATGCTCGATCATGCTCCGAGCGCCGTGCGGGCCACGGTTCTGCCGGGAACCCAAGAGGCGCTGTGGGATCGACCACGGGTACTGCCGACGTTGGGACTTCGGTTTGCTCCAGCGCGACTCTTGCGCGCTTCAGCGCCCGCCTGTGGCGGACGGAGGCGGCAACCGCCACGACCAGCATCACAACAGCCAGAAGGCCCAACCCACCAAGCACGTAGAGGCGCGGGTCCACCATCAGCTCATGCTGCCTAGAATCTCGTACAGCAGACCAAGCAGAACCGCCTTCACGCTGTCCTTCTCGCGAGCGTCACACGGAAGCAGGGGTACGTTGTCGGCGAGAGCCAGGCTCGAACGAATGCCTTTCAAGGAGTCAGCGTCGCCCTCGCCTACCTTGTTTGCAGCGACGACGAAGGGGACGTCTGACATGTTGGTGAAGAACTCGATCATTGCAGAAGCGTCGCTGATGGACTCTCGGCTATCCGCATCAACCAACAAGACGAATCCAAGCATTCCCTCTGACAAGGTTTCCCACATGAACGAGAAGCGTTCCTGCCCGGGCGTACCGAACAAGTAGAGTACGACGTCATCGGACACGGTTATGCGGCCGAAGTCCATCGCAACGGTGGTCTCGCCGCCCCCTTCACCTGAGACGTCGCTCACCTGACGCTCAGTGGAGAGCACCGTGATCTCACTGACCGACTTGATGAATGTCGTCTTGCCGGCGTTGAACGGTCCGGTTACGACAACTTTCACTGACTGCACTATAGGGCTCCGTTTCCTAGAGTTTCTCGATGCCCTCGATAATCTTCATGAGCAGACCTCGATCGACAGTCGAATCACGATGAAGCACCGCGCTGTCGCCCGGCTCAGGCAGCTTGTTCACTGTGGTCGCCGGGCGCCCCCTGCCTCCGCCGCCTCCCGCGCCGGTCAGGGCCGTCAGTTCGTCGCCGAGACCGCCGCTGAACCCAACGCTTGTGTCAAACTCGGCAAGATACGCATCGGTGGAGATCACGCCCGAGGGGGCTTCGGACTCATCCGGCACGTCGACGTCAGACCCCAATGAGCGCAGCAGCGCATCGAGATCATCGCCGGCTCCCTGCGCATCAGACTCGATCGCGACCTCGGTGACCTGTGTTGGCGGGGCAGGCACGTCGAGTTCCGCGACAGTATCAACCTCAAGTTCGTTCAGCACCCCGGACAGGAGTTCGCTTGCCGAGACCGGCTCAGTCTCCGACTCGATATCCGACTCGAGCACGAGTTCGGTCCTCTGCTCTGGCTCTGGCTTGATCTCTGCTTCGGGTTCGTGCTCGGGTTCAGGCTCGGGTTCAAGTTCTGGTTCGGGCTCAGGCTCCGGTTCCAACTCAGGCTCCGGTTCCGGTTCCGTCACAAGTTCTATCTCCGGTTCAGGCTCCGGCTCGATCTCAGACAGCTCCTCCGGCATCTCACCCAACCCGAGCGCGCGAAGGTCGGCCTCAAGATCACCCGTTGGCTGATAGCCTGCAGTCGACATCTCGGCAACCGGAGTCTCGGCGTCTAGAATCAAATCCTCCGCCACCGGTGGAGCAGGTATCTCGGCAAACTCACCGGGCATCAGCGCTCCGAAATCCATCATCTCGGGTTCGGGCTCTGGTTCGGGCTCGGGCTGCGGCTCGGGCTGCGGCTCAGGCTCGGGCTCCGGCTCGGGCTCGGGTTCCGGCTCGGGTTCAGGGTGGGGTTCCGCACCAGGCGCCAATACAGCCGACATCATCTGCTCGAAGGCAGCAAAGTCGTCCGCGTTCGGTGACGCAGGTGCAGCGGAAAGGAACTCCGGCTCCTCATGGACCGCAGGAGATGCTGCATCCACTCCCAACGACTCGGTAGGCTCAACCGGCACGGCAGTCTCCGCGACTTCGGCCTCGCGCGCTGCAGCCGCCGCAGCCTCGATCCGACTGCGCTCCGCGATCTCCGATTCCATGCGCATCGCTGTGAGTCGCTGTTCCTGCTCTGAACGCTCGGCACGCAGCCGCTCGACCTCTTCCTCAGATGCGACTTCCAGCAGTCCAGCCGAGAAGAGGCCGTATACGATCCGTGCGACCTCGAAATCCGTTCGGTTGGTCTCACACGCCAGCTCAGACACGCTACGGGTGCCATCGACGAGGAGTAGCAGGTTCCATTCGGTCGGCTTAAGCGAGATCTCGAAAGTCCCCTCGCCGGGGGCCGTCGCCATTTTGAAGACCATCTCCATGGATGGAACCTTCTTCTTGATCCGGTTCCACTCCTCGAGGCGACGACTACCCTCCATCACGATATTCTCGACCGACACCGACAACCCGATGTCTTCATGGACGATCTCCGGGAGAAGCTCAAAGTCGAAATCACCGGCGTCCCAGCGCATCAAGTCGAAGATGGTGTCCTGTATCTGCTCCTGAACGAACGCCTCGAGAACCTTCTCGGTGATATAGCCCTCGTCGATCAGAATCTGGCCCAACCGCCTACCGTCGGCGGGCTCTGACCTCTGGACTTCAAGGGCCTTCGCCAGAGCGCTCGGCGTGATCTTCTGTGCGGTGACCATCCGCTGGCCGAGTGGCTCACTCTGCCAGTTCGATTGCGCGAAGAACACATCCCCGTCTCGGAACCAGATGGAGCCCTCTGCTTCGGCGTTCCGGATGCGCAGCACACCCGTCTTCCGGCTGAGTTGCACCAGCTGGAAGACGTCGGGGAGACTGAAGTCCCTCAGATTGCCGCGCAATGCCATCTATACTCGCCGTTGCCTTTCCAAAAGAGACGCTTCGTCAGCCGAGAATAGCTCCTATGCGCTCGGCCGACGCCTTCATGTCGTAGATCACAAGGCCGAGCTTGGCGTTCGGATCAGCCATGGCCGTCAGGACTGCGCGCCCTCCTGCAGCGACAAGCAAGACATAGCCGTTCTCCCCTTCGATGAAGACTTGCGAGAGGTGGCCACGCCCTAGTTCGGCTGCGGCTCTCTCGCCCAGACCGAGAATCGCCGCCGACATGGCGCCGACTCGATCCGGTTGCATGCCCTGGGGCAACGCTGAAGCCATGGTGAACCCGTCAAGGCTTACGAGTGCCGCAGCTTGGATATCAGGATCGTTGTGCATGAGCTCGTCCAACGCCTGCGTAAGGCGCTCCTCGCGCGAAACCTGACCGACCGAGGTCGCCGGGCGTACGGCTGCGACCGGTCCGGGCGCCACGGGATTCGGGGCCGCCAGAGGCGGCGTTGGCTGCGGCGCAGGTGCCGGGATCGGTTGAGGAGCAGGTTGTGGCACGGGGGCCGCAACCGGTACGACGACGGGGGCCGTCAGCAGCTCATCGTCCTCGAACGTCTCTTCCTCGGCATCGCTGATGAAGTAGTCACCGATTCCCTTGTCAACCATCAACCGTCACCTCGTTTGCGATACCGACAGAACGCCGATCAGACAGCAGGCACGCCAACAAAGGCCCTGCCGGGCGGCGTTTCCAGTTTCGCACGTCGGCGAACGTCACACAACAGCAGGTAGAGGGCCATATCAGACGACGACGCGCATGATCTCCTCGATGGATGTCGTTCCCTGGAGGACTTTGGCGAAGCCGTCCTCCTTAAGCGTCCTCATGCCTTCGCTGACGGCGATGCGCTTGAGCACATCACCCGATGCGTGGTTCACTGCTGCACGCTCAACCTCTTCGGTCACCGTCATGACCTCGTGAACTCCCATTCGTCCCTTGTAGCCGATGCCCGAGCACCGCTTGCACCCTACTGGACGATAGAGCGTCGGAGGATTGCCTGGCTCGAACGGGAAGCCGACCCGGGTGAGCGCTGCCTCGTCGGGCGTATACGCCTCTTTGCACTCCGAGCACAGACGACGCGCCAGGCGTTGTGCGAGAACGCAGTTGATCGCCGAGGCCGAGAGGAACGGCTCGATGCCCATCTCGGTCAGACGTGTGATCGCGGACGGCGCATCGTTGGTGTGAAGCGTCGAAAGCACCAGGTGACCAGTGAGTGCCGCTTCGATGGCGATCGTGCCGGTCTCCTTGTCACGAATCTCGCCGATCATCACCACATCGGGGTCCTGGCGAAGGATCGAACGGAGCGCTGCGGCAAATGTCAGCCCGGCCTTCTCGTGCACCTGCACCTGCGACAAACCCTCCAGCCGATACTCGACAGGATCCTCAACGGTGATGAGATTGACTGTCGGCTTCGTGGTGCGGTTGATGGCGGCGTACAGCGTCGTGGACTTGCCAGAGCCGGTCGGCCCCGTGACAAGGATCGCTCCGTACGGCTTCTCCAGCGCGTCCAGCAGTCGCGTGAGAGGATTCTCGAGAAAGCCGAGGTCCTCGAGCGACATCATGATCGAATCACGGCGAAGAAGTCGCATGACGGTCATCTCGCCCTGCACGGTAGGCAGCACCGCCACGCGAAAGTCCACCGCTTTGCCATCGAGCACCACGCCGAATCGACCGTCCTGGGGAACGCGCTTCTCCGCGATGTCCATGCCAGAGGCGATTTTGATACGACTGATCAACTGACGGTGCAGTTTCTTGGGACTCCGGACTACCTCCTGGCACACACCGTCGATGCGGTATCGAACACGCAGATCGTTCTCGAGTGGCTCCACGTAGATATCGCCTGCACCCTGGCGAATCGCCTCCGTGATCACCAGGTTCATCAGCTTGGCGACCGGCGCTTCCTCATCGCTTGCCGCTTCGGCTTCCTCGGCCTCTTCGGCGACGGTCGAGTCCTCAAGGTCGCCGACCATCTCGCTCACGTTCGCATTCATCGTCGCGAACTTGTCGAGCGCTGCAACGAGATCGCTGTCCGTGGCGACGACCGGTCTGATCTCGTACCCTGTCACGATGCGCAGATCGTCGATGGCGAAGATGTTCGCCGGATCGGCCATGGCAACGACTAGCTCGTCATCCTGGATCTTGATCGGGAGCACCTGGTGGCGACGCGCCAGGTCGATTGCGAGGAGTGTCGCCGCCGCAGGGTCGATGTCATACCCGCCGAGGTCTACGAATGGGAGCCCCATGTTCTCGGCCACCGCCTGGGCGATCTTCTGCTCGCTGGCGACGCCCTGCTCGACGAGCACCATCGTCAGCGAACGATCGTCTGCCTCGGCCAATGCCGATACCATCTGCTCCTCTGTGATCACCCCGGCCTGCACGAGCACCTTGCCGAGGCGCTTGCCCGACGCCGCGGTCACGTGCAGTCACCCCCATGGCCACGGATGACCTGAAGTGCTTCCTCTGCAGCTGTGCGCATCACGTCTCTCGGAGCGCGAACCTGCGCAGATTCCATCCATATGTCGATAGCCAGGGCCCCCTGGGCCACCAGCATGCCGAGTCCACCCATGGTCTTCGCCCCCACCCTGGCTGCTCCGGCCAGCAACGCGGTCTCGGCGCAAGCATAGGTCATGTCGCACACGACCTGGTTGCCCGAGAGCCATTCGACCGGGAAGGGGCTGTCATCATCGGGCTTCATGCCGAGAGAGGTCGCGTTGACGATGAGGTCCGCGTTGCGGATCGTCTCCTCAGCGCCCGCGCCCAGCCGCAGAGACTGCACCTGGACTCCGCGCAGGTAGTTGTCCATGCGCGCGAGCATCCTCTCCGCCTTCTCGGCGTCCCGACCTGCGATCGTCAGGTGTGCCGCTTTGCCCAGCACGAAACCGACCATGGCGGCACCTGCCGCGCCTCCTGTCCCGACGATGACTATTCTGCGCCCCTCCGGCGAGAAGCCGACCTCTTCTGCGAGCGACTCCAACAGGCCGCGCCCATCGGTGTTGTATCCGATGAGCCTTCCATCGACGCAGTGCACCGTATTAACCGCGCCGGCCATCTGCGCGAACATCGCCACCTCATCACACAGTTCGAGCATGGCCTGCTTGTAGGGCATAGTCACGTTGAACCCAACGAACGGGAGGACTCTGGCGGCGCTGACGACCCGCATGAGCGCGCCCTGATCGGGCACAGGAAGCGGCAGGTACACCCAGTCCAGTTCGAGGCTCTCATAGGCAGCGTTGTGCATCGCGGGCGACAGGGAATGCTCGACCGGCCATCCGATCACCCCAGCGGTCTTGGTCCGTCCGTCTATTCGCACGTTGCGTCCTTCGATTGCCGGGCGGCTCTCGTTGCCCTATCTTCCTTCATTATCCTCGCCTCGAGCCTTCGCAGCAAAAGGGTGTGTATAAGATCGGCGTGCGAGAGCGGATCGACCATGATCGTCAGCGTCCCGAGCAGATTCCCGCCGATGACGTCGGTGAATAGCTGGTCACCGATCACCGCACACTGCGACCGCCGCAAGCCAAGCATGCGCATGGCCTTGATGAACGCGAACGGGAGCGGCTTGATGGCCTTCGCAACCAGCGGCAATCCGAGCTCTCCGGCAACCTCCTGCACCCGATGATGCCAGTTGTTCGAGACCAGGCACACTCGGAAACGCGCGCTGACCGACGTGATCCATGCCTCCACCGCGGGAGGGATCACACTCGTGTCGCGGGGAAGCAACGTGTTGTCCAGGTCGACCAGAAGGCCACGGATACCGGCAGACTCGAGCGCGTCGAGATCGATGTCTGTCACGCTCGCAAGTCGCTGTGACGGTCTGAAGAGCGCCATCTGATCCTTTCCTAGTGGTCCGGCTCGCCGTCGCCATCGTGATCATGAGAGCCGGGGGGAAGAGCGTCCCCGAGTTCGGCATCGAGCCGTGCAATCTCACGTTCGACTATAGAGACACGCTCATCATCGCCGTAGAGTCGCATGATCGAGCCGATGACCGCATAGGAATCGTGTTCTTCAAAACCGTCTCGCCACACCATGTCCGGTCCCATGGCGATCACTGCCTGCTCGTAGGCGCCAGACAAGTCCTTTCCCCACAGCTGAAGCATCTGGGCGTAGTTCGTTCGCAGCAGACCTGATGTCGGGTTGGCTACTGCACCATCGCGGGCGAGCTGTATGCCTTCGTCCACATGACCGTTGGACGCGATGATCCAGCACCCCACGTAGTAGGCGTCGACCAACTTGGGGTCCAGGGTAACGACGGCATTGATCGTCGGAACCATGTACGTCATCTTCCTGATCGAGGACCCCCCGTAGTACGTGTGCATGATCGGTTCAAGCCGATTCCACAACACTGCAGCTCCGTATGTCCTGAACCCGCTCAGGTAGGCGAAGCTGGCTCGACCCACGGCATCGGCTGTGGACGTGCCTCCCGCCAGCGGTTCCGCGTTGTCTGCAAGCGCCTGTCCGCCGAAGATGAGCGTCAGGAACAACGCCGTCAGAACCACCACCCGACGGGCGGGCAGATCTGAACCGCGACGCGAGTTCATCACAGGTCCCTTCGGCCGAGCAGAATGACCGCTATCAGCAGCGCGAGACCGACGAAACCGACAAACACTGTCAGCATGCTGACAACAGCCAGCGCGGAGACACCGCTCCCATATGCGACGGGCAGCATGATGTTGAACGCATCAAGCGACGGGGCGAAGTAGCCGATATCGGCCGCACCCAGCCCACCAAGTAGTGTCGACCGGGAATGGCCCACGAACAGGATGGCAAGCGTGGCCACCACGACTACAACGGGACCCATCAGTGTCGATACCGCCACGGCGAGCGCGATGATCACGCCCATCTCAAGCAGTATCGATAACGCACCGAGCCACAGCACCCACATAGGATCACCGTACGTGAGCACTGCAATGATCTGAATGACGATGGTGAATGCGGCGATCACACCAGCCATCACTGCGGTGAGACCCGCCCAAGTACCCACGACGTACTCCCGACGAGATACCTGCTTCGCCAGAATCGAGTAGACCGTACGGCGCTCGAACTCCGTGGGCAAACGGTTAGCAGCCAGGGCCAGCGCCATGACGATCGCGGTGACGTACATGAGCGCAAGGGTCATCTCTCGGAAGACAGCTGCCTCGATGCCCATCCCGTAGTCCGGGAGAGATGGTATAGCAGCTGCCAGGACGCCCGCGAAGAACACGACGACGTACGGCACACGACGGCGAATGCTGTCGGTCACCACGGCACGCGCGATCGCCCCCATGCGCTTCATGACGCCATCCCCTCGGCCGTCACGGCAATGAGTCGCGCGAAGTAGTCTTCGAGGGACTCCCGCTTCGGCGTGACTGAGACGACGGTCCCGCCAGCATCGTCGACGGCATCAACGACATCCCTCAGCGATTCATCTTTGACCGAGAAGACCCATACGCTTCCGGAAACCGCTACATCGGTCGCCATGTCGGCTACACCTGCCGGGAGATCAGTGAGCCCGCGCACACGAACCGAGGTCTGTCCGTTCACGCTAAGAAGCTCGTCGATGTGCCCCTCTGCCGCAACCTTCCCCGCGTTCAGGATGGTCACCCGATCGCACACCGCCTCGACCTCGGAGAGCTGGTGCGAAGATAGCAGCACGGTCGTCCCTTGCGAGCGCAGCTCGAGCATGAGACTCCGCACATCGCGCTGCCCGACCGGGTCGAGTCCGGACGCGGGCTCATCAAGCACGACGACTTCAGGCCTACCGATGAGGGCCTGGGCGATCCCCAGCCGCTGCAGCATCCCGCGAGAGAACTTCGAGAGCTCGGTGCGCTCCTCCCCGTGCAGTCCGACCTTCTCCAGGAGCTCCATGCTCCTGGCGTCGATCTCACCTTTGGGCACACCAGTAAGCCGGCCATAGAAGCGAAGCGCCTGCATCGCAGTCAGGTGTTGCGGGAAGTAGGGCTGTTCAGGCAAGAAGCCCAGGGCTCGTCTGCCTTTGGGCCCGGTAGAGTCCTCCCCTAGCACCGAGAAGGAACCTGCGGTCGGCCTCACCAGGCCGATCAGCATCTTGAGAGTCGTGGTCTTGCCGGCCCCGTTGGGACCCAGAAGACCGTGTATCGTCCCGCTCTCAACAGAGAACGAGACTCCGTCTACCGCTGCTCGTGGAGCCGCCCTGCCGACCCGCCGGTATGTCTTGCGGGCACCTACTACAAGAATCGCCGCATCATCGGAGCTCATAATGCTAGGGGGTCACCTCTCTCGACTTCTCCTTTGCGTTCAAGAAGTCCTGGTAGTTCGTCGCGAACGTGTGCGAGCCATCTTCGCTCGTCAACACGTAGTATATGTACTCCGTTTGAGCCGGCAGCGCCGCGGCCTGAAGCGACGCGAGTCCCGGGCTTGCGATCGGACCCGGCGGCAGCCCGCCGTACTTGTAGGTGTTGTACGGGCTGTCGATCTCAAGATCCTTGTTCAGCAACCGTGGCCTGTTCGCCTGTAGTACGTACTCGATGGTCGCATCGATCTCGAGCCTCATGCCCTTCGCGATACGGTTGTAGATCACCGAGGATACCAGCGGGCGTTCCTCGGCGACCTTCGCCTCACGCTCAACCATAGACGCGATCGTCACCACCTCATGCAGGGTCAGTCCTGCGGCGGTAGCCTGAGACAGATCGACGTCCCGCATCTCCGTATCGAACTGGTCCAGCATAAGCTCGATGACGTCGGAGGCGCCGCTGCCCTCAACGATCCGATACGTCTTCGGGAAGAGATAGCCCTCAAGTGAGCCCGTCTCTACGTCTGCGAGATACGGATGCTGTGCCGAGAAGGACTGCGCCTGGCCCTTGGCAAGTTCGAGGAACTCGCTCGCAGATATGCCAACGACATCTTCGTAGCGTGCAGCGATCTGTTCGAGACGGTACCCCTCCGGAATCGTCACTGTGACATAGGCGACCGGTGGCCCCGCCAGTAGCCTCTCCACGACTGCTTCGTAGGGCATCCCTGTAGCCAGATCGTAAACCCCCGAACGCAACTTGCCATCGATCTCTCCGGTACGAGCACGAAGCCGGAACATCGCGGCATTGTCGATGACACCCTTCGCGGCGAGGATCTCGGCGATCTCACGAGTGCCCGACCCCTCGGGAATCTCCACTTGCACGGGCAATCCGGCCTCGGTCACGACCTGGGGCTTCATGAGCAACTGCCAGGCTCCATATGCTGGAATCGCAATCGCCAGGAGGATGCCGACCAGCACCACGACCGCGATGAGAGTCTTGCGGCGCGACCGCTCGTCAACGCTGCGCACCCTGCGCGAAGAAGACCTGCTGCTCTTGGAATCTCGCACGCGAGTCAGCTCAGTCTGCCCGGGCTGCGGTGAACGCGCTCTGCGACCTGAGGTGCGTCGCTCACTCCGACGAGGACGGGAGCGGGGGGCCTCACTCATCCGAATCTCCCTCCAAGACGCGCATCGCATGCGCATCCAGATACGACTGGAGCACCAGTGCCGCAGCAAGCTTGTCGAGCGTGCCGCGTTTCTTCCGGTCCGTAACGCCTGATTCACTCATGACCCGTCGTGCCTCTGCCGAGGATAGACGTTCATCCCAGTACTCTACGTCAACACCCGCGATCTCAGCATACCGCTCAGCCGTCTCCCGCACGCAACGAGCCTGCGGCCCCTCATCCCCCGAAAGCGTCAAGGGCAGGCCCACGACGATCATCCCGGGTTCGTAGTCCTCGACAAGTCTCAGGAGCGGGCGAGCGTCTTTCGACAGCGCACGAGCATCGAGGACGTCCACGGGTGTGGCCACACGACCGTCGGGATCGGATACCGCCACCCCGACACGAGCCTCGCCTATGTCCAATCCGAGATAGCGCACCACGATCACTTCATGCCGAGGAGCGTGCGGGCTGATTCCAACGCGGAGTCGATGCCCGCGGGATCCTTGCCGCCGGCCTGGGCCATCGAGGGCTTCCCGCCCCCGCCACCTTTCACCATCGGCGCGATCTGCTTGATGACACTGCCCGCATCGAATCCGGCGCCGACGGCGGCATCACTGCCTGCAGCGAGTAGTAGAGCTGCGCCTTGTATATCGGCTGCAAGTACGACGGCGCCACCCTGCAGTTGCGCACGCAATGCATCGGCGATCTCACGCAACTCGCCGCCATCCGTCGCCTCCACTCTCGCGACGATCAGTGGGTAGCCGACATCGACAGCGGACGCGACCACAGCGGTCAGGCTGTCGCCCACACCGCGCTTCTTGGCATCGGCCAGGGCGTTCTCGGTGTCTTTGAGCCGCTTGACCAGACCGGACACCTTCTCGGCGACCTCCTGAGGTCGGCACTTGAGAGCGGACGCGGCTTCGGCAAGAACCGTCTCCTCCGCATGGACGAGCTCCACTGCGTCAAAAGACGTGACCGCCTCGATCCGGCGCAGGTTCGCCCCCACACTGCTTTCCGAGACGATCTTGAAGAGTCCTATCTCACTGCTGCGTCCGACATGCGTGCCGCCGCACAACTCCTTGCTGAAGTTGCCGACCTCGAGCACCCGCACGATGTCGCCGTACTTCTCCCCGAACAGCGCGGTGACGCCCATCTCCTTGGCTGCGGAAATGGATGTCTCATAGTTGCGCACGGGATGGTTCTCCATGATCTTCGCGTTGATCAGTCGCTCTATCTTCTCAAGTTGTCGGGAATCGACTCCCTCGAAGTGTGTGAAGTCAAAACGCAGACGGTCGGGTGCGACATGCGAACCGCCCTGCCGAACATGCTCGCCGAGGACGAGGCGCAGCGCCCAGTGCAGGATGTGTGTGGCGGTGTGGTTGCGACGAATGCGCTCGCGTCGCTGGACATCTATGCTCGCACGGACTTCCTCGTCCACCGCGAGCACTCCCTCCTCAAGGGTCCCGTGATGGGTAATGACGCCCGGTGCGGGTATGCGTGTGTCGGTGACAACGAAGCGGGCCGTCGCGGTGACGATCTCTCCCGTATCTCCAACCTGACCGCCTTGCTCGCCGTAAAAAGGCGTGGCCGTCAACACGACTTCACCGGCCTGACCCGGCTCCAGCCGGTCTACTGATGCGCCATCGACCAGGATGCCGGCAACGCTCGCGTCGGCGGCATCGCGCTCATACCCGACGAAATCCACCCCGCCGGCCTTGGCCGCAATGGCCGCGAAAGCGTTCCCGAACGCGTTCCATGACTCGTCTTTGACCGCCGCACGACCTCGTTCTCGCTGTGCTTCCATCTCGGCATTGAACGCGTCGATATCGACCTCGAGTCCCGCTTCCGAGACGATCTCAGAGGTGAGTTCGAGCGGGAAGCCGTATGTGTCATGCAGGGCGAACGCGAAGTGGCCATCAAGTACTCCCGAGCCACTCGCCTTCGTCTTCTCAATGACGTCCTCAAGGAACACCAGCCCCTGACGAAGCGTCTGGCTGAACCGCTGCTCCTCGCTGGCCACGATCCGGCGAACGAGGTCGTGGTGCTCGACGATCTCGGGATATGCCTGACCCATCAGCTCTACGACGCGCTCGATGAGCTGATTCATGAACTCGCTCTCAACGCCAAGAAGACGACCATGTCGGACTGCGCGGCGCAGAAGACGCCGAAGGACGTAGCCCCGACCTTCGTTGCTCGGCAGCACGCCATCAGCGATCAGGAACGTCACCGAGCGCGCATGGTCCGTGAGTATACGGAGCGACGTATCGGTCTTCTCGGACTCACCGTACGAGACTCCGGTGATGCGCTCGGCCACAGACATGATCGAGCGTAGGACGTCGGTCTCGAAGTTCCCGTGGACGCCTTGAAGGATCGCGGCGACACGCTCGAGTCCCATCCCCGTGTCGATGTTCTTCTTGGGAAGTGGGGTGAGCGTCCCGTCTTCGGCACGATCGAACTGCATGAAGACGAGGTTCCAGTACTCGAGGAATCGGTCACAGTCGCACCCCGGGGCGCACTCCGGCGAGCCGCAGCCCACCTCGGGTCCCTGATCGTAGTAGAGCTCCGAGCACGGTCCGCACGGTCCGGTGGGACCCGCAGACCAGAAGTTGTCCTTGGCGCCCATCCTCACGATGCGCTCGGCGGGAACACCGACCTCGTCGCGCCAGATCGTCTCGGCTTCATCGTCATCTTCGTAGATCGAGAACCACAGGCGGTCGACATCAAGACCCAACACTTCGGTCGAGTACTCATACGCCCAGGCGCACGCCTCGGATTTGAAGTAGTCGCCGAAGCTGAAGTTGCCAAGCATCTCGAAGAAGCTGTGATGCCGGTTCGTTGTGCCGATGATGTCTATGTCGGTGGTTCGAACGCACTTCTGCACGGTCGTCGCGCGAGTCGTCCCGATTTCCCGCAGACCGAGGAAGACCGGCTTGAACTGCACCATTCCGGCACTCGTGAGCAGTAGTGACGGGTCGTCCGGAATCAGAGAGCTCGACGGCAAGCGCTTGCAGCCCTTTGACTCGAAGTACGACAGGAAGCTCTCGCGTATGTCGGCAGACTTCACTCGGTCTCCTCGGGATCGTTGCCGGTTGCCGGGTCACACACCGCATCCGGCTCCTCATCGCCGGACCGCTTGTTCTGACTCCGGAAGAGCGCGCCCCCTTCGGTAGTCAATGTGGAGTCGGTGTACTTCTCGAAGTAGTACACGAACAGGCCCTTGACCACGGCCGCTAGGGGGATGGCGATGATCAGTCCGACCACACCGAAGAGTGCGGAAACAGCGAGCAACGAGAATATCACGAGCAGAGGATGGAGGTCGACTTGCTCTGACATGACCCTGGGCGTGATGAACATGTCCGTGACCTGCTGCGCGCCTACTCCGATGACAACAGCGAGCACGGCCGTCAGCGGGCTGACGAAAGCGGCGACGATCGCAGAGATGACGTAGGAGAGGAACGGACCGATGTACGGGACGACGTTGAGGATGCCGGCGATCAGACCGAGCACGAGAGCATACGGCACACCGATGATCGCCAGTCCGATGGCGACGACGGCACCGGTTGCCACCGAGATGATCAACTGGCCCCGCAGATAGCCGGACAGCACGCGGGAAACGCGTCCCGCCACTTCAGATGCGTCCTCACGACGCTTCGGACCTGCGAGAAGCACGAACTCGCGCTTCATGGTGGGCATGTCTTTGAGTATCCAGAAGCCCACGACGAACGCGAGAAACACGTTCAGCAGGAATCCCAGTGCCTGGCCGCCGACAGCGAACGCCTCTTTGGCAAGCATGCTTGACCACGACATCGCCTGTGCCGTCACGCCATCTCGGATGTTGACCAATGCCTGCTCGGCCCAGGCCGGCAGGGTCAGAGCCTGGTACTGGCTCTGAAGATCGAGCAACGCGGAGTACGCACTGTCGTAGTAGCCGGGGAATGCATTGAAGAAGTCACGCAGTTGAGCGATGACCGGCGGCACGATGAACCAACCCGCCAGCATGACGGCGGCGAAACCGAGGAGGTAGCTGAGGCCGGTCGCCAGTCCCCGCTTCCAGCCGCGTGCCTCAAGTGCGTTGACCGGTCCACGGAACAGATAGACCAGCACCAGAGCGAGCCCGAACGGCACCAGCGCACTGGCGACCTTTGCGAGCAGCCAGAATCCGGCCGCAAGCAGTAGCCCGAGTCCCACCAGACTCCATGTCACAGTCAGGAGCCTCACCCAGCGGTCACCTTCGGCACGTTTGATGCGCAACTCAGACCTCCTCGGCAACAAGATGCTCCCGCAAGACCTTCAGTGTCTTGCGCAACAGACGTGAGACTTGCATCTGCGAGATATCCAGCTGACTGGCGATCTCGGTCTGCGTAAGCCCCTCGAAGAATCGCAAGTACAGCACACGCTGCTCCTGCGGAGTCAGATGCTTGAGAGCGTCGGCGAGTGTTGCGCGATCATCGACGACCGCCATCAGGTGGTCATCTTTGCCGATGTACTCCAGGATGCTGAACGAGTCGCTGCCGTCCGAGTTGCGATCGCTCTCAAGTGACACGAAGTTGTAGGCCTCGGAGGTCTCGAGCGCTTCGAGCACTTCCTCAGACGTCACGCCGAGGTACTCTGCTATCTCAAGTATCGTGGGAGAGCGCTGCAGCCGTTGTGTCAGCTGATCGATCGCCTGGTTCACCCGGAAAGACAGCTCCTGGAGCCTGCGAGGGACCTTGATCGCCCATCCTTTGTCGCGGAAGTACCTCTTGAGTTCGCCGATGATCGTGGGTGTCGCGTATGTAGTGAACTCCACATCGCGACCCGTGTCGAAGCGGTCGATCGCCTTGATGAGCCCGATCGTGCCGACCTGGATCAGGTCATCGATCGGCTCTCCCCGGTTCCTGAACCGGCTCGCCAGGTACTTGACGAGGTTCAGGTACATGGTGATCAATTCGTCCCGGGACTCCTCGTCGTCGAACTCGCGGTAGTGCGCGAACAAGTCGCGCGTCCGCTGTTTGTCCCAGACAAGACGTCTGTTCTGCGGATGCCGAGGGGTTCTAGGCACAGTCTTCACCCATACGCTTGATGAATCGCAGGGTGCTGCCTTCTGCGGAGTGGACGATCTCGAACTCGTCACAGACCGATTTGAGGATGAAAGAGGCGTAGTGATCCTGTGATTCCTCCTCAGCAGTGCTGCCCTCGATCGCTGAGACAGGACCGACCACCACAGCGATCCCGTCTTCGAGAATGTCCACCGAGAAGGTCACATCTCCGTCAGCAGAGCGGTTGCAGGCGTAGATGAACGCCTCCTCGGCGGCCATTCGCACGTCATCTACCTGGTCATAGGACATGCCGATCCGACTCGCCAACTCGGCGACCGTCATTCTCGCGGTCTTGGCGAACTCACTCTTCGCCGGCACAGTCAGGGTTACTCGGTCAGATCGCATGTCTTCCTCCGATTGGGTGATCACCCACCGCGACTAGCGGCGGTGTGTTCTGAACGCGCTGATGAGCTTCGAGCCGACCTCTGCAGCCTTGTTTACAGGCGAACGCATGAACTCACTCGCAACTCGCGTGGTTGAGCTCACTGTTCCGGACACCTCTTCAACCTGCGTCACGATGCCATCCAACCGCAGCAGCTCAGCGTTGACCGCATCGAGAGTCACGTCGGCCTTGTCCAAGAGCGGGATGAGCCGTTCGCGAGTCTCGGCGACGAAGGTGCGCGTCTCATTGAGCGTGCGGACCAGCAAGAATGCTACGAAGATGCCTGCCGACACGAGCACGACAAGCAGGGCGGCGAGCACGACGTCAAGTACCTGCATGGGCCCCACACTGCTTTCGCTCCGACCAGCGGCCAGTACCGCACAAGTGTAGCAAAGCCCGCACCCTTAGAGCAGCGCACCATGCGGAGGGGCGGGCTGCTACTCGTCGTCAGACGAGGAACCCTCGGGCGTGAAGAAGAGCCTGTTCTCCAGGCCGTCGGGCAGGTACTGCTGCACCACGCGACCCCCGGGGTGGTCATGCGGGTACTTGTAGTCCGGATACGAGTCCGCGCCGGGGCGATGACGATCGCGCAAATGGTCCGGAACGGCGCGCATCGAACCCTCACGCACTTCGAGAAGAGCATCGTCAATCGCCCGGTACACGGCGTTCGATTTGGGTGCAAGCGCCAGATAGATCGCGGCGTGCGCAAGGTTGATACGGCACTCCGGCCATCCTATGAACTCGGCCGCCTTGACCGCAGCGTGAGCGACGAGCAGCGCCTGCGAGTCAGCGAGCCCGATGTCCTCGGAAGCGAAGATGAGCATGCGGCGCGCGATGAACTTGGGCTCTTCCCCGCCGTGAACCATTCGGGCAAGCCAGTAGACGGCTGCGTTCGGATCCGAGCCGCGCATCGATTTGATGAACGCCGAGATGACATCGTAGTGAGTGTCGCCCGTCTTGTCGTAGGTCAACGCACGCGTGCGGGTCGCCTCGGCAACGGCTTCGACCGTGATCGCCGAACGCCCATCGCCTCCTGCGGACGAGACCGACGCTGCGAGTTCGAGCGTCGTAAGCGCGCTGCGGGCATCTCCCCCCGAAGTGAGCACGATGCGCTCGAGCGCCTCAGGATCGACCGTGTGCGAACCCGGCAGACCGCGTTCCCGATCCTCGATCGCCATCGTCACTATGCGGCGGATGTCCTCATCGTCCAGCGGATGCAGCTCGACGACTCGCGAACGGCTGATGAGCGGCGCGTTGACCTCGAAGAATGGATTCTCGGTCGTCGCACCTATGAGGACGATCAGTCGCTCCTCGACAGCATGGAGAAGAGCATCCTGCTGGGAACGGTTGAAGCGATGGATCTCATCGATGAACACGATAGTGCGCTGCTCCGAGAGCCCGAGCCGTTCCCGGGCGGCGTCGATGGACGCCCGCACGTCCTTGACCCCGGAACTCACTGCAGAGAGTTCGACGAAATGCGACCGGGTGACTCCGGCGATGATGCGGGCAAGGCTGGTCTTGCCGCAGCCAGCGGGCCCGTAAAGGATGAGCGATGAAAGCGCATCGTTCTCGATAGCAGTGCGCAGGACCGTACCGGGACCTACGACATCGTGCTGGCCGACGAACTCGTCGAGCGTACGCGGCCGCATTCGCGCGGCGAGTGGAGCACCGTCGCGCAATGATTGCCGTGTCACTTCCGAGAACAGATCATCCATGCCGCTACTCCGTAGCGCGCAGGACCTCCCGGCTGATGATCTCGCGATCCACGAAGCCTTTGAAGCGCCACGTCACATACCCGTTGCCGTCCACGAGAATGATGTACGGGGTTCCAGTGACACCGAGATCGTCGCCGACCGCAGCGGCAAGCTCCGCTTCTCTGGGCGCCGTTCCGCCTGGCGCCAGATTGAACGTGATGAGATCGATCAGACCCCGATACTCGGCCAACGCCGCTTCCAGCTCGACTCGCTGGGTTGTGGTCACGACCTGCGTTCCATCGTAGAAGAAGATCGCCATAGGTGCACCGGCGTCGAGTTTCTGCTGGATGACCGATGGTGTCTCGGTGCTCGTGATTGCAGGGAACGGCGCAGGGTACCCCACCTCCACCGGGGACTTGTCGGTAGGAGGTGCGACCTCAGGTGCTGCGACAGGTGCTGCCGGGACCTCCGCCTCAGGGGTGTCTGCCGCCGGCGTCTCGCTTCCGCCGCCACAGCCCGCAACAACGAACGCCATGCTTACAACAACAAGTGCTACGACTACTCTACGCATGTTGTCCTCCGCCGTTATGCCGGTACATGAACCCCGCCTCGCGTGGTCGGCGTGGTGAACCTGCCTCAGCAGGTGGGTGCCCGCATCTCGACGTCGCGCTTCCTTTGTCAGGATTCCACTTCGTCGAGAAATGTAGAGCTCCCTCGGTAGAAGTGTTGGTTCGACCGTAGTAGCCGAGTCCACGCAAGGCAGAGCCACAATTATCGTAGCACCTCGACACTGGAGGTGCCACAGAGCCGATATCCTCTAGTCCCTCTTCAGGTGCACCTCGCGCAGCTGGCGGGCTGACACGTCTCCCGGCGCACCGGTGAGCGGACAGGAACCCGACGACGTCTTGGGAAACGCGATCACGTCCCGAATCGAACTCTTGCCGGCCAGGACCATGATCAGGCGATCGAGGCCGAGAGCGATCCCGCCATGAGGGGGAGCGCCGAGAGAGAGGGCCTCGAGAAGGAAGCCGAACTGCTCCTCCGCCTGCGCCTCATCATGCCCGAGCATGCCGAGGATCCTGCGCTGCAGGCCGGCATCATGCACGCGCAGCGTGCCTCCGCCGATCTCCAGACCGTTCATGACGAGGTCATACGAGTACGAGAGCACCTCGAGCGGTCGCTCCTCGAGCCAGTCGAGATGCTCGTCGAAGGGGCGCGTGAAGGGATGGTGGTTCGCCGCGTAGCGCTTCTCCTCCGCATCCCACTTGAGCAAGGGGAAGTCGACGACCCAGAGCGTCTCGAAGCCCTCCCGAACCACACCGAGCTGCTCGGCCATGTGCAGACGCATCACGCCGAGGACCTCGTTGGCGATGTCATGCGCGTCGGCGACCATCAGCACGAGGTCACCGGGCTCGACTTCGAGCGTCGTCTTGAGCGCGGTCATCTCGGCATCCGTGAAGAACTTCGCAATGGGTGAGCGCACCTCGCCGTCCGAGTTGAACGCGACCCAGGCCAGGCCCTTTGCGCCTGCGTCGAGCGCGACCTGATTCAGCGCGTCGATCTTGCCGCGGCTCCAGTCGCCTGCGCCCTTCGCATTGATGCCCTTGATGCGGCCACCTGCCGCAAGCGTACCTGCGAACACCTTGAACTCGGAGTCGGCGAACACAGACGTCAGACACGACAGTTCCATGCCGAAACGAAGGTCCGGTCTGTCCGACCCGAAGCGGTCCATGGCGTCGGCATATGTGATGCGACGCAGCGGCGTGACGAGATCGATGCCGGCCTCGCGCATGACCTCATGCATGACGTCTTCCATCATCGACAGCACGTCTTCTTGTGTGACGAAAGACATCTCGATGTCCACCTGCGTGAACTCGGGCTGCCGGTCGGCTCGCAGGTCTTCGTCCCGGAAACAACGCGCGATCTGGTAGTAGCGCTCAACACCGCCAACCATGAGCAGCTGCTTGAAGAGCTGGGGTGACTGCGGGAGCGCATAGAACTCACCGGGGCTCAATCGGCTCGGCACAATGAAGTCGCGCGCCCCTTCAGGTGTAGACCTGCCGAGGATCGGCGTCTCGACCTCGATGAATCCGCGGTGCTCCAGGGACTTGCGGAAGCGCTGGGTGACGCGGTCGCGAAGCAGGAGCGAGTCCAGCACCTCGGGACGGCGAAGATCGATGTAGCGGTACTTCAGCCGCAGCGTCTCATCCGTTTCGATGGCCGAATCGATCTCGAACGGCGGCGTCTCCGAGGCATTGAGCACCTCGGCCGATGCGATGATGACCTCAAGCTCGCCTGTGGCGAGATTCGGATTCACGGTGCCTTCGGGACGTCGGCGAACCGTACCCGTGACGAGAACGACCCACTCGGGGCGGACCCGCTCGGCCAGCACGAAAGCCTCGCCCGATGCATCAGGGTCGAACACGCACTGCACCAGACCGCTGCGGTCGCGGAGGTCGGCGAAGATCAAGCCGCCGTGGTCCCGCCGGCGGTGTATCCAACCAGCGAGGGTGACGGTCTCTCCTACGTTGTCGACTCCCAGTGAACCCGCGATGTGGGTGCGAATCGAATAGCGTGCGTCGAACATCCGGCTACCTCTCTCTCGCCCGGCGCTAGCCGAGCAGCGTCCTGATGCGCCCGGCGATCTCACCAAGCGGCACGTGTGTCTCATCTTTGGTGACCATGTTGCGCAGTGTCACTGCTCCGGCAGCGAGCTCATCGGGTCCGACGACCACGACGGCCCGTGCGCCAAGCCGATCGGCCTGCTTGAACTGCGACTTGAGGCTGCGGCCCTGGTGGTCCAGCTCGACTGCGATACCGGCGTCACGCAACTCCTGCGCAACAGCGAACGCTACAGCCCCGACCGAGTCATCGACGCGCGCCACGTAGACTTCTGCCAGCGCGTGGCCGAGAACACCCACCCCGGCTGCCTGCATCGCGAGGAAGGTGCGTTCGAAACCCAGGGCGAAACCGAGACCCGGCGTCGCCGGTCCACCGTACTCCTCCATCAGGCGATCGTAGCGACCGCCACCACCGATCGCGTTCTGTGATCCGAGTCCCGCGTCCACCTGCACTTCGAACACCGTTCGCGTGTAGTAGTCGAGTCCGCGGACCAGCGACGGGTCTTCCTCATAGGCAAGACCGAGATCATCGAGAAGCTCTTTGACCGCAGCATAGTGAGCGGCACAGGCGTCGCAGAGTTCATCGCGCAGAAGCGGCGCCTCGGCCATGACAGCGGCACAGGCGGGGTTCTTGCAGTCGAACGCACGCAGCGGGTTGGTCTCCGCACGCCGGTTGCACTCCTCACAGAGCTCTTCGCCGTGCTCGCGTATGAACGCGGCCACCTTGTCCCGGTACGCGGGCCTGCACGCCTGATCGCCCATCGAGTTGATGAGCAGGCGCATGTTGGCGCGCGGAATACCGAGCTCTTCGAAGTAGCGCATGAGCACCATGATGACCTCGGCGTCCACGCTCGGCTCCGCCATCCCAATCGCCTCGAGACCGATCTGCCAGAACTGGCGCATCCGTCCCTTCTGGGGGCGCTCGTAGCGGAACATCGGCCCCGCGTAGTACACCTTTGCGAACTGCCCGTTCGAGGTCAGGTTATGCTCCAGTGCGGAGCGCACGATGCTCGCAGTGCCCTCAGGCCGCAGCGTGAGAGAGCGGCCGCCTTTGTCTTCGAACGTGTACATCTCCTTGGAGACGATGTCCGTGGCTTCCCCGATTCCACGGGTGAACACCTCGGTGTGTTCGAAGACGGGCGTGTAGATGGGCTCATATCCGTAGCGCGCGAACAGCGTCTGAGCGGTGCGTTGCATGTGTTCCCAGACTCGAGCCACGTCAGGGAGCATGTCCGCAGTGCCTTTGGGTGCGCGTGCGTTCATCGGGACCTTCCCGGTGGTGTCGGTGCGACCTATCAGTTTAGGGTAACAGGCCGAGAAAGACCACGCGCCGCCGAACAGCACGAACGCCCTGTGTCAGGCGCGCGGGAAGAACGGGTTCACCTTGATCTCGCGAGCGATCGTGGTGTCCGGACCGTGTCCAGGGTGCACGATCGTCTCGGCGGGGAGACCGGCCAGACGCGCGATAGATGCGCGCAGCGCACGCGCATCGCCACCGCCGAAGTCAGTGCGCCCAACACTGCCCGCGAACAGCGTGTCCCCCGCAAACAGGTGCCCTTCACCGAGCAGCGCTATCCCGCCCGGCGTATGGCCGGGCGTATGCAGCACCTCAAGACGGAGCGACCCCGCCTCGATCGTCTCTCCCTCGGCAAGTCGTCGGTCCGCCCGAGGCGCGAACGCGCCGAATCCGAAGAGGGCGCCTCCGTTCGATTCGGCGGAGGTTATCGCATCGGCGTCGGCCGCATGCACCATCAATGGCGCGCCCGTGTCCCTGACGAGTCCGGCAACACCGCCGAGATGATCGAAATGCCCGTGTGTCAGGACTACTGCGGCAATCGCGTGCGAGCCGATGACGTCAAGGATCGCGTTGGAGTCATCCGCAGGATCGATCACAACGACTGGGCCACCCGAGTCATCGCCGACGACGAAGCAGTTCGTGTCGAGCGCGCCCAGGATGAGTCGCTGCACCCTCATGCGCCACTCCCCTTGCGACCTGCCCCCTCCGGCAACATGCGCTTGGCCTCGAATACCCCTTCAACGCTCTTGACCGTCGCAAGCACCTTGTTGAGCTGGTCCATGTTGCCGAGTTCGAACAGAAACCGCATCGTCGCGATGCCCTGCCGGTCAGTGGACACCGCAGCCGAGAGCACGTTTACGCCCGCGTCCGCCAGCGCGATAGACACGTCTTGCAGTAGTCGGGTGCGGTCCATCGCCTCGATGACTATCTCCACCTGATAGGTGGACGCCTGGCCGATGTCCCATTCGACATCGATGATGCGCTCGGGTTGGGAGAGCAACTCGCCCGCATTGGGGCAGTCCTTGCGGTGCACAGAGACACCGCGACCGCGCGTCACGAAGCCGACGATCTCATCTCCGGGAACCGGATTGCAGCATCGAGCGAGACGGACGAGAAGGTCGTCGATGCCTTTGACCCGTACTCCCGACTGAGTGCGGCGGCGCTTCGCCCTCGGCGGAGTCATCGGAGTCGTAGGCAGTAGAGCAGGCGTAGCCTCTTCGGTCTCCTTGGCGGCAGCCGTGCCCTTCGACATGTACTTGATGAGCTTGGTCACGACCTGCTTCGGACTCGTCTTCCCACCACCGATGGAAGCGAGAAGATCCTCCGCCGCCTGGTAGTTCATCTCCTCGGCGACTGCCTCGAGCGCCTTGCTCATGCCCTGACTGCCAAGCCCCATCCCCTGCTTGCGCAAGATCTTGGTGAGCTCGTCCCGGCCGTTCTGCAAGTCATCGACGCGGTTCACCTTGCTGAAGTAGTTTCGTATCTTGCTGCGTGCCGAAGACGTCTTGACGATGTTGAGCCAGTCCCGGCTCGGCCCCGAGCTCTTGTTGGTCAGGATCTCGATACGGTCACCCATCTGCAGTTCATAGCCGAGAGGCACGATCGAGCCGTTGACCTTCGCGCCGACACAGTGGTGACCGACCTCTGTGTGGATCGCATACGCGAAGTCGATCGGGGTCGACCCCCGTCGAAGCGACTGAACGTCACCTTTGGGCGTGAAGACGAATACCTCGTCTTCGAACAGGTCGATCTTGAGCGCCTCCATGAACTCACGGGGGTCTTTGAGCTCGGTCTGCCACTCGAGCATCTGACGCAGCCATGCAAGGCGCTCGTCAAACGATTCGTCTGTACGGCCACCCTCCTTGTAGCGCCAGTGCGCCGCGATACCGTATTCCGCGGTGCGGTGCATCTCCTCGGTTCGAATCTGGATCTCGAGCGGACGCCCTGCGGGACCGATGACCGTCGTGTGCAGCGACTGATACATATTGAACTTCGGCATCGCCACGTAGTCTTTGAAGCGACCGGGAACCGGCTTCCAGATGGAGTGGACCGTGCCGAGCGCCCCGTAAACGTCTTTGACAGAGGCGACTATGACCCGCAGCGCGATAAGGTCGTAGATCTCACTGAAGTCTTTGCCGCGCTGCGTCATCTTCTGGTAGATGCTGTACAGATGCTTCGGCCTGCCGGAGATGTCAGACTCCACACCGATCGCCTTGAGTTCCTCGGACAGTTGCTTGATGACCTGTTCGAGATACGCCTCGCGGGCGGCCCTGCTCTCGGCGACCATCTTCTGTATCTGCTGGAACTTGCGCGGCTCCAGATAGTAGAACGCAAGGTCCTCGAGTTCCCACTTGATGCTCGAGATGCCCAGACGGTGCGCGAGAGGAGCGTAGATCTCCATCGTCTCGATGGCCTTCTGGCGGCGTTTCTCAGCATCGAGAGCAGACAGCGTGCGCATGTTGTGAAGACGATCCGCGAGCTTGATGAGAATGACCCGGATGTCCTTGGCCATGGCGATGAGCATCTTGCGCATGTTCTCTGACTGGGCCTCGGCAAGCGAGCTGAACTTGATGCGACCCAGCTTGGTGACGCCGTCGACCAGTGCTGCCACCTCAAGTCCGAAGCGTTCCCGCATCTCTTTGAGCGTCACGCCGCTGTCCTCCACGACATCGTGAAGCAGCGCGGCTTGCAGTGTCGCAGTGTCCAGGTTCAGTCCCGCCAGGATCATGCAGACCTCGAGCGGGTGGTTGATGAAGGGCTCGCCTGATTTGCGCATCTGGCCGGCGTGCTTCTCCAGCGCGAAGCGGTACGCTTCTTCCAGGCCTGACACATCGGCCATAGGGTTGTAGCGCTTGAGTTGAGACTCTATGCCCTCGAGCGTGGCTGACACCACGTGCCTCCCGGCCGGTCGATAGCGCCCTAGGTCAGGTCGCCAAGATGCTGTTTAGGCAGGATAGGACGATTGAACGCCTGGAGCAACAGGTCGGCGTCGGCCTGGAGCGCCCAGCCACGGAACTCATCGAACTCCGCAAGCTCTTCCCTGCCCTCGGCGTAGCGCGTGGATGAGTTGAGATCGAGCTTGCTTTCGGGCGCAGGCAACATGACCAGTCGTCGGTAGGCACCCGTACCCTCGGTGTCCACCAGCCCCAGCTCGCGGAAGACCCCTACGCCTGCCGAGACGCCCTTGTCGGACATCTTGGTCTTGGGTCGACGCTTCTTCACTCGATCGGCGATCTCGGCGTTGGTGATCTCGATGTCGTCTCCGTCGGCTGTCAGGTCCTTGAGTGTGAGATACAAAGACGCAAGATCGTCCCGCTCGGGTGCGACGGACTCAAGGATCATCCGGTTGATACGGGCGTCTTTGCCCGAGTACACCACGTGCACCTGCGAGATGGCGCCGTCTCGGCCCGCCCGTCCCGACATCTGGTTGAACTCCACGTCGTTGAAGGGCAGATGATACAAGACCACGTGGCGCACATCCGGGATGTTGACGCCCTCACCGAACGCACTCGTTGCGACGACGACGTCGATCTCGCCCTCCCGAAACGCGCGTTCTACCGCATATCGCGCCGAACGCGTCAGCCCGCCGTTGTAGAACGCGACGCGATGGAACAGTCCCGGTACCCGTGAACGAAGCTGCCGCGCGAGGGAGACCGTCGTGTCTCTGCTGTTAACGTAGACGATCATCTTCTCACCACGAGCCGCCAAAGAAGCGACGTAGGCGATCTTGTCATCACAGCCACGGTGGTCCTGCACGCAGAGATTCTCCCGTACGGTCGCATCCGCGACGATCCGCTCGATCCCGAGCGTGTCGATGATCGTCCCGGCAGTCTCGTCGCCGGCCGTGGCTGTCACGGCAAGTACGGTGGGCCCACCGAGAATATCGATGACCCGATCGAGCCGGGCGTATGCCGGGCGGTGTCCGGCCCGAGAGAGTCCGACGTGGTGCGCCTCATCCACGACCAGGAACCCCACCCGTCCGGAATCAGCGAATCGCCGCGCATGATGATCGAGGAACTCGGGGGTCGTCAGTACGACATCGAGCGTGCCGTCCGCCAACGCCGCAAAGGACTCGTCTCGCGCGCCGAGTGCGGTCTCGCCGTTGACGACGCGAACGCTCATGCCAAGCTCGGCGAATACATCGGTCAGATGGAACGCCTGATCTGCAACGAGCGCTCGCAGCGGATACACGAAGACCGATGCCCGATCACGAGCGATCGCCTCGCGCGCCGCATGCATGTGGAAGATGAGGGACTTCCCGCGACCCGTCGCCATCACCACCAGGGTGTTGTGACGGTTCGCCAGATGCTCGAGCGCTTCGGACTGTGCTCGGTGCAGCAGCCGATCGCCGATGAACGCTTCCCTCAGCCGGATGTCGAGTTCCGCAGGCTGGAGAGCCGCAAGCCCGTCGCGGCGGAGGCGTGCGAGTTCGGTCTGCTCGGCATCGCCTTCCGCGACATCTCGCCGGGCGACTATCACGTTCACGCCATAGCTCTCGCCCTGGCTTCCGCCGGTCACATCCGTGACATTCACGTCGTATTCGACGCCGGCGTCCACGAACGGCGCCAACGCCGCGGCGAGACGCCGATTGAAAAAGCCGATCTGGTCGCCGAATGAGTCGAACAAGGCGCAGGCGTTCGCGTCGTACTTGTTGTCCGGCTGGCGCTCCAACCTGAGCGGCGCGTCGGGCGCGAGTCTGGCGATCGCGTCCTGTCTACCCTCGAAAGTCACTCCGGCGAGCTTGGTATGGAACGCGTCCGCCTCGCCGATACCCGCGTATTCCCCCCGCGCCAGTATCTCATCGGCAAGCTCGAATAGGTCGTCGACCAGCTCCGCAGCGGGGGCGTCACCCGACCGCAGCCGCGTCGCGATGTCGATCGCCCGAAGCTGAACCCGCTCGGCGCCCTGCCACGTGTCGCGAACCAACTCGAACGCGATGTCGACCGCGGCATCCGTGTCCACAAGCGTCTCGATGTCCGAACACCGAAAACAGATGCCCGGCAGCGATGCCACGCCATCGTATGCGGTGAAGCGCAGATGCTCGGAGCCCTTGCCCACCCGACGCCGGCCGTTCATGAACACGCCGTGACTGGAGAGCATGGGCGTGCGGTTGCCATGTCCGAAGGGCTCCAGCCGCTCGAGCTCGGCCACGAGCTCCACGCTGAGCGCATCGAGGCGCACCTCGGCATCGATGGTCAGGTGCGGGACGAACACCTCGGCGGGGATACTGGCAACGAAATCGGACAGCCCCTGCTTGAAGGCTCCCAGGGAGGCCTCGGGCAAGGTGACGCCGACGGCAGCCGAGTGCCCGCCGAACCGTGTCAGCATCCCCGAGAGCGACGAGACCGCCTCGTACAGATCGACGCCCTCGACGCTTCTGCCAGAGCCCTGCGCCTCGCCATCTTCCAGGCAGAACACGAGCGCCGGGACGCCGAAGCGCGACACGAGTCTGGATGCGACGATACCCCGAACACCCTCGTGCCAGCCTTCGCCGGCGAGAACGAGTGCACGCTCTCCCTTCCGGAACGAGCGCTCGGCTTGCGCCAGTGCCGAGTCCATCAGGTCCCCCTCGGCAGCCTGACGAAGCCGATTGTGTTCGTCCAGCGCGTTCGCCAGTTCCTCGGCACGACCCGGGTCGTCGGTTGTCAGAAGCTCCAGTGACTGCGCGGGATCGGCCATGCGGCCGGCGGCATTCAGGCGAGGGGCCAGCGCGAAGGCGACCCTCTCGGCACTCAGCGCCGCGACGTCCACGTTCGCCACGGTTGCGAGCGCCGCGATGCCCGGTCGCGTGAACCGGCGCGCGCGCGCCAACCCGTCAGCGACCAGGGCGCGATTCTCCGAAAGAAGCGGCACGACGTCAGCGATAGTCCCGAGCATCGCGAGATCGGTCAGTGTTCGCCAGACATCCGGATATCCAAGGCGCTCTCCCACCGCCTGCACCATCTTGAGCGCCACGCCCGCGCCCGCGAACTCCACGAACGACGCGGTCGGCGCAAGCTTGGGGTTCGCGACCGGACATGACGGAACGCCGTCCCCAGGCTCATGGTGGTCGGTCACGACAGTCTCGATGCCTTGCTCGGCAAGAATGCGAACCTCAGCAGCCGATGAGACACCGCAGTCGACTGTGATGACGATGTCAGGGGCAAGGCCCGCGATCCGCTCGATCGCGGAGGCGGTGAGACCGTAGCCCTCCCTGAACCGATGCGGGACGGTGGCAGAGACGTTCGCCCCCATCTCCCGAAGCCCGGTGGAGGCCACCGCAGCCGAAGAGATCCCGTCGAGATCGAAGTCTCCGAACACCAGGATGCTCTTACCCTCAGCCACGGCTTCGGCGACCCGATCGGCGACGGCGGTCATGCCGGGAATGAGCTCGGGACTGCTCCAGTCCCGCTCCAGGGAGGGCGACATGAAGGCACGCGCGGAATCAACGTCGACAAACCCGCGGGACGCAAGAACGCGCGCCGTCACTGGCGACATGCCCAGCGCGGCAGCCAGCGTACTGACGGTCTCTTCGTCAGCCGGAGTCATCGTCCAGACAGCGCGGTTAGGAGTGGTTCGCGTCATGTCCCCATTCTACCCGTCGGGGCCGACACGCTCAGCGTGCCGGCCCCGTGCAGGAATCGTCGCGACTATCACGCCGCGTGCTTCTCGTACTTCTTCTTCAAAGCTTGAAACTTGGGCTCGCGCTCTTTCCACAGTGCGTAGATGGGACTGGCCACGCCTATCGAGGAGTACGCACCGGAGATCATTCCGATGAACAGAGCGAATGCGAAGTCTTTGAGCGTCGAGCCGCCGAAGGCCAACAGCGCGGCGACCGGGATGAGCGAGGTGAGGCTCGTGTTGATCGAACGCACGAGAACCTGGTTGATCGAGTCGTTCGCCATCTGCTGGAACGTCTGCTTGACGACACGCTGACCGTTCTCTCGGATGCGATGGAACACGACGATCGTGTCGTACAGAGAGTAGCCAAGGATGGTCAGCAAGGCCGCCATCGTGTTCGGCGTGAACTCGCGACCGAAGAGCGAGAAGATGCCGAGCGTGATGATGACGTCGTGGACGAGTGCGATGACAGCGGTGACAGACATCTTGTACTCGAAGCGGATCGATATGTACGCCAGGATGGCGAGTATCGACGCCGCGAGCGCATAGAGCGCCTTCTCGGTGATATTCTTGCCCCACCCGGGACCGATGGTGGTCACGTTGACGTCCTGCTCGGGAAGACCGAGTTCGGACACCACAAGGCCGAACGCATTGTTCGCTGCGTCGGCATCGCCCTCAGCGGTACGCACGATGAACCCGCCATCGTCGGTGGGCTGGATCGACGCGGTCCCGGCGCTCGGGACGCCGGCAGCTTCCAGCGCGCCCCGCATCTCGTCGGTGGACACGCTGTTGGTGCCCACGAACGTCATGACCGTGCCACCCTGGAACTCGATACCGAACTCAAGGCCGCGAATGGCCAGTGACGCGATGCTCACCACGATCAGTATCGCCGAGATCGCGAACAGCCACTTCTTGTTGCCGAGGAAGTCTATCTGAAGTCTACGCATTGGAATCAGCCCCCTTCATGCCGAAGACAAAGGGCTTCTTTGCCACCACGGATTCTGCGAGCAAGATGATCGCGGGTCGGGTGAACAGGAACGCAACCGTCAGGTCGCACGAGATACCGATCATCAACGTCAGCGCGAACCCCTTGACCGGGCCGATGGCGATCAGATACAGCATCAACGCCGAGACGAGAGTGACCACGTCGGCATCTACGCTCGTCAGGAGTGCGTGCCTTGTGCTCGACCGCGCCGCGCTACGGAACGTCTTGCCCAGACGTACCTCCTCTTTGAAGCGCTCGAACATCAGGATCGACGAGTCGGCCGCAAGGCCGACCGTGAGGACCATACCGGCGATACCCGGCAACGACAGCGCGAACGCACCGAAACGCGAGAGCAGGGCCAGCACCCCAAGGAAGATGGATGCGAAGAACACGAGACTGAACCAGGAGATCACGCCTAGGCCGCGGTAATAGAGCGCCATGAACACCATGACGAGTATCAGGCCGGCCAGACCGGCGAGCAGACCCTGAGAAAGCGAGTCCTGGCCAAGTGTCGGTCCCACGACGCGCGACTCGGAGAACGTAAGGTTGACCGGCAGTGCACCAGCCTGCAGCACGGCTGCGAGACGCTTCGCCTCGTCGGCAGTGAAGCTGCCGGATATCTGGGTATCGCCGCTCAGGATGGGCTCGTTCACGACAGGCGCAGACTGGACGATCCCGTCAAGTATGATCACCACTTGCTTACCGACGTTTGCCGACGTGAAGTCCGCCCACGTCTTGACCCCGATGGGATCGAAGCTCAGAGACACTGCGGGCTGGTTCGTGCGGGTGTCGATATCGGTGGACGCGCGCGTCACGTTCGCTCCGGTGACAATGGCAGCCGAAGCCTCGTAGCTGCCCTCGGGGAGCTGAACTCCGTACACCAGCACCTCGGTGGTGTTGATGCTTGCCGCAGGAACGAAGTCCAGGCGTCCGGTGCTCTGAAGGGCCTTGAGCGCCTCGTCAGAGTTCTTCACGCCCGGCAGCTGGACGAGAAACGAGTCCGCTCCCTGCCGCTGAACGGTAGCCTCGGACACACCGAGTCCGTTGACCCGGTTCGTGAGGATCGTGGAGACGCGCGTCATCGCGTCCTCGGTGATCGTCTCGTTCGCGGTCGGTTCGGCTGTCAGGATGACAGACAACCCGCCCTTGATATCGAGGCCCTGCGTTATCTTCGCGTCGAGCGGCCAGAACTGCCAGCATGACAGTCCTACGAGCACCACCACGAGGGCGAGTGCGAGGAGATTGCGTTGCTTGGGATCCATGGTCGTGTCTCTTCCGTCCTTCCGTTACGCGACGGCTGCCTAAAGCAGCTTCGTCTCGTTGATCACCAGGCTGAACCGGGCATCGAGCACATCCGCCGCTCTTCGGCAGATCTGCATACGTGAGAGGAATATCTCGAAGTACTCCATGACCTGGCTCTCCTCGGTGGCGATATCGATCTCGAGAGTGAGCGTCCTGGTCTGGTCGTCAACACGCAGAAACGAACGCTTCGCAGCATAGTTGACTCGGTCGTGTATGTCGAAGGTCGCGGGGTCTGTGTTGCGCACGCGGGTGTGGTGCACATCGGCCTTGTCGGCCATGATCACGGCAGCACCCACAGCAGTCGCAGGAATGCCGATCTCCTCCTCGTGATTGCCGAGTGCGTTCATGATGACCGCCACTTCGGTGAAGTCCAGGCCCAGGCGCACGAGCGTCGATTTCGCCAGCAGGGCCGCAGACACGCCGTGGAACTCGCGTGAAATGCAGTTGCCGATGTCATGCATGAACCCTGCGATCGACGCGACCTCTGCGGTGCGGGCATCGTAGCCGAGACGCCTGAGGATGTTGCCGCTGATATGGGCCACAAGGTTGGCATGCCGAAGACCGTGCTCGGTATAGCCCAGGGCCCCAAGATAGTCGTCGCCCATCTGGATGTAGGCAAGCACGCCCTGGTCTGCCTGGACGTCGTCCAGCATCACGAGCGCGCCGGGCTCGATCATGCTAGTCCTCGAGCTTTCGCGCCACGGCACTCCGCAAGACTTCGACGGTCACATCGGAGGCGATCTCAAGACCGATCCGGTCGTCTTCCACGCTGACGATCGTGCCGTGTATGCCACCGATGGTGATCACCCGATCGCCCACAACCAGCGACGCCATGAGCGCCTGCTGTTCTTTCTGGCGCTTCATCTGCGGACGAATGAAGAGCAGGTACATGCCGCCCAATACGAGAGCGATCCAAAGCACTTGGCCGAGTGCTGCGCTATCCATGAATACCTCCGGAGAAAGCCGTCAAGAAGGGTGCGCCGCCAACCGTGCGCACGATACTGCATCATACCACTCGAAACCGACCTAGTAGTCGTCGGCCCCCGGACCGTCCAACCAGTCGGCGAGGAAGCTCCCGAACGAACCGATCTCTATCGCGGAACGCGCCCGATGGGCGAGATCGATGAGGAAGTGCAAGTTGTGTACCGAAAGAAGCGTGGCGCCGAGCATCTCCTTCATCGTGATGAGATGACGCAGATACGATCGCGTGTACCCCGTGCACGTGGGGCAGGAACACGCCGGGTCAAGCGGGCCCGTGTCACGTGTGAACTTGGCGTTCTTCAGGTTCATCCGGCCCGTCGATGAGAATGCGGTACCCGTGCGGGCGGTGCGTGTTGGAAGCACACAGTCGAACATGTCGACGCCGAGTGCGATGGCCTGGAGCATCGTTGTGGGATTCCCTACACCCATGAGGTAGCGCGGACGATCCTCGGGCAGCATCGCAGCGACAGGTGCAAGGCTCTCCAACATGAGTTCGTGCGGCTCACCCACCGAGTAGCCACCGATACCGTAGCCGGGAAGATCCAGCGCCAAGGTCCGCTCAACGCTCTCAGCCCGCAGGTGCGGATAGACCCCGCCCTGCACGATCCCGAAAAGGGCCTGGTCCTCGCGAGTGTGCGCGGCCTTGCAGCGTGCGGCCCAGTCCGCCGAGCGGCGAACCGCATCGGCCACCAGGATCTGCTCTGCGGGATACGGCGGGCACTGGTCTAGGACCATGGCGATGTCGGCTCCGAGCTCCTGCTGGATGCGCATGTTCTCCTCGGGCGTCCAGAAATGCCTGGCGCCGTCGATGATGGAGCGGAACTCCACACCTTCGTCGGACAGCTTCAATGTGTCTGCAAGCGAGAAGATCTGGAAGCCGCCGGAGTCGGTAAGAATGGCATGGTCCCAGTTCATGAACGTGTGGAGCCCACCATTGAGTGCGACCACGTCGGAACCAGGCCGCAGAAACAGATGATAGGTGTTGGCGAGCAGCACCTGCGCACCGATCTCATGCAACTCGGGCGTGGTCACGCCCTTCACGGTCGCCCTGGTCCCGACCGGCATGAAGACAGGCGTCATCACCGGTCCGTGTGCAGTATGGAAGACGCCAGCACGGGCTGCCGTGAGCGAATCGGTGGAGGTGACGTCGAAATCAAAGAGGGTCATACGCAGATTCTACCAGGAACCTCGGGTAGCCGGGCCAGCGAGGGGGTATCCTTCTCCGTGAACCGGAATGCCTCCCCTTTCGTCATAAGGAGCACACGGAGTGGTCGGAAAGGCCATGGGTGACAGCGAGTTGATCCGAGCCGCCATCGACGGCGATGAACGCGCGTTCTCAGTCCTGGTGCGCCGACATGCCGATGCAGTATACGGCCATGCATTGCGGTTCTTCCGCGACACAAGCGCCGCGGAAGACGCAACGCAGGAGGTGTTCTTGAAGGTGTTCCGTTCGCTCGCCACATTCGATCAGAGGTCGAGCTTCTCGACGTGGTTGTATCGAGTGACGCGAAACGTCTGTCTTGACATGGTGCGTCGCACTGCTCGCCAGCCGCTGCCGGTCGACCCGGTCGACCTCACGCCCATTCCGGTCGCCGACTTCTCGGACTCCGTTGCGACCCGCGACGCCGTCGAGAAGGCCATGCACGCGCTGTCACCGGAGGATAGGGCGGCCCTGGACGCGGTCACCCTGTTCGATCTCAGCTACGAGCAGGCCGCTGAAGCGCTTGGGATTCCTCAGGGCACGGTCAAGTCGCGTGTCTTCCGTGCGCGTCGGCTGCTTGTATCGCTTCTGCTTACCGCCGACCATTCCGGAGGGGGTGCGTGATGGATTGCGCTACCGCTCAGGGGCTTCTCTCGGAGGCCGCAGATGGCAGACTCATCGACGCTGGCGAGCTGGCAGAGGCACGCACGCACTGCGAGACATGTGAGTCGTGCGATACGTTCGCCCGAGGTCTCGACCTTCTCTCAAGCGTTCGCGCGCCTGCAGCGCCGGAACCACTGGTTCGCTCGATACTCGACAGCATCGCTGCCGAGAAGACGCTGTCCTCTTCTGCTGGAGCCGAACAGGAGATCAGGCCGAATGAGACTCCCGAGCCACCACGCTCACCCCTCACAGGCACTCGAGATCTGCGCCCATCATGGTGGGTACCACGCCTGACGGTGTTCGCTACAGCGGCGGTCTTCATGGTGGCCGCACTGACACTCGCTGCCATCGGCTACCTTGGTGGATTCCGCCAACTCACAGCGAACAAGGCGGGAGACACTGTTGCCACCGCCGACCAGGAGCTCGCTGAGGAGCGCACTCTCGGGACAGCGCCTGCGGATGGCGCGTCGATGGCCGACAAACAGACAGCCGAGCCACCCGTCTACGCCAGCCTCGGCGGCAACGTCTACGTACTGACCGAGACAACAACGGTGGACGAGAGCCTGCTCGTCACTGTCGCTCCCGTGGCAGACAGCGGGACCGGCGACGATGCTGTCTACGCGTACGACGCAGGAACAGGTGACGGGAGCATCGTGATTCGAGATGCGACCTCGTGGACGCGGTATGAGCGTGTGCTTCGTCGTTTCGCGGGACGTTCATATCAGCTGCAAACACGGACGCCGCTCAAGATGACTGCGCAATGGCCGGATCTGCCGGCGGCGTACCCGACACCTTCGGCTGCAGACGGCTCGCCCACCTTCAGGTTCTTCGGTCACGACGAACTTGGTGTGTCCATCTTCGTGCCCAGCGCCGGTAGCGAGCGTAACGGCTTCGCCATCGCTGCGGACACGGCATCGGATGATCCGGCAGCAGGCAACCCTCAATGGACCTGGTGGGCGCCGCTTCCCTGATCGTCTAGAGGATGAGCATCGCATCGCCGAAGGACAGGAACCGGTATTTCTCCGCTGCGGCCGTTTGATACGCACGCATGATCAACTCGCGACCCGCGAAAGCGCTCACCATCATCAGCAGCGTCGAACGGGGCATGTGGTAGTTGGTGATCAGCGCATCGACGACCCCGAAGCTGAACCCGGGAAGAATGAACAGGTCCGTTTGACCCTCGGTGGCCTCCACCAACCTCGTCTGCTCGTTGTACGCGCTCTCAAGCGCTCTCACAGTCGTCGTGCCCACGGCGATCACCCTGTCCCCGCGAGCCTTCGCCGCGTTCACGCTCTCGGCCGTCCACGGTGGGACGCGGTAGTGCTCGGTATGGATTCGATGCTCCTCGGGGTCGTCCTCCGTCACCGGCCTGAACGTGTCCAGCCCTACGTCCAGCTCTACCTTCGCAAGGTGCACGCCCATGCGCTGTACCTCGTCCAGTAACTCGGAGGTGAAGTGCAATCCGGCGGTCGGGGCCGCGACGCTGTGTTCCTCGGCCGAGTAGACCGTCTGATATCTCTCAGGGTCCGCGAGTTGCCGCGTGATGTACGGCGGAAGCGGCATCTGCCCGAGGCGATGCACCGCATCGATCACAGATCCGGTACGGGCATGGAACTGGACGAGTCTGCCGCCCGACTCTTCAAGGATATCAACGATAAGCGCTGTGAGCTCGCCATCCCCAAAGACAACGCGCGCGCCCGGCTTCAGTCTGCGCCCGGGCTTGACCAGGCACTCCCATGTGTCGGCATAACGGCAGCGCAGCAGCAAGATCTCGACTGCCCCGCCGCTTTCATCCTTCGCGCCCAGAAGCCGCGCCGGAAGCACTCTGGTCTCGTTGACGACCAGCACATCACCCGGTCGCAGATACTCAAGAACATCACGGAACGCGCGATGGTCGACCTGTCCGCTGGTACGTTCCACCACCATGAGGCGGCACGCATCTCTCGGCTCAACCGGATCCTGTGCGATGAGTCCACTTGGCAGGTCGTAGTCGAAGTCGTCCGTGCGCACGAAAGCGCCTCCCTCGGTACTGCTCGGCCGTCTCTCGAAGTGTAGCGCAACACTGAGGTCAGACGCGTCTGGCGCGACGCGCTTCACGCTCCCGCTGAGCTTCGATGTCACTGAGCACGCACCCGCAGTAGTTCTGCCGGTACATACCCAACTCGCGCGAGCGTTGTGTCGCATCGCGATAGCGCTCGCGGAAGTCGGTATCCAGGTACTCGATGCCTGCGGCCTCACACGCTGCGAGCGCCGCATCCCTGATACTGTCCGGATCTTGATACGGGCTCACGGTGAGCGTGGTCGCTACAGCGTCGTAGCCGAGGGCCGCCGCGCGATCCGCGACCATTCCGAGCCTCAGGCGAAAACACGCCTTGCAGCGCTTGGAGAGATCCTCCTCAAGACCCGCGACTGCGCGCATCCAGGAGACCATGTCGTAGGGCTCCTCCAGCACCTCGATCCCCCGGCTGTCAGCGTAGTCGAGCAAGGTCTGCAGACGACGCTGATACTCGCCGAGAGGATGTATGTTGGGATTCGCATAGCAGACGGTCACATCGTGCTCGGACACGAGAGCGTCGAACGGCTCGATCAGACAAGGACCACAGCATGCGTGCAGCATGACTCTCATCCGCTCGATCTCCCTTCCAAACCGGCAATCTTCAGTCTACGCCGGCCTGCCGACAAAAGACGACGGCCCCGCAAGCGGAGCCGTCGAGCGCCATCGTGAGAAAGCTGGCCTAGAGCTTGTTGACGTTGCTGGCCTGCAGCTTGCCGTTCTGACCGGTCGTGACCTCAAAGCTCACAGCCTGGCCTTCGTCGAGGGTCTTGAAGCCCTCTCCCTGTATCTCGCTGAAGTGCACGAAGAGATCCTCTCCGTCCTCACGCGAGATGAAGCCATACCCTTTGTCGGGGTTGAACCACTTGACGGTACCTTCAGGCATGCCATCCCATCCTTCCACCCCTTATGGGGTCACACTCGTGCGACGTGCTTGTCGAAGCTGTCCTTCCGACCACACATGTGACCGGGATGGAACGATGGCGCCTTTCGTGCTGACAAACCGTGTCGCAACCTGTCGGGTGCTTATGCACCCACAATAGCCAGATAGTAGCATATCGACACCGATCCGAAGCCTCGGCGATCCTGTGAGATCACACTGAAACACCGATCATCGTCGCTGCTCAGAACGTGAGTTCATCACCTTCGTCAGTATCCGCGGGCACCTCGGGGGCGTCGAGTGTCGGTCGCCGACGTCGATCGCGACGCATCGCAACCGTCAACCCGCCGATCGCCACCACGAGCAGACTCCCGACGATGATCAATGGCACGGTGACATCCATCCCATTGGATCCGCCGAGGTCGTAGGAGACCTTGACGTCAAGCGCGTCGCCTGGTGCAAGCGTCAAGGACTCAAGAGCGTAGAGCGTCTCCCCCGCCTCGTTGGTCAACGGGTCACCCGTCGGCTTGGGTGAGATAGCCACACCCGACGCACCCGACTCAAGACGCACCGACACCAGCAGCGGAGCCGCCTCGCCCGTGTTGACCCAGTGCAACGATGCCGATACATCAGTGCCCGAACGCGTCGGTGCTACGTAGTCCGCCTCTACCTGGCCGACGCGCGCTTCGGAGAGTACGAACTCTACGATCTGGCCACCTTCGGTCGCCGTCACGGTCGCCTCGCGGTACGGATCGAGCGCGGGGTCCTCGCCCACGATCTCCCCCGACCACACGACCGTTGCGCCTGCCGGCAACGGCACCCTCACAGTGACGGGAAGCACGGTATCGGGAGCCATGATCACGTTCACGATCATCTGCGAGACGCCGCCCACGCCCACGGGAATGTACTGCAGCTGGTACTCCAGCACACGCGCCTGCGCTACCGCCGGCACCGCGAACATCAGCATGGCCAGGAGCACAACAGTCGTTCCGCGCATCAAACGCATCTTCTTGCCGGTCATCGGTCCTCCACTCGGGTCGTCATTCGGCCTTCGTGGCGGCCTCGGCGGCCGCAACGGTGTTCAACATGAGAATCGCGCGGGTCATCGGCCCGACTCCACCGGGAACCGGCGTGATGGCAGAGGCCAGCGGTAGAACGTCGTCATAGTCCACGTCGCCGACCAGCCCGTCCTCAGTGCGGTTGATGCCGACATCGATGACCACGGCACCGGGCTTCACATACTCCGAGGTGATCATCTTGGTCCTTCCCACCGCGGCGATCAGGATGTCAGCCTGACGACATACACCCGGCAGATCCTGCGTACGCGAATGACACACGGTGACGGTCGCGTTGGCATTCAGAAGCAACAGCGCCATCGGCTTGCCGACCAGCGTGGACCGGCCTATGACAACGGCGTGTTTGCCTGCGGGATCGATGCCGTATGACTCAAGCATCGTCATCACACCGAAAGGCGTGCAAGCGCGAGGCGCCGGGAGCACGCGAACCAGGGCACCGAGATTGGCCGGACTCAGGCCGTCGACGTCCTTCTCGGGTGAGATACGCGATATGACCGCTTCCGTGTCGAACTTGGCGGGCAACGGCAACTGTACGAGGATGCCGTGGACATCCGCATCGGCATTCAACGTGTCGATCAGTGAGTTCAACGCTTCTTGCGAGGTCTGCTCGGACAGGCGGTGATCGAAGCTGCGGATGCCGATGCGCTCGCAGTCTCGCTCCTTCATGTTCACGTACGCCTGTGACGCAGGATCCTCACCCACCAGCACGACCGCAAGTCCGGGCGTGACTCCGTGCTGCGCCAGGCGCAGCACGCCAGCCCGCGTGTGCTCCTCGACCTCGGCCGAGACCTTCTTGCCGTCGATTATCGTCGCCACAACATCGGCCTTCCTGCTTCGATTTCGGTGCGCCGCCCAGTGTACCCGAGCATGAGTGCGGAGGTCACTCGGATCCGGCCCTTTCCTTGACGATCGCGAGCACCCGGCGGAAGCGCTCGGTGCCCGCAGCACCCAACGCCTCGTAGATCACCGACTCCGAGGTCGTCAACTCCGCTCCGGCAGCGCGCAGACGTTCGAGCGCAACATCCCGGTCGAACTCGCGTGCCGAGCACACCCCGTCCGCCACGACTTGAACGCGAAATCCGTCTTCGATCAGATGGAGCGCCGTCTGCATCACGCAGATGTGAGCCTCCATCCCCACTATCACTACCTGGCGTCGTTCGACTCGTTCCAGAGCCTCTACGAATGCGGGCTCGGCGCAGCAATCGAAGCTGACTTTCTCGATCGGCCCCACCGCGCAGGCGAGTGCTCCGCTCAGCTCCGGGACCGTTGCCCCCAATCCCTTCGCATACTGCTCGGTGTAGATGACCGGTATCTCGAGTTCATCTGAAGCTCGCACGAGTCTCCGGATCGTCTCGACGACGGCGTCACGCGCCGACATCGTTGCCGCAAGCCTCTCCTGCACGTCGATCACCACCACGGCGACGTCCGAAGCATCGATGATGTGCTCGCTCACTCCAGGCCTCTCTATCGGTTGGCGCCGATTCTACCAGGTGTCCCACCAGCGGAGGAGGCTGATGGGTATGTACCAGTGCATATGCACACCACTACCGATGGAGGCCACGATGTCCGACGCTCCTATCCTCGGCCCGGTCAATCACATAGCCGACCTGACGTCCGCAAGCGACTTCGAGAAGAAGCACACGCCGCACCTCGAGGTTGAGCGGTCGGGAGACAAGATGACGGTCACTGTGGCGGTCGGCTATGACGTTCCGCATCCCAACCAGCCCGATCACCATATCGCGTGGATAGAGCTCTACGCGGATGGCGCGGGAATCGCGCGATTCGACCTATCGCCCGTGGCCACCGATCCTGTCGTTTCGGTGGTGGTCACCGTAGATTCCGGGACTGTGCTGCGCGCGGTCCAGCACTGCAATCTCCATGGACTGTGGTCGGCAGAGGTGGTCGTCTAGGGATGCTAGATGAGGTCGTCCTCGTGCTCCCGGCGCAGGTGACCTCGGACAGCGAAGAACGTACCGGCGGCGACGATCAGCACACCGATGACGACACCGACCAGAACCGTGGGCGTGAACATGAAACTCCGATCTGGACACTTCGCCGGGTTGGAGACAGGGAGAAGGGCCGGGCGACGTCGCCCGGCCCTTTCGATCACTTCACGTTGAGGCTGATCGCGATCCTGGTGACGTCACCATCCTGGGCGAACGTCGCGCCACCCTCGGCTGAACCCTTCGCAACGGTCATCACACCCGACTTCGTGCCGCCGTCTTGGGTGTTCACTTCGGCAAGTATGTCCCAGCCTTCGCTCACAAGCCGATCCTTGTACCACGCGAAGACCTCGTCATAGGAGTCCTTGGTGGCCAGCCCCACGTAGAATGCGGTGCCTTCACCGGAAGCCAGCCTGGTGGAGCTTTCGATATCCGCGTCGTATACCGGGAAGTCGTCGGGGAAGTCGGCGGGTATCTCTGCCTGATCGCCAGATATCTCTACCGTGCCACCGTCTTCTGTCTCATAGGTCACGCTGCCGTCGGAGGTGTCCATATCAACGCCGGTCGTCTTCTCGACCACGCCCTCCACAGCCTTCTCCGCCGCCTTCTCGCAGCCGCCAACGCCCAACGCAAGGACGACGACGAGCAACACCAGCAGTCCCGCGACATACCGTCTCCCGCTCATGCGATCCCCTCCTCCGAGCACACTGCCTGTTCCCCGAGTATATCCCCAGCGCGCCGGCTCAGAAGAGGCCGGCTTGCGCGGCGGGATCCGCAGGAGATGCCAGGCCCAGGTGCTCGTACGCACGAGAAGTCGCCTGCCGGCCCTTCGGGGTGCGCATGAGGAAACCCAGCTGAAGCAGGTATGGCTCATAGACGTCCTCGAGGGTATCGGGCTCCTCGCCCACCGCTGCAGCGAGCGTGTTCAGACCGACGGGCTTACCGCTGAACTTCTCGACAAGCGTCTCGAGGATCGCGATATCCATGCGGTCGAGGCCCATGTGGTCGACTTCGAAGAAGGCGAGCGCTTCGGCCGCAACGTCCTCGCTGACCACACCATCCCTTCGCACCTGAGCGTAGTCACGAACCCTTTTGAGCAGACGATTCGCGAGACGCGGCGTGCCGCGTCCACGCCGCGAGATCTCGGCTGCGCCATCAGGTGTGATACTCACTCCGAGGATGCCGGCCGACCGCGTCACGATCGCAGCCAGTTCCTCCGGGTCGTAGTACTCCAGGCGGAACGCCATGCCGAAGCGATCGCGCAACGGACCCGTGAGCAGGCCGGTCCGAGTGGTCGCGCCTATGAGAGTGAACTTGGGCAGATCGAGGCGCAGCGAGCGCGCAGCGGGACCCTTGCCGATGACGATGTCGATCTTGAAATCCTCCATCGCCGGGTACAGCACTTCTTCGACAGCCCGGTTCAGCCGGTGGATCTCGTCTATGAACAGGACGTCTCTCTCATCGAGGTTGGTGAGTATCGCGGCAAGGTCGCCGGCGCGCTCGATCGCAGGTCCTGATGTCGTCCGCATCTGCACGCCGAGCTCGGTGGCGATAACGCCGGCCAGCGTCGTCTTGCCAAGCCCCGGAGGCCCCGATAGCAGCATATGGTCGAGCTGCTCATCGCGACCTTTCGTCGCCTCGATGAGCACGGCCAGGTTCTCCTTCACGCGAGTCTGGCCCAGGTACTCCTCAAGACGTCTAGGCCGAAGTGACCGGTCGATCTCGAGGTCGTCGTCCGTGTACTCGGCAGAAACGAGCCGCTCGGAATCATCAGGCTCCCATACGGTGCTCACGAGCCACCTCCCAACCGACGCAACGCGTGTTTGAGCAGTGAGTTGGCGTCACCGGGGGCACCTTCGTAGCCCTTGAGTGCTGAGACCGCCTCAGCAGCCGAGAAGCCCATCGATACCAGGGCGTCCCGAGCCTCGACCGCAGCGTCCGCAGTCGTCCCCGACGGCGCGACTGCAAGATCAGGCATGCCGAGTTTGTCCTTCAGCTCCAGGATGATGCGCTGCGCTGTCTTCTTGCCGATACCGGGGACGGAGCTGATGATCGCGACATCCTCCCGGGCGATCGCCTCCACGAGCGCCGCGGGGGCGTAGGAGCTAAGTGCCGCAAGCGCCACCTTCGGTCCTACGCCACTGACAGTGATCAGCCTCTCGAAGAGTGCCTTCTCCTCGCGATTCTCGAAACCGAACAGCGAGAGTTCATCCTCGCGGACATGCATGTGTGTGAGAACGGTGACCTCGTCCCGTTCAGCAGGAAGCGCGGCAAGTGAGGTGGTCGACATCACCATGCGATAGCCGACACCATGGACCTCGAGCACACAGTACGAGAGGCCCTTTTCGGCGATCCTGCCGGTGAGAAACGCGATCATCTCGACACCTCCGCCAGAGCCCGACCCGAGCGCATATGCGCATGACAGATGGCAGCAGCCAACGCATCGGCCGCATGGTCGGGGCGCGGCTCCTCGGTCAGGCCAAGCAACACGCGCACCATGTACTGTATCTGGGCCTTGTCCGCAGACCCGTTGCCGACCACGGCCAGCTTGATCTCGCCGGGTCCGTACTCGCCGAGCGCGAGTCCGGCATCAGCCGTAGCCAATACCGCCACCCCCCGTGCCTGTCCCGTGGCAAACGCAGTCTTGGCGTTGGTGCCGAAGAAGACACTCTCGATCCCACACTCAACCGGTGAGTAGCGCTCGATTATGGCGACGAGCTCGCGATGGATAGCCGAGAGGCGCTTGGAGAGTGTGTCGCAAGCGGGAGTGGTGATGCACCCGTAGGCGAGACAGCGAAAGCGACTGCCTGCGACCTCGATGATCCCCCAACCGGTGTTGGCCAGACCCGGGTCGATGCCGAGTACGATCACGCACACCCCTCCAGCCGGTGACGAGACTATCGAACGTATGTTCAGGATAGCATCCGTCCGAAGGCAGGTGAAGGCTGCCTTGAGGCCGAGGCATCAGTCCTCGAGCGCGGCAGCGATCTCGTCGGTCAACTCCATAGTGTGATAGACGTTCTGGATGTCGTCGCTCTCCTCGAGAGCGTCGACCAGGCGAAGGACCTTCTTGGCATCGACCACAGTGACGACAGTCGGAGTCACCGGCTCCATCACGAGCTCGGCCCCTTTGACCGGAACGCCTGCCGCTTCCAGGGCGCTCTTCACGGCCATCATGTCGACCGGCGTCGTGTAGACGACCCACCCGTCACCGACATCCTCCATATCTTCGCCGCCTGCGTCGGCCACCAGCAACATGAGCTCGTCCTCGTCCGGGGCGCCGTCCATGTCGACGGCTATCTCACCCTTGCGCTCGAACTGGAAGGCAACCGAACCACTCGTGCCGAGGTTGCCGCCGGCCCGCGTGAAGGCGGCGCGCACGTCGGCTGCCGTACGGTTGCGGTTGTCGGTCAGCGCCTCCAGGTAGAGGGCGACACCTGCGGGCCCATAGCCCTCGTAGACGACTTCCTCATAGTTGGCGCCGTCGGCGCCACCGAAGGCCTTCGCGATAGCGCTCTCGATCTTGTCCTTGGGCAACGAGTAGGACTTCGCCTTGGCGATCGCAGCCGCCAGTGAAGCGTTGTTCTCGGGGCTTGGGTCGCCACCGGTCTTGGCAGCGACGGTGATGATTCGCGACAGTTTCGAGAACAGCGCACTGCGCTTCTTGTCCTGGGCGAACTTGCGGTGCTTGGTCGTCGCCCACTTGGAGTGTCCGGACATGGCTGAAGTCCTTTCGGTCAGGAAGCGACGATCTCGTCGAGGAAGAAGCGATGGATACGCGGGTCGCCGGTCAACTCAGGGTGGAACGTGGTAGCCAGCAGGTCTCCCTCTCGGGCAGCCACGACATGTCCGTCGTGACTCGCCAGCTCCTCGGCGCCTTCGCCCAGGTCCTCGATCCACGGTGCACGGATGAACACACCACGATACTCGCCACCGGAGATGTGCTTGAAATCCAGATCGGCCTCGAAAGAGTCGACCTGTCTCCCGTACGCGTTGCGACGCACCCCGATATCCATGATGCCGAGAGGGTCCTGGTCCGGAAGTGCGTCCAGAATGCGATCGGCGATGAGTATCGCCCCCGCGCATGTGCCCCACAACGCCATGCCTGCGCCATGCTGCTGGCGGATCGGGTCGTAGAACCCGTACGCCTTCATCAGCTTGGCAATGGCGGTCGACTCACCGCCGGGGATAATGAGGCCGTTAAGGTCGCCGAGCTGCTCGGGCAGTCGCACAGCCACGGCTGTGACCCCGAGCGCTTCCAGCGTCACGATGTGCTCGCGGAACGCTCCCTGTAGTGCGAGGACTCCGATCCGCACTCTACCAGCCCCGCTCCTGCATGCGCTCCGATTCCGGGATGTCCGAGATATTGATGCCGACCATCGCCTCACCGAGGTCTCGGGAGACGCGCGCGATGATATCAGCGTCCTCGAAATGTGTGGTCGCCTCGACAATAGCCTTGGCTCGCTTCGCGGGATCACCACTCTTGAAGATGCCGCTGCCAACGAAGACGCCGTCGCATCCGAGCTGCATCATCAAGGCCGCATCCGCAGGGGTTGCAATACCACCCGCCGAGAAGTTGACCACGGGGAGTCTGCCGCTCTCGGCGACCCACCGGACGAGTTCGATCGGCGCCTGAAGATCTTTGGCGGCAGCGAACAACTGCTCGGGACGCAGGCCCTTGAGCCAGGCGATCTCATCGTTGACGGTACGGATGTGCCGCACGGCTTCAACGACGTTGCCGGTGCCGGGCTCACCCTTTGTGCGCACCATCGAGGCGCCTTCACCGATACGCCGAAGCGCCTCTCCAAGGTTGCGACAACCACACACGAACGGGACTTTGAAGTCCCACTTGTTCACGTGATGCTCTTCATCAGCCGGTGTAAGCACCTCTGACTCGTCGATGTAGTCGACACCGAGAGACTCGAGGATCTGGGCTTCGACGAAATGACCGATCCGGCACTTGGCCATCACGGGAATCGACACTGAAGCGACAATGGCCTCGACGATCGTCGGATCGGCCATACGGGCAACGCCACCGGCCGCACGGATGTCGGCAGGCACCCGCTCGAGCGCCATCACGGCGACGGCACCAGCGTCTTCTGCGATCTTGGCCTGCTCGGCGGTGACAACGTCCATGATGACGCCGCCCTTGAGCATCTCGGCCAGACCAGTCTTGACACGAAGGGTACCTATGGAGATGTTGTCGTTCTCGCTCACGATGTCGTGCTCCTCACTATGGAGTCTCAGCCGCTGCGGCAGCCGAGCCGGGATGGCGTGTGGTCACAAGATTGTACCCGTGCGTTCATGGGCGAACAACCGTGCGCGCACCGGGGCCACATGCGCCGGGCGCGGGGTCGGCAGCTACTTAAGGGCGATATTCACACTCGGCTGAACGACCTGAAACCAGGTGTTCCCGGGTGCCAGCTTGATTTGAGTGCCATCGCTCGCCTTGAACACCGGCGGAGCATCGGTGCCCGCTTCCCATGTGCCGTCGTATCGCTGGCCGTCATGGAAGACGCTAGCACGACCGCTCCCCGAGAGCGTGATCTCATACGTTGTCGACCCGACGACATCCTTGCTTGCGACGGTGTGCTTTGCCCACATCACGACCACGTTGCGCGCGGAGATCTGCTTCCCTGTGGCCTTGTCGGTGTGTTTTGCACCGTTGTTCACCCGCAGGTAGGTCCGGCTCGCCGCGTCGAACGTCCAGATGACCTTGTTCGCGGGTGAGAACGGGATCGATATCTCGGTGACAGCGTCGGTGGTCTCAATGGCGCGGAAATCGAATGCCAGGGCTGCGGGCTGTTGCGATACGGACATCTTGCGCTTCCCGGCCTCTTCTCGGACCTTCTCCAGCACAGCCATCAGGTTGTGCGGTCGAGGTCTATCCGTTCCGCGGAAGAACGGATAGGTCACTCCTTTGTCCTCGCTGAGGTTCTCGATCGATGTCCCGTTGATCCTGCTGTTCACCGACGTGCTGGCGCCACTGAAGACGAAGAGCGCCTGGTACTGCGGCACGATGTAGAGATCCGACAGCCGTGCGCTTCTTACAGGACCGACCGACTCAGGGTTCTGAGAGTGGAACATCGCATTGAACCGGGTTATGCCACCTTCGGTCACAGACTCGTACACGACATCGGCCATCTGGAGATTGGTCTGTGGACGCGCCGACGGCGAATTCTCGATCTTGACCGAAACGATGCGCTTCATGATCGCTTCCTCACTCGGCGCATCAAGGCCGGTGAGCGGCCACCGCAACGGCTCAGGCGGCTTTGGAGCAGTGCGCTCCGTCTCGGCCTTGGGCCAATGCGACACAACGCCCGGCGTCTCTTCGCTCTTACAGCCGACGGGAAGCAGCAGTGCACACGCCAGAACGGACACGCCGAGCACTCGAAGGATATGGTGAGACCTCATGTGGTGACCTCCTTGGTTCCCGGACAAGTCTAGGGGCGCAGTAGTCGAGGGTCAATCGAGTGCACCCCCCTGTCATCGCCCCGTCAACGCAGGACGCAATGGTGGCGTGCGGCTACAATGGGCAAGGAGCCCACGAGGAGGATCCTTTGACCTGCATCCTACTTCACATACTGCAGCAGCCCGATGCGGACGCCTACGCAGACCCTGAGGTCAAAGATGTCGTGGGCTCGCTTCCCGAGTTCTACTGCGCGTACTGCAACCCGATCAAGCGCCTGCCACCAAGTGAGGCGATGAAGTGTCTGCGGCGGGAAGCCCCATGCTGGAAGCCCCTGGACTCGATCTGCCCTCGCTAGCCGGGTTGGCGCTCTCTATCTGACTACACGGGAGCATCGACCGTGTCGTCCGACCCACTCAACGGCTCCCCGTCTCGTCGGGAACGATGTGCGTGCCACACAAGCCACACCCCTGCTCCGAGTACCGGCAGACTCAACAGCTGACCCATCGTGAACGGCCCCAGGATGAACCCAAGCTGAACGTCCGGCTCGCGCACGAACTCCACTGCGATTCGGAACACACCGTACAGGGACATCATCACGCCTACGAGCATGCCATCCGGAAGCCGCTTGCGCGCCAGTAGCATCATCACGATGAACAAGACGAGCCCTTCGAGCAGGGCTTCATAGAGTTGCGAAGGATGCCGGGGTACTCCTCCGTACGGCGGGATCATAGCCCAGGGCACGTCGGTCGCACGCCCCCAAAGCTCACCGTTGATGAAGTTGCCCAGCCTGCCGAGGAACAGGCCGATGGGGGCTCCGACCGCCCCTATGTCCGCCAGACGCAGGAACGGTACGTGTACCCGCTTACTCACGAGCCAGCCGGCAAGCAGTATCCCGATCAATCCGCCGTGGAACGACATCCCGCCGTCCCAAAGAGCGAATACCGTCTGCGGCGACTCGATGAAACCGTCAAGGCCGTAGAAAAGCACATAGCCGAGACGCGCCCCGACTATCAAGCCGACAACAGCAGCGAGCACTATGTCCAACTGGGCATCGGCAGAGAGGCCGACCTTCCAGATACGGTTCAGGCGTCTCATCAGCAGCCCGGCCCCGACGAATCCAATCACATAGGCCAACCCGTACCAGCGAACAGCGAGCGGACCGATGCGCAACAGCACGGGGTCGATCTGCGGGTAGGTCAGGAGCGCGAACGTGGTCATCACATGGCCTCAAGTCGTCGGATTCGTTCATCGATGGGCGGGTGCGTATTGAACAACGCATTCATCCCGCCGCCGTAGTCTTTGAGAGGGTTGAAGATGTAGAGGGACTCGGTCGCCTTGTTCGCAACACGCAACTTGTTCGTGTCGCCAGCGATCTTCCGCAGAGCACTGGCGAGACCCGGCGGGTACCGCGTCAGAAGCGCGCCGTTTGCGTCAGCCAGATACTCCCGCTTCCTGGATATCGCCATCTGTATGAGTACCGCGAACACTGGTGCCAGAATCGCCAGAACGAGGCCTATGACCATGAAGATCGCCTGAGCTTGACCGCCCTCGCTATTGCGGCGCCGACCGCCGCCCCACCACATCGATCGAAGCATCCAGTCAGAAGCAAGCGCGATGGTGCCGGCCAGAACTGCAGTAAGAGTCTGCACAAGGGTGTCGTAGTTCTTCACGTGCGACAACTCGTGCGCGATCACACCCTCCAACTCCTGCCGATCCAGCTTCTGGACCAGACCTGTGGTCACCGCGATGGCGGCGTGTTCGGGATTCCGCCCCGTCGCAAAGGCATTGGGCGCAGGGTCGTCTATGACGTACGCTTTAGGCAGAGGAAGTCCCGCCGCTATGGCCAGACCCTCGATGGTGTTGACGATGTACGGTTCTATAGTGCGATCCACCGAACGTGCATGGCTCATCGCAAGCACGATGCGGTCCGAGTACCAGTACGAACCCCATGCCATCGCGAAAGCCACGCCGAACGCGAGCACAAGTCCAGCATAGCCCCAGTCAGTCGCCTGACCGAACACCCAGCCGATGGCCATCACCAGGAGCACGAACACGACTATGAGAGCCGTGCTCCGCAGCTTGTTTGACGCTATCTGGTCGTACACGGTCTAGAACTGGACCTTGACCGGCTCTTTGGCAGCCTCTTCGATCTCGAAGTAGTCACGCTGCGTGAAGCCGAACATGCCAGCAAGGATGTTGTTCGGGAACGTCTGGATCGATGTGTTGTACGTCATCACTGAGTCATTGTAGAACTGACGCGAGTAGGCGATCTTGGATTCTGTACCGGAGAGCTCTTCCTGCAACATCATGAAGTTCTCGTTCGCCTTGAGTTCCGGGTAGGCCTCGGCAACGGCAAAGAGGCTCCGCAACGTGCCTGTAAGCATGTTCTCGGCTTCGCTCTGCTCCTTGACCGAACCGGCATCGATGGCCATCTGGCGCGCCTTGATGACCTTCTCAAGCGTTTCGCTCTCGTGCTTAGCATATCCCTTGACCGTCTCCACAAGATTCGGGATCAGGTCGTAGCGACGGCGCAGCTGCACGTCGATCTGTGACCAGGCATTGTCAACGCGGTTACGGAGCGTGACAAGACGGTTGTAGATACCGGCAATGACAGCGACGATTACGAGCAGTCCCAGACCGACAGCTCCAATACACCCTATCCACACAGGCATCCGATCATCCTCCGATCATCGGCCGGGTTCAGCCAGCCATCCGTTGTGACTTCAAGATACCCCAAGAGTCCCCACGCCATCTGCACGAGCGGTACACTTCGTTCGGCATCACACGACGATGGTACCAGACGAAGGGTCAACCGATGATACCGCTGCGCGACGAGAACCCCACCAGACGGTTCCCCATCGTCACCATCGCACTCATCGCTCTGAACGTTGCGATGTTCGTCTACGAGAACTCACTGGATCCGCAAGCACTGCAGTCCTTCTTCTCCCAGTGGGCGTTCGTTGCATCACGGTTCACATCCGACCCCACCTCGGCCCACGAGATCGCGACGGTCTTCGTGTCGATGTTCATGCACGCGGGCTGGGTGCACATCGGCGGCAACATGCTCTATCTGTGGATATTCGGCAATAACGTCGAAGACCGGTTGGGGCGCATACCCTTCCTGGCCTTCTACCTCGCCTGCGGTGTGGCGGGCGTGGCCGCACAGGCATTCATCTCCCCGGGAGCATCAGTGCCCACTCTCGGCGCAAGCGGTGCTATCGCAGGAGTCTTAGGTGGCTACGCCCTCCTGTTCCCGGGGGCGGCAGTGCTGACACTCATACCCATCTTCTTCTTCTTTGAGATAGCGCGAGTCCCGGCGTTCATCGTCATCGGCTTCTGGTTCGTGCTCCAGCTCGCCAACGGCGTCGCATCTATAGACCCTGCGGTCGCTCAGGCAGGCGGGGTGGCGTACTTCGCCCATATCGGAGGCTTCGCCCTCGGCGTCGCATTGGTTCTGCCACTGTGGATCGGAAGCCGCTTCGGTCGCCGGGTTCGCGGCAGTCGCTACTGAGCGCGCTTCACCGCGCGTCGATCTCGGCAAGCAGGTCTTCGACGCATCCGACCCTGGCGAGCTGACGACGGAAATACTCACAGTAGGAGTCCGCGACTCGGGCCGACTCCCCGTCGAGTGCATGGTCATCCTGATCGGCCAGAGGGCCGTCGGTGAAACGCAGCTCGGAGTCCTCGTCACTGACTTGATCCGCGTATTGCGCAAGCTCCATCGCGGCCATCAGTAGATTCGGGACCCTTAGAGAGGTGTCGATGCGGGCGCCGCAATGGGGGCATGTGAACACGACATCGATGGACTCGGGGCCCCGCAGTACGACGGCCGAGATGTCCTCGAGGCTCAGATCGACTGAGCCGTCATTGGGGCATATGAGTGAGAATTCCACTGTCATCGCCTCCTCTCGGCCTACACAGGTATTGTACCGCTTGACCGAGTCTGGCTGTGCTACGATTCGCAACATGCCGACTACCCCACTGCAGCAACCTTCGTGCCTGAGCGCGCGAGGCCGTCTGACTCGCGGTATCCGATTGGGCCTGCCGATCTTCCTCGGCTACATGCCCGTGGGTGCCGCTTTCGGTATTCTGGCACGCAGCTGGGGTTTCAGTCCGCTGCAGGCGGTGACGTGTTCGGCCACCGCACTGGCCGGCGCGGGACAGTTCTTCGGGCTCTCACTCATGAGGGCCGGAGCGGACGTCGCAAGCGTGCTCATCGCCACGACGGTGGTGAACCTGCGCTACGTGCTGTTCGGCGCAACCCTTTCTCCCCACGTGAAGTCCGCACCCCTTGCCGGTCAAGCGGCGCTGGCTTTCAGCGTCACAGACGAGACATTCGCAGTGAACATGACCGACCTACGCCAGGGAACCGGCGATCCGTGGTCGATGGCGGGCGTCGGAGCAATCGCTTGGACCGGCTGGGTACTCGGCACAGCGCTCGGGGTCTTCGGGACAGGGCTGATCGGCGATCCGTATCGCTTCGGCGTGGAGTTCGCGATGCCCGCGATGTTCACCGCTTTGCTGGTCGCTCAGGCCGAAGACAAGAGGCATGTCATCATCGGCATCATGGCCGCAGTCCTGACGATCGTGTGCGCACTCGTACTGCCCGGCAAGTGGTACATCATCGCCGCGGCAGTAGGCGCAGCAACCGTAGGAACAGTGGTGTACCGGTGAAGAGTTCGTACGTGTGGACACTGGTTGTCGGCATGGCTGCGGCGAACTACGCGGTCCGCTTCGTACCCATGGCACTGTTCGCTCGCCTTGAATTCCCCAAGCCCCTGCAGAGATGGCTCTCGTTCATCCCGGTGTCAGTGATGGCGGCCCTGGTCGTTGGCGAGGTCCTCAGACCCGATGGCGCATGGTTGGCGCCACTTGAGAACCCATATTTGTTCGCGGCCATTCCTACCGCATTCGTGTACTACAAGTGGCGCAGCTTCCTCGGCGCCACCGTTGCGGGCGTCCTGTTCTACCTGGCATTCAGGACGTTGCTCGGCTAAACTGTGACCCCGCGGAGGAGCGTCCGTCGGTACCTGTACACATCGCCGAAAGGAACCCGATGGCCCTCGTCAGACCGTTCAATGCCGTGATGTTCCGGCACGACGAGACCGACATCAGCCGACTCACTGCACCGCCCTATGATGTCATCAACACCGAGCAGCGCGCGGCGCTTCTCGCCAAAGACAGCCATAACATCGTTTCCCTCGAGCTTCCGGAGGGCTCGCTAGACCCCGCAGTACCCGGAAACCGATACGAGACCGGTGCTGCGCGATGGGCCGAGTGGCGCGACCAGGATATCCTGGTCGACGACCTCGCTCCGGCAATCTACGTCCTCGAGCAGTCGTGGGAGCACGAGGGTCGCCACATTCGCCGTAGAGCCCTCGTGGGCGCGGTCGAACTGCGCCCGTTCTCCGACGGAGTCGTGCTGCCGCACGAGCGCACGTTGCCGAAAGCACTCGATGATCGGCTTCGCATGACGCGTGCATGCGCCGCCAACTTGAGCCAGGTGTTCGGACTGTTCACTGACCCCGCAGGCGAGACCGACCTCGTGTTCGAGACGACGATGCGCACGGAGCCTATCAGCCAGGCAGCGGATATCGAAGGCGTGACCAGCACCGTTTGGGCGATCCACGACGCTGACATTCATGAGCAGATCACGACGTTCATGGCTTCCAAGCAGATCTTCATCGCCGATGGACATCACCGCTACACCACCGCCCTCGCGTATCGCGACGAGCGCCGTGCGGCGGACAAGGCAGCCGACGTTGTCCACGAGACGGCTCCCGCCTACGACTCCGTCATGATGGCTCTGGTCAACATGGACGATCCCGACCTCCTGGTTCTTCCGACGCACCGGGTCGCCCGGGCGACGGGCGAGTTCGATGCGGACGCATTCTGGAGCGCACTCAGCCAGTATTTCGATATGACCGAGTTCGCCGAAGGACATCCGGCGACAGCTCTCGCAGATGCGGCGCGCACCAGCTTCATCGTCAAGACCGCGGACGGCATCGCGCGCATGATCACCCTCAGGGCTGACGTGGATACCGCGGCGATCATCGCGACCGATCATCACGACAACTGGAAGCGGCTCGACGTCGCGATATTACAGGAACTGATCTTGAAGCCCCTCCTGCAGATTCACCCCGACGAGCCAGCAACGCTTGACCGATTGTCGTTCGTTAAAGATGCCAACGAGGCACTGCTGGTCCCGGGTGGCGATGTAGCCTTCGTCGTGGGTGCAACGCGGATGGACCAGTTGCGCGCAGTCGCCCTGGACGGGGACACGATGCCTCAGAAGTCGACGTACTTCTACCCGAAGCTGCTCTCCGGGTTACTCATGAAGTCGCTCGCCTGACACCTACCCCGGGTGCATCGCGGTCTACGTGTCGCGGACACACCTCACCAAGCCGGCAGCGCTCACATGCAGGTCGCTTGGGCCTGCATGTCTCCCTGCCGATGAGCCACGTCGGCAAGTCGATGAGGCCCGGCGCCTCGGGGCAGACTCGAGCTGCCGCGCGCCGGACTTCATCGGGTGTGTCCTTGTCGATCAAGCCCGTCCTCAGAAACACCCGTCGCACATGGACGTCGTACGCGACAGTCCCGCAATCAATCCCTGCGAGTTGCACGCCGAAGTGCCGCACTAGAAGCTCGACCGCCATCGCAGCCTTCTTCTGACCGATCCCATCGAAGGCCAGCAAGCGTTCCGTTACGTCAAGCACGTGAGCCCCGCTCGGCCATATGCCGGCAGCGTCACCCTCGTAGTCATCGAGTAGACGACGGGCAGCGGAGGAAACCCAACGCGGCAGTGTCTGGACGAAGCGGTGCAGCGCAGGGGCGGTCGCAAACGCCGCACGGACGGCTTCAGGTTCGTTGGCGAGTCGATCGAGGTCGAGGTGACCCAATCGCTCGCTGAGCAGATACGGCCCCGCCCACGCCCGTTCGGCGGGCAGACCCTGGGTGAACAGCACTCCAAGCAAGAATGCATTCGCTGATGATTTCAGGAACGCGTCGGCTGGAGGCCAGGTGAACGCGTCGCCCACCTGAGCGGCTGCCGCTGAGGCAAGCTCCTCGCCGTGTTCGCGCAGCGCTCGCGCGACGTCACGTTCGCTCACTGGCGATGCCCCTCAGGGAAGTCGTGGGCCGTGCGTGAGAAAGAACGCGCAGTACGTGCACTGCTCCTTGGCAGCGGCACTTCGATCCACGAACGGGTCGAAGATGAGGGCGGGATCGCTGGTCACAGCGTGGGTCTCGCGATAGCACTTACCCACCATGCACGCGGCCGGGCACTGCTCGTTCGGGTCTATGGCATGCGGGCACTCGGCCATCATCTCGTCGTCACATCCGCGAAGCGTCCAGCATGCCGCCACGTCGTCCTCCTGCATTCGGGTACTGATCACGAGGCTTCATTGTAGCGTCTCGTGCGAAAGCGGACGAGAGTCGCTCCCGGTAGAGGACATCGCGTCCTGTCGGCGAAACTAGTAGAGTCCGAATCACGCGCTCTGCGCCCACCCAAGGACGGAAGGATCGAAACGTGCGCGAAGTCTCGTCAGCCCCTGAATCGAATCACTACAGGACGATCATAGTTGGAGCCGGTCCAGCCGGAATCCTCGCGGCGTACCACGCCGCGACGGCCGGACGGACGCTTCTGGTCGAATCGGGCCCGATCCCGCGCTACAAGAGTTGCGGCGGCATGCTGCATGTACATACGCGACGCACCCTGTCCGAGTATGCCCCGATCCCCGATGACGTCGTGCTGGATCCCCGTACCGTGCTCTTTCGGTTCCACGACTGGGACCGCAAGGTCAAGAAGGTCACCACACTTGAGCTGCTCAACGTCGATCGCGCGTTGTTCGATGAATGGCTCCTTGGCGTCCTGCCGCCTGCCGTCGAGATCGTCGCGCCTTGCGAAGTCAGGTCACTGACGCAGGACGCCGAGAAGGTCTCCGTCACTCTGCGCACGGCAAACGGAGACATAGCCGTAACGTGCGACAACCTTATCGGGGCCGACGGGGGGCGCTCCAAGGTGCGCAGGGATCTCAACGTGCCGAACACAGCCCAGTACGTCACACTGCAGGACTTCGTCCGGCTCGAGGGACCCATCGAACCGTACTTCGACTGCATCTACATGCGCGGCATCAGCGATGAGTACGCCTACACGTACGTGGTGCCGAAGGGTGATGTCGCAGATATCGGCTGCGTCTACTACCCGCGAAGCAAGCAACCGTGGCTGATGCAGGACCAGATCGTGAGCACCCTTCGCGCGGCTATGCCCGCACTTGGTGAGACCGTGGCCCGCGAAGCATGCACCGCACTCTACGTGCGCTCGATCGACGACGTGGTGGCCGGCCAGGGTAGGGTCCTGCTTGCGGGAGAGGCTGGCGGCTTCCTCTCGCCGACCTCGGGAGAAGGCATCTCATACGCCGTGAACACAGGACGCCTCGCCGGTTGTGCGGTTGCCGAGAACGGGGCTGGCGACGCGGTCGAAGCTTACCGAAAAGCGACTCGCGGGATTCGGGTCAACATCGGCCGCAAGTTCCGCTGGCTGCCGATGATGGAATCACGTGTCGGCAAGTACTTCGCCGGATTCGTCCCGCAGCCGGTCGTCAGCCGAATCACCCACGGATTGTAAGCCTACTGAGGTCGACCGAGATATGACTTGCTCGGCGTCGGCTCGACCTGACCTTGATACCGCGAGCCAAGACCCGGGGTCCCATACGGACGCTCCACGGCCGTTGTCATCTGCATGAACGATATCTGGCCGATCGCCATCCCAGGCGTCAGCACGATCGGCAGATTCGCGACGTTGCTTAGCTCAAGGGTGAGAGTCCCATCCCAACCGGGATCCACATACCCTGCGGTGGAATGGATCAGCAGACCCAGTCTCCCCAGCGACGACTTGCCCTCGAGGCGGGCTACGATGTCCTCCGGAAGGCCGACTCGTTCGACAGTTGCGCCCAAAACGAACTCGCCAGGGTGCAACACGAACGGTTCCTCGGACGTCGCCTGCACGAGTTCCATCAGGCCGCTCTGCTCCATCGATGGATCGATGTACGGATAGCGCGAGTTTCTGAACACCTGGAATCTGGTATCCAGATGCAGGTCCACGCTCGATGGCTGGATATCATCAGGGTCGAATGGTTCGATCCTGATCCGTCCGGCAAGAAGCTGCTCTTTGATACTGCGATCCGAAAGTACCATCTGCCCGCGCCCCTATGCGCACTTGCTGTAGCCGCACGCCCTGCAGACCGCACAACCGGATTCATGCTCGAGTGAGCCCCCACATTCGGGACATGCTCCCGACAGGTTGTCCAGTTGATCGCCGTTCTTCGACACGATCGTGCTTGCGTGACCCGTCTCCATCCATTCCAGGTAGTGCTCCATGGCGATGCCGACGGCGTCCGCACACGAGAGCACCTTGCCGCCCTGGGCCCATGCTGGACTGGGGCACCGTATGCCTCTGAGATGCTTGATGATCGCCTGAGGGTCAACCCCGGCACGCAGCGAGACCGAGATCATGCGCGACAGGGCCTCAGACTGCGACGAAGCACATCCGCCCGACTTTCCCATCTGGGTGAACACCTCGCACAGGCCCTGCTCGTCCGAGTTGATGGTGATATAGAGGTTGCCGCAACCGGTTTGTATCTTCTCGGTCCGGCCAAGCGTGATGCTCGGGCGCGGGCGCGGCTCTATCTCACCATGGCGCTGGGTCTCGACCTCTCCCTGGGCGCTCTTTCCGGTGGTAAGCACCTGGCCTGCCTTGGAGCCGTCGCGATAGATCGTGACGCCCTTGACACCCAACTCGTGCGCGAGGTCATACACCTTGCGGACGTCCTCCGGCAAGGCTTCACTGCCGAAGTTGACCGTCTTAGACACCGCGTTGTCCGTGTACTTCTGGAAGGACGCCTGCATCTTGATATGCCATTCGGGAGCGATATCGTGGGCCGTGACGAACACGTCCCGTACCTCTCTTGGAACGGCCTCCATGTCGTGCAGACTGCCATGCTCGGCAATCAGATTCATCAGCTCGCGACTGTAGAAGCCCTGCTTGACCGCGATGTCCTCGAATAGCGGATTGACCTCGATCAGGCGGTCATTGTCCATGACCGTCCGAACATAACTGACAGCGAAGAGCGGCTCGATTCCCGAGCTGCAGTTGGCGATGATCGACAGTGTCCCGGTCGGGGCAATAGTGGTGACCGTCGCATTGCGCAACTTGATCCCCTCGGGGGTGTCATAGATGGATCCCTCGAAGTTCGGAAACACCCCTCGCGTCTCGGCGAGCTTCACGGAGGCAGCCCGAGCCTCGGCTTCGATGAAGCCCATGACCTTCTCTCCGAGTGCGACAGCATCCTCGCTGTCGTAGGAGACTCCCATCATGATCAGCAGGTCGGCCCAGCCCATGACGCCCAGGCCTATCTTGCGATTACCGCGAGCGAGTTCGCTGATCTTCTCCAAGGGGTATTCGTTCACATCGATCACGTTGTCGAGGAAGTGAACCCCTCGATGTACGACATCCGCGAGTCGATCCCAATCCACATCGGGGCCGTTGTCCGTGTAGCGCACGAAGCGCGACAGGTTCACAGAGCCAAGGTTGCACGCCTCATAGGGCAGCAGTGGCTGCTCGCCACAGGGATTGGTCGACTCGATCTCACCCAGGCGCGGGGTCGGGTTATCGCGGTTCATGCGATCTATGAATATGATGCCCGGATCACCGGTCGCCCAGGCCATGTCGACGATCAGCTCATAGACCTCGCGCGCGTCAAGCTGGCCGCCGATCTCCTTGGTCCGAGGGTTGTAAAGCGGGTAGCTGGTGCCCGCCTCAACGGCGTTCATGAACTCCTCGGTCAATGCGACCGAGATGTTGAAGTTCGCGAAATCCCCGTCCTCTTTGCACTTGATGAACTTGAGAATGTCCGGATGGTCGATTCGCAGAACACCCATGTTGGCGCCCCGCCGGGTACCGCCCTGCTTCACGGCTTCCGTCGCCTGGTTGAACACACGCATGAACGAGACGGGGCCGGAGGACACTCCCTGAGTCGAGCGAACCTGATCGCCGCCGGGACGCAAGCGCGAGAATGAGAACCCGGTGCCTCCACCTGACTTGTGGATGAGCGCCGTGTCGCGGACGGCTCCAAAGATCGAGTCCATGGAGTCATCGACGGGCAATACGAAACACGCAGAGAGCTGCTGGAGCTCGCGGCCGGCGTTCATGAGCGTTGGGGAGTTGGGGAGGAACTCGAGCGACGTCATAAGGTCATAGAAGTCCGCGGCCACCCGTGCAACCTCTGTCGCGTCCGAGTCGTAGCGCAGTTCAGCAGAAGCGATGTTCTCGGCGACACGCCTGAACATGTCCGAAGGCTGCTCGACTGCGTTACCCTCCTCGTCCTTCTTCAGGTAGCGCTTGCGCAGCACCATAAGGCTGTTGGGAGACAGCGTTTCATTAATCGTCTTCGGATAGGTGGCAGTCTCATTCAAGTCAGCCATCGGTGTCCTCCCAGCGGCGTAGATTCGTCGGCTATACGGCGAATGGCGTGGTCCCTCATGGTGCCCATGCCACAATATGTTGCGCCTTACCAGTCTAGTCGCGGCATATATAGTGCGTCAATCCGCGCAGGACGAACGGCGTGTGTTCCCCGCCGTACGGCGAACAAGGCGAGTACGAATGCACCCTAAACACAGATGAGCGCCATCCGTGTTGACGGACGGCGCTCATGCTGAGATACAAGCGTGCACGCCTAGACCGGCTCCACGCGCTCCACTTCAGGAATCTCCTGCTTCAGGACTCGCTCCACACCATTGGACAGTGTCAGCTGAGACATCGGGCAGCCCGCGCAGGCGCCAACCAACCGCACCTTCACCACGCCACCTTCAACATCCACCAACTCGACGTCCCCGCCGTCGGCCTGAAGGGCCGGGCGGATCTTGTCGAGGACTTCCTGGACGCGTTCTTTCACGATGCGTCTCCTCTCCCGACTGACTCGTTCACCAGCAGCAAACGAGCGGATGTACTCACGACAACCACCAGATGATAGCACTATTCATGCCACGCCTAGCGGGAGTGCAACTCCACTTTGAAAACACTAGAGCCGTTGGATGTGCTCAGCGGCGTCCTACTCTCCCACGGCCTACGCCGCAGTACCATTGGCGCTGGAGGGCTTAACTTCCGAGTTCGGAATGGGATCGGGTGTACCCCCTCCGCCATAACCACTGAACACATCCAACGGCTCTCGTCGTTGGATTCGTCGCTCTCACGACAGATATCCGATTTTCAAAGTGCGCCCTCGGTGCGGTTCGCACCCTGAGAGCTGTATAGCGATCTCGAGAATTTTGAATAGAAGATCAAGACCTCGGCCGATTAGTACTGCTCGGCTGAACACATTGCTGTGCGTACACCTGCAGCCTATCAACCTCGTAGTCTACGAGGGGCCTTACC
>DDWT01000005.1:0-44416 GCA_002347365.1 Actinobacteria bacterium UBA2279
GGTTGATTGACAAAGTAAGTGCAAGATTCAGGCGTTTCTGACGGTTGCCAGACTTAGTGCAAGGAATCGCTGTTCAGGGTGACACTCCCGAGGCTCCGACGGGTCGTCTCTGGGCGACGTACGTGGCGATCTCGACCTTGTGGGCGCCGTGAGGTCATACGCGAAGAAGCCCTCGTCAGTGCCTCCGCCAGAGTAAGTGCAAGAGCTGAGGTGTTGTTCGCCAAGCTGTGGCCCCGCCGAATCGGCAATCCGAGTGACGTTGAGTGCTGACTGCGTCCAGCATGAAACCACAGGCGACAGAGTAATCATAGGACACCTGCGTGGCCACCGGAACGGATCCACATTTCTCTGCCAGACTAAGCGCAAGACCATTTGCACTAACTTTGTCAATTCAGGGACACCGGCCCGTCACCGTATGGCGTGCTTACTGTCGTTGGGTTTCGGTATACTACTCGACGGGCACCCCGTTTGCCCGGGCAGTTGTTTGGCGCCTGATCCGGTCAGTCCCCCGTTTGGAGATCTCGCGGTCGACGTATGTCCTTTGGACCGGGAGACTGGCGTTGGAGGTTGCATGAGACGTGCGATGAAGGTACTTGCGATACTGGTGACAACGCTTCTGATGCTGCCGGCGCTCAGCGCTTCCGCGGCGATTGAGACCGCGCCCAAAGGCATGGTCATCGTAGTTCTGGCGCCATACCTGAGCTGGCAGGACGTGACTGGCGGCACTATGCCGAGGGCGGCTGCGTTCGCGAGTGAGAGTGCAGTCGGCAACCTCAATACGCGGGCCAGCGCACGGTTCACAAGCAGCGTGACACAAGTCCACGCCGCCTTGACTGTTTCGGCATCGTCTCCGTCTGCAGCGGACCCGAATGCTCCGGCTGCCTACTCGGTGAACGAACACTACGAAGTCGGTACTGCTGCCGATGCCTACGATCGAATCATGGGTCGGTCGGCAGGAGACAGCGCCGTGGTGTTTCTAGGTCTGCCGAGAATCGAGCGCGCAAATGACGGACAGACGCTAGACACGCAGGTGGGGGCTCTCGGTCAAGCAGTTCACGACGCCGGCGGGCTGACCGCGGCACTCGGCAACTCCGACTATGGCTACGAGGTCCGTCAGACCTGGCAGAGTCGTCCGGCGGCGCTTGTCGCTATGGACCGCCAGGGACTCGTCGATTTCGGAGACGTCTCGTCCAAGTTGTTGATCAGCGACTATGACGCGCCGTACGGTGTCTCGACAGATGTCGAGGCCTTGCGCCTTGCCTTCGCCGCTGCCGTGCGCGCGGTGGACGCGGAAGGCGGCCCCGGTCTTGTGGTGGTCGACCCCGGGGACCCTGAGCGCGCGCAGAGATTCGCCACTGACGTTGCGGACGTGGTCGTGGCTGCGCAACGTTCGAGGGCCAATAGAAAGACCGACGAGATCGTGGGCATGGTACGAGATAGCATGCCGTCGGGCGCGACTCTGATCGTCCTTTCCCACATTCAGCGGGTGCCGGAGTCGGGACCGGTCGGCTTCAGCCCCGTCATCGTGGGCGGTCGCGGTTGGCAAGGTGTCATAACCACACCCTCGACGCACAGGCCGGGGATCACATCCGAGCTCGATGTCGCGCCGACGGCGCTGGCGGCGCTCGGGATCGCGCGACCCACGGCGATGCTCGGCAACGCGATGAGCTCGGATGGGTCCAGCGCCTCACTGGAAGACCGTGTCGCCGAACTCGAGTCTCTGGGAGCCGTGGCGACAGCCGTCGATACGGTTCGCCTCGCGGTGACGAACGCCTACATCAGCATCACGATCGCGCTTCTCATCATCGGGACTGCATTCATGCTGCGCATCAAACGCCATCGTCCCGCCTGGGCCCGCCGTGCGTTGGCTATTCTGCGCAACGGCCTGTTCTTTATGTTGTGTGTGCCGGTGGCCAGCACGCTGATCTATCTGATCGTTCCCCGTCCTGACGCTGCCAGCCTGGTCCTCCTGCTGCTGGTCGGAGTCTCCGCCGTGCTGTGGGTTGGGACAGTCGTGCTGGAGCGCCGATTCGGTCCGGGTCTTGCAGCGGGGACGATCGGGCTCGTGACCGCCTCAGTGATCATCATCGATCAACTGCTGGGGGCACCGCTCTCTTTCTCGGGTCTGTTCAGTTACTCGCCTCTGTGGGGCGCACGCTACTACGGCATCGGGAACGAAGGAGCCAGCATCCTTGTGGGTAGCGGACTGGTCGGCGTAGCACTCACCTTTGATTACTTCCGAGGCGAGCGCTGGGTCGGCTGGGCGAAGCGTTGGGTTCTGCCGGTATTCGGACTCCTGATCGTGATGGTATCCGCAGCTCCCTTCTGGGGGGCGAACGTTGGAGTGGCGGCATGGGGCTTCGTCGCGTTCGGTATCGCGTGGCTCCAGATGAATGGGCACCCAGTCACATGGAAGAAGGCCGCGCTCGCGGTACTTGCTGTCGCACTGATCGTGGCCGCTTTCTCGTTCTACGACATCGCAGTGAGCGGGGAGGGCGGTCAGACTCACCTCGGCAGGGCGTGGCAAAGCGCGAGTGAGGGCGGTTCAGCGGCATTGTGGACCATCGTCGCGCGCAAGGCCGAGACGAACTGGCGGGTCCTGCGAGCGTCGAACTGGTCGTATCTGCTCTTCGCTATTCTCGGCTTCCTTGCCTACATGCGCTGGCGACCGCATGGGGACTTTGCGGATGCGCTGAAGCGATATCCGCACTTCGCCATCGCGATGACGGCAGGGCTTGTGGGGAGTCTTGTAGGTTACTTCACCGAGGACTCCGGGATCGTGATCCCGGCACTCGTGATGCTCTACATAGCCGGTAGCATTCTAGTGCTGATGCTCGCCGATGCGGGCACGGAGCCAGGTGAGGCACAGTGAGCCCACTGTTTGCGGACGGGATCGCGATCGTGTTGGCCGTCCTTGCAGCGTGGGCGCTGCCTGCTGCCGTGATGGCTGCACTTGTGCCGTCACTGGAAGCCGGACGTGTCGTTGAGAACTACCGCGGTCGACCGGTATTCCTCGGGCTCGGCCTCACGTGGATGGTGTGGGCCGTCGGACTGATGGCTGTCCGGGTGTTTCTCGAGGTGACGGGAACCGCGTTCAGCGGTGTACCCGACTCACTGTTCAATCTGTATGCGGGTCCTCTTGGCGTGGTGTTCAGCGGGATGCCCGTACTGCTCGTAGCGTTCGCCTTCGCATTCGGACTCGTAGACGATGTCTTTGGCACGAGTGGGCACAAAGGGTTCCGGGGGCACCTGAATGCGCTTCGCGAGAGACGGATGACGTCGGGTGCGCTCAAGCTGTTCGGCATCGGTTTTGTGGCTATGTTCTACGGATGGTCAGCGAGCACGCGTGTCGCTGACGTGACTGCCGGCGGAAGCGGGGATGTTCCGCTGCGCATCGGAGCCTGGGTGCTAGCCACACTCGTGATAGCGCTATCGACGAACCTGTTCAACCTGCTGGATCTCCGTCCCGGACGTGCGATCAAGTCCTACATAGGATTCGCGATACCCCTCGGCATCGCGTTCGCTGCTCGAGTGATCTCCGGCTATGCCGACTTCGCCGCGGGCGTTGGCGATGTCCTGGGACCCACCGCACAGGTTGGTGCCGGGGAGTGGGTGGCGATGATACTCACCAGCCTCGTCGTCCTCCTGGGGCCGGTGATCGCTGTGTGGCGCTACGATCTCGGAGAGCGAGGCATGCTCGGCGATGCAGGCTCCAATGTCCTGGGCGCGATCGTTGGATTCCTCCTGGTAGGGGTGTTGCCGCTGTGGGGTTTTGCAGTAGCAGCCGCCATATTGCTCGCGCTCAATCTTGTATCCGAGCGAGTCTCGTTCTCGGCCGTCATCGCGAGGGTGGCCCCGCTCCGTTGGCTGGACTCGCTCGGCGGGCTAGGGGAGGGTGATCCGGGCCCGGGAGTCGCGGTTACGCAAGAAGACGTGTCGCCTGCCGAGACGGTCGGGGAAGCGACACCAGCGAGAGAGTAGTAACATACCGCGCCCGCGTCCAGTGGGCGCGGTATCATGTCGGCAAGGGTTCGAGTCAAAGGGAGGCACGAGGAACGCATGGCAAAACACATCTTTGTCACGGGAGGCGTTGTCAGCTCGCTCGGCAAGGGAATCACCGCGGCCTCGCTCGGTCGTCTGCTGAAGTCCCGTGGTCTGAAGGTGACCATCCAGAAACTCGACCCGTACCTCAATGTCGACCCCGGGACGATGAGTCCGTTCCAGCACGGTGAGGTCTTCGTGACCGATGATGGCGGAGAGACCGACCTCGATCTCGGTCATTACGAGCGCTTCATCGACGAGTCCCTGGCACGTGACTGCAACGTGACCGCGGGTTCGGTGTATCAGACCATCGTCACCAAAGAGCGCCGCGGCGACTATCTGGGCGCGACCGTCCAGGTGATCCCTCACGTGACGAACGAGATCAAGGAGCGCATCAAGCGCCTTGCCGAGCAGACACAACCCGATGTGATCATCACCGAGGTCGGCGGCACGGTCGGCGACATCGAATCGCTGCCCTTCCTCGAGGCTATCCGTCAGTTGCGCAAAGACCAGGGTCGCGAGAACGTCTGCTACATCCACGTGACGCTGGTGCCCTACATCGCGGCAAGTGCGGAGCTCAAGACCAAGCCCACCCAGCACTCGGTCAAAGAACTCCGTTCGATCGGCATCCAGCCTGACTTCATCGTCTGCAGGTCGGACCGTCCGATCGATGCCGGAATCCGCCGCAAGATCGGTCTGTTCTGCGACGTGGACCCAAAAGCGGTCGTCTCGGCACAGGATGCGGCCTCGATCTACGAAGTGCCACTCAGACTGCACGAACAGGGCCTGGACAGCATGGTCATCGAACGGCTCGAACTGGAGTGTGGGGAATTCGACATCAGCGAATGGCAGAAGTTCGTAGGCCGGAGCCAGTCGCTGACCAATACGGTCGACATCGCGCTAGTCGGCAAGTACGTGCAGCTTCCGGACGCGTATCTCTCTGTGGCCGAGGCACTGGATCACGCTGGAATCCACCATGGATACGAAGTGAACCTGCACTGGGTCGATGCCGAGTCGCTCACACCTGAAGAGGTCGACCAGGTCTTGTCCGAGATGGACGGCATCCTTGTACCGGGAGGCTTCGGCATTCGTGGCATCGAGGGCAAGGTTCGCGCGGCCCGCTATGCGCGTGAGAACAAGGTTCCATACTTCGGCATCTGCCTTGGTCTGCAGGTGGCAGTCGTCGAGTTCGCGCGACACGTTGCCGGGCTCGATGATGCGAACTCCGCCGAGTTCGACCCGGTGACACCACATCCCGTGATCGATCTGATGCGGGAGCAGCATGATGTGAACGAGATGGGTGGCACGATGCGGCTGGGTGCCTATCCGTGCAAAGTGACGCCGGACACCAGAGGCCACGCTGCCTACGGTGAAGAGGTCATCTACGAGCGTCACCGCCATCGTTTCGAGGTCAACAACGCCTATCGGCAGCAGCTGGTCGACGCGGGTTTGATCGTGTCCGGCGTATCGCCCGACGGCAAACTCGTCGAGATGGTCGAACTGCCGGACCATCCGTGGTTCCTCGGCAACCAGGGTCATCCCGAGTTCAAGAGTCGGCCCACCCGACCTGCACCGTTGTTCCGCGACTTCATCGGCGCGGCCACCGAGTATCGCCGTGCACGGAAGGGGCAGTAGTGACCGACCGTCTGACGGACACGTTCCTCGATCTTGTCAGAATCGACAGCCCCACCGGCCGGGAGGCGGAGGTCGCGGGATTCGTAGCGGCCGCTATCGGGGATGCCGGTTGCAGCGTGCGCTTCGACGAGACCCAGGTATCGACCGGTTCCGACTCGGGTAACCTTATCGCGACGCTACCGGCCACGGGTCCCGGCAAGACGGTGGCCTTCTCGGCCCACCTGGACTGCGTTGAGCCGTGCACCGGTGTGGAGCCGGTCATCGCGGACGGGGTAGTCCGCGCGGCGGGCGAGACGATCCTTGGTGGAGACGACAAGTCGGGTATCGCCGCGATCATCGAACTCGTCAGGCGTCTAAGTGAGGGCCAGTCCCCGCATCCGCTGGTCCGGATGCTGTTCACCGTCAGCGAAGAGAGTGGCTTGCTTGGCGCGAAGGCGCTGACTCCCGCCGACTGTGTGGCCGATTTGTGCCTCGTGCTCGACGCGGCCGGTGATGTCGGGGGCATCGTCACAGCGGCGCCGACGCACTACACGTTCCGGGCCGTCTTCAATGGTCGAGCAGCGCATGCCGGTGTCGAACCGGAGCGCGGTGTGTCGGCGGTCGTCATGGCTGCGCGTGCCATCGCTTCGATGGAACTCGGACGTCTTGATGCCGAGACGACCGCCAACATAGGCACTGTCTATGGCGGCTCTGCGACCAATGTCATCGCACCACTGTGCGAGGTGACAGGGGAGTGCCGTTCTCTGGACCATGCCCGCGCTTCTGCGGTGCGCGACGCGATGGACGGTAGCATGCGTGCAGCTGCGGATGAGCTGGGCGGTACCGTTGAGGTCGTGTGGAAGCTTGAGTATGAGGGCTTCAACTTCGACGAAGATGCCCCGGAGGTTGCGCTGGTCCGCGCTGCATGCGCCGACATCGGCGTTGAACCTCATCTGTTCAGGACCGGCGGCGGCAGCGACGGCAATGTCTTGTCGGCAAAGGGCGTTCCCACTCTCGTGTTATCGAGCGGGATGACAGACGTCCACAGCGAGGACGAAAGTCTCGATCTGGCGCAACTCGCGTTGCTTGTGGATCTTCTCGAGGCGGTCGTTCGCCGCGCGGCGGGCTAGTCATGCGGCTTGTCTGGGCGACAGTCAACGAGATCGTCAACAACGGCGCCGATGCTCAGCGTCTTGCGATCATCTGCGATGATGGAGATTCGGGAGCACAGGCCTTGTGTTTTCCTGCGTTGAGCGGCCGATGCGTGGTCGGTGACCGCATCCTTGTCAACACAACCGCAGTCGAGCTCGGCCTTGGAACTGGCGGTGACCACCTGGTGGTGGCGCGTGGCGGGTCGGGCGTCATGCTCGATGACCCCTCGGCCGGGCATATCATGAAGCTTCGCTACACGCCGTTGCAGCGAGATGTGCTCACCGTTGAAGAACAGGGAAGCCCTCACCATGCCGTCATGGCCGAGGCGATCGACCTTGCTGCCATGCCAGTGGTCTGTTGTGGGCTGCACAGCCAGGTCGTCCCGGTCGCAGCGGCCATCAGGGAAGTTCGACCCGATGTTCGTATCGCGTATGTCATGACCGATGGGGCTGCGCTGCCTCTGGCACTGTCACGTGTGATGTCCCAGGCGAAGGAAGCCGGGTTGGTCGACGTCACGATCACTGCCGGTCAGGCGTTCGGTGGCGACCTCGAGTCGGTGAACCTGCACTCCGCTCTTCTGGCAGCACGGTACGTGGAGAAGGCGGACGTAGCGATCGTCGCCATCGGTCCGGGCGTCGTCGGTACCGCCACACCCTTCGGCCATGGCGGGGTAGCCCAGGGGGAGGCGCTGAACGCTGTCGGGTCTCTCGGAGGCATACCCATCGCATGCTTGCGTGTGTCATTCGCCGACTCGCGACCCCGTCATCAGAGCGTGAGCCATCATTCGATCACCGCTTTGGCCAGCATCGCTCTTGTGAGCGCTGTTGTGCCTGTGCCGGTCGTTGGCCCGGATCTGACATCTGAGATCGATCGTGCCCTGGAACAGGCAGCGGTCTTCGAGCGTCACTCCGAGGAGCGCGTCCGCGTGGATACCCTTCCTGACGCCCGGGGGGTAGACCTGAGGTCCATGGGTCGCGGTCCGGCGGACGACCCTGCGTTCTTCGCCGCTGCGGTCGCCGCCGGACGTGCGGCAGCGGCACGGATCCGATAGCGCTTGCTGGTACCTGACCCGCGGCTGAGATACACTGTTCGAGGTTTTCACGCGGTCATCGTATGCGATGCCTAGCGCCTTCGACCGCGACGCATATTCATGACCCCTACTGGCATCTGAAGCTGAGGAGAAGAACGTGATCATCGGTGTACCCAGGGAGATCAAGAACAACGAGTTCCGTGTTGGCATGACGCCGGGTGGTGTCCGTGAGTTTGTCGCACACGGCCATAGCGTGCTCGTCGAGAAGGCGGCTGGCGAAGGCTCGTCCTTCACCGATGACGAGTACAAGGCCGCAGGCGCCGAGCTCGTTGACGTCGCGGACGAGGTGTTCGCACGTGCCGACATGATCGTCAAGGTCAAAGAGCCCCAGGCCGTTGAGATCGAGCGGCTCCGGCCCGGACAGATCCTCTACACGTATCTGCACCTTGCTCCTGATCTTGCGCAGACCCAGGGCCTGATCAAGTCGGGCGCTGTATGTATCGCCTATGAAACCGTCGAGCTGCCCAATCGCTCGCTGCCGTTGTTGGCACCCATGTCTGAGGTCGCCGGTCGGATGGCCGCGCAGGTTGGCGCCGCATACCTGCAGAAGCCGTTTGGTGGACGCGGTGTGCTGATGGGCGGTGTTCCGGGAACCTATCCGGCGAAGGTCGTCGTTCTCGGCGGTGGCGTGGTCGGCACGAACGCAGCGTACGTTGCGATGGGGATGGGTGCGGACGTCACGATAATGGATGTCAACCTCGACCGGCTTCGCTATCTCGATGAGATCTGGGGCAACCGTATTCGGACGGTCTTCTCGAGCAAGCACAACATTGAAGAGGCGGTCTACGCCGCAGACCTCGTTATCGGTGCAGTTCTGCTTCCCGGCGCGAAGACGCCGTATCTTGTGACCAAGGACATGCTGCCGAAGATGAAGCGCGGCTCTGTGGTGGTCGACGTGTCTGTCGATCAGGGCGGCTGCATCGAAACGACGCATCCGACGACCCACGCCGATCCGACGTACTTCGTAGACGGCGTCTTGCACTACGGTGTCGCCAACATGCCCGGTGCCGTACCGAACACCTCCACGCTTGCGTTGACCAACGCCACGCTTCGCTACGGTCTCGCGATCGCCGACAAGGGATGGAAGCAGGCGGTCATCGACGATGCCGCGCTGGCCCAGGGTGTCAACGTTCTCGATGGCAAGATCACCTACAAGCCGGTCGCCGACGCGCACGGCATGAACTACACCCCGCTGGATCGGTTGATGTAGTCGGGGCACCTGACGCGAACGCGAAGGGCGGCCTCCGGGCCGCCCTTCTTGCGTCACAAGCTGGCGCAAACCTCGGGCTCTGCCATAATCGGCACATGGATCCGACTGTCGAAGAGTTTCTCGGCCACCTTGCCGTCGAGAGGGGGGCATCACCCCTTACGATCGAGGCGTACCGCCGCGATCTCTCACAATACGCCGCATCACTCGGCAAACGCGGAGTGATGGAGCTGTCGCGTGCATCTCGCGAGGATATCAGCGCCTTCGTTCGCGGGCTGCGTGATTCCCGGCTCGCTCCCGCCACCGTGGAACGCAAGGTGTCCGCGGTCAAGAGCTATCACAAGTTCCTGGTTCGCGAAGGCATCACAGATGCGTTGCCCACCGCGGACCTGCCGTTGCCCAAGGTGCCCGAGCGACTTCCGGATGTGATCTCTGTGGCCGAGGCCGACAGACTGCTCTCACAACCGTTCCCCGAAGGACCTGTCGGCTGCCGGGATCGGTGCATCCTTGAAGTCCTGTACGGATGCGGCGTGCGTGTCAGCGAACTCGTCGGCCTCGACGTTTCGGACTTGGATCTCGATAGCGGGGTCGTGCGCGTGTTCGGCAAGGGAAGCAAGGAGCGGTTGGTCCCTGTTGCCGGGGCGGCCGAGCAGGCCATCCGTGAGTATCTCCTGCACGGACGTTCGTTTCTTCGCGCGAAGAAGGCCACAGTGCGGCAGGACCCCTCGGCACTATTCCTCAACCAGCGTGGTCAGCGCATGACGCGGCAGTCGATCTTCCTTCTTGTGCGTCGCTACGGCGGCCGTGTTGGTCTCGAACTACACCCGCACACGCTCAGGCACTCGTTTGCCACTCACATGCTGCAAGGTGGGGCCGATCTGCGCGCGTTGCAGGAGATGCTGGGGCATGCGGACATCTCCACTACCCAGGTGTACACGCATGTCGACCGTACGCACATCCGCGAGGAATACCTCTCGACGCACCCCCGTGCCCGCTTGCGCTAGGGGGGTGCCGTTCGGCGACAAGAGTGCTCAAGATTTGGCAAGAGTGATGTTAGATGTATGTCTAGAGGGTTAGAATGAATAGGGTGTACCGGTTGTCTTATCAAGGAGGCGGATCGAGCGTGAATCGTAAGTGGAGATCCATTATCGCGGCACTACTGGCTCTGATGTTGTTGGTTGCCTTCGTGCCTGGTTGTGCGAAGAGTGACACCACGGATGAGCCGACCACGGATGAGCCGACCACGGAGGTGCCGAAGACCGACATCAAGGCAGCTATGGTCACCGACGTGGGAGGTCTCGGCGACAAGTCGTTCAACGACCTGTCCTACGAAGGCCTGAAGCGCGCCGAGCAGGAGCTGGGTGTGGAGATTCAGGTGCTCGAGTCCAAAGAGATCACCGACTACGAGTCCAACATCGATCAGCTTGCAAGCGCCGGTTACAGCCCGATCTTTGCGGTCGGATTCCTGATGACCGACACGGTTGCGAAGCTTGCGCCGATGTACACGGACACGAATTTCGGCGGAGTCGACGAGTTCTTCGACCCGGTTCCGACGAACGTGGCGGGTCTGCTGTTCAAGGAGCATGAGGGTAGTTACCTCGCTGGCGTCGTCGCCGGTCTGGCAACCAAGGAGTCCTTCGACAGCAAGCTCAACAGCGACAACGTCATCGGCTTTGTTGGCGGCATGGATATCCCGCTGATCCAGAAGTTCGAAGCTGGATTCATCGCCGGTGCCAAGTCTGTGAACCCGGATGTCCAGGTCATCTCTCTCTACACGGGCAACTTCACCGACCAGGCAAAGGGCAAGGAACTCGGCTACTCGCTCATCGAGCAGAAGGCCGATGTCATCTTCGCCGCTGCCGGTGCGTGCGGTACCGGTACGATCACCGCTTGCCAGGAAAAGGGCGCGCTGTTCATCGGTGTTGACGCGGATCAGTACCTGACCGTTGAGAACTCCGGCGACGTCATGCTTACTTCCATGATGAAGCGCGTTGACAATGCGGTGTTCGAGACCATCAAGGCCGCCGTCGACGGTACGTTCCCCGGCGGCAAGCTCCAGGTGTTCGGTCTCGCCGAGGGTGGCGTTGACCTTGCCCCGTACCATGACTTCGAAACGAAGATCCCGCAGAGCATCAAAGACGCGGTCGACAAGGCTCGCCAGGATGTCATCACCGGCACCGTGACGGTCCCTGAGGTTCCGTAGTCCTAACTGAGTTGGTAGCGCTTCTACTGCGTTGCTGATGCGGTACACTGAGAGGGGCGGCCGGCACGCCTGGCCGCCCCTCATCACTCGACTGATGCCAGCACGACCCGAGAGGACCGCCGATGCCGGTACTCGAGCTGCGCGAGATCACGAAGGTGTTTCCCGGCGTCGTAGCAAATGACAACGTTTCCATGTCTCTCGAGCGAGGCGAGATCGTTGCCTTGCTTGGAGAGAATGGAGCCGGGAAGTCTACTTTGATGAACGTCGTCTACGGGCTACTCTCCAGCGACGGTGGGGAGGTGCTCGTCGATGACCAGCCGGTCAAGATCAAGTCGCCTCGTCATGCGATCGACCTCGGCATCGGCATGGTCCACCAACACTTCATGTTGGTGGAGCCTCTCACCGTCACCGAGAACATCGTGTTGGGTCGAGAGCCGGGCCGGTTCGGCGTGATTGATTTTGCCACGGCCCGCAAGAAAGTGCAGGAGCTATCCTCCCGGTATGGCCTCACGGTGAATCCCGACGCGCGCATCATGGATCTGTCTGTTGGAATGCAGCAACGGGTCGAGATCCTAAAGGCGCTGTACCAGGGCGCTCGGGTGCTCATTTTGGATGAGCCGACCGCCGTTCTCACTCCTCAAGAGGTCAAGGAGCTCTTCTCCGTCGTACGATCACTTGTCGACGAGGGACTTTCGGTAGTGTTCATCACTCACAAGCTCGAAGAAGTGATGTCAGTCTCTGATCGCATCATCGTCATGCGCGACGGCAAGGTCGTAGGGGAGACCAGACCGTCGGAGACTGACGACGTGGGACTGGCTCGGCTGATGGTCGGGCGTGATGTCGTCCTCAATGTACAGAAGGGGTCTTCAGTGTGTGGCGCGCAGGTGCTTGAGGTCGAGGACCTGCATGTCAAAGACGACCGAGGTCTCGAGGCAGTGCACGGGTTGACGTTCAGTGTCTGCGGGGGAGAAATCGTCGCGCTTGCAGGTGTGAGCGGCAATGGGCAGACCGAGCTCATCGAGGTGATCGTAGGCCTTCGGCGCCCGACCGCTGGGATGTTGAGACTCAAAGGTATCGACATCACACAGGCATCGGCACGCGACTCGATCGAGGCTGGTGTCTCACATATCCCCGAAGACAGGCATCGACGTGGCCTGGTGCTCGAATTCAATCTCGCAGAGAACTTGATTCTTGGAGACCATCGCGTCGCTCCATACGCGACACGCGGCATCATGCACCCTTCCGCGATCGCGAGTACTGCCGAGAAGCGCATTGCCGACTACGACATCAGGACACCCTCATGGCATGTCCTCGCCTCCAACCTATCAGGCGGCAACCAGCAGAAAGTAGTCGTCGCCCGAGAGATCGGACGCAACCCTGAACTGCTTGTGGCGGCACAGCCCACGCGAGGTCTAGATGTCGGCGCCATCGAATTCGTGCACAAGCAGATCCTCCAGGAGCGGGAGAACGGTAAGGCGGTCTTGCTCGTGAGTCTCGAACTCGAGGAAGTGCTGTCCTTGGCCGACCGGATCCTCGTCATCTATGAGGGCAGAATCGTGAAGGAGTTCGCGGTGGCGGATGCAGACGAGGAGACGCTCGGCTATTACATGACTGGAGGCGGCGGATCGAAGCTCGATGACGAAGGCGCGCAAGGTAGTACCGAGATGAGCGAGGGAGACGCATGAGCGAGACGAGGGAGACACTGCCCGCGCATCGAGCGTGGATGACGGTCGCCCAGAAGGTGGGTACCCCTCTTCTTTCGGTCATTCTGGCGATTGGCCTAGGATCCCTGATCATGTGGGTATCGGGGTATGACCCCGTCGCCGCGTTCCAGGCGTTGTTCAAGGGTGCATTCGGCGGACCGAAGCAGATCGGTGACACACTGTTGCGCTCGACCCCCCTGATTCTGACCGGTCTCGGTCTTGCGTACGGCTTCCGAGCCAACCTGTTCAACATCGGTGCCGAAGGTCAACTCTTCATGGGTGGTCTTGCCGCAGCGTACCTCGGAGTGGCCCTTGCCGGCCTACCGTGGATAGTCATGATTCCCGTGCTTATAGCTGCGGCGATGTTCGCGGGAGCGGCGTGGGCGTTCGTCCCGGCCATATTGAAGGCGCGCATCGGCGCCCATGAGGTCATTACGACGATGATGTTCACTTACATCGCACGCTACATCGTTTCGTGGTTGGTGGTGGGCCCACTCAAGGCGTCAGGTCAGATTCCGCAGACTGTGGCTCTGCCGACAGAAGCACAACTCCCGCGCATCCAAGCCTTGTTCAGTGAGGCCACACTGGAGGCCCTGCCCTTCCTGAAACTTGGACGGGCGCATATGGGCATCGTGGTCGCTGTGATCGCGGCCCTGGTCGTATGGTTCATCCTCAAGTACACCACCCTCGGGTATGAGAACCGCGCGGTAGGATACAACCCCTGGGCTTCAGAAACAGGGGGAATATCCGTTCAATGGACGACGGTCAAAGCCCTGTGCATCTCTGGCGCGCTGGCTGGTCTCGCCGGCGCAGTTGAAGTAATGGGTGTTCACCATCGCATCTTCGACCAGTTCTCCGGTGGTTTCGGTTTCACGGGCATAGCTGTCGCCCTGCTGGCCAAGAACCACCCGCTTGGCGTGATACCTGCGGCCATCTTGTTCGGTGCGCTCACAGCAGGCGCCGGCACGATGCAGCTGGAAGCCCATGTGCCACAGAAGATCATCCTGATCATCCAGGCGCTCATCATCTTCCTCGTTGCTGCCGAGGAGATCGTCACCTGGTTCATCAAGCGTCGTCAGAAGGAGGCGTTGAGCCATGTTGGGTAGCATCATCACGCCCGACCTCTTCGCTTCCGCGCTGCGGATGGCGACGCCGCTCGCCCTGGCGGCGATAGGGGGCACCATATGCGAGCGGTCAGGTGTGGTCAACATCGCACTTGAGGGCATCATGTTGACTGGTGCTTTCTTCGCCACAGTGATGACCCTTATGACGGGCAATCCCTGGTTAGGCGTTCTCGCAGGGATCCTATCCGGTGTCGCGGTATCCGCGATCCATGCGTTCGCTTCGATCAATCTGCGGTCAGACCAGGTGGTGTCGGGTACTGCGATCAACATCCTTGCACTTGGAGTCACCGGGTTCTTGATGGAAAGCCTCTACGGTCATCCCGGCACGACCGATCCGTCCGCGATGCTCAAGCCGGTGTTCAAGTTCGCATCCACATACGACGGTGATTTCCTTGCCACAGTGTGGAACTGGATCAACACGGTGTTCTTCTCGCATACGCCGATTGTCTACATCGCGATCATTATCGCTATCGTGGCGCAGTGGACGATGTACAAGACCCGGTGGGGTCTTCATCTCCGGGCGCTGGGCGAGCATCCCCGCGCTGTCGACACCGTTGGCGTGAACGTGTTCAGAGGGCGTTGGATCGCGGTGCTCATGAGCGGCGGACTCGCAGGACTTGCGGGAGCGAACCTCACGTTGGAGCAGGTGGGCAGCTTCACGGAGAACATGACCAACGGTCGTGGCTTCATCGCTCTTGCTGCGAACATCTTCGGCCGATGGACCCCGGTGGGTTCGTACTTGGCGTCTTTGCTGTTCGGCTTTGCCGATGCGCTTCAGATCAAGCTGCAGATCTTCCGCGGAGAGATCAATATCCCCCCGCAGTTCTTCCTGATGTTGCCCTACGTTCTCACGGTCGTGGTTCTCGCGGGCGTGATCGGACGCGCGGTTGGTCCGGCAGCGGTTGGCAAGCCCTACGAGAAGGAGTAGGGGATGGCGCTCCTCGAGCGAGGCGGAGAACCATTCAGGGCCGGTCAGACCCTTCTGCTGTCATTTGGATGGGGTATCGGTGCTGCGATCGGGGTCGCACTCGGCGGCTGGCTGACACTGGTCGGTGGTTCGGGAGCGCCGGGCGTCGAGGCTCTCGATCCATGGACCGATCTCTTACTCCTGCCCATCGGCGCGCTCGGTGTGGTCACGGTGGTCCACTTCGTCGGGCGGCTGGTCTTCGCGAGCATTCGCGGACATCGTGCGCGTCCGGATGGCAATGGCGATGATCAGGACCCACAGACCACCGGCGATCAAGTCGCCGGGTAGATCCGGCGCGAAGTACATCCCTCTGACAACTCCGCGTAGCACGTAGGCGACGGCCGGGAGTCCGACCGCCGCCCACAGTGGCATCTTCAGCGAGGGACGTATCACGCTACTCCCGGCCTACGGAATCTGCAGGAACGACTGTCTCGGCGTGCTTGCGAGAACGGCGGCGGAGCACCGCGCGGATGACGAAGAATGCAACCACAGCAAGCGCCCACAGCGGGGCGGTGGCTATGATGAGCGCGATCGCAACCCGGATCACTCCGGCGGCCCCGCGGAATCCGTCGGTGATGGCCTGACCGAAGCCCCAGTCGTCTCCCGACGGCCGGACCAGAGGCTTGGGTTCAGTCAGGTCGATCGTGACGGTCGCCATCGCAGCCTGGCGCTCAATGTACTTCACTTGTGCGTCAAGGCTTTCGATCTCACCGCGTACCCGTGCGAGTTCCCGTTCGACTGCGAGCATCTCCTCCACCTTGTTGGCGGCGCTGAAGAACTCGCGCAGACGTTCCTCCTCAGCGCGCAGGTTATCGAGACGCGCAGTCATGTCCACGTGCTGTTGTGTGACATCATCGGCGTTCTCGGCCTGGTAGAGCACGGTGCCGATCGCGTTCACGCCGGTCAGAAACGCTGTGTACTTATCCGCAGGAACGCGGACGGTGACGTAGCCGCGCAAAGCGGTCCCATCCGAGTACGTCGTATCGTCGTAACGGTAGATCGGTGTCTCGTCGTCGGTCGCGATCTGCATCGCCGTGATGATCGCATCGTGTTCGCTCGCGAGCTTCTCTATCGCGGCGACCGCGTCGGCGACCTTCTCTACCTCGAGGCGCATGGTCTTGTTGCGGATGATGAGTCGGTCGGTTGCGTCAATGGCGACATCACCGGTCGGACTCGGCGTGCTGGCCGCAACGTCTTCACCCACGGGTATCTCGGGCGCAACGCCATCGACTTGATCGCGTGAAAGCTCCGTGGATTGGCTCGTGACGCCGCCCGCGTCGTCAGCCGCCTTGTCACTGCCCGTTCCGATGCTGCAGCCTGCCATGGCGAGGAGTGCAAGCACCAGGACAGTACCGATGACGTTCCTGATCCGTGTAACGACCATCATGATCTCCTTTTCCCGTCGGGCTTCGCCGCCCATACAGTCTCACTCCCACAGAAGAAGACGCCCCAGACCGCCTCGTTAGCGCAGGCGGTGGGACGTCGATGGTGCGTGTGACAGCGGGTCAGCTATTCGGTCGCAGAGCCTTCGCGCGCCTTGAGCTGCTTCGCAGCGTAGACGAGGAACCCGATCGCGATCGCAACAACAGCGAAGAAGGCGATCAAGAGGAACTGGAATACGATGCTCGCAACGTTGTAGCCGAGGATGGGACCAGCAGCTATAAGCAGTGACATGGGGGCAGTTCACCTCCAGAGAGCCCGCGGACATGACTGGATTCTATCGCTCCATATCCTGCGCGGGCAACCATCAGCCCCCGGAGCGTGTCCTCACCTTCTTCTATTCCGCTGTCAACGTCCGATTCCTGCCTGCATTCCCTAAGACGCACCGGTTTGTCTTGAGGTTCACACGATTGCGTGACGTCGTGGGGCGTCGTGTCAGACGGTGGGGTCATAGTGGGGAGTTTTCCCATGAGAGTGTTGCAAAGTGGGATGAAGTGGAATATCGTTGGGTCTGTCGAGACGACCAGGTCTTGAAGAGGGGTCTCCGTGGGAGCAGGGAGGGACGGGATGTTTCTAGGCGAACACCAGCACACGCTGGACGCCAAGGGCCGTTTGTCGCTGCCTGCGAAGTTCCGTGCCCAGATGACGGGGAGTCTCGTCGTCTCAAAGGGACTCGAAGGTTGCCTATACGTGCACTCCTCGGAGGACTATGCGCACTTCCTCGGTCGCCTGACCGACAGGGGGGACTTCGATCCCAAGTTCCGCAAGGTTCGGCGTTTCTTCTCGTCGGGCGCTGTTGACACGGAACTTGATTCGGCGGGCCGAGTGTCGGTCTCGCCGATCTTGCGTGAGTACGCCGGGCTCGACAAAGACGTCTCGGTGATCGGCAACGGTGACCGTATCGAATTGTGGGATGCCGAGAAGTGGGCTGCCTACAACGGCGAGACGACCAGCCACATCGAGGACGTCACGAAGGAACTCGCCGAGCTCGGAATCTTGTAGGGCCTTGATAATGGAATACCGGCACACCCCAGTTTTGCTGGCCGAGGTCACGCAGCAGCTATCACTCCATGACGGATCGATCATCGTCGACTGTACCTTAGGCGGGGCAGGACACGCGAAGCGGATTGCAGAACGTATCGCACCCACGGGGATTCTCGTGGGAATCGACCAAGATGACGCCGCACTCTCCGCAGCAGCAGACACACTCCGCCTCGGCCAGCAAGCAGTACTGATAAAGGGGAACTTCGGCAATCTCGACGAGGTACTCGTCGAGGCCGGGATTCCTTACGCCGATGGGTTTCTGTTCGACCTCGGCGTCTCTTCTCCCCAGCTGGATGTACGCGGTCGCGGTTTTTCGTATCACGAGGATGTTCCGCTCGATATGCGCATGGACGCCTCATCGTCGCAGCCTACCGCGGCCGCCATCATCGATTCCTACAGCGAACTGGACCTTGCACGGATCCTTCGCGATTACGGCGAGGAACGGTGGGCCACGCGCATCGCAGCATTCATCGTAGCCGCGCGTGCCCGCCATCCCATCGAAACGACAGCGGAACTGGTTGAGGTCATCAAGGCCGCCATACCAGCTTCGGCGCGTCGTGAGGGCCCCCATCCGGCTCGCCGTACGTTCCAGGCCCTTCGGATCGAGGTGAACGGTGAACTCGATGCTCTCGAGCGCGGTCTGCGGGCCGCGATCCGCTGGCTCGCTCCCAAAGGTCGCATCGCGGTCATCAGCTATCACTCGCTCGAGGATCGCATCGTGAAGAGGATATTCGCCGAGAATGCGCGGGGGTGTGTATGTCCTCCCGACCTGCCGGTGTGCAGGTGCGGGAACTCGCCGGTGCTCCGGATCGTCACCCGAAAGCCCGTGGTTCCGACCACGGCAGAAATAGAAGAGAACCCGCGTGCGCGCAGCGCGAAACTGCGCGTCGCGGAGAAGTTAGCAGAGAGCTCGACCTGAGGGCGGGCGCGGCAGAGGAGAGGAGGCACGAACGTGGGCGAGGCAGCACGCAAGCTCACCGGTCGTCCTGCTCCTGCTGCGCGTCCTCAGCTTCGGCTTGTATCGATGACGCGCGCTCGGCCGATCGCCAAGCGACGCGCCCGTCGCACTGAGGCTGCCGCGGCGTTCCGAGTGTTCTGCCTGGCCATGGCGGTGCTGGCAGTTGTAGGTATGCTGCGCGTGACGCTTGCCGTGCAGGCACAGGAGGCCGCAATAGACGCCAATGACCTACGCAGGGTCATCCAGACCGAGGAACAGGTTTCAAAGGTCCTGGAGGCCGACCGTAGCGCGCTTGCGGCACCTTCGCGCATCGAGTCCATCGCCAGTGCGGCTCTCAACATGGCTCAGCCTGCCGAGGTCTGCTACATCAGCCTTCCTGTAGCTGAGCAGCCTTCCGCCGTAGAGGCGAAGCCGAGCGCCACGAACACGGGCCGCGGTGTGTCGCAGGTCGCAGGAATCATCTCGTCGGTCATGGATGTAGCGGTCGGGGAGGCGCAAGTGCTACTCGTCGGCGACGTCGGTATCGCTCCAGCGAAGTGATGACCGGGCTGCAAAGGAGGCGACAGTGACAGGCAAGCGGCGGGTACCGGGGCAGCGGCCCCGTATCGGCCGCTTCGTGGCTCTGCTCACTGTCATCATCATCACACTGGTCGTTGTCGCAGGACGTCTTGTGTACATCCAGCTTATCGCCGGTCCGGAGTATGCGGCTGCTGCTGAGGCGCAGCGCACCCGGGACGTCACTCTTACGCCTCGTCGCGGATCCATATTCGACCGAGAAGGAGAGCCGCTCGCGGTCACGATGGACGCCGCCACAGTATATGCGGTGCCGTCCCAGGTGACAGATCCCCAAGGGGTTGCCGATCGGCTCGCGGAGATACTGGGCGGTGATCGCGCGGATTACGTGCAGAAGCTGCAGAAGGACACGAGTTTCGTGTACATAGCGCGCAAGGTCGATCTTGAGACTGCAGGTCTGCTGAAGGCCCTCGATCTTGCCGGCATCGCATTCCTTGATGACTCACGACGGGTGTATCCATCCAACGAACTCGCCTGCCAGGTACTCGGTTTCGTCGGCATCGATGATGAGGGCCTTGCGGGTCTTGAGAAGTACTACAACGAGACGCTCGCAGGTACCGAGGGCAGACTGATCGCGGAAAGGGGTCGCAGCGGGATCCCCATCCCCGACGGCGTCACCTACGAAGAGCCGCCGGTAGACGGCGAGAATCTCGTTCTGACGATCGACAAAGACATCCAGTATCAGGCGCACCTCGAGCTTGAGAAGACAGTCGAGCAGTGGGATGCGAAGGGCGGGTCCGTGATCATCATGGATCCAAAGACCGGAGAGATCCTCGCGATGGCCTCCACGCCATCGTTCAACCCGAATCAGTTTGGCAAGTCAGATGACAACGCGTTTCGGAACCGTCCGATTGTCGATACCTACGAACCGGGCTCGACCATCAAGTCGGTCACTGCCGCCGCAGTCATCGAGGAGAAGCTGTACAGCCCGTCGAGCGTGTTCGACCTGCCTCCGACTCTCGAGGTAGGTGGCCGCACCATCCACGAGTCTCACAATCGCCCGCGCGTTGACTGGACGCTGACCCAGATCGTCACCAACTCGTCCAATGTCGGTGCGGTCAAACTCGGACTTGCGTTGGGCGAGGAGCGGCTGTATGACTACTTCGCCCGTTTCGGTCTGACCGAGCGTACCGGCGTGGACTTCCCGGGGGAGACAAAAGGCTACCTCCCTGCAGTCGATGACTGGTCTGCCTCCTCGATAGGCAATATCCCATTCGGTCAGGGTATCTCGATGACACCCCTGCAGCTTGCCCGGGCGATTGCGGCAATCGCCAACGGAGGCGAGCTCGTGACCCCGCACTTCCTGCGCTCGATGCCGGACTCCCCCGAGCAGGCGCTGGCGTGGCCCAGGACTCGGGCCATCTCGGAAAGTACCTCGGAGCAGATGCGCCAGATGATGAAAGAGGTCGTGACTGAAGGTACAGGTTCTGGAGCAAAGGTTGCAGGGTACGAGGTAGCGGGGAAGACCGGCACAGCCCAGAAGGCTCGCACCGATGGCGTGGCCGGATACGCGGCAGGCAAGTACGTCGCGTCGTTCTCCGGCTTCCTGCCGGCCGATGACCCTGCAGTCCTCATTATCGTGACCGTCGACGAGCCCAAGAACGGCTACTACGGAGGCGCGGTTGCGGCGCCTGCGTTCAGCAAGCTTGCATCATTCTGTGTTGCTCACCTGAAAGTGCCGCCGACGAGCTCTGTGCCGATAATGTCGCCACCGGTAACGGGCAGTTCACAGGGGGCGGACGACTGAGATGGAAGGCTACGTCGCTATGCTAGAATACTGCGACTCACGAGCGGTGGAATGCGGTGGATGAGACGACCCTCTCGGCGCTATTGACCGATATCGAAGTGGCTTTGACCCCGGGTGTGGATCCGACGGTCAGCGGCGTTGCCTACCGCTCTGATCTCGTCCGCGAAGGCGACGTGTTCTTCTGCATCCCCGGATTCAAGTCCGATGGACACTCCTTCGCGGCAGATGCCGCCCGGAGGGGCGCCTCAGCGCTCGTTGTCGAAAGGCCGGTCGACGTGCCGCTCCCACAGGTGGTCGTGAGCGATGCCCGTCGCGCACTCGCACTTGCTGCGGCGCGCGCATACGGACGACCGACTGAGCGCATGAACGTGATCGGCATCACCGGTACCAACGGCAAGACCACTACGACATACCTCACGGATGCGATACTTCGCGCTGCCGGCACTACCACCGGGATCATCGGTACGGTGGAGACCCGGGTCGCCGGTGAGCGCATCCCCTCATCACGGACGACTCCGGAATCGGCGGATCTGCAGGCATTGTTCGCTGACATGGTTGAGGCGGGGGTCGGCGCTGCGTCAGTCGAAGTGTCGTCACACGCGATCGATCTTCATCGAGTGGACGGAGTGCATTTTGCCGTGGCGGCGTTCACCAACCTCACACAGGACCATCTCGACTACCACGGCACGCTTGAAGAGTACTTCGCGGTCAAGAGGAGACTGTTCAGTGAACTCGACGTCGTTGAACGCGTGATCAACATCGATGGAGAGTACGGCCGACTGCTGGCGTCAGAGACCGGTACTGCTCTCACCGTCGGCCGCAGCGCTGATGCGCAGATACGGGCCGAAGACGAGCGACTCGATGCTATCTTGTCGTGCTTCACGCTGGTGACCCCCACGGATCGCATCCGGGTGGCATTGCCGCTTGCGGGAGCTTACAACGTCAGCAATGCGCTGGTCGCCGCCGGATGCGCTCTGGCCCTTGGCGTCGACTTGCGAACAATCGCAGAAGGTCTCAATCACGCCCCTCAGGTGCCCGGTCGGCTCGAGCGGATCGATGAGGGTCAACCCTTCACCGTGCTTGTGGACTACGCACATACGCCCGACAGCCTGGAGAAGGCGATCGCCGCGCTACGCGCTGTGACAGAGGGCCGAGTGATCACTGTGTTCGGATGTGGTGGCGATCGTGACCCCGAGAAACGTCCGCTGATGGGCATGGCGGCTGGTTCGGCATCCGATCTGGTGGTGGTGACGAGCGACAATCCGCGGAGCGAGGATCCCGTGGGAATCATTCTGCATATCGAGGACGGGCTGCGTGCGAGTGGTGTTCCATATGTCGTGGAGATCGATCGGCGCAAGGCGATCGTCAGGGCGCTAGGTGAGGCCCGCGACGGCGATGCGGTATTGATCGCGGGCAAGGGCCACGAAGACTACCAGATATTCCTGGATCACACGATCCACTTTGACGATCGTGAAGTTGCCCGAGAGGAGTTGGGGGCGCTGTGCTGACGCTATCTGTGGGCAGTCTGTGTGATGTTGTCGGCGGTGAGTTGCTGGCAGGTGCCGAGACGACGATGGTGAACGGACTCGCTGTCGACTCACGGGCTGTCACCCCCGGCGCGGCCTTTGTCGCTTTCGGCGGCGAGCACGCCGATGGTCACGAGTATCTCGGTGCCGCGATCGAGGCGGGAGCGCGTGCCCTTGTTGTGACGCGTGACGACGACGCTTTCCGTGAGCTTGTGGCGACGTCCAGGCGCCAAGACGTGGCGCTAGTGCTGGTTGATGACGCGCTCGCTGCTGTTCAGGCTCTGGCGATGCACCATCGAGAGCGCCTCATCTGTCCGGTCATAGCCATAACCGGCTCGACCGGCAAGACGACGACAAAGGACTTTGTTCGCTCTGTACTGGGGACCCGTCTGAAGGTGGTCGCCACAGAAGGCAATCGGAACAACGAACTCGGCGTGCCTCTGACCATCATGGAGGCGAACGCTGAGACAGAAGTGCTCGTGATCGAGATGGCGATGCGCGGCCCGGGACAGATCGCAGGTCTGTGCGACATCGCTCGACCGACCGCCGGACTCGTCACCAACGTAGGCGTAAGCCATGTCGAGGTTCTCGGCAGCGAGGAGGCGATCGCCTCCGCCAAAGGCGAACTGGTGCGCACCGTGCCGGAGCGCGGGAGGGTATTCCTCAACGGCGACGATGGCTGGTCAACCGTGCTTGCCGAGATGGCTGAAGCCGCAGTCACACGCTACGGCGTAGGGGAGGCCTGTGATGTGCGTGGCGACGAGATCTCAGTGGACGAGAGCGGAAACGCGACATTCACGGTCATCGCAGAACAAGGAACGGCCTCTGTTCACCTGAACGTGCCGGGCAGGCACAACGTCTACAACGCGGTTGCTGCTGCGTCGATAGGACTCTACCTCGAGTTGAGCCTTGAGGATGTGATTGCAGGGCTCGAGGCGTCATCGTTCACGAAGATGCGCATGGAGACGTTCGCAAGCGCTTCGGGAGTGTTGGTCATCAACGACGCGTACAACGCCAATCCCACATCGATGAAAGCCGCCTTGCAGACGCTTGCCGAGATACGCTCAGAGGGCAAACGAGTTGCAGTGCTCGGCGACATGGCCGAGCTGGGTTCACTGAGTGAGCTGGCACACTTCAGGATGGGCGAGTACGTCGCTGAGCTGGGGCTACACGCACTGGTCACGGTTGGAGACCGTGCACGTAGGATAGCCGAAGGGGCAGCTGCAGCGGGTATGCCGGCAGATGCGATCCGGCCGTGTGCTACTGCCGACGAGGCCAGCGAAGTGCTGGATGATCTGCTGGGGGAAGGGGACGTCGTCTTGGTCAAGGCGTCTCGAGTAATGGGTCTTGAGCGTGTCGTCGACGGAATCACTCAACCTCATGTTTAACTTCATACCTGACATAGCGCGCTATCCCACGTATCAGGTCTTTCTGGCCGCGGTAGTCTCCATGTTGCTTGCCGGGATGCTATTCCCTCTATGGATCAGGCTGCTGCGTTTCCGCAACATCGGCCAACAAGTGCGCGCGGACGGACCCCAGGGCCATCTGGTCAAGCAGGGCACTCCGACCATGGGAGGCGTGTTGATCCTGCTCGTCGTGGCGGTCGTCTACCTGGGCATGGGCAATGTCGGTCGTCTCGGCGGGATCGCTTTCATCGTTCTCATAGGGTGCGGACTGCTGGGCTTCATCGACGACTATGCGAAGGTCGTACACGAGCGCTCGCTTGGTCTACGCCCCAGGGCGAAGATACTCGGGCAGGCGGTCATCGCTGCCAGCTTCGGAATCATCGCAGTGAATTGGGCACACGTCTCTCCGATAGTCGCACTTCCGTTCGGCAGCGAGCTCGATCTGGGCGTGCTTACCAGCTCGTTCTCGCTTGGCAACATCGCGATCCAGGTTCCCTGGCTCTATGTCGGGCTCGTGTTCTTCATGATCATCTCGTTCTCCAACACGGTGAACCTGACGGACGGTCTGGACGGGCTGGCTGCTGGCACCGTGATGATCACCATGCTCGCGTTCGGGGCTATCGCCTACCGGCAGAACCATCTCGAGGTCGCGCTTCTTGCGTCGTCTATCGCAGGCGCCTGTATCGGCTTCCTTTGGTACAACAGCTACCCGGCAGACATCTTCATGGGTGACACCGGCTCGCTCGGCCTGGGGGCTGCAGTCGCCGCGCTCGCTGTCATCACGAAGACCGAGCTGCTATCCGTACTTATTGGCGGCATCTACGTCATCGAGGGGCTATCGGTCATTCTGCAGGTTGCCAGTTTCAAGCTGACGGGCAAGCGCATCTTCCGCATGGCGCCTATCCACCACCACTTCGAAATGAAGGGGTGGAGTGAGACCAAGGTCATGGTTCGGTTCTGGATCATCACCGGTATTCTGGCCGGAGGCGGTTTCGCACTCTACTTCGTAGGGTCGGTGTGGTAGCCAGTGGAGACGTTGCGAGGACATGTCTTGGTGCTGGGGCTTGGCCGCTCAGGTATCGCTGTGGCCGAGCGGCTCGCCGCCGATAGCGCCGCCGGTGGGAAGTTGCGTGTCAGCGCGGTGGATGCCGCCGGTGGACCGCAGCTGGCGGAACGCGCCGAGGCGCTCCTGGCCTGCGGAGTGAACGTCCGGTTGGAGACCACCGAGCTGCCTGATGATGTCGATCTCGTGGTGGTGAGTCCCGGGATACCGCCGAGAAGCCCGCTCATGCAGGCGGCTTCCGCACTCGGCGTGCCGATCCTCTCGGAGATGGAACTTGCATATCGTCTGGCCACATCGCCGTTCGTCGCGATCACGGGCACCAACGGCAAGACAACGGTCACCTCGCTCGTCGCTCACCTGCTGGGCGAGTCTGGAGTGCCATGCGAGACGGTTGGCAACATCGGATCCCCCGCCATACGCATCGTGGGAGAGGTCGGTCCGGCTACTGTCCTGGTCACCGAGGTGTCGTCGTTCCAGCTCGCATACACGGATCGCTTCCACCCGAGTGTCTCGGTCCTGCTGAACATCACACCGGACCACATCGACTGGCACGGGTCGCTCGAGATGTACGCCGCCGACAAGGCTAGAGTGTTCGCGAACCAGACGACAGGCGATACTGCGGTCATCGACGTCGACGATGAAGGGTCGGCGCCCTACGCCGATAGGGTTGCGGCCCAGGGTGTGCGAGTCTGCCGCGTCTCGCTGGCGAACCGCTTCCGCAACGGCGCAACGGTTCTCGATGGCATGCTCTGTCTGGATGAAGACGGCGCACTCATCGAGTTGGTCAAGGCCTCAGAACTGCGTATTCGAGGGGTCCACAACATGAGCAACGCCCTCGCCGCTGCAGCCGCTGCGCGTGCGGCTGGCGCGGATCTTGAGGGTGTACGGGCCGGTCTTCGAACGTTTGCTCCAGTTGCGCATCGACTTGAGCCTGTCGGCGAGGTCGGCGGCATCGAGTTCTTCAACGATTCGAAAGCGACGAATCCGGATGCCGTACTCAAAGCGCTGACGTCGTTCGACGATCGGGGCGTCGTCGTATTGCTGGGTGGCCGGAACAAGGGCAATGACTTCCGCCCGCTGGCGGATGAGGTGCGCGCGCGGTGTCGCGCTGCAGTGGTATTCGGTGAGTCTGCCGCCGACATTGCCGAGGCGTTCGGCGAAGGCGGATTCCCGGTGGTTCGTACCGTGGATCTGCTGCAGGCTACTCGGGCGGCGTTCGAGCTCGCGCATCCCGCCGATGTCGTGCTCCTGTCGCCGGCATGCGCGTCTTTTGACCAGTTCGACAACTACGAACACCGCGGTGAGCGGTTCAAGGAGATCGTTGCGTCGATGCGCCAGGGCGGTGAATAGCGTGGGTCGCCGAGCCAAAGCACTGAGTGTGCCCATGTACGTGTTGCTGGCGACGACCATCGTGTTGCTTATGGGCGGACTGCTGATGATCTACTCGGCATCATCGGTTTCCGCCTACGTCAAGGAAGGCAACAGCTACTTCTACCTCATCAAACAGCTGCGCTTCGTCGTGCTGGGCGTGTTGGCGCTGTTCGTCGCATCGAGATGGAACTTCCGGGGCAGAGGGCTGCTCAGTGCTGAGATCGGCGCCTGGGCCGTCTATGCCGCGTCTCTTGTCGGTCTGGTTCTCGTGCCGATCATCGGCATATCTTCCGGCGGGGCGCAGCGCTGGTTGCTGTTCGGTACGACAACGATTCAGCCTTCGGAGTACGCGAAACTCGGCTGTCTGCTGGTGACGGCGGTACTGCTCGCCGCGTACAACAAGCGCAAGATCGACGGGAAGCAGTTTCTGATACGCCTGCTGGGTATGTTGGTGCCGGTAGTTGCGTTGGTGATGCTGCAGCCGGACATGGGCACTACCATGTCGATACTCATCTCAGTGTTCTTGCTGCTATGGCTCGGAGGTATTGACTGGCGGGTGCTTGCGGGAACCGGGATCGGCGGTATCGGTCTGGCGGTTCTGATGATCTTCGTTGAGGGCTATCGCATGGACCGACTGACGGGCTTCATGGATCCGTGGGCAGATCCGCTCGACAAGGGATACCAGATAATCCAGGCGACATACGCCTTCGGCTCGGGCGGCCTGACAGGTGTAGGACTGGGTCTTTCCAGGCAGAAGTTCGCCTATCTACCCGCTGCTCATACGGACTTCATCTTCGCGATAATCGGTGAAGAGGCGGGGCTTTTGGGCACCCTCGTAGTCGTGTTGGCTTTCGTAGCGTTCGCGTACGCAGGTACCCGCATCGCGCTTGACTGCAAGGACCCGTTCGGCAGGCTGATGGCCGGTGGCCTTACAGCGATGATCGCCACTCAGGCCGTGATGAACATGGCCGCGGTGACGGGGCTTATGCCCGTGACGGGTATCCCGCTGCCGTTGGTGAGCTACGGTGGCTCATCGCTGACGTTCACGATGGGTTGTATCGGATTGATCTTGGCGGTGGCACGACACTCCAGAGTGGCGGCGCGTGCGAAGATTCGAGATGTCTCCGAGAGCAAGGGGAATGTGCGTGCGAGTACTAGTGAGCGGCGGCGGGACAGCGGGCCACATCTATCCGGCGTTGACGGTGGCCGCACGGCTAGCCGAAGGCGGGCATGACGTAGCGTTCGTCGGTACGCCGCACGGCCTGGAAGCCCGTCTCGTTCCCGAGGCGGGCATCGAGTTCTTCTCGGTGCCGTCAAAGGGTTTCGATCGTTCGCGTCCGTGGACGCTTCTGACAGCCGGTCTGACTGTACTTTCGTCCCTGTTTCGGGCAACACTGCTGGTCCGCCGCTTTCAAGCCGATGTGATCGCCGGTTTTGGAGGGTACGTCTCTGTGCCCCTGGGCGCCGCAGCGCTGCTCACTCGAACGCCACTCGTGCTGGCCGAGCAGAATTCAGTGCCGGGGCTTGCGAACCGTGTCCTCTCGCGATGGGCGCGCGCGGTGGCCGTGACGTACGAAGTATCGCGGACTCACTTGAAACACCCTGATCGCGTGACGCTCACCGGCAACCCCGTTCGGGCCACGGTACTGGAGGCGGACCGGATGGCGGGGAGGGTCTCGCTCGGCCTGGATAGCGATGCGCTCGTGCTTCTTGTGTTCGGGGGCAGCCGTGGCGCACGCCACATCAACGACACGATGATCGCGCTGTGGCCCACACTCTCGACTATCGACGGTTTGCAGGTCGTGCATGTCGCAGGTAGGATTGAGGCCGCTTCCGTTCGGGAGCGGATCGAAGCGGCAGGTGGCCCCGCCGGACGCTACCATGTCTTCGAGTACATCGACGGCATGGGCGATGCCATCGCAGCATGTGACGCGATAGTCGCGCGTGCGGGAGCCACATCTATCGCTGAGATCACGGCCATCGGCCGGGCGGCTGTTCTGGTTCCGTATCCGTACGCGACCGACGATCATCAAACGCTGAACGCACGAGCAGTGGCCGACGGTGGCGGCGCCTTCGTCATCGCCGATGACGAACTCGGATCTTCCTCATTCGAGCGGGCGTTGCGAGAGCTGCTTACCGAAGCCGAGTCGCGCGACAGTATGGCGGCGGCATCGAGGGCTCTCGGTACACCGCATGCGACCGATGCGCTCGTGGCGTTGCTCGTAGGCGCGGCACGACCAGAATGATACCCCCGACCCCGGCAGGGGTCGCGTGAAAGGAGTAGCGTGGCCACGACGTATGCGCACTTCATAGGCGTGGGCGGAGCCGGAATGAGCGGCATCGCTCGCGTCTTGCACGACCGCGGAAAGGTGGTAACGGGCTCCGACCTCAAAGCTTCTCGCTACGCGACTTCATTGCAGGAGGCCGGGGTCGTTGTCCACATCGGTCACGACGCGGCCAACCTGGGCGACCCGGAGGTCGTGGTCATCTCTTCCGCCATTCCGGAGTCGAATCCGGAACTGGCCGAGGCGCGCCGGCGCGGATTGGAAGTCTGGCCCCGAGCGAGGATGCTCGCGCATCTCGCCGGTGACGACCTGACGCTTGCGGTAGCAGGTACGCACGGCAAGACGACGACGAGTTCGATGCTGGCGACCGTGATCGACGGGATGGGCCTGGACCCCACGTTCCTCATAGGCGGCGAGCTCAACGACATGGGTGCCAACGCGCGCTGTGGGACAGGACAGCACTACGTCGTCGAAGCTGACGAATCGGACGGGTCCTTTCTCTATATGCGCCCTCATGTTGCCCTGGTCACCAACGTCGAAGCCGATCATCTCGACCACTACAAGGATCTTGCCGAGGTGGTGTCCACGTTCGGCGAGTTCCTCGGCAAGGTACCCGCGAACGGCATAGCTGTAGTGTGTGGTGATGACCCCGATCTGCCGTTGTTGGCGCGTGGATCGGCGGCATGTGGAGTTGTCACCTACGGCAGCAGCGAGACCTGTGATGTGCGGTGCAGCGATCTCGAGTCCGTTGGCCTGGGGACCCGATTCATCATCACACTACCTGACACTGAGACGCTCCCGGTCAGCATTCGTGTCCCCGGCGTGCACAATGTCGTCAACGCAACGGGCGTTCTCGCCACCGTGTGGGCGCTCGGGTTGGATGTTGCTGCAGCGGCAGTGGCTCTCGAGCGATTCAGCGGTGTGCGGAGACGATTTGATGAGGTCGGCTCGGTCGGTGGCGTGACGATCGTCGACGACTACGCGCATCACCCGACCGAGGTGAGAGCGACGCTGTCTGCTGCGCGCCAGGGCGCCTATGAGCGGGTGTGGGTCATCTTTCAGCCACACCGCTACAGTCGCACCTCAGCACTCGGCCCTGACTTCGGCATGTCATTCACAGGTGCCGACAGCCTGGTGCTCATGGATGTCTACAGTGCCGGTGAGGCTCCGCTCCCGGGTGTGTCAGGCAAGACAGTGCTGGATGCCGTGCTAGATTTCACACCGCATGCGCGGTGCGCGTACTTCCCGCATAGGGCCGATATCGCCGGCTATGTGGCTGATCGGGCGCGTCCCGGGGACCTCGTACTGACGATGGGAGCCGGAGACGTCACCACGATGGGTGCCGAGCTGGTACGCGAGATCGGCCGCCGTGTCGACCGTGTGGAGGAGACAGCGTGTCGCTAACCGCCGCACACTCCAGACTTGCCAAAACGATCTCGGGCAGTGTCTGTCGCAATGAGTCGATGGCGAAGCATACCTCCTTCCGCATAGGGGGACCCGCCGATCTGTTCATCGTGTGCGATACCACCGCTGACGTTGCCGGAGCGCTGACCGTGCTGGCCGAAGAACTCGTGCCGTACACGGTGGCGGGCAAGGGCACGAACCTGCTCGTCTCGGACAAGGGTTATCGCGGCGCGGTACTCACACTCGGGCGGCAGTTCAAAAAGCATGTCCGCGATGCCGACCGAATCGAGGTTGGAGGCGCGTGCATTCTTGCGTATGCGGTGCAGGATGCCTATGCCCAGGGATTGGGAGGTCTTGAGTTCGCGGTCGGGATACCGGGAACGGTTGGAGGGGCGTTGGCGATGAATGCCGGTGCCCGGGAACAGTGGATCGGCACCGTGACAGAGTCTGTGACGATGTTCGTTCCGGGCGGTGGGCTGCAGCGCCTTCGGGGTGACGAGATCGGGTGGGGGTACCGCACATCCGGACTACGCGAGAAGGGAATCATCCTTGAGAGTGTGTTGCGTCTCACACCGGAGGACCCGATCCGTATCCGTGCAGCCATGGAGGCCAGCCTCGCTCGTCGTAGGAGGTCCCAGCCGATGGGCGAACCCAGCGCGGGCAGTGTCTTCGTGAATCCTGAGAATGACTCTGCAGGGCGGTTGATCGAGGCCGCAGGGCTGAAGGGTATGCGACTGGGTGGAGCACGAATATCGGATGTGCACGCGAACTTCATCGTCAACGACGGCGGAGCTACTGCCGCGGACGTGCTCGGACTTGTCGGGAAGATACAGATGGTAGTGAAGGATACGTATGGCATCGACCTCCAGCCCGAGATCCGGTTCGTCGGGGAACTCGGGTAATCGCAAGAAAGCGCACGTCGGAACGGGAGCGCCGAGCCGACGGCTCACTGCTGAGCCAAACCATCAACTCAAGGGTGAGACAAAGCGGAAAGTCGCAGCTCAAGGGCGGCGCCAACCCGCGCGTGGATCGGCGACTCCCGATGGGGTCGGTCGCCAACGTGCGGGAGATGTCGCTGCGCGCGCCAAACGAGATGAGCGCGCGCGTCGTCTCGCGGAGCGTTCGCGGACGCGCCGGTTACGGCTGGTGATCGTCGTCGGCATCGTCGTCGCAGTTGTCGGCGGTGGCATCGCGCTGTATCGCTCGCCGCTATTCGCAATCAAGACCGTCGACATCCAGGGCGCGAAGCGTCTCACTCCAACAGCGGTTCGAGCACTGGCGGGTGTACCGGAAGGGGCCACGCTTCTCCGGTACCCGAAGAAGGAGATACTCGCTCGAATCGAGGCCGACCCGTGGGTGGAGTCGGTAACCGTGACCAGGGATTTTCCGAGCACGCTGCGGATTCGCATTACCGAGCGGACCCCGGTGGCGCTCGTGGATACCGGGGATGTCTTCTGGGTCGTGGACGCGTCGGGGATGGTTCTCGGCGAGCAGTCCTTCGAAGAGACGACGACGCTCGTCGTGATCCGCGACGTGCAGGGTCTGGATCCCAAACCAGGAAGGCGCTCATCGTCGGATACGCTGGACAACGCGCTCAAAGTGCTTGGTGGGATCGGCGATGAACTTCGAGCGAAGGTCCGGGCGGTGTCTGCGTCCACCGTCGATGAGACGACACTACTCACGACTGATGCCATAGAGATCCTGGTGGGGGAGGCTGTCGAGATCGAGGACAAGGCGTACCTGGCCTTGAGCATCATGAAAGAGCAGGCCGGCAAGGTGATCTTCATCGATGTGAGGTCGACCGACAACCCTGTGTCCAGAGGGCTCTAGACCCCCGCTGACCTGCCGATATCACGGGGGATCATGTGGCATGTTGCTGCCGCCATCGATTGCGTTCAGAAAGTATTGCAAACGTCTTGTGTGTAGGGTAAGGTTTGTGTCAAGATTGACATTTGCGTTAGTACAGTATACGTCAACTTGAGGGTGAGACAAGGCCTTACAAAGCGGCTTTGGGAGGAACGAAGATGCTGGAGACGGGGGCAAACTACCTCGCTGTCATCAAGGTCGTCGGGGTTGGCGGCGGTGGGACCAACGCGGTGAACCGCATGGTTGAGGCCAACGTGAAGGGCGTCGAGTTCATTGCGGTCAACACGGACGCGCAGGCGCTGCTCATGTCGGACGCCGACTATAAGGTGCACGTGGGAGTCGGTCTGACGAAGGGGCTTGGCGCAGGCGCCGACCCGGATGTTGGATATCAGGCTGCCGAGGAGAACAAGGCGGAGATCAAAGAGGCGCTGCAAGGTGCTGACATGGTGTTCATCACTGCGGGCGAAGGTGGTGGCACCGGTACGGGTGCCGCTCCGGTCATCGCTCAAATAGCGAAAGAAGAAATTGGTGCTCTGACGGTCGCGGTGGTCACCCGACCATTCGCTTTCGAGGGACGCAAGCGTGCCCTGCAGGCAGAAGAGGGCATCAAGCGTCTCAAGGACTATGTCGACACATTGATCATCATTCCAAACGACCGCCTGCTTCAGGTGGCCGAGAAGAAGACGTCGATCCTGGACGCGTTCCGTATTGCGGACGATGTTCTGCGTCAGGGCACTCAAGGCATCACCGATCTGATCACGGTACCCGGACTGATCAACCTGGACTTTGCTGACGTGCGGACGATCATGCAGGACGCAGGCTCGGCTCTCATGGGTATCGGTCTTGCCACTGGCGAGAACCGTGCTCACGAGGCGGCAAAGGCTGCAATCTCGAGTCCGCTGCTCGAATCCAGCATCGAAGGCGCACAAGGCGTGCTGCTCTCGATCTCCGGTGGCAGCGATCTTGGGTTGTTCGAGGTCAACGAGGCTGCAGAAGTCGTTGCCGCGGCTGCGTCGCCCGAAGCGAACATCATCTTCGGCGCTGTCATTGATGACTCGCTGATGGACCAGATCAGGGTAACGGTCATCGCTACCGGGTTCGGTGCCAAGCGCAAGCAAGAGACGATGGAGTTCGAGTCGGTTGACGAGCGTGTATCCATGCCGACGTTCGAGCCGATCGCTGAGGAAGAGCTGGATATCCCGGCGTTTCTGAAGCGTCGCAACTTCTAGAAGACGGTGACAGGCCCGTGCCACGGCGCGGGCCTGTCTGTTTGTGGACCGCCGTACGACGAGTGAGAGGGCTCGTCGTACGGCGGTCCTGCATTGTGTCTCACTACTAGATGCTCCCCGGTGTCGAATTGTGCGTGCTGCTTCTGGGGACACCGCAAAAGGCCCGCCCCGATCGTCCGGGACGGGCCTTCATCTGTGCGTGTGCCGCTCGCTACTGAGCCGGCGGCGCAGGAGGCGCCGGGGGCGGAGGCGGAGGGCTGCCCGCGCCGGGAGGCGGCGGGTAGTTACCGGGTGGCGGCTGATATCCGCCTGCGGGTGGCACATAGCCACCGCCGGCAGGGGGAGCCATGCTGCCCCTCTTGATCTTCTTGTAGACCATGAAGAAGTAGAAAATCGGTGCGATTCCGTTCAGGAACACCAGCAACAGGATCCAGATGAGCTTGCTGTTCCCCGAGGAGTTCGGATACTCATACTCCTGGCGGGAAACCGCATCGATCAGCATCCACACCCACAGAACGGTCAGCAGGAGGGCTGGAATCCCCATGCACGCGTACACGCCGCATACGATCCCACCGGCGGCTGCATCGCCACCACTACTGTAGTCATAGGTCTGTGCGAAAGCCGGTGTAACCGCCATCAGGCTGGTTGCACCGACGAGAAGAGAGGCTGACAACTTGAGCGACTGCTTCATTGTGTGTCACCCCCTCTCGGCAGCAGTAGCGTTTGTAACGCTTAGGCAACGGCTTGTCGTCGCAACGCTTACACTCAGTAGTGTGCCCGATGCGGCACTACTTGACCAGCATCTCGAGTCGGAAGTGCGTGAATAGACGTGCTCACAAGACACATCAGAAATGGCGTTGCGTTCTGGCGCGATGACGAGCTGCTTGCCTCAAGCGGGATCACCGTTGCGTTTTCTGAGCGGGTTGGCGGCGCCAGTGCGCCGCCGTTCGCGTCGCTCAACCTTGGTTCGCATGTGGGAGACGATCCTGCGGCCGTCGAGGAGAACCGTTCGCGGCTGTTGGCAGCGCTCGACTTTGGAGAGATGCGTGGGCGCCTCACGTGCGCCCAGCAGGTGCATGGATCGCGCATCGAACGAGTGGGGTCGTCGCTAGTGGGAGCGGGCGGCTCTGCGCTGCCGGGAGCCCGCTTGCCGGTGGCGGATGCCGACGCGCTGCTCACGACACTCACGGATACGCCGCTCATGCTGCTGTTCGCAGATTGCGTCCCGATCATCCTCGTGCGGCCCTCCGTCCCGGCTATCTCGGTGGTGCATGCGGGCTGGCGCGGCGCATTGGCGGGCATCGCAGGCGAAGCAGCGAGGGTTCTGTCGGCGATAGAGGGGGATGACGACATCGTTGCCTACATCGGCCCGCATATAGGGCCATGCTGCTACCAAGTGAGCGATGAACGTGTGTCGCAATTCAGCAACACATTTGTTACGCTGGCTCCGGCCGATGGCCGCCTTGACCTTGCGGCGGCAGTGGCTGAGGACCTTGTTCGGGCCGGTGTGCCGATGGAGCGCCAGAAACGACACGGTATGTGTACAGCTGACAACATCGACAGATTCTTCTCGTACCGTGCCGAGAACGGCCTCACGGGACGGCACTGCGCCGTCGCTGCGATTGCCGGAGCGTCAATCTGACCATGGCAAAGACCAACCGCCTGAATGCAGCAGGAAACCGTCTACCTTCGCGCCTGCGTGTGGTGCTCCGCGTGGCGTTGGCGTGCACTCTCTTTGGAGCGGCGTTCTCGCTTGCGGGTTGCGGCGAGAACGGTTCGAAGGCCGATGAAGTCATCGTGAACGGCTCGACGACCATCCTTCCCATCGCTGAGATAGCCGCGGAGCAGTACATGGAGGAGCACCCGGACATCTCGGTCCTGGTATCGGGCGTGGGCTCATCGGCGGGCATCGAAACCGTCACGAAGGGTACGTCAGACATCGGGACGTCATCCCGCGACCTCAAGCCTGAAGAGCAGACGCTCGGGCTGATCGACACCCCCATCGCCTATGACGCGATCGCCGTCATCGTCAATCCCGGCAACCCGGTTCGGGAGTTGACCACCGAGCAGGTGCGGGGCATCTTCTCCGGGCGCATCGCCAACTGGAGCGAAGTCGGTGGCCCCGATATGCTCATCGGACTCGTGAACCGCGATGAGGCCTCTGGCACGCGCGAAGCCTTCAAGAAGATCGTGATGGGCGACGAGTCGTTCGATATCGGCGCAGTCATCCTGCCGGGCACCGGACAGGTCCGCGCGGTCGTCACCGATGCACCCAGCGCCATCGGCTACATCTCACTCGGTTTCGTGAATGATGACGTCAAGGCGATCACCATCGACGGTGTCGTGCCGTCCGAGAAGGCCGTGGTGGACGAGACGTACCCGATCTCCCGCATACTGCACTGCTTCACCAAAGGAGCGCCCGAGGGCCTGATCAAAGAGTTCCTTGACTACATGCTGTCACCAGCAGTGCAAGACAGCGTGGTCCGCGACGCCGGCTTCATTCCGATCACGGCGAAGGAGGCTCTGGGTGGCTGACGCGCCGATGACCACAGGTTCCCCCGCCGAGAAGCAGAGCACGCTCAAGCTGATGTCGAAGGCTACCTACGCCAGGGAATCGGCGCTGAGAAGCCTCTTTCTGGTATGCGCCACGGTGGCGGTCGCCGGTGTCGCTCTGATCTTCATCTTCGTCGGTGTCCGCGGTTGGCCGATCATCCAAGATCCCGGTCTTGGCGCGTTCCTCTTCGGCGATGTGTGGTCTTCGAGCAGCGGAGAGTTCGGCATCCTGCCGCTCGTCACCGGCACGCTGGTGATCACGATCGGCGCGCTGCTGCTGGGCGCACCTTTGGCCGTCGGCACCGCTGTCTTCCTGTCTGAGATAGCATCGCCGAGGGTGCGCGCCATCGTGCGTCCGGCTGTCGAGTTGCTCGCCGGCGTGCCGTCGGTCGTCTACGGCTTCTTCGGCCTCGTCATTCTCCGGCCGATAGTGGCCGATCTTACAGGCGGTCTCGGCTTCGGGCCGCTCACCGCGGCGATCATCCTGGCTGTCATGATCGTGCCCACGATCGCGACCCTTACAGAGGACGCGTTGGGCAGCGTGGTGCCCGGAATTCGCGAGGCAAGCTACGCGATGGGCGCGACCACATGGCAGACGATACGCAAGGTGTTGCTCCCCGCCGCAGGGTTGGGCATCGTCGACGCGATCATTCTCGGCATGGGCCGCGCTGTGGGCGAGACGATGGCGGTCGTCATGGTGGCTGGAAACGCACCTCAGTTCTTCAGGGGGCTGGGAAAGCCGATGTCTACGCTCACCAGCCAGATCGTCATAGACATGAGCTACGCATCGGGGACGCACCGCACGGCGCTCTTCGCCATGGCGGTCATCCTCTTCCTGATCTCGATGGGGCTTGTCGCGGTCGTACGCGTGATTTCCAGCAGAGGGGAGAAGCGCTAGATGGACAAGCGCCTCGCCAACCGACTGGCCGTCACCGTGCTCTGGGTGTGTGCGGCCACCACGGTCGCCCTTCTGGGGGCAGTCATCGTCTACGTTTTCGTCAATGGCGTCGGACAACTGAGTCTGAGCTTCATCTTCACGTGGCCGCACGGCGTCAACGCTGAGGGCGGTATCTGGCCGACGATCGTGTCCACCCTGTATGTGACAGGGCTGGCGATGCTCATCGTCACACCTATCGGGGTGCTGGCCGCGGTGTATCTGGCCGAGTATGCGGTGCAGGGTCGGCTCGTGCGGGTCATCCGATTCGCAGCGGACTCCCTGGCAAGCGTTCCCTCGATCATCATGGGCCTGTTCGGACTCGCCCTGTTCGTAGAGTCGATGCACATCGGTTTCTCGATGATCTCTGCAGCGCTGGCACTGTCGTTCCTGATGCTGCCGATCGTCATGCGCACCACCGAAGAGGCGATCAGGGCGGTACCCAAGTACATCCGTTGGGGCAGTTACGGCTTGGGGGCGAGCAAGTGGCAGACGGTCAGCCGCATCGTGCTTCCCGCCGCCATGCCTCGCATCCTGACCGGACTCATCCTGGCGACCGGTCGTGCAGTCGGTGAGACCGCGGTCGTCATTTTCACGATGGGGCAAGCGATAAACCTGCCGATCTCGCCGCTCGATAGCGGCCGCCCGATGACCGTCCACCTCTATATGCTTGCCATGGAAGGCATCAACCTGCCGACGGCGTACGGCACGGCTCTGTTGCTCATGATCATGATCCTCTTCTTCAACCTGACTGCACGATGGCTCTTGCGCCGTAACAGGAGGATGCAAGGATGACGCATGCACTGAGCGATCACGTGAACTCGTCGAGCGAGACACACGGCGACAAGATCACCGTCCGTAGCCTCGACTTCTTCTACGGAGACTTCCAGGCGCTTGCCGGCATCACCGTCAGCATCAAGCAGCGCGGCGTCACTGCGTTCATCGGACCGTCTGGGTGCGGCAAGTCCACGTTTCTGCGCTGCTTCAACCGCATGAACGATCTCATCCCGGGTACCAGGATCGAGGGCATGATCCGTATCGACGGTGAGGACATCTATGCCCCCGGGGTCGACCCGGTCGATCTCCGCCGTCGCGTGGGCATGATCTTTCAACAGCCCAACCCGTTCCCAATGTCGATCTACGACAACGTTGCGTTCGGACCGCGCCTGCACGGGGTGACGAAGAAGAGTGATCTGGACGCGGTCGTGCAGCGCTCGCTGGAGCGTGCAAACCTGTGGAAGGAAGTCAAAGACATCCTGCCGCGTGGCGGACTCACACTATCAGGTGGCCAACAGCAGCGTTTGTGCATCGCTCGCGTGCTGGCCGTCGAGCCCGACATCATGCTGATGGACGAGCCTTGCTCGGCGATCGATCCTACATCGGTCCAGAAGATCGAGGACCTGATGGACGAGCTCAAGGACCGCATCTCGATAGTCATCGTCACACACAACATGCAGCAGGCGGCCCGGGTGAGCGATGAGACCGCCTTCTTCCTGCAGGAGAAGACGGGCGAGCCGGCGGAACTCGTCGAGTTCGGACGCACTGCAGACATCTTCACCAGCCCTAAGGACCGTCGGACTGAGGACTACATCACCGGCAGATTCGGGTAGGTGCTCTCTGTTATGTGTTACACCTGGGTGAAAGGTCGGATGCGCGCCTATCGCTCGAACGAACGCAGGCTATAATGTCGAGAAACCGAACCAGACACGAGGAGCCGGGTCACCATGCGTGAGGGCTTTCGCAAAGAACTCAAGGATCTCAAGGCCGAGGTGATCGGCATCGGCCGGAGCGTCATCGACATCACGAGAGTGGCGACACGTTCGCTTGTCGAGGGCGACGTCGATCTTGCGGCAGAGGTGATCGCGGGTGATGATGCACTCGATGTTCGCTGCCTTGGCATCGAGGAGCACTCGCTCGAGATAATCGCCACACAGTTCCCCGTGGCGCGCGACCTGCGCTTGCTGCATTCTCTCGGCTACATCAGCATGCATTTCGAGCGCATGGGTGACCTGGGCGTCAACATCGCCAAAGCTGCCCGTCGTACCGCAAGCCGTCGGGGTCCGCAGACCCTATATGACCTGATCCAGGCTCAGGGCAATCTCGTTCATCGCGTACTGGAGTCTATGCTTGAGGCGCTCGAGAAGAACGACTTGGAGCTTGCGCACAAACTCGAGTTGCTCGATGAGCCCATCGATCACCTGTACAAGCAGTTCTTCCGCGAACTGGCCCGACTGCAGGACGAGGAGGACATCGAATGGGCGAGTTCGATGGTACTCGCGTCTCGCTACCTTGAGCGCATCGCTGACCACGCCGTGGACATCGGCGATCGCGTCACCTACATGGTCACGGGTGAATTCGAGCAGGCCGGCGAAGGAACTCCGGAAGCGAAATCGTAGTCCCGTGAATGCGATCGCCGAGAGATACGACGCGGTCCGCGCCCGGGTTATCGATGCTGCTGACGCTGCCGATCGGTGTGCGGAAGACATCACCATCGTCGCCGTCACAAAACATGTGGGTGTGCCTGAAGTCCGCAAGGCGATCTCGGCGGGATGCACTGATTTCGGCGAGAACCGCGTGCAGGAGTTCCTGGGCAAATACGGGCTGTTTCCCGATGTGCACTGGCACTTTATCGGCACGCTGCAGTCGAACAAGGTCAAAGACGTTGTCGGACGCGCGTATCTGATCCATTCGGTCGACTCTCTGAAGCTGCTCGAGCGGGTCAATGTGGTTGCGGAGACCAAAGGTGTCGTCCAGCGGGTCCTGCTCCAGGTCAACGTATCTCATGAAGCGTCGAAGCATGGCCTCGATCCGGACGATCTTGAGGAAGTGCTGTGCGCAGCATCCGCGATGCACGGTGTTGAGGTATGCGGCTTGATGACTATCGCGCCCCTCGCTCGTGCCGAGTCGGTGCGGTGGGTCTTCCACACTCTTGCGGAACTCTTTGCGACATTGAACGCGATGCGGTTCAATGGAGTCGAGTTGCGTGAGCTCTCGATGGGTATGACCAACGATTTCCCGGTAGCCATCGAAGAAGGCGCAACGATCATCAGGGTCGGGACCGCCATATTCGGTCGCTGACCTGCAGGTACACTCCCGAACAAGGAGAAGACCGTGAGCTTGTGGGACTCCATCAAGGCCCGGCTCGGACTCGGCGACGAGTACGACGACTATGATGACTACGATGAGGATGCTGATGACGGAGCCGACGGTTATGAACCGGCGCCGGCGTATCGCAACCCATATGAAGGTGGCGATACCACAGTCAAGCGATTGAACCGGGAGCCTGACCTCGACCGCGCACGGGATGCGGGTCGCTCGATGGCCGCGCCCGGTCCCGGTATGCAGGCGGTCCCTCAGGTGCGCATGCAGATCGTCGAGCCGCGCACGTACGGCGAGGCACAGGCCATCGCTGACAAGTTCAAGCTCGGTATTCCCGTCATCATGAACCTCACGATGACCGATCCGGATCTTGCACGGCGCCTCATTGACTTCGCATCGGGCCTGACATACGGGCTCAACGGGGGTCTTCAGAAGGTGTCCGAGAAGGTCTTCATGCTTACGCCCGCCAACGTCGACGTGACTGAACAGCGTCGCGTTCTGCGTGAGAAGGGCCTGTTCGACCTGGGCGTGTAATCCCACGAGGGGAGCATGATGTCTGACACCCCGCGCATAGCCGTTATCGGCGGCGGACGCATGGGCGAAGCTATCGTCGCAGGTCTGATCGCGGCGGGTGCCGCGAAGGCTGGCGACATCACGGTCGCCGAGCCGGACGAATCACGGTGTGCGGTATTCGCCGCGCACGGCGTCTCGTGTGTGGCTGACGGTCACGACGCGGTCGGCACGGCCGACATCGTCATATTCGCGGTGAAGCCCCAGCTCATCGATGCGGTAGTCGCGCATGTTGCAGACGACGTTTCACAGAATGCCGTCGTGGTGAGCATCGCCGCGGGTATCAGCTGCGCTCGTATCGAGTCGCTGCTGTCGGCCGGTACCGCCGTGGTGCGCGTCATGCCGAACACCCCGGCGATGGTGGGCGAAGGGATGAGCGTACTGTCCGGAGGCACCGAGACCACAGCCGGGCAACTCGCCGCGGTTCGTGTACTGTTCGAATCACTCGGCAAGGCGATCGTACTCGACGAGCGGTACCAGGATGCTGCCACCGCGATCTCCGGCAGCGGCCCCGCCTACGTCGCGCTCTTCATAGATGCGCTTGCCCGGGCGGGAGTGCGTCACGGTCTTACGCGGGATGTTGCACAGCTACTCGCGATGCAGACCCTGCGGGGCACCGTGGAACTCCTGGAACGCACTGGGAAGCACCCGGAGGAACTCGTGGATGCTGTCAGCAGTCCTGGCGGCACGACGATCGCGGCTATCGAAGCGCTTGAAGCAGGCGGAATGCGCGCGAGCGTCTCGGCGGCTGTTGCCGCGGCGGTCAAACGCTCGAAGGAACTGGGGTCCTAGCAAATGTCACTCGCATACATCGTCAGTCAGGCGATCTCGTTTTACGGGATACTCATCTTCGCGTACGTCATCATGTCTTGGTTCAGGCCTCGCGGTGTGTTCTTCGATCTATACAAGGTGCTCGGCACTCTGTGCGAACCCTACATAGGCATCTTTCGACGCATCGTGCCCCTTGTCGGCGGGGGTATAGACTTCTCGCCAATGGTGGCATTGCTCGTGTTGCAGTTACTCGTACAGCCGTTATTGGTTAGAATCCTTTTGAGTCTAGGTCTGTAACGGTCAGGAAGGACCGGTCCGTATGAAGCTCACCCCGCTCGACATTCACCACAAGGAATTCGGTCACTCGCTTCGCGGATACAACGAGGCGGAAGTCGACGAGTTCCTCGATCAGGTGGCCGACGAACTGGAACGTCTCTTCAAGGAGAACATCGACCTTAACGAGAAGATCGAGGCCGGCGACGAGAAGATCCGCGGCTATCAGGACATGGAGCGCACGCTTCACAATACGCTTGTGAGCGCACAGAAGTCCGCCGAGGACATCATCGCCGCCGCCGAGCATGAGGCCGCTGTCGTCCTCAAAGACGCTGAGGTGAAAGCAAAAGAGGTCATCCATAGCGCACTGCAGCAGAAGCAGAAAGCCACCAACGACCTGATGCGCATAAAGCAGGCCGAGGAGGAGTTCCGGGGCAAGTTCAAAGGTCTCCTCGAGGGGCATCTGCGCAGTGTCGGCGAGATCGCTCTGCCCGATGACGTGAAGCTCATGACCGGGCAGGCCGGCGATGAGACTGTCGCGGAGGTTGAGGTCACAGCACCCAGGCCCGCTGCGGTGGTGCAGCCCAGGCCAGCACCGGTGCCTGAGCCCGATCACGTGAGTTACGCGGATGCGCTTGCCCCGGAGGTTGCACAGGAGCCTGTTCCCGCACCCCAGCCTGCAGCGCGCCGCGAGGACACTCAGCCCATCGAGCCTCCTGCATCGGGCTTCGTCACAGGTATCCAGCTCGGCGAGGTCGTCGAGCCGGATCTCGGGCCCGAGGAGCCGGTCTTCGCGGAGCCGACCGAGTTCAAGCTGGAGTTCGGTTCTCTCGGCGAGAGGGACGATGACCTGGACATCGAGGAGATCGACTGACGTCGATGTCCGCGCGCATAGCTCTACATGTCACCCCCAAGTCAGGCCGAGACGAGATCGTCGGCTGGCGAGGGGGTGAGCTGTCTGTTCGGGTGAGTGCGCCTCCTGAGGACGGCAAGGCGAATGCCGCCGTGTGCAAGCTCGTGGCAAAGCGTCTGGGCGTGGCCAAGAGTACTGTCCGGGTCGTCCGAGGCGACACATCCCGCCATAAGACCCTCGAGATAGACACGCTGAGCGAGGAAGAGCTCGCGGCCGTTCTCGGCGGCGCGTCGTGAACCCGCGGTTCCTCCGCGAACTCCGCAAGCGTTTCGTCGTCAGCCGACGCGCCCTCGACGTCCCGGATGCCGGGTTGCGTGTGGACGTTCCAGTGGCCGCCAACCCTCGATTCGTGGTAGCGGCGGTGCTATTCGGGGCACCGTGGCTTCTGGCGACGATCGTGTTCACCGGCGTCTTCTTCGTGGCGGCGCCTATCGACCCGCTCCTGATCAGGTTCCTTGCATGGCTTGTCGCGATGCTGCTTCTGGTCTTCATCCACGTTCTTGCAGCGATGACGGTATGGGGTGCCTTCTATCAAGCGAGTGGCAGTGAGACGCTGGTGATCGACGAGGCGCACATCCATGTGCTGCGGACGGCGGCCGGCATTACGCTCCCGGCTCGAATCGGCCGCGCTGCCCCGGCTCGCGCAGACATCCTGCGGCAGAGCGGCAGGCGCTCTCCGCAGCCCAAGATCGAGATCAAGACGGCCAGGGGCGCCGTTCGCTTCGGCTCGGGAGTGTCGCGTCTGGAGGCGGAGGCGATCGCCTTGCGGGTGAACGCGTATCTCGCGGGCGAAGAAGTGTGAAGCGCGTTGACCGAGGCTCGTGACGTGCGTTAGTATCGCTGCCTAGCGTGACCTTGCGTTGCGCGATGAGAATCGAAGCGTTGACGAGGACGAGTAGGCGTGACACCGCCTGGTATAGCGAGCGGGGATAGTGAGAGCCCGCGAGGCAGGCCGCGACTGAATATCACCTCCGAGCTCCGGCCCGAAAGGCGCATTGCCCGGTAGGCGTCGGCGGGAGTTCCCGTTATCGAACGACCGAGTGGCGAGCGGGGAGACCCGCGCAAGCTGGGTGGTACCGCGGAGCATATGACACGCTTCGTCCCAGGCAGGGACGAGCGTGTTTTCTATTTCGCGGCCGATGACAGGTAGACGAAAGGACGAACTACAGTGGGCAATGACTACAAGCAGACGATGAACCTGCCGCAAACGGAGTTCCCGATGCGTGCGAATCTGGCGACGCGGGAACCCGAGTGGCTGCAGTTCTGGGATGAGATGGACATCTACCGTCGCTCGCTGGAGGTCAACGAAGGTGGTCCGACGTTCATCCTGCACGACGGTCCGCCCTACGCGAACGGCCACATTCACATGGGCACCGCATTCAACAAGGTGTTCAAAGACCTCATCGTCAAGTACAAGTCTATGCGCGGCTACTGGTCGCCGTACGTGCCGGGCTGGGACTGCCACGGTCAGCCCATCGAGCACCAGGTAGAGAAGAACCTGGGCCCCGAGAAGATGAAGGCGATCTCGCAGGCCGAGCTGCGCGCGCTCTGCCGTGAGTATGCGCTGAAGTTCGTGGATGTGCAGGCCTCCGAGTTCAAGCGTCTGGGTGTTCGGGGTGACTTCGACGACCCGTACCTCACGCTGAACAAGAGCTACGAAGCCGGTGACGTGAAGGTCTTCGCCGAGCTGTACCGTCGCGGCATGGTCTATAAGGGCCGCAAGCCGATCCACTGGTGCTATCGGTGCAAGACCGCACTGGCGGAGGCCGAGATCGAGTACGGTGACGAGACGTCGGACAGCATCTACGTGAAGTTCTGGATGCTCGATGCACCCGAGGTCTTCTCGGCGGTTGGCAAGACGGCGGTACTCATCTGGACGACGACGCCGTGGACGCTGCCGGCCAACGTCGCGGTGACGCTCGCCGAAGGCGCCGACTACGTCGGTGTCGCGGTGGGCGGCGAGGTCCTTGTCATGGCCGAGGAACTGGTGCCGGCCGTCGCGCAGGTGGCGGGCTGGGAGTCCTACGACGTGGTGCGTGACGTCGCGGGCGAGCCCGTGCGCATCAAGGGCCGCGAACTGCAGGGCCTGCATTACGAGCAGCCGATCCACCCGGGTGTGGAGGGCGTCATGATCACCGGGGACCACGTCGAGCTATCGACCGGTACAGGTGCCGTGCACACCGCTCCGGGACATGGTGAAGACGACTACCTGGTAGGCATGAAGTTCGGCCTGCCTGCGCCGATGCCCGTAGATGACCACGGCGTCTTTGACGAGGGCGGCGGACCGTTT
>DDWT01000005.1:44596-54437 GCA_002347365.1 Actinobacteria bacterium UBA2279
GGTTGGAGCGTGAACCGCATCAACTCCATGGTCACCGACCGCCCCGACTGGTGCATCAGCCGTCAGCGTGCGTGGGGTGTGCCGATACCGGTGTTCGAGTGTGTGAAGTGCGGGGAGACGGTCGCCGATGATACGACTTTCGCCGCCGTTGAGAAGCTATTCGCCACCGAGGGCGCTGATGCCTGGTTCACGCGCAAGCCCTCGGAGTACCTGCCTGAGAGCGTCGTCTGCCCCCGTTGTGGTGGCAGCGAGCTGCGAGCGGAAAGCGACATCGTCGACGTTTGGTTCGAGTCCGGCGTTTCTCACACATCGGTACTCGACGCGCGCGAGGAACTACGTCGCCCCGCCGAGCTCTACCTTGAGGGTTCCGATCAGCATCGGGGCTGGTTCCAGTCCTCGCTACTGACAAGCGTCGGTGCATACGATGCGGCGCCATTCAAGACGGTGTTGACGCACGGCTTCATAGTGGACGGCGAAGGCCGCAAGATGAGCAAGTCACTCGGCAACGTCGTGTCACCGCTGGATGTGGTGAAGAAGTACGGCGCGGACATCATCCGCCTATGGGCCGCCGCCGCCGACTACTCGCAAGACGTGTCGGTATCCGACGAGATCTTGGAGCGGACTTCCGAGGCCTACCGCCGCATACGCAACACCTTCCGGTTCCTGCTCTCGAACCTCTACGACTTCGAGCCGGGCGAGGCGGTGGCCTGGGAGGACATGCCGGAACTTGACCGCTTTGCCCTCGTCACACTGGCCGATCTCATCGACCGCGTGACACGCTCGTATGATGACTGGAAGTTCCACCAGGTCTACCACGCGGTGTACGGCTTCTGCGGCACCGAGTTGTCCTCCTTCTATCTGGACGTCCTTAAAGACCGGCTATACGCCGACGGCGCGGACTCGATATCGCGGCGCAGCGCCCAGACGGTGCTCGCCTCGATGCTCACCGCTCTCGTGCGATTGGTCGCGCCGATACTGAGTTTCACCTCCGAGGAGATCTGGCAGTTCATGCCTGAAGCACTGCGCGAGGGAATCGACTCCGTCCACCTCGCGGGGTGGCCGACGTCCGTGCGCGAACTTGTGGACGAGCACGCTGCGGAGGCCGATACGCTGCGCGCGGAGTACGTTGTGGTCTTGGAGGTCCGCGATGCGGTCACCAAGGCGCTGGAAGACGCCCGCAATGAGAAACGTATCGGCAAGAGCCAGGAAGCCAGGGTCATAGTGACCGCTTCTGCCGAGAAGATCGCGATCTTGGGGGCACGCGACGCCCGCGAACTTGCCGACATGTTCATCGTGTCTGAAGTGGATACCGCCGAAGGAAACGGCCTTGCTGTCGAGATCGTGACCGCCTCCGGCGAGAAGTGCCCTCGCTGCTGGAACTTCCGTACAACGGGTGCGGACGGCCTGTGCGAACGATGTTCGGCCGTCGTTACCGACTAGCAGTTGTGTCCACCGCCCGTCCTGAGCGTTCTCCCGGGCGGGCGGTGGTATAATCATCGATAGACCTATGGCGCCCCCCTGGGGCGTTTTTCAGATACCCCCTTCCAAACGAAGGAGGCTCGACAGTGGAACAGAAAGCGCTTGATGCACTGAGGACGCAACTCGAAGAGGAGCGTGTTCGACTACTGGCAGAGATCGAGGAGTACGAGCGAGACGGCCAGGAGGCCCTCTCTGACGTGTCCGGTGAGAACAACTACCGTGACCATATGGCCGACCAAGGTTCGGCCACATTCGCTCGGGAACTCGACATGTCGCTGGAGGACAACGCCCGCGAGACGCTCGCACGGATAGACGCCGCTCTGGAGCGTGTGGTGGTCGGAGAGTATGGGACATGCACTCGGTGTGGTAATGAGATCCCGGTTGAGCGGCTCGAGGCAGTACCTTCTGCTGAACTGTGTATCGCCTGCAAGGAATGGGAGGAGAGCCGGTAGTGTATCGCCGCGCCGGACTGGCGTTCTCGGCGACCATGCTCGTGGTTCTCGCACTCGACCAGGCATCCAAGGCCTATGTGAGGGCCGAGATGACGATCGGTCGTTCGATTCCCGTCCTTCCTGACGTCTTCAGCATCACCCACATAAACAACAAGGGTGCAGCGTTCGGGCTGTTCCCGGGACGGGTGGGCTTCTTCATTGCCGTGGCGCTGATCGTGCTTGTAGGTATCGGCTACGTGTGGTGGAGATACCGGCCGCGTCGCTGGTTCACTGTGCACGCTCTTGGCCTGACCGCAGCAGGCGCGTTGGGAAACCTGGTCGATCGGGTCGTCGCAGGGTATGTGACGGATTTCTTTGAGATTCACGGATGGCCGGTCTTCAACGTTGCAGACGCAGCGCTCGATGTTGGCGTCGCCATCCTGGTGGTGTGGCTGCTCTTCTCCAAAGACGTGGCGAACGCACCGGAGCGCCGCGAGGCGGCGGTCGCGGACGAGAGTCCGTGTCCCTGTGGAGAAGTCGGAGAAGGTACACCATGAGCGAGACCTATGAGCATCTGGTCACCGCAGAGGAAGCGGGTCAGCGTCTCGACAAGCTGCTCGGGGATCTTGACTTCCTGCCAAGCCGCTCGCTGGCTGCCAAGATCATCGAGAAGGGCTGCGTCGAGGTGGATGGAGATGCGGCCCCGAAGCGGCACATGTGTCGTGAAGGGGAGCATATCGCGGTAGTGATGCCGGAGCGTGAGCCCAGCACGCTCGTTCCGGAGTACATCCCGCTCGACATCCGCTTTGAAGATGAGCACCTCATCGTGCTCTCGAAGCCGTCGGACATGGTGGTGCACCCTTCTCACGGCCACTGGAGCGGCACCCTCGTGCACGCGCTACTCGCGCACTGTGAAGGGTTGGGAACGCTTGCCGGTGAAGAGCGGCCCGGTATCGTCCATCGTCTGGACAAGGACACGACCGGCCTGATGATGGTGGCCAAAGATGATGAGACTCAAGCGGCGCTCTCTGAAGCGATCAAGATACGGGCTATCGAGCGTCGCTACGTGACACTCGTGCACGGATACATAGCGCCGGAGTCGGGTATCGTTGATGCTCCTCTCGGTAGACATCCGAAGGATCGGATGCGAATGGCGGTCTCTGAAGGCCCATCGAGCAAGCAGGCGGTTACTACATTTCGCGTGCTCGAACGCTTCATGGCGGGCGTTCACGACAACGGCTATACCCTGGTCGAATGCAAGCTCTATACGGGTCGTACGCACCAGATTCGCGTCCACATGGCCTACATCGACCACCCGGTGGTGGGGGATCAGATGTACGGTCGCAACCATGCCAAGGCTGAGATGGGACTCACTCGGCAGTTCCTGCACTCCTACAAGCTGGAACTAACGCATCCGATCAGCGGTGAGGAGATCTCGCTCAGAGACCCGCTTCCCGATGATCTTGCACAGGTCCTTCTCAAGCTTGCCCCGGAGTCGATGGGGCGGACCGGCGCGGGTGATGAGATAGTGCCGATCGTGTTGCCGTTCTAGGTGCCCGGGGGCACGACTCTGCAGGCGGCGTCGTGCTACCGTGAAACGGTACGCTTGTCAGGTGGTCTCCGAGGCCGGGGAGTGCAGTGAAGCGGCGATATGCATTGCGGGTGTCTGTCGGGTATGCGGTGGTCGCTGCGCTGTGGATCATCTTGTCGGACTCCGCGCTTCTGTTCCTGGGGTTCGATGTGACCTCGAGCACTCTGCTGTCCCTCCTTAAAGGATTACTGTTCGTGTTTGTGACGGCCTCTGTGCTCTATGTCCTTACGACACGCTTCTCGCGCGGCATCGAGTCCTCGGCGTACTCGCTCCTGTCTACGGAGATCCGCTATCGAGATCTTGTGCAGTCGGTCTCCGATATCGTCTGGGAGGCGGATGCCGAAGGCCGCTTCACCTTCGTGAGCGCTCGGTGCAGCTCGGTCTTGGGCAGGCGCCCACAGGAGATGATCGGGCTGTCCCCGCTGGTCCTGGCGCCTGCGGAGGAGCGAGACAAGCTGGCAGCCTCACTGGCGAGCATGGGACATGCTGAGCCGCCATTCGAGTTGCTGTGGTCTCGTGCGGTGTGTCCCGACGGTCGGATCGTTGTCCTGGAGAGCAACATACTCCCGGTCTTTGGCAGCGACGGTGCGCTGGAGGGATACCGCGGTGTCACTCGAGATGTGACCGAGCGCGAGCGTCTCGCGCGTGCGGTTCGCGAAACGTCAGAGTTCCTTGCCGCGCTGATTCGCGTGGCGCCGGTGCCCATCATCGCCCTCGATGAAGACCGGAAGATCACCGTCTGGAACCCGGCCGCAGCCGAAGTCTTCGGGTGGAGCGCCGACGAGGTACTCGGCGGTCCCAATCCGATCATCCCGTCGGGGAGCCACGACGAATACGCGTCCATTCTGGGGCGCGTAGCCGCCGGTAAGACGATACGGGGTATCGAGGGCACCAGGCGCACACGAGATGGTCGAGAACTACATGTCAGGCTCTTTGCCGCGCCGCTGATGGAGGCAGGCCGCTCTACCGGTGGAACGATGGCGGTCCTTCAAGACGTGACGGACGAACGTCGCGTTGATGCAGAGCTCGTACGTTACCGAGAGCATCTTCAAGAACTTGTGGACGAGCGCACTGAGGAACTTCGTCACGTCAATGATGAGTTGCGGGAGGCGACAGAAGCCAAGAGCGCGTTTCTTGCCAACATGAGCCATGAGCTGAGAACACCCCTCAACGCGATCATCGGATTCACAGGGATACTTCTCAACGGCCTTGCGGGGCCGGTCAATGAGGAACAACACAAACAACTCGCGATGGCACACAGTGCCGGTGAGCGCCTGCTTGAACTCATCAACGATGTCCTGGATCTCTCGAAGATCGAAGCGGGGCGCGCGGAGGTGCGTCCGGAGTCGACGTGCGTGTCGGCCATTGTCGACCACGTTGCCGGGGCCATCGAATCACTGGCGACCGGCAAGGGGCTGGCGTGGCTTCTGGAGGTCGAGGATCCCGGGCAGGAGATATTCACCGACCCGCGCAGGGTTGAACAGGTGCTGCTCAACCTGCTCGGCAACGCGGTCAAGTTCACCGAGACTGGCTCAGTGAAGCTTGCCGTGACGACCGATGGTGACCGCATTCACTTCAGGGTGATCGACACAGGTCCCGGGATCGCCCTGGAACGGCAGCAGGACATCTTCGACGAGTTCGTGCAGGTGCAGACTCGTGATGAAGTACTGACCGAGGGCACCGGACTGGGCCTGTCGATCGCGCGACGTCTCGCGATTCTTTTGCGTGGTTGGCTGACGGTCGAGAGTGCGCCGGGTCTTGGGTCGACGTTCACGCTCGAGTTGCCGGTCGACCTCCGTGATGTCGCCGTAGGAGGTGAGATGACGACAACGACGAGGGTGATGGTCGTGCACGGGGATCCCGAATTCGTCGAGCTCTGCGAGTACGTTATGCGGCCTATGGGGTATCGAGTTCTGTGGGTGCCGACGGTGACAGCTGCACTCGACGGTCTCGCCAACAGCAGGCCGGCCATGGCGATCGTTGACGGAGCCATGGCCCTGCCGGGTGGCGGGGATCTTGCAAATCGTATCGCTGGAGACGACCACGGACCGCGTATCCCGGTCATTCGAGCCGGTGCACCCGTTGCCGGTGATCGCGCCGTTGCTGTCGTAGGGCACGTGGTGAACGCTGAGGAGATCGCTGCAGCAGTGCGGGTCGCAGGGACGTTGATGGATATGGGAGATAGGGAGACCTCATGAGGGTGCTCGTCGTTGATGATGATCCTGCGGGCAGGTATCTCATAAGGTCCATCGTGGTCTCCAGGGGCCATGAAGCGGTGGAGGCAGCCGACGGAGAAGAGGCGCTTGCCGCCGCTCACGAGCAGCGACCCGACATAGTCATCAGCGACATACTCATGCCGAAGATGGATGGCTATCAGTTGTGCCGGGCCTGGAAGAGTGATCCGGCCCTTGCAGCAATACCACTCGTCTTTTACACGGCCTCCTACACCGATCCTGCAGACGAGCGGTTCGCCCAGAGCCTGGGAGCAGATGGTTTCTGGCGCAAGCCGACGGACCCCGATGTCCTTCTGGCATCGATCGAGGAACTGGTGGGCACCAGCAGCGACGGAGCAACACGCCAGCCGGAGCTGACCGACGAGACCGAGATACTGCAGGAGTACAGCTCCCGTCTGGTCAACAAGCTTGAGGAGAAGGCGGCGAGTCTTGAGAAGGCGAACGCCGAGTTGCGGAGAGCCATGGAGATCCTTGGCGAGGAGGTGGCCGTCAAAGCCAATCTGATCGCCGAACTGAACGCTGACGTGATCGAGCGCAAGCGTGTAGAGGGGGAACTCCGCCGCGAGCGTGATTTTACGCGGCAGGTCGTAGAGATATCGGATCTGTTCGTTGCGATCATCGACGCTCAGCTCAAAGTCGCCATCCTCAGTCGCGGTGCGGAACGGCTGACCGGCTACAGTGCCGAAGAAGTGTTTGGGCGGGAGTACTTCGAGTTGTTCGTGCCTGCAGACCAGATAGAAGCTCGTCGTGCACGCGTGGACGAACTGTCGCGAGGCGGTAGCGAGGGCATGTACTACGAGGCACCCCTTCTGACCAAGTCGGGAAAGCGTCTGATGCTTCAGTTCTCGACCACGGCCACGCTGGAGGACGGTCAGGTAGTCGCATACAACGTGTTCGCGATCGATGTGACTGCGCGTCGTCGGACTGAGAGCGTCGATCACATCGGCAACACGCTGGACCACGCGTTGCTGACGACGAAACCTCGCAGTGAGATCATGCGGCAGGTGTGCGACGAAGTGGCACAGCGGTTCGAGCTGCCGGCAGTGCTCGTAGCAGTCAAACGCGACGATGGGACGATCGCATACCAGTCGAACGCGGACGGCGCGCAGCTCATGGCGAAGACGTCAGTCCGCTGGGATGCTCCCGGTGCGGTGTATCCCGCTGCCCGTGCCATCATGACGGGGGAGAGCGTGCTCAGGAGCTTCGCGGATGCGGGCGCGGATGCCTGGACCACGCTCCTCGCCGAATACGATCTTGCCAGCGCCTTTGCCGTTCCCCTGCTCGTTGAAGGTGAGCCCATCGGTGCAATGGTGTTCTACACACGCGATTCGTATCTGTTCGATGAAGACATGTCCCGGATGTTGGAGCGTCTGGCAGGCCGTGTGGCGACCTCTCTGACGGTCCTTGAAGGCCGCGACCGAATACGGCTTCAATCAGCTGCACTCGAGTCCGCTGCAGATGCGATCGCCATCACTGACGCGGAGCAGCGCATCCAATGGGTCAACCCGGCGTTCAGTGCGCTGAGTGGCTACTCGGCCGAAGATTGCGTGGGCATGAGCATGCGCAGTCTCAGCCCCGACGACGAGACGTACCAGCGGCTCCTCGGTTTGGTGGAAGCGGCCCGCAAGGGGGAGCCGGAGCGTCTCGATGTTGTGGGGGTGCGCAAAGACGGCTCTCGGCTGTTCGAGACAGTCTCGATCACGACCATGGAGCGCTCTGAAGCCGGCTCCGAGAGATTCGTGTGGCTCCAGCAGGACATCACCGAGCGCAGCCAGCTCGAGCAACTGAAGTCCAGCTTCGTTGCCACCGTATCGCATGAGCTACGCACGCCTCTGACCAGCATCATCGGTTTTACCGACCTGCTGGCGCATATGGAACCATCGCAACTGGGAGACCGGGGTCCCGAGTTGCTGCGGAAGGTCCGTGGCCACTCGATCCATATGAAGCAGCTCGTCGAGGAGCTTCTCGAGGTCTCGATGATGCAATCCGAAGGTCTGCGCCTTCTCAGGCGACCGAACGATCTGGAGCAGATCGTGCACGTGTATGCCGAAGGTGTCGAGCGTACGCCCGACCACCGACTATCGATCGATGTCGAACCAGACCTGCCGATGTGCGTGTGCGATGCCGAGCGGCTCGGGCGCGCTGTTGCGAACCTCGTGTCCAATGCTGTGAAGTACTCACCGAACGGGGGGCCGGTCGATATCACTGTCCGTATGGATGGTGATGAAGCGGTGATCTCGGTCTCTGACAAGGGTGTGGGAATCGCCCCTGATGACATGCCGCATCTGTTCGATCGGTTCACGCAGGCGGACATGTCGTCCACGCGGTCGTTCGGCGGCATGGGTCTGGGTCTGTTCGTGGCAGACCAGATCATCAGAGCCCACGGCGGCCGAATCGATGTTGAGAGCCGATTGGGAAAGGGCAGCACCTTCAATGTCCACATCCCGTTCGCGGGCGTCGAGTGACTCCATAAGACCTCCACAACCCGTTCGCGCAGGCAACATGCGTGCGTGGTGTACTGGTGGTCATACGATTCCGACCGGCGAGGGACAAGGGTCTGGCACGTGGAGAACGCACGAAGAGTGCTCGTGGTAGAAGACGAACGTCAGGCGCGTGACGTCGTCGAGGCGTACCTGGAGCGCGATGGTCTCTGGGTCACGGCGGTAGGCGATGGGCTCAAAGCGCTTGACGCGTTCGAGTCGGCGCACTACGACCTCGTTGTGCTCGACTTGAATCTTCCGGGTATGCCGGGCGAGGAAGTCTGTAAGCGTATCCGGGATCAGTCGGACGTTCCCATCATCATGCTCACCGCAAAAGGCACCGAGGAGGAGCGAATCACCGGTCTCGATCTTGGTGCCGACGACTATCTGGTCAAGCCGTTCAGCCCGCGTGAGCTTGCCGCGCGCGTTCGTGCACTGCTCCGCCGGGCGCGTGCCGAGAGTGAGCCCCAACGCTCTCGCGTCGTATTCGGCAGCCTCGCGATGGACCTCGCGGGTCATCGCGTATGGCTCGACGAGGAGGAGCTGGATCTCACCGCCAGCGAGTACAAGTTGCTGGCAACGCTCTCGCGCTTCCCCGGTCGTGTCTACTCGCGTATGGAGCTCGTGGAGAAGGTCCTCGGCTATGACTTCGAGGGCTACGAGCGGGCCATAGACTCACACGTCAAGAATCTGCGAGCCAAGCTGCGCGACGATCCGCGGGAGCCTCGCTTCATCCACACGGTCTTCGGTGTGGGATACCGCTTCGACTCGCCCGTGGACGGGGAGGAGTAGGGTGTCGCGCAGGACGCTGGGCTTTCGTCTCGGCATCGCGTTCGCTGCGGTTGCCGCGTTCACCGCGATCCTCGCCGCAGCCATCGTGGGCGTGAGCTGGCAGCGTTCCTTCGAGTCCTATATCCGCGAGCGGTTGCAGGAGCGTGCTAACGCTACCGCATCCGTTATCGCCGACCAGTACCGGCTGTCAGGCGACTGGACGCACGTGGGTATCCCTGAATCGCTGTACTACCTGCTCGCGGACTTGAACGTGCAGGTATTCGACGCAGATGGTGATCTTGTCGGGTATGTGCAGAAGCCGGGCTCAGACCAGGCCCAGGACGTTCAGACGATCACGATCGGAGAAGTATCGGCCACGGCACCGATCGTCGTCGACACCGAGACGGTCGGCGAAGTGCGAGTCGCGTCAACGGCGCCTGGTGGTCTTCTCACAGACCGCGATATCCGGTTCCGGGCTGCGACATTCCGTGGTCTGACGGTCGCCGCCGTGCTTGCGGTCATCGCGGCCACGGTTGCAGGAGCGCTATACGCACGCTCGATCGTGAGGCCGATCAACGCTGTGACACGGATCGCTGCGCGTTTGAGATCCGGCGAGAATGATGCGCGCACCGGAATGGCGGGTGCCGACGCGATCAGCCAACTCGGCAGCACTCTGGATGCGATGGCAGACGCGGTCGAGGCGGAGCGCATGTTCGAGCGTCGACTGACCGCAGACGTCGCCCATGAGCTGCGGACTCCGCTCCAGGCTATCCAGGCCACCGTCGAGGCCATGCAAGACGGTGTCATGCCGGTAGACGAGGAGCGCCTCGGCATACTGCACGACGAAACGGTTCG
>DDWT01000005.1:54516-87596 GCA_002347365.1 Actinobacteria bacterium UBA2279
ATGGAGTCGATCGGTCTGGCATTCACGACGTCGATCCATCGTGGGCCCGTGGTTCTCGGCGATCGTGACCGCCTGACGCAGGCTGTGGGGAACCTGCTCTCCAATGCGGCGCGCTACACACCGGAGGGTGGCGCCGTGCACGTCGAGGTGCGTGCCGAAGGAGGCGAGGCACTCCTCGTCGTGCGTGACACGGGGATCGGAATGGCTGCCGAGGAGCGCACGCACGCGTTCACACGCTTCTGGCGCGCCGATCGTGCGCGTACTCGTGCAAGCGGCGGTCTGGGCATCGGACTGGCCGTCGTGAAGGAGATCGTCGAGCGTCACAGCGGACGCATAGAGATCCTTTCGGCTGAGGGAGAGGGGACGAGCGTCACGATCGCGGTGCCGCTCGCCGACGACCGTCCGCGTGTGGTTGTCTGACGCGTGATGTCCTGGTATCGTCACGGGAGACCTTTAATACCGGTCCGGTGAGGCCGGCAAGGAGCGCTAATCGCATAGCCCGCGCAGCAGTCCTTTCGCAGCCAGCGCGCACGCATACGCCGCCTTCTTGCCGTCCGCAAGGGGGCGTTTTCCGTTGCGGAGGTTTCCGCGCGCAAGACGCCAGAAGGAGGTGCAGCGGATGGGCTATCGTGTGAAAGCCGAGGTGATGGATGCCTCGGCCATCGATCGGGCGCTGACGCGCATCGCGCACGAGATCCTGGAGGCGAACAAGGGTGCGAGCGACATCGCACTCGCCGGGATCCTCACGCGCGGTGCATTCGTCGCTCAGAGACTTGCTGAGAGGATCAAGCGCATCGAAGGCGCCGAGGTCCCGGTGGGCAGCATCGACATCAGCTTCTACAGAGACGATGTGGCGACTCACCTCAACCCCGAGGTGCACCGCACTGACATCCCGTTCGATGTCGAGGGGCGCAATGTCATTCTGGTCGACGACGTGCTCTACACCGGGCGCACGATACGCGCCGCTATGGACGCCATCATGGATTACGGGCGTCCGGCGACCATCCAGCTCGCCGTACTGGTGGACCGCGGTCATCGCGAACTGCCGATCCGGGCGGACTATGTGGGCAAGAACGTGCCGACATCTCGCCGCGAGCGGGTCAAGGTCAAACTCACCGAGCATGACGGCGTCGACGGCGCCGCCATCCTCGAGCAGACGGGGGAGGACGCGTAGATGCTCTCGTGTAAGCACATCATGACGATGGACGACCTGACGGCGGATGACATCGTCACCATCCTCGATACCGCTGACTCGTTCAAAGAGGTCAACGAGCGTCGCATCAAGAAGCTGCCCACACTGCGCGGCCGCACGATCGTCAACCTGTTCCTCGAGCCGAGCACGCGCACGCGCACGAGTTTCGAGATCGCCGCCAAGCGTCTGTCTGCCGATGGGATCAACTTCACCGCGTCGGCGTCGGCCACCGTGAAGGGCGAGTCGCTACGCGATACGGCGGCCACACTCTCGGCGATGGCCTGCGACCTCGTGATCGTGCGTCACAAGTACGCAGGTGCACCGCAGATGCTGGCCGAGTGCATGGACGCCCACATCGTCAACGGTGGTGACGGCGTGCACCAGCACCCCACACAGGCGCTTCTCGACCTGTTCACGATGCGCGAGAAGCTCGGTCACCTCGAAGGGCTCACCGTAGGTATCGTCGGCGACATCTGCCACAGCAGGGTCGCCGGCTCGCTGATTCCCGCACTGCGCAAGGTCGGCGCCCGCCCGATCATCATCGGTCCGCCGACGCTCATGCCCGCGCGGCCCGACATCATGGGAGCCGAGGTCGCATACTCGCTCGACGAGGTCCTGACGGAGCTGGATGTCGCGTACATGTTGAGAGTGCAGTTCGAGCGGGCTGCGCAGATGCCGTTCCCGTCCAATCGCGAGTACGCGAGGTTCTACGGCATGAACGCGAAACGGCTTGCCTCGGCAAAACCGGACATGATCGTGATGCATCCCGGTCCGATGAACCGGGGCGTGGAGATCTCCTCGGATGTCGCGGATTCTCCGCGTTCGCACGTCCTCGATCAGGTCAACGCGGGTGTCGCTGTTCGCATGGCCGTCATGTACCTACTGCTGGGAGGTGCCGACAGTGGCGCTGCTGCTTAAGGGAGGCCGGGTAGTCGATCCGGCGGTCGGCCTCGACGCCGTCTGTGACGTGCTGATCCGCGATGGCGTCATCGTTGAGATCGGTACCGATCTGAAGATGGCCAAGGGCGAGACGGTCGACTGCACCGAGAAGATCGTGTTGCCGGGTCTCGTCGACGCTCACACGCATCTGCGCGAGCCGGGATTCGAGTACAAAGAGGATATCGCGTCGGGCACTCGCGCGGCTGCACACGGCGGCTTCACCGCGGTGTGCGCGATGGCGAACACCGACCCGGTATGCGACACCGGCAGCAAGGTGCGCTTCATAGTGGAGCGAGCCACCGAGTCAGGGGTCGTTCGCGTCCACCCGATCGGCGCGGTGACGAAGGGTCAGAAGGGCGAAGGACTCGCCGAGATCGGTGACATGCTCGCCGAGGGAGCGGTCGCGTTCTCCGACGACGGCCATCCCGTCTCATCGGCGGGAATGATGCGCGTTGCCATGGAGTACCTCAAAGGTTTCGGTGCCACGCTCATCTCGCATGCTGAAGAGGACTCGCTGTCCTGCGACGGTGTCGTCAACGAAGGCGTCATCTCGACACGCCTGGGATTGCCGAGCTGGCCGGATGCCGCGGAGGAGGTCATGGTCGCTCGCGATATCCGCCTCGCTGAGCTCACAGGGTGCCGCCTGCATCTTGCACACCTGTCCACGGCGGGCTCTGTGGCGCTCGTTCGCGAGGCCAAGGCTCGCGGGCTCGCGGTGACATGCGAGGTCACGCCGCACCACCTCTTCTTGGATGAGGATGCTTTGCTCGGGTACGATACGAACCTGAAGATGAACCCGCCTCTGCGGACCGCCGGGGATCGAGCGGCGCTCATCGAAGCGGTCTGTGACGGCACGGTGGACTGCATCGCCACCGACCACGCGCCTCACGCGCCGCACGAGAAGGAGTTGGAGTTCGAGTTGGCTCCCTTCGGCACCACGGGTCTGGAGACCGCCCTCTCGCTGGTGAACACGCACCTTGTGGCCACCGAGAAGCTCACCTGGGCCGATGTAGCCCGGCTGATGGCGCACGGCCCTCGTGCCGCCCTCGGACTCCCTGCGGTGACGCTTGCGGCCGGATCGGTGGCCGACATCACCATCGTCGACCCCGAGGCCCGCGTCGAAGTGACGCGGGAACGGTTCTATTCTAAGGCGCGTAACTCCGCGTTTCTCGGCAACAAGCTGTTGGGCAAGGCCAGCGACGTCGTCGTGGGCGGGTACTTCGCCCTGCGCAACGGGAAGGTGGTCGAGTGACCTACAAGCGACGGGCGCTGCTTGCGCTTGAGGACGGCACCGTCTTCGAGGGCACGAGCTGTGGGGCTTTCGGCGAGACGACAGGCGAAGTCGTTTTCAACACTTCGCTTGCCGGCTACCAGGAGGTCTTCACCGACCCGAGTTATGCGGGTCAGATCGTCACGATGACGATGCCGCACATCGGCAACTACGGCGTGAATGCCGCGGACATGGAGTCTCGAGGAGTCTTCGCTGCAGGATTCGTGGTACGCGAACTCTCGTCGATGGCATCCAACTGGCGTGCCGAGGAGACACTACGCGAGTTCTTCGAGCGTCATGCGGTCGTGGCGATCGAAGGAGTCGACACACGGCGTCTGACGCGCCACATTCGCGAACAAGGCGCTATGCGCGCGGTGCTCTCCACGGTGGACCTCGACCCCGCGTCGCTGATAGCGAAAGCGAACGCAGCTCTCGGGCTCGTGGGCAGAGATCTCGTCTCAGAGGTCGCCGTGGGTGAGCGCTACACATGGGGCGCGGAGATGCCTCCAGACTGCGAGCTGCCGGTGGATACGGGTGTTCTGCCAGTGGCGCCCCGCTTCCGCGTGGTGGCGTACGACTCCGGCGTGAAGTACAACATCTTGCGCCAACTGGCCGAGCACGATTGCGAGATCATCGTGGTACCGCCCGCAACGAGCGCGGCTGACGCTCTTGCTCTCGAGCCCGACGGCATATTCCTCGCCAACGGCCCGGGGGACCCGGCTGCGGTCGACTATCTCTACGGGACGCTGCGCGAACTGCTGGGTGTCAAGCCGGTTTTCGGTATCTGTCTCGGACATCAGATGCTCTCTCTCGCCCTGGGTGCGCAGACCTACAAGCTCAAGTACGGTCATCGCGGCGGTAACCAGCCTGTCATGAACCTGCTGACCGGCCGGGTGGAGATCACCAGTCAGAATCACGGCTTCTGTGTTGATTTCGCCTCCATCGGCACGCTGATGCCTGAGCTGAGCGGAGAGTTGACGCACGACGCTGCGGACCTGGGTGCCTGGGTGAGGGCAGGCGTGGCACCGGTCGTGCGCTCGGAGCGATTCGGCCCCGTGCAGCTCACGCATGTGAACTTGAACGACATGACGGTAGAAGGCGTGCGGCCATTAGAGCTTCCGGCGTTCTCGGTCCAGTACCATCCCGAGGCGGCTCCGGGCCCGCACGATGCACGGTATCTGTTCGGTGCGTTCACGCGGCTGATGGCCGGCCACGCGGACATCTTCGGCGAGGGGTAGGGGAGCCATGCTCAAGACGGTGCTCGTTCCCACCGACTTCACGGACGACAGCGCGCTGGTGCTCGGTTTTGCGCGCGGTCTGCCGGCGCTCGGCGTGCGACGGGTGGTTCTGGCCCATGTGGTCGAGGCCTCGGGACTCGAGGGTCCCATCATCGCGAAGAAGGTGGACGAGGTACGGGACTGGCTCAAAGGACTTGCCCCGCAGCTTGAGGCGGTCGGCCTCGGTGTTGAGATCCGTGTGCCCACCGGGGATGCGTTCGATGAGATCACCGCCCTGGCGACAGAGATGCACGTGGACGCGATAGTCTCCGGCTCTCACGCAAAATCCATCATCGACCAGCTGTTCGTCGGGTCGATCTCCGAGCGCCTGATGCGCGATGCATCAGTGCCGAGTCTGCTCTCCCGCTTCGAGCTCATGCGCAACTCCGAAGATCCGGCACGGCTTCTGCGTAGATTCGGCGAGAAGCTCCTGATGCCCACCGACTTCTCACTGGCGGCGTCGCATGCGTTCACGAAGGCCATGGAGTTGCCGAAAGGCGTCATCAAGACCATGTATCTGCTCCACGCCATCGATCCGGCGCTGAGTGGCGAGAAATTGCGCAAGACCGAGGAGGGCGCGGAGTTCCACCTGCGTAATCTGCAGGCGATGGCGGAACAGCAAGGCATTGCGGCCAAGATCGTGCTGGAGCGTGGTGAGGCCGCACATGTAGTGCTGTCCGAGATCGACGAGCGCCGTATCACCGGTGTTCTGACCGGCACCCGCGGCCGGAACGCTATACAGGAGGTACTGCTCGGCAGCGTGTCTATGACCGTGCTCAAGCAAGCTTCCTGTCCTGTAATGATCGTGCCATAAGCGAAGGAATCGGATGCCCCGCAGAGACGATATCAAGAAGATCCTGCTCATAGGCTCCGGGCCGATCGTCATCGGCCAGGCCTGCGAGTTCGACTACTCCGGTGCCCAGGCGTGCAAGGTGCTTCGCGAGGACGGCTACGAGGTCGTGCTCGTGAACAGCAACCCGGCCACCATCATGACCGATCCCGAGTTCGCGCACCGCACCTACGTCGAACCGGTGACCCCGACCTTCGTCGAGAAGGTGATCGCGGCCGAGCGTCCCGACGCACTGCTACCGACGCTGGGAGGGCAGACGGGCCTGAACGTGGCGGTCGCCCTGGCGGAGTCGGGCGTGTTGGACAAGTACGGCGTCGAGCTCATCGGCGCCACGCTCGAAGTCATCAAGAAGGGCGAGGACCGCAAGCTGTTCGCTGAAGCGATGGCGCGCATCGGACTCGATACGCCTGCGAGCGGCTATGCGTACTCGATCGCCGATGCCGAAGGGCTCATCGCGACGATCGGCTTCCCGACCGTCATCCGTCCGAGTTTCACGATGGGCGGTGCTGGCGGCGGCATCGCCTACAACGTGGACGAGCTGCGCGAGATCGTCACGAGCGGTCTTGCGCTGTCGCCCGTTGGTGAAGTGCTGATCGAGGAGAGCGTGATCGGCTGGAAAGAGTACGAGATGGAGGTGATGCGCGACCGCAACGACAACGCGGTCATCGTGTGCTCCATCGAGAACTTCGATGCAATGGGTGTCCACACCGGCGACAGCATCACCGTCGCACCTGCGCAAACGCTTACCGACCGCGAGTACCAGATCATGCGCGACGCGTCACTCGCCATCATGCGTGAGATCGGCGTGGAGACCGGCGGCAGCAACGTCCAGTTCGCGGTGAACCCGCGTGACGGTCGTCTGGTCATCATCGAGATGAACCCGCGTGTCAGCCGCTCGTCAGCGCTTGCCTCCAAAGCGACGGGATTCCCGATCGCGAAATTCGCGGCCAAGCTCGCCGTTGGCTACACGCTCGACGAGATCCCCAACGACATCACGAAGATGACTCCGGCCTGTTTCGAGCCGAGTATCGACTATACCGTCGTCAAAGTCCCTCGGTGGGCGTTCGAGAAGTTCCCCGGCACGGACACCACTCTTACCACGCGCATGAAGAGCGTGGGGGAGGCGATGGCGATCGGCCGCACGTTCAAAGAAGCGCTCGGCAAGGCGATGCGCTCGCTGGAGAATGGGCGAATGGGCCTCGGCTCCGACGGCAAGGACGTCTTCGACGAGGACCACTTCGACCGCATGCTGGCGCAGCCCAACGAGCAGCGCCCCTTCTACATCGCCGAGGCGTTCAGGCGCGGACGCGGGGTCGAAGAGGTGCACCTGCTCACCCACGTAGATCCGTGGTTCCTGGAGCAGGTACGCGAGATGGTTGACGCCGAGAAGGTCGTCTCGACAACCGGACTTGCGGGCATGGATGCGGCCGGCATGCGCGAAGCCAAGCGCATGGGCCTCTCAGATGTGCAGATCGCTCACCTTACAGGGACGAGTGAGGCTGAGGTCACCGCACAAAGACTCGACCTTGGGGTGAAGGTTACCTTCAAGTCGGTAGACACCTGTGCTGCGGAGTTTGCCGCGTCGACTCCGTACTACTACAAGACCTACGAGGACGAGGACGAGGTCGCACCCTCGGACCGTCGCAAGGTGATGATCCTTGGCGCGGGACCCAACCGTATCGGTCAGGGAATCGAGTTCGACTACTGCTGCGTACATGCGGCATACGCACTGTCCGAGATGGGCTTCGAGACCATCATGGTGAACTGCAACCCCGAGACGGTCTCCACCGACTACGATACCTCGGACCGCCTGTATTTCGAGCCCCTGACCTTCGAAGACGTCATGGATATCGTCCGCGCCGAAAGTCCGGCCGGTGTGCTCGTCACGTTCGGCGGACAGACGCCGCTCAAGCTGGCGCGGGCGCTCGAAGATGCAGGTGTGCCCATACTCGGGACCAAGCCGGAAGCGATCGATCTGGCCGAGGACCGCAGGCGCTTCTCGGAGGTGCTGGACCGGCTCGGCATCGCGTATCCGCCTGCAGGGACGGCCTATACGATGGATGAGGCGGTCGCGGTCGCGAACCGTATCGGCTACCCGCTGCTCGTGCGCCCCAGCTATGTGCTAGGCGGGCGCGGCATGGTCATCGCGTACAGCGAAGAGTATATGCGGCGTTACGTGGAACAGGCGGCCGAGGTCAGCCCCGATCATCCGGTGCTGCTGGACCGCTTCCTCGAGGGTGCGATCGAAGTGGACGTGGACGCCGTGTGCGACGGCGAGAGCGTCTACATCGGTGGCGTGATGGAGCACATCGAAGAGGCCGGTATCCACTCGGGTGACTCGGCCTGCTGTGTGCCGCCCTTCTCGCTCGGCGCCGAGACGATCGAACAGATCAAGTCCCACACGCGTTCTTTAGCGCTTGCGCTCGGAGTCGAGGGTCTGATGAACGTGCAGTTCGCGGTCAAAGACGAGTGCGTCTACGTACTCGAGGTCAATCCTCGTGCCAGCCGGACCGTGCCGTACGTGAGCAAAGCGACCGGCGTGCCGCTCGCGAAGGTGGCCGCGCGTGTCATGGGGGGCATGATGCTGGCCGAGATGGACCTGCCCGACGAGGACCGCGATCTTGGCCGGTACTGCGTCAAAGAAGCGGTCATGCCGTTCGGCCGGTTCCCCGGTACTGACAGCACGCTGGGCCCCGAGATGAAGTCCACCGGTGAGGTCATGGGCGTTGCACCCGACTTCCCGGCCGCCTATGCGAAGTCCCAGCTCGCGATCGACTACTCGTTGCCGGGCGAAGGCACGGCGTTCATCTCGGTGTGCGACCGCGACAAGCGCTCTATCGTCTCCATCGCGCGGCACCTCACCCAGCTCGGCTTCCGCATTCTATCGACCAAGGGAACCGCCCGGCTTCTGCGTGCCTCGGGGATCACGGTCGAAGAGGTCGCCAAGGTGCACGAGGGCCGCCCGAATATCGTGGACGCCATCAAGAACGGAGGCGTGCAGCTGGTCATCAACACGCCGTTCGGTCGGGAGACCCGCTCGGACGGCTATCACATCCGCACCGCAGCGGTGCAGCACGGCGTCAGCAACATCACGACGCTGGCGGCCGCGCAGGCGAGCGTGCAGGCGATCGAGGCCATGAAGGACGGTCGCCTCGACGTGATCGCGCTGCAGGACTTCGGAGGCGCCCTGTGACCTGCGCCGGCGACAGTGCCCGCGACCGCGCGCTCCTCGAGCGCGTGACGGTGCTCGCAAACGACCGCGTGTCCGAGGCTGTGGGACGTGTGGTGCTGGAGGCCCCACGCGTGGCCCGCAGCGTGCGGCCAGGGCAGTTCGTGCACCTTCGCATCGGCGAAGGGCGGGAGTTCATCCTCCGACGGCCCTTCTCGATACACCGCGCGTACGGTGATCGTTTTGAGATCATCTATCAGGTGCTTGGCGTGGGGACACGTGCGCTTTCTCTTGCCGAGCGCGGCGAGACGATGGACCTGATCGGTCCGCTCGGACACGGGTGGGATATGCCCGAAGGAATGTCGCACGCGCTGCTCGTCTGTGGTGGTCTCGGCGCTGCTCCGATGGGGATGCTTGCGACCCAGCTGGCCGAGAAGGGTGTGGCGGTGAGTGTCGCTCAGGGCGCTCCCACTGCTGAGCGGCTCGTTGCTCGCGAGCTGTTCTCAGATGTGGCCCGCCGTCATGAGGTCGCCACCGATGACGGCTCGGCAGGCGCACGCGGGTTTGTGACCGCGTTGTTGGAGCCGATGCTCGCCGACGATCGTCCTGACATCGTCTACGTGTGCGGGCCGGAGGCCATGCAGCGTATCGTCGCTGTGCACGTGGCCGATGCGGGCGTGAGCTGCCAGGTGTCGCTCGAGCGTCTCATGGGGTGCGGTATCGGTGCGTGCCTCTCGTGCGTGGTCAGTACCGTACACGGCCAGAAGCGTGCGTGCGTGGACGGTCCTGTCTTTGACGCAGCCGAGGTGCTCTGGGAGAGCGCCGAGATACCCCCGAAGCACTAGGAGGAACGTGAGCCAGACCGTCGACATGAGGGTGAGACTCGGATCACTCGAGCTTCGCAACCCGGTACTCACCGCCTCGGGCACCTTCGCCTCCGGACGCGAGTACGCTGATTTCATGCAGCTGGAGTGCCTTGGCGCGATCGTGACCAAGGGTGTCTCGCTGCATCCGTGGACCGGGAACGCGAGTCCGCGTATCGCCGAGACTGCGAGTGGGATGCTGAACTCGATCGGACTTCAAAATCCGGGAGTTGAGGCGTTTTGCGCCAACGACCTCGTGTGGCTCGCGACGCGAGATGTGCCGGTCATCGTCAACGTGAGCGGGCATAGTGTGGCCGAGTACGTGGCGGTTGCCGAGCGCCTTGAGAGCGAGAGTACAGTCAGCGCGCTCGAAGTGAACATCTCGTGCCCGAATGTCGATGAAGGCGGGATGGCTTTCGGGACGAGTTGTCCAGCGGCTGCGGAGGTGACTCGCGCCGTGCGCGCAGTGACTCGCAAGCCGCTTATGGTGAAGCTGAGCCCCAACGTAACCGATATCGCGGAGATCGCGCGTGCAGTCGAGGCAGAGGGGGCCGATGCGGTCTCACTCATCAACACGCTGCTCGGCATGGCGATCGACACGGACACGTTCAGGCCGAAGCTCGCTCGTGCCGTGGGCGGTCTGTCGGGTCCCGCCATCAAGCCGGTGGCCGTGCGCATGGTGTGGCAGGTGGCCTCGGCAGTCGCGATCCCCATCGTCGGCATGGGCGGTATCATGAGCGTCGAGGACGCTGTGGAGTTCATGCTGGCCGGCGCGACAGCGGTGGCTGTCGGGACGGCGAACTTCGTGGATCCGACAGTGACGCGACGCATCGCGGAGGGGCTCGAGACGTTCTGTCGCGGGCGAGGGATCGATCGTGTCGCCGAGCTCACGGGTGCCGTGAAGCTCTAAACGCTGGGAATGTGAGGCACGCGTATGACCGACGAATACGGCACACCACAGCCCGGTGCCCCCGTTCCGCTTCCCGTGCCGGAGGGATCGCCGCGGCCGTCACCCGTGCCGCTGGGTGTCCCGGTCCGGGCGCGCTCCAGGTGGGCGATCATCGCCGGTATCGCGGTCATCATCCTCGTGATGGGCGCATGCGCGGGCGCCTACTACCTCGTCACCAAGGCGTACGAGAGCCTGTCGGAATCCTCCGCCCAACCCATGATCTCGCCATCGGTTGCGTTCGAAGGTTGCGCGCTTGTCGGATGGAGCGGGTCCGGACGATACGCCGTCATCCAGTACTTCGATGAAGGCAACGTCCCCTCCATCGCGGTGTGGGACCACGAGACCGAGACGGTCCAACGCCAGGGCGGGTATGTCGTGGTTGCCGTCGAGACGCTAGGGGCGCAGATCTGGCTCGAACCGGTCGATACCGTGCCCGACGTGTTCGACTCTTTCAGTGACCCGATCGACCACAAACCGGCGCAGCTTCTCGCCTGGCGGCTTGACGAGAATGTCGGACCGGACGACACACCACCTGCGAAGTGGCGCTCATGGCCCGGTCCCGGTGGCTACATCGCCTACCTGGAGCTCGACCCGCTCAAAGGCTGCATGCCGGCAAAGCTGCTCATCAACAACGAGGCTGGCAGCGGCGAGGGTGTCAAAGCAGCTCTGCCCGAGTCCACGCGTACGTTCGCACCGGTGGGATGGTCGCCGTCGGGTGTGTACTTCGCGATCGAAGAACTCGCAGACGGCAATGAGATGGGCATGTTCGGCGACCCTGTCGTCACCGGGCAACCCGAGCAGCCGGACAGGCGGGTGATCGTCTTTTCTGCCGAGACGGGTGAGCTGGTCGCACAGGCCGTGCTTCCACGTGGCGCAACACAGGCTCCTGCCTCGGTGTGGGGAGCTGATGACACCTTGTACTGGGCTGACATGGACGGTGCGGTCGGTGAGAGCGGTGGCTACGCGGTCCCCGCTATCAAGACGCTGGCGCTTGGCGACAGGGTTCGTCCCCTCGATGCCGTGGACACCGATGTCATAGGAGAGGTGTGGGCGTTCACGTCCCTCGGCAGCGATGAGAGCGGCGCGCTGTTCCGCAGCGACGACGGGAAGCTGTGGCGCTTCGATCTCATGCAGACCCGCCATGTCGGAAACCTGGGCTACACTGAGTCGGCTGACTGGGACGCGCGCGGTGGGCTGCTCATCTCACGGGTCGACTACGAGATACTGGATGATGACAGCGAAGTGAACATCCCCCGTGTCCTACTGCTCGATGAGCACGGCGGAAGCGAACGAGCCATCTGGAGTGGACCCACGGTCTCGACCGACGTAGGAATGCCGTTATAGACCGACCGTTACTGACCGGAAGGACATCATGCGCGATTCGATCATCGTTGCCCTCGACCTGCCCGATGCGGAGGCCGCCCTCGAGGTGGCCCGTGCGCTGCGGGGCCGTGTCGGCTGGGTGAAAGTGGGCATGACCCTGTTTTACGCCGAAGGCCCGGGCATCGTGCGCGACCTGCGCGCTTTGGGCTTCAAGGTCTTCGTGGACCTCAAGCTGCACGACATCCCGCATCAGGTCGAGGGTGCCTGCAAGACACTCGTCCGCCTGGGTGCCGACATGTTCACGGTGCATGCGTCCGGCGGCCGCGCGATGCTGGAGGCCGCGGTTTCTGCGACCGACAAAGCCGCCGAGAAGTTCCGCGTCCCGCGTCCGAAGATCGTCGCGGTCACCGTGCTTACCAGCCTTGATGATGTGGCGCTGGCGGAGATCGGCTGTGCGCACACGTCTGCCGGGCAGGTGCACTCGCTCGCAACTCTGGCGAAGGAGACCGGCATGGACGGTGTCGTCTGCTCGCCGGAGGAAGCAGCTGAGATGCGCGCCCTTCTCGGGCCCGATGCGCTTGTCGTCACTCCAGGCGTACGTCCCGCGGGGACCGAGGCAGCAGATCAGGCACGTGTCGCCACACCTGCCCAAGCTCTCGAAGCCGGCGCGAGCCATCTCGTCATCGGCCGTCCGATAACGGGTGCCGAAGACCCTGCCGCAGCCGTGAAGCGAATCATCGAAGGGGAGTAGCGATGGCATCCATGAGCCAGGCAGAAGTCCTGCAGGCGCTCAAAGGAGCGGAGGCGATCCTGTCGGGGCATTTTCAGCTTACCAGCGGCAGGCACTCCGACACATATGTGCAGTGCGCGCGTGTCTTGGAGGATCCCGCGCTTGTCACGCGGCTTGCGCGGGCGATGGTCGCCAAACTCGGTGAACGGCAGTTCGACCTAGTAGCTGCGCCAGCGGTGGGCGGAATCATCATCGGCTTCGCTGTTGCCCAGGCACTCGGGGTCAAGTTCATCTTCAGCGAGCGCCAGGAGGGTTCCATGGTGTTCCGCCGGGCGTTCGAAGTGCCTGCCGGCGCGCGCGTGCTTGTGGTAGAAGACGTGGTCACAACAGGTGGAAGCGTCGCCGAGGTCATCTCGCTGGTGCGTCAGGCAGGAGGCGAAACCACGGCAGTCACGTCGCTCATCGACCGGGGTGGCGTCAAGAAGTTCGACGTCGAACTCATATCTCTGCTTGAACTTGAGGTTGAGTCTTGGGAACCCGAATCGTGTGGCCTCTGTGCTGCGAACGTTCCGCTCTACTCGCCCGGAAGCCGTAGACTTTCTTCGTGAGGGTTGGCATTCCCGCAGGTCAAGGGTAACATCTAACACGTTGTCTTCAGTTCTGGGTCGTCGGCGCGATGCCATGGGCCCTCAGGGATATGAATGCATTTGGGAGAACGAGGAGGAATCATGGCTCTGCCGAATCTTTCCGAAGCCGATCGCAAGGCTGCGCTCAAGAAGGCCGCCGAAGCACGTCAGAAGCGCGCCGAGCTCCGCCAGCAGATCAAGAGTGGCAAGGTGTCCTTCGTCGAGGTCATGAAGTCATCGGGTGATCCGATCGTGGCTCGCATGAAAGTCTCGACACTGCTTGAGAGCCTGCCCGGTTTCGGCAAGGCCAAGGCTGCCAAGATCATGGAAGAACTCGAGATCTCCGAGAGCCGCCGCGTTCAGGGCCTGGGCGCCCGTCAGCGCGAGATGCTCATGGAGCGGCTCGGTTAGCACCGGTGGAGGAGACAGACTCCGCAGGCATGCAGCATGGCAAACTGATCATCATCTCCGGCCCTTCGGGGGCGGGTAAGGGAACCCTGGTGGACCGTCTGGTCGCCAGGGTCCCTGAGCTCTGGGTGTCCGTCTCGGCTACCACGCGCGCTCCAAGGCCGGGTGAGTCGGAGGGCGAGGAGTACTTCTTCCTCACCGCCGATGAGTTCGCACGGCGCATCGACGCCGGCGACTTTCTTGAGTGGGCGCAGGTGCACGGCAACCGCTACGGCACGCTTCGCAGTTCAGTCGAGGCGAAGATGGCCGAAGGCCGCGACGTGATCTTGGAGATCGACCCCCAGGGCGCCATGCAGGTCAAGTCGCTCATGCACGACGCGGTGCTCGTGTTCGTCGTGGCCCCGTCCATGGACGAACTGGAGCGTCGTATCCGCGGGCGGGGAGCCGAGACAGACGAGCAGGTGAGCGTGCGTTTGAACACCGCTGTCCAGGAGCTCCAACTTGTGGGAAACTATGATTTTGTGGTAGAAAACGATGATGTTGCCCGGGCCACTGACGAACTCGTGCGCATCATCGAATCCCTCGCTCAAAGAACAAAGGACGATGCCTGATGGTCATCAAGCCCCCGATCGACCTGTTGCTCTCGAAGGTCGACTCGAAGTACACCCTGTGTATCGTGTCCTCGCGACGCGCGCGCCAGATCAACGACATGATCCACGGGGTTCGCGACCAGGCGCTGCTCACCATGCAGGCGCCGCAGATCGCGCAGATCACGAGCACCAAGCCGTTGACGCTTGCGATGGACGAGATCGCCGCCGGCGATATCGGCTACGAGCGCGTCAAGGAGAGCTACAAGTAGTAGCACTCGCACAGACCGCAACACGCGTGGTGCCCCGTCGCCGTACACTGGCTGCGGGGCATCCGTTTCTTCGGGGGTGAGCATGTTCGAACGTGCGGTGCTGGTGCACTACCACGAGATCGGCCTCAAAGGTAAGAACCGCGGCGCGTGGGAACGGCGCCTGGCCGACAACATCGCATTCGTGCTCGGCGATCTCACCGACGCCGGGGTACAGCGCGTCGCCAGCCGCGTGATGGTGCGTGTGAGCAATATCCACAACCTCGAGGAGATCATCGGGCGGGTCTCACGGGTGCCGGGTGTCAGCTACTGCGCCGACGTGCTCGTCACGGGTCGCGATCCGCACGACATGGAGCGCGCTGCGCTCATGGCTTCGCGACAGTTTCCGCAGGCACGCACCTTCGCGATGGAGTGTCGTCGCTCGGCTACCGACTATACCGAACGCAGCCTTGAGATGAACCGCCGCATCGGCGCGTATGTCCAGGCCGAGACCGGCCTCGGGGTGCATCTGGACGCGCCTGATGTCCGCATCCGGGTCGAGGTGGTGCAGGGCGAGGTGTACACGTTCGCACGCCGCATCGAAGGTCCGGGCGGACTACCCACCGGCGTGTCGGGAACGATCGTCGCCCTGCTGTCGGCCGGCATCGATTCGCCGGTCGCCGTCTGGCGGCTCATACGACGCGGCGCCGTCATCGTCGGCGTGCACTTCTCGGGCAGACCGCAGACCGACGCGGCCTCCGAGCACCACGCCGACGACATCGCACGCGTGCTCGCGCAGACCGGCGGCATGGCGCGCTTGTACGTTGTGCCCTTTGGCGACCTGCAGCGCGAGATATCGTTGGCCGCACCTCCTGATCTGCGAATACTCCTCTATCGGCGACTCATGATCCGTGTGGCCGAGAGGATCGCGGCCGTGGAGCGCGCCGGCGCGCTCGTGACAGGCGAGAGTCTCGGGCAGGTCGCGTCGCAGACGCTCGAGAACATCGCGGCCGTGGACGCTGCGGCCACGATGCCGGTGTTGCGACCGCTGATCGGCGATGACAAGAACGACATCATCGCTCTTGCGCGCGAGATCGGGACATTCGAACTCTCCACGCAGCCGCACGCCGACTGCTGCACTCTTTTCATGCCTCGGACTCCCGAGACACACGCGACTGTTCGTCAGGTCGAAGCGGGAGAGGCGGACCTCGATATGGAGCGCATGGTCGCTGAAGCGCTCGCGAACCTCAGCTGGACCGACTACGCGTGCCCGTCCTACACCGCGCCGAAGCGCTGGCCGGTCGCCGAGGCGTAGGGAGAGCGGCATGCGCATCCTTGTACTCGAACCCTACTATGGCGGCTCGCATCGGGCTGTCCTCGACGGGCTGCTGGCGCGGCTCGGCTTCGAGTACGACCTGCTCACGCTGCCGGCGCGCAAGTGGAAGTGGCGGATGCGCGGCGCCGCGATCACGATGTCCGACCGGACGCGTCGCCTGCATGAGTCCGGCACGCGCTGGGACCTCATCTACGCCTCGACGTTTCTGAACCTTGCCGAGTTCCGCGGACTTACGGGCGCAGCTGTCGCTGACGTGCCGGCGATCATCTACTTCCACGAGAACCAGCTCGTCTATCCCGTGCGCCATGAGGCCGAATGGGACTACCAGTTCCCGCTCACCAACATCACCTCGGCGCTCTCGGCCGAGCTCTGTCTGTTCAACACCCGCTGGAATCTCGAGCGGTTCGTCAAGGAGATCCCGAGCTTCATCAAGGCGTTCCCGGACCATCACCCTGTGGGCATCGCCGAGCGGATCGCCGCGAAGTCCCGGGTGCTTGCGCCGCCGTTCGACCCGGCCGCGTTCGACGCGGCACCGGTGACGCGTGGCGAGCGCGTGCGCATCGTGTGGCCGCATCGCTGGGAGCACGACAAGGACCCCGAGACGTTCTTCTCGGCAGTGGAGATGCTTGCACGCGAGGGGCTGGATTTCGAGGTCGCAGTGGCGGGTCAGAGCTTCCGCGAGACCGAGGCGCTGATGGCCGAGGCTACGAGCATGCTGGGCGACCGGCTGGTGCATCTGGGCGAGCCGGAGGATCGCGACGCCTACGCCCGCTTGCTGGCGAGAGCGGATGTGGCGGTCTCCACTGCGGCAAACGAGTTCTTCGGCCTTGCGATGATCGAAGCGTGCTATGCAGGCTGCTACCCGCTGGTGCCGGACGCACTGGCGTACCCCGAGATCTACCCTCTGGAGTATCGCTACAACGGCAAGGAGCAGCTGGTAGCCCGGTTGCGCGGTCTGATCGAGCATCGACCCGAACCGGGGCAGGGGAGAGCACTGGCCGAGCCGTTCACGTTCGACAGGCTTGCGGCGGAATACGCGCGCGTTTTCGAAAAGGTGGCTGCAGGCGCATAGGTCGCCGTGCCTTGTCCGCTGTCGTCCGGCAGCCCCACGAAAGAGCATCTGGAAGAATTCTATGCAAGGTACCTTGCACAACACGGTAGCGTGTGGTACAAGGTACATGGCACCGCACGAATGCCAATCGTGCGAACAGGAAGAGAGAACGTCATGGCAGCAATGAACGAGACACGGATATCGCAATTCAGGAAGGGCGTCGTAGAGCTCGCCATCCTGGCGCTGCTCGACGCGGGCGAGCTCTACGGCGTGGAGATCGTGGACACGCTCGGGAAGGATCCCGCGCTGGCCATCTCGGCAGGCACGGTCTATCCGCTGCTGAGCCGCCTGAAGAAGGGCGGGTTGATCGATTCGGTGTGGCGTGAGTCGCCGGTCGGTCCGCCGCGGAAGTACTACAAGCTCACGAAGCGTGGGGAGACGGAGCTCAAGATGATGGCCGAGGAGTGGTCGGGCGTCGTGGAGAGCATCCAAAGACTGCTGGAGGCAAACGGATCATGAGCGGAACCGAATTGAGCCCGCAGGCACGCGCGCTGGTCGAGGAGTACCTCACCTCGGTCAGGGATGCGCTTCGCGGTACCGATCTGCCACGGAGCGAGATCTTGGTGGATCTGCGCACCCATCTCGAGGAGGCCGCCGCCGAAAGCGACGGCTCGGTCGAAGTGGTTCGCGCGATCATCGACGAGCTCGGACCTGCCGAGCAGTACCGCGAGACCGCGGAGGAGACCGCCGAAGGCACCGGGAGGACCGGCGGTCGGGTGTTGGGAGTGCCTTATGACTTCACGCCTCCGTCGACTGCGAAGTTCGCCGCACGCTGGTGGAACCTGGCTGACCCGCACGTCTTCGTGCCGCGCATGTTCGGTGTCGGCTGGACGGTCAACTTCGGAGCCATCGCGGTCAAACTCGGCATGATGCGCCCCGACGACGAGGATGCGATGCCCTTCGGCAACGTGCCGGATCGCGCGCTCGTGCTCGCGATGCTCGTGCCGACGGTCATCGTAGCCGTTGGCATCATCGCAGCTGTGCTGGCATGGCGAGGTCTGCCCGCCGAGCTTCCCACACACTGGGGGATCAACGGAGCCCCCGACCAATGGGGCTCGAAGGCCTCGGCGCTCGGTTTTCTGCTGCTCATGGGTACTGGTCCCGTGCTATTGGGATGGCTCCGCGGTTTCAGGCAAGGGACGAGCAAGGCGGTGCGGGCGTTCTGGGCTGCCGGCACGGTGATGTTCTCTGTGCTCGGCAGCGGGCTTATCGGACTGACGATCTACAGCGCGAAGGACCCGACTCCTCCTGGCTGGTGGAGTCTGGTGATCATCGTGGGTGCGTTCGTGCTGACGTTCGTGATGCTGTTGGTGATGTCGAGGTTGGGGCTGCGCGCGGAGTGGCGCCAGACGCCTGAGCCTCGGGAGAATTGGGAGGAAGCACGATGAATGCTGGTTTCGAGGAACTTGCGGCTCTACCAACAGGTGTCTTGATCGGGATAGCGGTGCTCTACGCATTGCAGCTGGGCCTGGCGGTCTACGCGCTCATCGACCTATGGAAGACGCCGGTCGAGCGTATCCAGATGGGCAAGAAGTGGGTCTGGGTACTGATCATCCTTTTCGTGAGCCTGATCGGCGCGATCATCTACCTGGTTGCCGGCAAGAAGCCCGTGCAGGTGGTGGACCCGGTACGCCAGGCGACGCATGCAGAGGGTAACGGTGCCCGCTCCGATCGAGCTGCAGCCGCAGCGGACCTGCTGTACGGTTCCAAGGAGGATCAGTGGACGTGAACAACCCGGCGATCGAGATCACCGGACTGACGAAGGTGTACGGCGAGAACCGTGCACTGGATGGTGTGGACCTGACGGTCCCGCAGGGCTCGGTGTTCGGTTTCCTCGGCCCCAACGGCGCAGGCAAGACGACAACGTTGCGCGTACTCACGGGACTTGCCGAGCCCACGTCGGGAAGCGCGAAGATCCTCGGCCGTGACGTGACGAGCGCTGACAACGACGTTCGTGCGGATATCGGCTTCCTGCCGGACGTCCCCGGCTTCTACCCGTGGATGACGGCAGCCGAGTTCCTGCGCTTCGCGGGCGGGCTGTTCGGGCTTTCAGGGGACGCCCTCGAGACACGCGTCGAAGCGTTGCTCGGCCTCGCGGGTCTGACCGGCGTCAAGCAGAAGGTCGGCGGCTACTCGCGCGGCATGAAACAGCGTCTCGGTGTGGCTCAGGCGCTGATCAACTCGCCGAAGATCCTCATGCTCGATGAGCCCACCTCGGCGCTGGATCCTATCGGCCGCAAAGAGGTGCTCGACATGATCGGCGCCCTCGCTGGCCGCACCACCGTGTTCTTCAGCACCCATATCCTCTCCGACGTCGAGCGGGTGTGCGATACGGTCGCGATCCTGCATAAGGGTCAGATCCTGACCCAGGCGCCGATCGGAGAGCTCAAGGAGCGTTACGGCGCACAGAAACTCGTCTTGGAGGTCACCTCTCAGAGCGATTCACTGGCGACCTGGTTCACCTCGGCACCGTGGTGCTCGAGCGTCGAGCACACGAACGGTCGCGGACTCACCCTCACGGTGAGCGACATCGAGGCCGCGCGCGTCGCGGTGCCAGCCGAAGTGGCGGCGCGCGGCCTCGGCCTGATCCGCCTGGAAGCGGGCGAGGTCAGCCTCGAAGAAGTATTCGTCGACCTGGTGGGAGGTGAGCAGTGATGCGGGGTTTCGGATCGTTCCTGCGTAAGGAGTTCGTCGAGATCTTCAAGACATGGCGTCTGTGGGTGCTTCCGGGTATCGTGTTCTTCTTCGCCCTGAGCGGGCCCATCATCGCGCAGCTCACCCCCCAGCTGCTGGAGTCTGTGGCGGGTAGCCAGCCCGGTGTCGTCTTCCAGATACCGGACCCGACGTTCACCGACTCGTACCTGCAGTGGGCCAAGAACCTCGGCCAGATCGTGACGTTCGCGATCATCATCATCTACGGCGGGCTGGTCTCGGCGGAACGCAAGTCCGGGACGGCGATCTTGGTGCTCACCAAGCCGGTATCCCGGCCGGCTTTCGTCGTCGCCAAGTTCGTGAGCCAGGCCGTCATGCTGTGTGTGACAGTGGTCGTCGGTGCGCTGATGACCTGGGGAGTGACGTACGGCATCTTCGGCGAGGCCCCGATCGGTGTGCTTGCCGAGGTCACGGGCTTGTACCTCGCCACGGCTGTGATGTTCCTGGCGATGATGACGCTCTTCTCAGTAATGGTGAACTCTCAAGCAGGTGCGGCGGGCCTTGGGCTCGGCTTCTTCCTCCTGGTGTCGATAGCCTCCTTGTGGGGGCCGGCACTCGAGTTCAGCCCCGCAGGGCTGATGAACGCACCCACCGAGCTGTTGGTCGATAGCGTCAGAGACCTCCTGTGGCCGCTTGTGACCACGGGCGCAGTCGCGGTGCTCTCGGTGGCGGGAGGCGCGTTCGCCTTCACTCGCAAGGAGCTGTAGCGTCTGTTCGAATACGCAGAATAAGAAGGGGTGGCCTCTGGACGGAGGACACCCCTTCACTACGTTCGCGAGGTCGTGCTAGATGTAGCCTTTGGCGAGATCGTCGAGCACGATATGGTCGGCCTCCACGGCGCTGACAGCCTCCCAGATCTCCCTGAGCCGGGAATCGGTAGCTCGGGCCGCGAACCCGGCGTAGAGCGCGGTGGCGCGGCCCTCACGCGCACGGGACTCTTCGATGTCGGTCTCCCACGAGCCGGTGGTCTCGCCCGGCGTCATGAGATCCGCGGGCTTTCCAACCTTGGCGAGCTTGCAGAATACCGAGCAGTGCTCTGCCTCCACCTTGGCGAGACGCTTGTACGCAGAGCGCAGGGTGTCGTTGTCCTTGCGCTCGGCCATGCCGAGGTAGAAGCGGGTGTTCGCGCGCTCGAGTTCGATGGAACTCTCAAGGTCGGCGCGTTCTGTCTCGGTGATCATGATGTCGTTCACGCCGACCGGATACGCTTCCGGCGCGATCATGAACTCCACATGCGCACCGCAGAACGGGCAGTTGGCCGGGGCCCCATAGCCGAGATACGTCTCTCCACAGATGCGGCAGCGGTACATCTTCATGCATGCGTCCTTTCGTCGGTGGGAATCTTACGGGAGGCCGAGCACGTCTGCGATAGCCATCCCGAAATCGCGGGCCGCAGCCGGGCCGTTGCCGGTGATGATCGCACCGTCCAGCTCTACGGGGGCACCGGTCCAGATGGCACCGTGGGCGCGGATATCATCTTCCTCGCTGGAGAACGCTGTGGCCCGTACACCTTCGAGGAGTCCTGCGTGGGCGAGTATCGAGGGAGCGATGCAGATCGCCGCGATGACCTTGCCGTTCTCATGCATCGTGCGGGCAAGACGATGGGCATCGAGGTCGTCGAAGTAGATGTGGGCGCCGGCGCCGCCAACGAACAAGATCGCCTCGTAGTCGGAAGCCTCCGCCTCCACCAGGGCGATGTCGGCCCGGGCCATCATGCCCAGCTTTCCCCGGCAGGGACCCGGAGCGACGCTCGCGGTGACCACGTGTGCGCCGCGACCCTCCAGTATCTCTTTGGGCTTGGCGTACTCCTCATCCCGGAACTGGTCGGGAGCGATGACCATCAGGACTGACTTCACGATGCACTCCTCGGTGAGCCGATGTTCCCCATGTTCGACTATACCCGAGCGCGCGTCTTCGGACGGAGGTATCGCACCTCCGTACCGTCTATACTGTGCGAGTGGTGCTGCAACAGGGTTTCTCACGGAAAGCGGGTTACCATTGGGCATTCGGTGGGGCACGGGGAAACACGCCGGATACGTCGTCGGTACGACGGCCGCGTTGGTCATCGGCGTGATCGCGTTGTCTCAGTCCGTGATACCTGCGACATCCGACCGCTACGTGATCGAGCAGATCCTGTTCTTGGTCATCGTTCTTGCGGCCTCCGCCATCTCGAGTGTGCTCGCCGTGCGTCGACCGGCTGCTGAGGCCAGGGTCTGGCTACTCATCTTAGCTGCAACGATCTGTGTCCTCATCAGTCAGTCGTACTGGACGTGGTACTTCATCGCCGTAGGGTCTTCTCCACAGCCACTCTCGGTGACCAACGTGTTCGATCTGCTCGGATTCATCCTGCTCGCGGCGCTGCTCTATAGCCTGATGCCTCTGCCGAAGCCCCGCACCTCGCGATGGGAGCTGTTTATCGACTCCGCGGGAGTGTTCTTCGTGGCGACTGTGATCGTGTACACCTTCATCGTCGCGCCATGGTTCGATGGGATCGCGGGCGCGACGGGTTGGGCAGCGATTCTCGGTTCGGTGTATCCGGTGTTCGGCGTGTACCTGTTGACGGGCACGATCATGCGTCTGCTCGGTCCCCGCATCGCACTGTGGAGCACCTGGGAACACCTGATCGGGTGGAGCATGCTCTGCATCGCTGCAGGCATGTTGCTGTGGCCTGTAGGACACGGCCAGATGCTGCGCGGCGCGCAGGCTTCCTCCACGGCGGTCGACCTGTTGTGGGCGCTCGGTGTCTTTCTAGTGTTCAGTGCTGCAGTGTATCGACTTGACTCTGTAGAGCCGTGGTCGGTCGGACCGCTGCCTGTGGCCAATCCCGCTGCGGTCACGGTGTCTCGCTTCCTGATCCCGGTCCTGTATTTCGCCACTGGCGTCGCCCTTGTGCTTGAGACCGTGTCCGCGGACTCGCCGGTCCCCCGGGACGTCTCCGGAGGGCTTGCCGCCGCAGTGGCGCTTCTGTTCGTGGTGCGAATGCTCTTGCTGGCGATGGAATCTCGCGAGTTGCTCGAACTTGCACGAACTGACCAGCTGACCGGAGTCGGCGATAGGCGAGCGTTCGTGGAAGCGCTCGAATCGGCCGTGACCACGGGGACCCGTTACGGCACCGCCTTGAGTGTCGCGGTGATCGACATCGATCGGATGAAGCGATTCACGGAGGTCCACGGCAGGGAGGAAGCAGAGTGCCTGATCAGGGATATCGCCGAGCTTGCCCGCGATGTGTGCGGAACGACGGGGTCGGTATACCGGGTGGGCACCGACGGTTTCGCGCTCATGTTGCAGGGGCTGCGTAGCTGCGAGGCTGAGAGCGTCGTCAAGGGTCTGCGGGCGAGCTACAGCAGCAGAAGCAACGACGGGAGGACGCCGGTCACCCTCTCGGCGGGAGTAGCCACGTTCCCGGACGACGCAGTGTCTGCCGAGCTGCTTATCGCTCGTGCCGAGACGGCGTTATGGTGGGCGAAGGCCAACGGACGCGACAGGGTGGTCATCTCTGACGACAAGGTCGAGGCGTCCGGCCGGATCGCAGAGTCCCGTCGCGGCGTGGGGCACGACTCGCAAGCGTGCCTGGGCACGCTTGCCGTTTCCGTCGATATGCGATGCGAGTGTACCCGGGATCATTCGTCGCGCGTCGCCCACCTGACTGCCATGCTCGGCACCGAGCTCGGGCTGGACAGTGCCCGGATGGCGACCCTGAAGACCGCGGCACTACTGCACGATGTCGGCGTGATCGGTGTGCCCGAGTCGATACTGCTGCACAAAGGGTCACTGACCCACGAGCAGTGGAACAGCGTCCGAGAGCATCCCGTGCTCGGCCAGCGCATCATTGCGGCTGCCAGTATCGACGACCCGGCGCGCATCGTTCGCTGGCATCACGAGCGGTGGGACGGTACCGGGTACCCCGACGGGCTCAGCGGCGCCGAAGTGCCGCTCGAAGCCAGGGTGTTGGCGATATGTGAAGCCTTCGACGCGATGATCTCTGACCGGCCGTATCGAAGTGCGCTGTCGGTTGCTGCTGCGCTCCAGCAGATCGACCTGGGCGTGAGCACGCAATTCGACCCGGTCATCGCCGAGACCTTCATCCAGATGGTCAGCCGTGACGAGTTTCGCAGTCCGACCTCCGAGGCCCTCGACCGGCTCTTCCGCGCGTAGAGGCTACTCCTCGTGGTCCTCGCCGAGGAGAGTGCCGGGCACGTACGCCTCGGCAGCGGCACGGTCTGTCTGCCACAACTCGACCCACGCGCGAGCCTCGCCAGGGGAGACGCCGTAGATGGTGCTGGCGTCTTTGAGTGCGAGCGTCTGGTCGACTGCCGGAATCCCGAAGATGTCGGTGATCGTCTCGGCGGGTATGCCGGTAGCTTCGGTGATCTCCTTCCAGGTGGTCGAGCCGCGGATCAGAGCGGTGTCCACAACCACGCCTCCGTCGCTGCTGTTCTCGCCGGTGGGGACGCCGGCTTCCTGGGCCAGCGACGGCATCGTGATGCTGAAGCCCCCGGTCGCGCTGCCAAGCAAGACCACGAAGGTGAAGATCGCCACGACCGCGCCGGTGACTGCGAGCGGGGAAAGTCGCTTGCCGCCCTTGGTGCTGACTTCGAGTGTGTCTTTGACAGGACACGCTGTCACACATTCGTTGCAGTCGATGCATTCTGCGCTGTTGATGACTTCCGCCGAGGAGACCTCGATGTTGACCGGGCACGCGTGGTCACACAGCTTGCAGTCGATGCAGGTCTCGGCGTTGCGGCGCACTTTGAAGAGGCTGAATCTCGATATGAGGCCGAGGAACGCGCCCATCGGGCATGCGTACTTGCAGAAGAAGCGGTCGTAGAGCATCGATCCGACGAGCGATGCCGCCAGCACGCCGAAGCCGAACGCGTACTCGGCGACTTCGGCAGACGTGAGGTGCATGTAGGCGACCCAGGGGTCGTATGCGCGGATGACGAGCGTGCTGGTCGCCCAGGTGATCGAGAGGAAGCCGAGCAAGACGCCGTACTTGAGGAAGCGCGCGACACGGTCGACGGGGGCAGGGATGGTCAGGCGCTTGCCGCGCATGAGCTTGCGGCCGAGGCCCCCGAAGCCTTCCTGCAGAGCACCCAGTGGGCAGATCTGGCCGCAGAACGAGCGGCGGAACACGACGGCTGTGCCGAGCACCGCAGCGAGCAAAACGACGCTCGACATGGCGATCTTGCGGATGATGGTCCCGTTGACGAACAGCGATGCGAGCGTTTCGAGTCCGCCGAAGGGGCACAGTGCGTCGACACCCTGGGGCTTTCCGATGGCGAGCGCCTGATGCAGGTAGCCGATCACCGTGATTCCCACGAGCACTACTGCAAGCACACTCCAGCGAACGATGCGGGCGGTAGTGCGCGGGCCTTTGGGTGATCTCTCTATCGCCACAGGTACCTCCGGTTCGGTGACATCGTGCATACGCTAACAAACTGTGTGTGGCGAGTCTCCTTGCGGGGGGTGAATGGGTTGCGAACGGGATGTGAAGCTTGTGTGAAGACTGCGTTCAGCTACGCGACAGGGACCGGTATACCGCAGGTCGATCGTCGAGATGATCGTAGATGTAGGTGCGGGCCTCGACAGCGGTGTTGTAGCGTGCGGCAAGCGCGTTTCGATCGGCGGCCTTGGCGTTGTAGGCGTCCACGACCCGGTTGTACTCGGGGATGAGTGCATTGTAGCGAGCGGTGTCGCCCGAGTCGCTGTAGGCGTTGAGTTGCGATGTCAGCGATGACGCTTGTGCTTCGAGCGATGCAAGCTCGGCGTCGGCTGTGTTCACGAGCTTGTCGAGCTCGGCCGCCTGTTGCTCGAGTCGAGCGTCCTGCTCCACGATGAACGCGACCTGATCTCCCGCTCCGAACATCGTCGTACCGCCGTCTATCGTGAAGACTCTCGGCTCGCTGCGCAGTACGATCCCGCCACCGAGCCCGACGGGGACCATGCCTACAAACCCCGGCGCTGTGGTCTCGGTGAATGCATATCCCGTGTTCGCGTAATCGTTGGCGCCGTCGCGGATGCCCAGCGCGACGTGCTGCTCGGCCTCGAAGAGCATGACCGCAACGTCGTAGCCTTCGCGCGAGAGCAACCCGGCGAGCAGCAGTGTCTTGTCGTCGCAGTCACCCGATTGCTCGACGAACGTCTCGACGGGGAATTTCGGAGAGAGATCCACGGGGTCGGTGCGGTACTCGATGGACTGCACGAACACGGTCAGGAGCTCAGCGTAGCGGTTCGCATCAAGACCGTCGGCCGACTTGATCGCCCTGAACTGTCCGAGCAGCGAGTCGTAGAAGGCGTCCTGGTGCGGCTCGTTGACGAACGCAGGGTAGTAGTCTTCGATCCAGTCGTTCTCCCGTGCGTTGCCGAAGCGCGTGACGCTCTTCTCGGCAGCATCGGCACCGGCATAGACGGATCCGTCGACGGTGATACTCAGCGTGCGCTGTACGCCCTCGAAGCTGAACGTGTAGTCGACGGTTCGGTTCTCGGTCACCGAGTCGTCAGGCACGATCTTGGGGTACACGACGCCTGTGGGCAGACCGAAGGTCGAGCCGCCCCTGCCGTCGGGCACGCACGCCGATGCCGCCGCGAGGGCGATGACGACGATGCCGATAGCAAGAGCGCGGCGCATGAGGCCTCCGGAGACGACTGTGGCAAGAGATGCAAGCAACCCTGGTGCCGAGGATAGCCCAAGTGCGGGTGGCGTGTCCGTGACGCTGCACCCGATCGCCCGTCACCCGACCGGGTGCGGGCGCCGGAAGGGTCTGCATGCTGACGTCCCGCCTCGGGTAAGCTAGATTGGTCGGACCTACATACGGAGGTAGCCATGTCTGCTCGTTTCGGGTTCGTGACCGTCGTTCCGCCGTTCGTCGGTGCGCAGCAGGAAGAAGGAGTGGTCGCCGAGTACGCAGCGGCGCTTGTGACGCGAGAAGGCGAGCGCGTTCATCCCCGGGACCTCGGTGGACCCGCGCCGCTCTTCTATCTGGTGGCGACCGGTGGCACCGAACGTGTCGTTCTTGAGCTCAGAGCCAAACGAGCGCAGAGCGCTCCGGACGAGCCTGTCGTGCTGATCGCGCACCCCGGCAACAACTCGCTTCCGGCTGCCCTGGAAGTACTCGCCCGGCTCCAGCAGGACGGCGAGCACGGGCGGATCCTGTACCTGCGCGGCGCTGACGACGTTGAGGGCTACGAGCGGATAGTGCAGGTTGCTGAGGACCTCGTGGCGCAGCGCACACTGCGTGCATCGCGCATCGGCCTTATCGGGGATCCGTCGGACTGGCTCGTGGCGAGTTCGCCTGCGCCTGAGGTCGTTGCCGACACGTGGGGTCCTGAAGTGATATCCATCCCCATGGAGGAGCTTACCGTCCATCTCGCGGCGATCCGCGATGCCGATGTGGCCGATGCGGTCGCCTCTTTGACTTCCGGTGCGACCGGTGTGGTGGAGCCCACGGGCGCGGAGCTCACGGATGTCGCGCGCGTACACGCGGCATTGCGCGCGCTTGTGGCCGAGCACGACCTCGACGCGCTTACCGTGCGCTGCTTCGATCTGGTGCTGAACCTGGAGACCACCGGTTGTTTCGGCCTGTCCGAACTCACCGATGAGGGCTTCATCGCCGGATGCGAGGGTGATCTGGTGAGCACCGTCGGCCTGTTGTGGGCGCATGCACTTTTCGGCGACATTCCGTGGATGGCGAACCCCGCCCGGCTCGATGAGCACGCGAACACGTTGTGGCTCGCGCACTGTACGGTGCCGCGCAAGATGGTGGAGAGCTACCGGTTGCGCTCGCACTTCGAGTCCGGACTGGGTGTGGGCATCCAGGGCGAGCTGCCACTGGGTCCTGTGACGCTGCTGCGCATCGGCGGCACACGCATGGAGCGCCTGTGGTTGGCCGAAGGCGAGATAGAGCGTACGGGCGATGCCGAGAACCTCTGCCGCACGCAGGTAGAGGTCCGCTTGAGCAGCGGGCACGTGAGCGAGCTGCTCCACGCGCCGCTCGGCAACCACCTCGTGCTCGTCCCGGGTCATCACGCCGGACGTCTGCGCGCATGGTGGGAGATGTTCGTCTAGCTGCTACCCGGCGTATGTCTCGAGTGTCTTGGTGATGTCACGGGGCTTGTCGGCAAGCTTGAACAGCGGCGCCTTGAGTTGCGGCAGGTCGTCTTGGTAGGTCGCCATGCCTTCCTCGCGATAGAAGATGCCGATGGGCACCTTGCACTCGTCGGGTGCACAGGTCAGCTCGTGGAACGTCTTCATCGACGTCTCGAACGCCATGGTGCGATCGGTGGGATCGTAGCCCTCCAGCTCTTCAAGCTTGTAGACGCGGTCGCGGAACCACTTGAAGGTGTTGATCTTGTTCCACGTCACGCAGGGCTGGAAGACGTCTACCACAGCGAATCCCTCGTGCTGGATCGCGGCCTTGTAGAGCTCCTTGAGGTGCGGGATGTCACCGGCAAACCCGCGTGCTACGAACGTCGCGCCCTGGGCGACCGCAACGCCCACCGGGTTCACGGGCTCTTCGATGACGCCGCCGGGTGTGCTCGGCGTCTTCATGAACTGGTCGCTGGTAGGGGAGGCCTGACCGGTGGTGAGGCCATATATCTGGTTGTTGTGGAAGATCGCGGTCATGTCGATGTTGCGGCGAACTGAGTGGATGAAGTGGTTGCCGCCGATGCCGTACCCGTCACCGTCGCCCATCTCCACGATGACTTTGAGGTCAGGGTTGGCGAGCGCGATGCCGGTCGCCACAGGCAATGCGCGCCCGTGAAGGCCGTGGAAGCCCTGGCAGCGCAGGAAGTCCGCGCCGTTGCCATGGCAGCCGATGCCCCACACGACCGCGAAGTCGGTCCACGGAAGGCCGAGCTCCTCCAACGTCTCTTTGAGCGCTCGCCACATCGCGAAGTTCCCGCAGCCGGGACACCAGGTGGGAGTGAGCGCGGTCTCGAAGTCGGCTACCTTAGGCATCTGCGAGCACCTCCTTGATCTTTGCGACGATGCGTTCGGGCGTGAACTGTCTTCCGTCGTAGCGGTGCAGCGTATGATCCACGTCGAGCAGGCACTGCTCGCGGACGAGCCCCTGCAGCTGTCCGGTGAAGTTGCCTTCCACGATCATCGTGCTCTTGGCTTCTCCGATGAAGTCGGCCACTTCCATAGCGGGGAAGGGCCACATCGTGACGACCTGCATGACAGCGACAGCGACGCCTTCCTCGCCGAGCCAGGCCGCAGCCTCGCGGATGGGGCCCACCGTGGAGCCCCAGCACAGCACGGCGATGTCAGCGTCCTCGGGTGCGACTCCGAAGTAGTTGGGACCCGGCACCAGCGTGCGGGCGATGTCGAGCTTGTGCATGCGCTTGTCGTTCTGTGCGATGCGGGTCTCGGCGGGCTCGCCGAGCTGGCCGTAGCCGTACTCGTCATGCTCGTAGGAGTTGCCGAGTTGCGTAGCGCCCTCGACGCCGGGAACTGCACGGACCGAGATCCCGTCATCGGTCACCTTGTAGCGCAGGTAGCGTCCGTCCTCATCACGCGCCTCGGGGTGCTCGGCGACGTTTCCTTCGGTCACCAGTTTGCCGCGGTCGATCGTGACGGTGTCCATGTCTGGATAGGGAATCGAGCGTCTGTTGTCGGACAGATAGCTATCACCGAGAATGACGACCGGCGTCTGGAGCTGGTCGGCGAGGTTGAACGCCTTCCACGTGAGTTCAAAAGACTCCGCCTGGTCGCCGGGCGCGAGCACGACGCGTGGGAACTCACCCTGAGCTGCGTGGATGACGTAGCGCAGGTCGGACTGCTCGGTCCAGGTGGGCATGCCTGTTGCGGGTCCCGGGCGGGTGATCACACCCACGACTACCGCAGACTCGCTCACGCCGGCCATGCCGAAGGCCTCATTCATGAGCGCGAAGCCGCCACCGGAGGTCGCGCACATCGCTCGCGCTCCGGTGAACGCGGCACCCACGACCATGTTCATCGCCGCGAGCTCGTCCTCGGTGTGCTTGATCACCACACCGTGATCGCGCTCATGCTTTGCCATGAAGTGCAGGATCGAGGAGGCGGGGGTCATCGGGTACGCGGCGTAAAAGCCGATGCCTGCGGCAAGCGCGCCGAGCCCGATGGCCTCGTTGCCGTCGATGAGCAGGCGCCTGGGAGCACCTTTGACGCCGCGGGGCTGCAGCCAGAAGTTCGGGACGTTTTGCGACACATACTGATAGCCCAGTGCCGCAGCGACGATATTGCTCTCCGCGACTTCCGGGGCTTTGTGTGCGAATTGCGCGCGCAGCGACTCGGCAAGGCCCTCGAGGGGGAAGTGCACGAGCGCGAGAACCGCGCCCATCGCGACCGTGTTGCGCATGATCGTCCCGCCTGCCTGACGCGCGAACTCCGTCAGGGGAACCGGGACCGGACGCAGCTTGCCGGAGGGCAGCCAGCCTTCGGTCGATGTCTCCTTGGGGTCGAAGATCACCGCGCCGCCGTCGACGAGTTCGTCCAGGTGCAGGTCGACAGTCTCGCGGTTGAGGGCGACCAGCACGTCGATCTCCTCGACGTGGCTGAAGATGGGCTTCTGGCTAACCCTTAGGAAGTAGTTGTTGTGGCCGCCACGGATAAGCGACGGGTACTCCGTGAGGTCCGCGATGTTGAGGCCGGCGTCCATGAACACGCGGGCGAGTGTCTGCCCAGCTGACTTGATGCCGAACCCGGCTTCGCCGCCGATCTTCACGCGCAGTTCCCGCCCCCGGCGGTCGTTCACTTCCGACATCGGTGTCCTCCTCGGTCGCTTTCCTCCACCCTCGGTACCTTCCCAATCCTCGCACGTCGCGGGCGTCTGTGCACGCGACACGTGACCACACGAGGGTGTACCCTGGTGAGCCTAGAGGAGGTCGCATGGGACGGGAGAAACCAACGGTCGTCGTCGGCATCACCGGCGGCATCGGCGCATACAAGAGCTGTGAACTCGTGCGTCGCCTGCAGAAGGACGGCTTTCGCGTGAAGGTCGTCATGACTGAGGCCGCCACGCGTTTCGTCACGCCCTTGACCTTCCGCACGCTCACCGGCGAGCCGGTCGCGGTCTCCCTGTGGGCCGATGAACCCGATAGCAAGGTGCACCACATCTCTCTGGCCGAAGAAGCAGACGTGATGGCGCTCGTGCCCTGTACCGCGAATGTGATCGCCAAGCTCGCGCAGGGTCGGGCGGACGATATGCTCACGACCACCGCGCTCGCCACGGAGGCGCCGCTGGTGATCGCGCCTGCGATGAACACGCATATGTGGCGCAAAGACATCACTCAACGCAACGTCGACATCTTGCGTGCGCGTGGAGCCGTCTTCGTCGAGCCCGGCACAGGCGAACTCGCTTGTGGAGACGTGGGGGAGGGACGGCTTGCGGACGTGGCCTCGATCGCCGAAGCGATCGGAGTCGAGGCACGGCGCTCGCGCGACCTTGCGGGTGTGCACGTGCTCGTGACCGCCGGCGGCACGCAGGAGCCGATCGACCCCGTGCGCTTCATCGGCAATCACTCCTCGGGCAAGACCGGTTTTGCGATCGCCGAGGAAGCCGCGCGTCGCGGCGCTCGCGTCTCGCTGGTCACCGGCCCTGTCTCGCTGCCCGATCCGTTCGGCTGTGAGGTAGTGCGGGTCCAGACTGCACTGCAGATGCGTGCCGCCGCCCTCGCGCGCTTCGAGAGTTCGGATGTGGTCGTGATGTCTGCGGCGGTTGCCGACTTTCGGCCGGCAGCGATGTCTGCTGACAAGATCAAGAAGAGCGCCGCGCTTGAGGCGATCGAGCTGGAGCGCAACCCCGATATCCTCGCCGAGATGGGTGAACGCGGCGCTGGAACGCTACTTGTGGGATTCGCCGCCGAGACGAGCGATGTCGTCGCCAACGCCCGGGCGAAGCTGGCGGCCAAGCGCCTGGATCTGGTGGTCGCCAACGACGTCTCGGATCCCTCGATGGGATTCGGAACGGAGCACAACAAGGTGTACTACGTGACCGCAGAGCGGGTGGACGAAACACCTGTGTTCGGCAAACGAACGATTGCGCGACACCTGCTCGACAGGGTAGCCGCGCTTCTGGACGCACGGAAAGGATGAGAGTTGTGACACCCCCCATCAGGTTGAATGGAAGCGCGAAACGTCTCTCGGCGTATGTCAGTGAGAACGAGAAGTACGACGGCAAGCCTCTCTACACCGCCCTGGTGGATCAGGCGCGCAAAGCGGGATGTGCCGGCGCCACCGTGCTACGCGGCATCGAGGGGTTCGGCGCGACGAGCGTCATCCACGCGGAGCACCTGCTCAGGATGTCGTCAGACCTTCCCGTCGTGGTCTGCGTGATCGATGTGGAGTCACGTATCACGGCGCTTATGGAGGTCTTCTCGGCGATGGTCGGAGACGGCTTGATCACCATGGAGGACGTCGATGTCGTCGTCTACCGTGGCGGCCGGAAGGCGTAGGCGGCACCACAGCATCTCCACATCGGCCTCGCGGGATTGGCACCACACTTGCGTAGGGTATGCCTTGTGCCCACCGTCCGGATCTGTTGCCGGACGTGTCCAGGGTAGCAATGACCCCGATCCCGGAGGCTTATGAGTAACACGAAGCGGCGCCTAGCGCCGACCATCGCGGCGGCACTGATGGTGGCCGCCATAGCATTGCCCGGCAACGCGTTCGCTGCGGAAGTGCAGCCGTCTCTCACCCTCACCGCCAGTGACGCGCGGTCGCGCCTGGACATTGCCGAAGGGGCGCTCACCACCCTGACTCAACGTATCACTGAACTCCAGACCGATATCGCCGTGCTTGACTCGCGCATCGCGATAGCCGAAGAGCTTCAGCCGACCGATGTGGGCGACGTTGCTGTCGGGCTCTTCAAAGTGTATCTCTCGCCAGTCTACATGCCGTTCCGTGTCGAGACTGAGGCGACTGTCGCCGCAGGGGTGCAGCTCGCAGAGCTGCGCGCACAGCGAGAGGCTGCCGCCACTGAGCTCGACATGCTTCGCAATACGGTGCAGATCCACGCCGCAGATATCATCGATGCGCGCACACTGCTCTCCGAGGCCCAGGCCCGCGAGCAGGCTCGTATCGAGGCCGAGAAGGCCGCGGCGCGTGAGGCGGCAGTCGCGAGGTACGGCATCTTCCCTGTGGCGGGACCGGTCAACTACATAGACAGCTGGGACTTTGCCCGCAGTGGTGGCAGACGCCACAAAGGGACCGACATCATGGCCAAGGCGGGGACGCCTGTCGTTGCCGTCAAGGACGGGACGGTCATGTCCAAGCGCAGCGGACTCGGCGGGCTCACGATCTGGCTGACGTCAGCCGATGGTACGCGCTACTACTACGCGCACCTGCAGAGCGTGAAGGTGGGCTCCGGTTCGGTGCAGGCCGGGGACGTCATCGGGTACGTCGGTTCGTCGGGAAACGCGAGTGCAAGCGCCCCGCATCTGCATTTCGAGATCCACACGCCGAACGCCGTCAACCCGTATTCCTATCTGCGCAAGATGGTGTCGTGATT
>DDWT01000006.1 GCA_002347365.1 Actinobacteria bacterium UBA2279
TGCCGAGGCGGGACGGCAGCACCTGGCATCCCGCTGGCGGGAAGCACCGGCTGACGTGCTTGTCACCTATCTCGTCACGAAGCCGGCCGCGACCTGGTTGTTGCCGTTCTACTGGGACACCGTGCTCGCTGTCGCGGGCTACTGGGTCTTGCGCATCCATGTGATCGTCGCGATTCTGGGTCTGTCCGCGCTCGGCTGGATGACTCTGCGTCGGGGTGGGCCGCAGCGGGTGGAGTTCGCCTTCCTGCTCATGAATGTCGTAGTGATCACCCTCGGCGCATCCTACTACCTGGGGTTGTCTCGCTATGTGTATCCCTACGTGCCGTTCATGTATGTGGCGCTCGCATATGCGGTCGGTCGGATCGTCTCCGCATGGCGAGATCGGCGATCAGCCGTCGCCACCACGTAGCGTCTAGAAGGCTTCGGGCGACCGGTAGTCCCTCGGCCATGCCTTGTTCCAGGAGAACAGCTGTCGACGGACGATCTCTGACCTTGGCGTCTGCGTGTCGGTGAACGCAAGCCGGTCCGGGATCTTGGGGATGAGCATGCCGCCCATCGCTCGACGCCACGCATAAAAGCCCCAAGAGAGCACGCGCTTGCCTCGCGGATAGCCGCGGCCGTGCGTCTCGGCAAGTCTGCTTATGTCCGCGTGCAGCACGTGTGAGATCGTCTCGGACTTGCGGTCGGGCTGGTGCCGGTCGACGGCGGTGATGCGGTTCATCCTGCGGAAGACGCGACCGTCGCGCTGCAGGCGAAGCCACAGCTCGTAGTCCATCGCGAAGTGATATGTGGCGTCGAGCATCGGATCTGACAGCGCGCGTCGGCGGATGAACGCCACCGGTTGGCCGATGAAGTTCACGATCCGCAGGATTCGGCCCGAGAACGGCGGGACCCAGATCATCCAGATGATCCGCCCGTTGTGATCCACCTGCGCCGCGTGCCCGTAAGCGACATCGACCTCAGGGTGGCGGTCGAAGTAGGCGACGACATCTTCGACGACACGTTCGTCGAAGTAGGCATCATCCGAGTTGATCCAGCCGATGATCTCACCCGACGAGAGAGCGAACGCCTTGTTGAGGGCGTCGGCCTGACCGGCGTCGGGTTCCGAGCGCCACACGACGTTATCGCCTGCTGCTTGCAGCAGCTCGATGCTGCCGTCGGTGCTCCCGCCATCCATGACGATGTGCTCGATGTCGGGGTAGGTCTGCACCGCCACCGAGTGCAGGTTGTCTGAGAGCCAGCGCGCCTGGTCCAGTGAAGGCGTGAGAATGGAGACGAGGGGCCGACTCATCTGTACTCCTCGGGCCACGTGCTCTTGCGCGAGAGCAGCTGGCGCTGCAACAGGCCACTCTTCATTCCGTGGGGAGCGGTGAAGGCGACGCGGTCCGGCGCGACGCGAGGGATGAGAAGCGCCCCCGCCAGTCGTTGCCGGACGTAGAACGTCGTCCGCTGTCGCTCCCACTCGGAGGACAGATGCATCTCGTAGCGTGCCTCGAGCAGTGCGAGGTTCGCGCGGTACACGTCTTTGGTGGTCAAGGACTTCCGCTCCGGCTGGTGGCGGTCGATCGCGAGGATCCGACTGACGCGACCGAAGCGCCTCCCTTCGTTATGCAGGCGCAGCCACAGTTCGTAGTCCATCCCGAAGTGGAAGTCGACATCCAGCATCGGTTCTGCCAGCGCGCTGCGGCGGATGAACGCGGCGGGTTGCGGTATGAAGTCGAGAGCCTTGAGCAGGTCGGCGTCGAATGACGGCGCCCACAGGACCTGTATGGCATGGCCGTCCGCCGCTGTCTGCAGAGCGTGCCCGTAGGCGACATCGACCTCAGGGTGGCGGTCGAAATAGGCGACGACATCTTCGACGACACGCTCGTCGAAGTAGGCATCATCCGAGTTGATCCAGCCGATGATCTCGCCGGTGGATAGTGCGAACGCCTGGTTGAGGGCGTCGGCCTGACCGGCGTCGGGCTCCGAGCGCCACACGACGTTATCGCCTGCTGCTTGCAGCAGCTCGATGCTGCCGTCGGTGCTCCCGCCATCCATGACGATGTGCTCGATGTCGGGGTAGGTCTGTACCGCCACCGAGTGCAGGTTGTCTGAGAGCCAGCGCGCCTGGTTCAACGATGGCGTAAGGACCGAGACAAGGGGCCGGCTCATCGGCCTGCTCCCTGCGTGTCGCGCGCGAGGACGGTCTCCTCGTAGTACGCAAGGTAGGCGTCTGCCTGCGCCGCGATCGTGTGGCGCGCGGTGGCGGATCGGACTCCATTCGCGCCGATACGCTCGCGTTCACCGGGGTCACCGAGGAGCGCGAACAGCGATCGTGCGAGATCGACTTCATCGCCGGGCCGGACCAACAGTCCGCTCTCGCCGTCGACCACCACCTCGGGTATGCCGCCTACCCGAGAGGCGACGACCGGGGTCCCGCACGCCATTGCTTCCAGGATGGTGAGGCCGAGCACCTCGGCACGCGCAGGGTGGACGTAGATGTCAGCTGCACGGTAGTAGGCCGCCATCACCCCGGGGTCGTTCACCGGCGGGACGAATCGGATCTCGATGTCGCCGATGCGCTGCGCGGCTCCCTCGCTCCCGATCGCCAGCAGCGTTGCGACCGTGCCCTGCCCTGCGAGTGACTCACATGCCGAGATGAGCACATCGAAGCCCTTGAAGGGGTTGGATGCGATGGCGCGCGCGGCGGTCACGATCACGGTCGAGTCAGGAGGCAAGCCGACAGATGCGCGCGCGCTCGTGCGGTCGCCGGGTGAGAACACGCCGGTGTCTATCCCGTTCGGGATGACGCGCGCATCGAGCGCGCTTGCGAGAACGCCGCTTTGCTCGGCAATGTCGAGTACCCAACGCGACGGAGCTGCGAATGCCAGCGAACTGTCGCCGAGTACTCGTCGCTTCAGTGCGAAGTTGGCGGCGCTCGCGTCACGCATAAGTGGCACATAGCGGTCGAGATGGGGGCACGCCCCACATCCCGACAGCCAACGTTCGCACTCGATCGGGTGGGCGCAATGGCCGGTGAGCAGCCAGGTGTCGTGCAGCGTGATCACCGAAGGTGTGGCGCGCGTGAGCTCAGGGAGCATGCGTATGTCGAAATACGAGCCATGAAGGTTGTGGAAGTGCAGCACGTCAGGTGGCTGCGGGGTCATCTCAAGCAGATGCGCCGTGCCCGGCTGCTCGAAGTCCTCGTGACCTTGCGCGACGGCTGAGAAGCGCACCGGCTCCGCGATCGTCCTCAGCGTACGGTTCGCATACCACCAGCCGTCGCGATCGTGTGTGCTGTGAGCTGCGACGTTCTTCGCGGCACGGCGCACGGTGCGCGCCCACGGACCCCGATAGGCCTCATTGGGTATCTCGATGACGTTGTGCGCGGGCGCGTTGACGTTGCCTGCGAGCAGCCACGCATCCAGTCCACGCGCGAGGTACTCCTCGTGCAGCGAGCGCGCGACGAACTCGGCGCCGCCGCCGGTGACCGATGCGTTTATCGTCGCGATTCTCATGCGTCCGTCCGTGCCTGTCGCGGGGGTCTGCGAAAGCCGAGACTACTGTACACTAGCTGCCATGATGTCGGACCCGAAGGTGGCGCAACGGCGGATGAGGATCGCGTATCTGAGCCTGCAGGCGGTCGTCGAGGGCCAGGACAGCTGGGCCGCGGTGACCGAGCCCATCAAGGGCTTCGAAGCGTTCGGCTGGCAGGTCGATCGCTACTTCGTCACCTACCCTGAGGCTGCACCCGGTCCGCTCGGCCGCCTTGCCGAGATGTACCGGGTCCGGCGCAGGCTTGCCGCCGCCATCGAGGGCTACGATCTTCTCTACGTCCGGGCGCATCCCATGGCGTATCGAGCTGCGACCGCTGCCCGCCGCGCCGGCGTCCCTGTCGTGCAGGAGTGCAACGGCCCTTACGAGGACCTGTTCATCGCCTGGCCAGTCACCCGCTTCGCCCGACCGCTGTTCGAGCATCTCCAGCGCAGGCAGTACCGCGACGCGCTCGTGATCATCTCGGTGGCCGAAGGGCTCACTGCGTGGCTCGCAGAGGACACCGGCAATCCGAACGTCGTGACGAACGGCAACGGTGCCAACACCGATGTGTTCACCCCCGATGCCCTCCGCATGGAAGGTCTCCCCGAGCGATACGCGGTATTCTTCGGCCAATTCCCCGCGTGGCAGGGGATCCCGACGCTGCTCTCCGCAGTGCGTTCTGCTCAGTGGCCGGTCGGGCTGAGCCTGGTATTCGTGGGGGACGGGTCTTTGCGGCCTGAGGTCGAACGTGCTGTTGCCGAGATGCCGGACCGCGTGCGCTATGTCGGCAAGCTCCCGTACGCGGACGTCGCGCGCGTCGCTTCGCATGCACTGCTGTCGTTCGTCCCGATGGTCGCTCCCGAGCGTGACGCCAAGTTCTCGCCGCTGAAGCTCTACGAATCGATGGCGTGCGGTGTCGCCGTCGTTGCGTCGGACACGGTCGGTATCTCCGAGGTGGTACGAAAGCACGACTGTGGCATCCTCGTACCGCCCGGTGATGCAGGCGCGCTCGTCGGAGCCGTGTCCCTGCTGGCCGAGGACCCTGCACGCGCTGCGCAGATGGGTTCTCGCGGGCGCGAGGCCGCGGTCACTTGCTACTCCTGGGACACGCGGGCACGACAGCGTGCCGAGATCATCAAGCGGGCGCTGGCATCCCGCGAGCGCTGAGCATCGCCTGATACATCGCGAGGTAGGCGTCCACCATACGGTCGACGGTAAGATTCGCCTTCGCGTATGCGGCCGCGGCCGAACCCATTGCATGCAGCCTATCGCTGTCGTTGGCCAGCGAGACGATCGCGGCGGTCAGGGCGTCGGTGTCGTGCATCGGCACGAGAACGCCGGTGACGCCGTCCGCGATGATCTCGGGGATGCCCCCCACGGCGCTTGCGACCACCGGAGTGCCGCATGCGAGCGCCTCAAGGATGGCGAGGGGCTGGTTGTCGCCGACCGCCATGTGGATGTAGATGTCGGACGCCTGCAAGTAGCGAGCGACAGTCGCCGGGTCCTCGACGAAAGGCACCCGCACAACGTGGTCACCGGGTAAAGAGGTCTCCACACCGCCGAGCGCCAGGAATACGACGCGACGGCCGACGATCTGCGCCGACACTCCCGGTACTGCCGCGAGGACGGTCGCCGTGCCCTTGAACGGGTTGGGTCGCTCCCCGCCGGCGGTGAACATGACGAGGAACGCCTCCGGATCCAGTCCGAGCATCCGGCGTGCCTCGGCCTTGTCCCCTGGCGCAAACACCGCTGTGTCGACACCGTTGGGGATGAGGAACTGCTCCGCGGTCGCCTCGGCGAGGATCGACTCCGCGGCGGCTTGGAGTACCCAGCGAGACGGCCCGGCGATGAACAGTCGCGAGCGGGCGTAGATGTCGCGCTTTCGCCGCCAGTTCGCCGCCGAAGAGTCGCGCGGGATGGCCATGGGGCGCGAGATGTCCGGACACTCCCCACAGCCCGTGAGCCAGCGAGGACAGCCCAGGGTATACGCGCAGTGCCCAGCCGTCAGCCAGGTGTCGTGCAGTGTGATCACGGTAGGCAGCGCGTGAGAGAGCGTGGGCAGTTCCCGGAGGTCGAAGTAGCCGCCGTGCAGGTTGTGGAGGTGCAGGACGTTCGGCGGAGGGGACGTGAGTGAGAGCAGTTGGCGGGTGCCGGCGAAGTTGAAGTCCTCCAGGCCGCGCACGCGGTCCACAATCGAGCCCGGGTCGGCGAGCAGCCGAGAGGCGCGCCGCCGCATCCGGCCGGCGAAGGAGATCGCCGTTCGCGGTGCGCCGCCGGGAATCTCCACAGCGGCAGGGGTGTCTCGGCGCATGGTACCCAATGCGAGGTGTGCCCCAAGCCCGCGCGCCACATACGCACGGTGCAGCGTGAGGGCGACGTTCTCCGCACCGCCGCCGACGTCGCTGGCGGATACCTGCAGGATCTGGAGGTCTGATCGTGTCATGGTTGACCTTCGGCCGGTCGTAGTCTTCAGATTGTAGCGCGAGTATCCGGCGCTGCCTTCGGTATGATAGTCGCTTGTAGGGCGCCGACAGCGCCCGGGCCTTCGACGGAAGCGATTCGCGTGGAATTCGACGTCTTCAAACTGACTCCAGCGTGGAGCCGCAAAGCGGTGCGTGCTCTGCTGCCCGCCCGCTTCGTCGACGCTGCACGCCGAACCATCATCCACGTCTTATACGAGCGCAACGCCGGGACGGTGCTTCGCGAACTCAAAGCGATCACATTCTTGCGGCGACGCGTGCTGCACTCGCGCCCCGTGCTCTACCACCTCGATATCCACGTAGCGGACCACTGCAACATGCGCTGTCGGGGCTGCTCGCACTTCAGTAACATCGCCGAACCGGCCCTGGCCGACCCGGAGGAGTTCTCGCGCGACCTCCATCGTCTGGCCGAGGTATTCGCAGGCGTGCGCGAGATCTACCTTCTCGGTGGAGAGCCGCTCCTGCACCCGGACGTCGCGCGCTTCGTCCGCATCGCTTACGAGTGTTTCCCGCACGCCAAGACCTACCTGTTCACCAACAGCCTGCTCGTGACGCGCATGCCCGAAGAGGTCTGGACCGCTCTGGCCGAGACAGGCGTCGTGCTGTACTGCGACCGCTATCCGGTGGAAGTCGACAACGACAAGATCGCCGAGATGGCCACCGAGCGAGGCGTCAGACTCAAGTGGACCCAGGACCGCGACCGGTTCTTCACGATCCCCATCGATCTTGAGGGAACGCGAGACGCCGCCGAGTCCTTCGCGGCCTGCAGCGGCGTGGACAACTGCGTCAACCTGCGCCACGGGCGTCTCTATCCCTGTGCGCGCATCGCCTACATCGACATCTTCCGCGAGCGGTATGGCATCGAGGGACTTCAGGCCACCGATGCGGACTCGATCTCCATCTACGGGAGCGAGACGCCGTGGGAGATCATGGACTTCCTGCTCTCGCCTGTACCGTGGTGCCGTCACTGCGACCAGGGGAGTCTGCACTGGTACGAGTGGAGCAAAGGCGAGCAGTCCATTGGGCAGTGGACCGACCTGCCCGGACGGACATCAGCCGAGACGGGCACCGTGGAGTCCGGGGAGGTGCAGCGGTGAGCATCTTCTCGGCGATTCCCGCACCATTGCGCAGAGCCGTACGTGCGGTGCTCCCCGCACACTTCGTAGACGGTGTGAAAGACGTGATCATGCGCCGTTTCTACGTCCCGGGCTACGTCTCGCGCACCGACCCGCTTGTCTTCGCGTTCCAGCGCTATGTTCGGCACAAGCCGCCAAGGCTTCATCGGCTGCTCTTCCACGTCACGGATCACTGCAACCTCAACTGCAAAGGGTGTACGCACTTCAGCAACATCTCCCCGCAGCGTTTCGCCGACCTGGACGCCTATCGTGCGGACATGACCCGTCTCACAGAGGTGTTCTCAGGCATCACAGAGATCTTCCTGCTGGGTGGCGAGCCGCTGTTGCACCCGGAGATCGCGTCGTTCATCACGACGACGCGCGAGCTGTTCCCTGAATCACGCATCAACGTCATGACGAACGGTGTGAAAGTGCCGCACATGCCCGATGAGTTCTGGGAGGCCATGCGAACCGCCGGAGCCTGGCTGCTGTGTGACGACTATCCTGCAGGGCCGACGCGTGCTGAGATCGATGCACTGACCCGTACGCAGGGTGTCGAGATCGAGTGGACGGACCCGCGCGAGGAGTTCTTCAAGCTGCCCATCGATATCGAGGGCAAACAGGACGCGAAGGCGTCATTCCGGTCGTGCCGCGGCGTCATGAACTGCCCGATACTTCGGGACGGTCGGCTTTACCCCTGCGCGTACACCGCATTCATCGATATCTTCACCGATCGCTATGGGGTAGAGGGAGTCGATGCGGGGGAGCGGGACTCGATCTCTGTCGCCGATAAGCCCTACTCGATCATGGACTTCCTCATGCAGCCCGTGCCCTGGTGCCGTCACTGCGACTTCGAACATAAGGCATCCTACGAGTGGGGCCGCTCTGACCGCGCCATCGACGAATGGGTCGTTGGTGAGTGTGAGGACACTACAGGGCCGGTGACGCGCGTCTAGCGCGCCGAGGCGAACCAGCGGTCGAGCAACGTGCGGAGCTCATCGCCGGAGACGTTCTCGGTGTGGTAGCGGGGCAGTTCGTACAGGGGGCTCCATGGCGTTACGATGCCCGGTCTGGTCGTGAAGGCGCCCATGAATCCTGCCGCTCTGGCAAGGCTGATCGATGTGGCGTCGATGTCTTTCGGGCCACCGTGCGGGTAGGCGAACAGTTCGACGCGCTTCCCGAGCATCTCATCGAGGGCCTGCTTTCCCCCGATGATCTCTTCGCGCTGTGCGGCCTCGTCCAGCTGTGAGAGTCGTGGGTGGCTGCGTGTGTGAGATCCGAACTCGATGGCCTTGCCGGCGCGAAGTTCGAGGACTTCCGTGTAGGTGAGAATGCGGCGGCTTGGACGTGCGGACAACATGGGGTCGGTACAGTCCCACGGGTATTCGCCGGCCATGCCGATGGCGTCGCTGCACAGAAACGACGTTGCGCGTAGGCCGACGGCCGTCAGTAGTGAAGCCGCGGTCGCGTGCGTTTGCGCATAGCCGTCATCCAGGGTCAGCACCACTGCCCGGTGTGGGAGGCGGCGCTTGGCTGCTACCCGTGACACGAGCTGGCGTGCCGTGAGCGCGCGATAGTGCTTGGCGATCACTCGCAGCTGGTCCGCGAAGTTCTCAACGCTTACGGCAAGCGAATGCGGGTCGTTGGTGACGTCGCCCACCCGATGGTACGTGAGGACGATCGCCGAGCCGCCGACTGCCGCCCGTGATCTGCGCCACGTCCGGCTGAGCGTGGATCTCACGGATGTCACGCGCCCGATCCCTTCTTTGCTGCAATGACGCAGACCACGAGTTCGTAGTCGGGCTCGCGCACGTCGAGCTTCGCGCTCTTGATCCGCTCTGCGGGCACACCCTGGAGGAAGCTGACGGCGGAGAGCGCGTTGCCGAACGCGGAGACATCGACCCGGGTCGGATCGAAGGTTGTGGCGAACAGTTCGGCTGCAGAGAGGGAAGTCAGGCGCCAGCGGTCGCCCCAGCGGACCATATCGTAGCGGCTCACCTGACTGATGCCCGGGACGGTGCACAGCACACAGCCCCCCGGCTTCAAAATCCGCGCCAGCTCGGCGACGCCGGCCTCCATGTCGTAGAGGTAGTGGAGCGTCTGCACGAGGAGCACACAATCGAAGGAGTTGTCGGGTATCTCGGGACATGAGGCCAGATCGCCTACGAAGTCGACGCCTGCGCCTGAAACGGCGCTGAGTACTGCGCTTGAGGTCACGTTCTCGCCGAAGTGCTCGGTGTAGCTGCGGTCCCCGATCTCCAGGACCGCACCGGAGATGTGGGAGCGCTGAGACGCCAGAAAGCGCTCGATGTAGTAGCGGTCGATAGGGGTGCCTTCGCCTGCGCCGAACGACGGGTTCATGGGCGCCGTACCGCGCATCCCGTAGCTGAGGGGCAGCCGGTTACGCAGCCAGCGCCGGGCGCTCGTCAGCACGCCTCTCAGAGATGACCCGTTCATCGCACTCCGTATCGGTCACAGTCGGGGTGATGCAACGCTACGATGCTATCATGACCGATGGATACCGCTGCGGAAGATGAGGACCGTGACCGACACCGCCGACAACGCCGGTTCGCACCGGAAGCGAGGTATCGTCGCCAACACGACGATGAACGCGGCCGCTCAATTCGCGTCGCTGATCTCGACCCTGGTCTTCTTCCCGCTGCTTGTCCGCGCCTTCGGTGTGGTGGAATACGGTGTCTACATCATCGCCCTCTCCGTCATCGGCATGGCCGCGATGTTCGACTTCGGCGTGGGTGCCTCGACAGTTCGACTCGTTGCGCGCCACGTCTCGCTCGATGACGCCGAAAGCTTCCGCAAGACCGTCTCCTCGGCGGCCGGACTTCTGCTGGTGCTCGGCATCGTGGTCGCGGCGGTCATCGCGGTCATCGCCGTGGTCGCGAGCGACCTGTTCCGCGTCTCAAGCGGACAGGCCGACCTGCTCAGGACGCTGCTGCTTGTGGGGGCAGCCGGTCAGCTCTGGTACTGGCCGACCACGGTGGGGGCCCATGTCCTGGCGGGCATGGAGCGCTACGACATCGTCGCCAGGACCTCGATCATCTCGACGATCGCGAATGTCGTAGGCATCGGCATCGTGCTCCTCGCCGGTGCAGGACCGGTCACGCTGATGTCGCTTGGTGTCGCGACGATGATGGGTGGGTCGCTGCTCAATATCCTCGCACTGTTCCGGCTGAGGCCCGCGGGTTCACTGGCCTCCCTGCCGAGCCGCCCCGTGGCTATGGAACTGTTCTCGGGTGGCCTCCCCATTTTCGTGGCGAGCATCGCGCAGTTCTTCAATCGCGAACAGGTCGACCGCCTGGTGATCGGTATCTTCATCGGCCCGGCTGCGGTAGTCGTCTATGAAGTGGCCGCCAAACTCAGCATGCTCGTCGGGCAGTTCACGGGGCTCTCGACTTCTGCGTTGCTCCCCGTCGCCTCGGGGATGGCGGCCCGCGAAGATGCCGAGTCTCTCCGCACGCTGTTCATTCGGGGCGGCAGATACGTGTCTCTCGGCGTGGCGCCGATAGCCCTGGCTCTGATCGTGGTGGCTGAGCCGTTCGTTCTTGCGTGGTTCGGCGCCGATTTCAAGGGGAGTATCATCGTCGCCCAGGTTCTGGTGCTGGCCCAACTCTTCGTGCCCCTGTATCAGACGGGCGACGCTATCCTCATCGGCAAGGGACGCTTCTCGGCCTGGGTACCCCGAGGGCTGGGCCTCGCACTTCTGAATATCGGCCTGAGTCTGGTGCTCGTGCGGCAGTACGGCATCGTTGGTGTCGCAGTCGGCACCCTTGTGGCCGGCCTGCTCGAGCTTCCCCTCTATGCGCAGCTTGCGCTGAAGGAGACGGGTGCGACCGTGCGGCAGTGGATCGGCGGTGCGCTTGCGGCGTATCTGCTTCTGCCGGTCGTTGCACTGGTTGTATGGATCGCTCGTGCCACCGACTTGACCGGGAGCCTTCTGGGCGTCGCAACCTCGGTCGCGCTCTCAGTGGGCGTGTACTGGCTAGTCGCTTACGGGCTCGTGCTGACATCCGCCGAGAGGACATCGCTGGGCACGCGCCTTCGCCGGCTCGTGCCGCACAGGGAGGGCGTGTGATGAGCTCGCCCCTCGTCTCGGTCATCGTCCCCGTCTACAACGTCGCGGAGTATCTCGGGCCATGCCTGGACTCACTGCTGGCTCAGACGCTCGATGATCTCGAAGTCCTGGTGGTGGATGACGGGTCGACCGATGATTCGCACGCAATCGCCGAGCGCTACGTGACCGGGCATGCCGATCGGATCCGCCTGATCACCAAACCCAACGGTGGACTCGGCGATGCGCGCAACACTGGGATCGATGCGGCGGCCGGACGGTACCTCGCCTTCGTCGACGGTGATGACCTGGCCGAACCGGAGATGCTCTCGCGTATGGTCGCCCGTGCCGTCGGCACGGGGGCCGATTTCGTTATCTGTGGCATCGAGAGCTTCACAGCCGCCGGGGCCGTGTCCTATCTGCCTGAGCCCGACATGAGTGTCTTCGGGCACTCTCTTTCTGAGGAGCCGCGCCTGCTCTACCGGGTGGACGCGAGTGCGTGCGACAAGCTCATCGATCGCGAGTTGGTCGAGCGGTCCGGTATCCGCTTCCCGGTAGGAGTCGCCTTCGAAGACCTGCCCACGGTGTATCGGTGGCTGGCGTTCGCGAAGCGCGTTGAGAAGGTCGATGAGCCTTTGTACCGGTATCGGCGCGATCGGACCGGTTCGATCACAGGTGACAAAGGGGAGCGCTACCTCGAACTGATCGGGGCGTTCAGCACCCTGGACGACTTCTTCGCTGACGCCGGTCTGAGCGACACGCATCGCGATGCGCTCTTGCGCCTGCATCTTACGCACCTGGTGGCGGGTCGCTACCCTGACTTCTTCATGCTGGCGAGTGCCGAGGTGCGCTCCGCCTACATCGCTGGAGCAATCGGGCTGCTCGAGCAGCGTTTTCCGGGTTGGCGGGTATCACCGGTCTGTGCGGCACTCTGGCCGAGCCGTGCTCTTCGACAGGTAAGCACGCACGGTGTTCTCCTACGCCTGTTCTGCAGACTCCCTCGCCGCGTGTATCTTGCGGTGTTAGCGCGCCTCGGCGCATTCGACCCGCTGCGGTAGGCGGGGAGGTGCCGAGTGATGCTAGAATCACGCTGCGCATGCTCATGAGTGCTGTCCGTGCGACACCTCGCGACAAGTGCCTCATCCGGCATTCTCTTCATGAGCGGCAGCACCCACTTGAGAAATGATGCACAAGGACGCCGGACTCGGCACCCATCTTGCTCTGACTGATACGCGATGTGGAGTAGTCGTGGATATTCTCATGAACGCTCATGTGCGATATGTGTCTCGTGTACACTATGGCGCGACCTTCGGGCATGCACGTATGGTCGCCCACGCTCAACAACAGGAGGACGCTGATGTCTGACGCTGGACCCCCGGTCCGACCCGCCTCGCGCCACAGTGCCGCGACGCAGCACCGTGGGATCTTCCGGGATCCGGTCGTGCGAGCGATGACCTGGACCGCTGTCGTTATCCTGGTGCTCTTTCTGGTGACCGTCATCAGCGCGCTCGTCACGGGCGTCCTTACGCCTTCAGGTCCGCGTACTCTTGCGGAGAAGCAGGCTGCTGTCGCCGGTGAAGCGGTTCGCCAGGGATCTACCGACACCGCGGTGTGGGGGCAGTACATCGCCTCTCTGATCGCCAGCGGGCAGTACGCCCGTGCCAAGGGCGTCATCGCCGACGGCCGCGCGAGCATCGATGACTCTCAGACCGCAGAGTTCACACTCGCAGAAGCCCGGCTGTATGGCGCACAGAAGCAGTATGACAGCGCGATCGAATCCGCAGACGCGGCCATGAAGCAGATGAAGGACTACTGGGACTCTCTGATCGCTGCGGGCGGTATGACCGCCAACAGTGCACGACTCGATGGCCTGCCGAGCAACTACTACGAAGCGCTGCTCATCAAGGCATATGCCTATCGCGATATGCGACATTGGGACAAGGCGATTGCCGAGTTCGATCTCTATCTCGACTACGAGCCGACGGCCGCAGACATTCTGATCGATCGCGGCATGGCCAAGATCGAGACAGGAGACAAGAGTGGTGCCGAGGCGGATCTTCGCAAGGCCCTTGGGTTCATCCCTGACAGCACCGAAGCCCTGCGAGGTCTTGAGAAGTTGGGGGTCACGCCATGACGCGTTCTGCTGACGCCGAATCCACCATTCGGTCCGATCGCGCGGTGAAGTCGCGTCGCGGACGCCGCATCCTGACTCTCGTGCTGGTGGTGCTGCTACTGACACTGGGGCTTGCGGTCAACCTGCTCGTTCGTCTCGTCGGTGTGCCCGGTGGCTCACGCGCTGAGATCGACACGGCCGGACTGCAGTGGGTCCGCTCCATATACGGCATGAGTGATGCTGTCGATGATCAGCTGGAGAGCGCGCAGATGGCTGTGCCGGATAGTGACGGTTCGCTGTGGGTCACTGACGGTGTGCACGGGATGCTCATGCACTTCAGCGCCGATGGCGAGTTCATCGGCGCGCTCAGGGGTCCCGAAGATGCACCGTTGTTCGCGCCATCGCGCCTCACGATAGGTCCTGACGGGCTGTTCTACATATGCGAGACCATGAGCGATACGGTGCGCGTGCTCGATAGGAACGGTAACGAGGCAGGCTCGTTCAGTATCCCCCAGCCGGTCTCGGTTGCAGTTTCCGAGGACAGGATCGTCGTTGGCGCCGTGGCCGGTTTCGCCATCCTTGACATGCAACATCAGCCGATCCAGGTGATCGGCTCTCGCGGACACGGTGACGCTGAATTCGACTATGTCCACGGTGTGGCCATCGGTGATGACGGGACCATCTACATCGCCGACTCGTTCAACAACCGGTTGTCCGCCTACGATAAAGACGGCAAGCGGCTGTGGATGATGCGCACGGGAAAGCCGGGTAACGGTGCCGAGATGGTGGGTGGCAGCCTGACGGTCGGGGAGGTCACTGACGCTGTGCTGCAGGGAGAGGATGCGCTGCAGCTCCCGCTCGGGCTCACGATCGACGGTGCGGGACGCATCGTCGTCATCGACATGTTCGAGTGTGCACTCGCCGTGTTCGAGCCGGACGGCACTTTCGTGGGCAAGTACGGCGACGCTGGGGCGGATGACGGGCTGTTCTTCTACCCGACCAGCGTGTCATACGACCCTGCGCGTGATTGGTTCGCGGTTGCCGACACCCTCAACAATCGCGTGCAGATCGTGCGCATCCCCGACTCGTCGAGTGGCGGAGACGTCACTGCTGCAGTGCGTCGGGCTCTCACCGGGCCTCTCCGAGCGTGCCTGCTTCCGTTCCTTGTGCTCGTCGTGGCGCTCGTGGGCTCACTGTTTGTGCGCGCTCGTCGGAAGAGGGGACCCGTTCGTCGGGAAATGCTGAAGAACAATGAAATTGGTACCGATTAAGCTAGTGAAGGTACGTTGACTTCAGGCACCAAATGGGCACAGATCAAGCGTTGTGAGCCTTGAGGAAGTGGTGCCGATGGGATATAGTTTGGTTAAGAACAGCCACGTGCCCGCGTCTCCGCTATGCGGCAGTATGCGAGGGGCGTCTGTAAATTTGCTCAAGGAAGGAGGTGTTTGTATGAAACGAGCATTTCATATCACCCACAATGAAGGAGTTCGTGTGAAGAAGACTGTTCTCGTCGTCGCGCTTGCGATCGCCCTGACCTTTGTATTCGCGGCATCCGCATACGCGACGTCTCCCAAGACATGGAACAGCCTCGAGGACTACTACTCCTGGGGTTCGCAGTCGGGAGCTAGCGATCCTGCTGGCACGTTCCTGTATAACGTTGGCGCCAACCCGGCCAACCCCGGAGTACACGCCAACTACCTCGCCACCACGGCCAAGTGCGGCATCTGCCACTCGGTCCACCGCGCCAGCGCCACCGGTGTCAAGCTCCTGAACGCATCCGTCGCCACGTGCGCCGGTTGCCACAGGGCCGGTACCGGCACCATCACCACCAAGCTCGTCAGCTGGGAGACCGGCGGCCCGCACAGCTCAGGTACGGACGCGAGCTGCACCAATCGTCGCTGCCACACCAACAGCCCGCACGGTGTCGGTGTGTCCAGCTACGCGCTGCTCGGCGGCAAGCTGATCAGCGACCAGGCCGACCCGATCATCGCCGCTGCCCTCGCAAAGGACACCGACGCGGATCGTGGCTTCAATGCCACCGACCTGAACCAGGTCGTCGGTGACTTCGCCCTGACCGCCGGTGAGAAGTCCGCGCTCGTCGCTGGCTACACCTGCAACCAGGCCGACTGCCACTTCAACACGACGCTTGCCGTCATCGAGAAGGATTGGTCGGAGACCCGCGAGCAGATGTACCCGCTCGGCGACGGTGACTACGTCCTCAAGACCGGTCACCTGAGCTCGGCTGTGGCCACTGAGACCCACGCGTCTTACGTCCCGGTCAACAGCTGCGTAAGCTGCCACGACCAGACCGACGCTGCGACCACCTCTGGCTACACGTTCCCCCACTCGCAGACCGCGTACGGCGCCACCAACCTGGCCGGTCGTGCGTACCTGTGGATGGGCTATGCCGGCTACGCTGGCGCCACGCTCACCTCGGTGGGCTCCGGCGACAAGGCGTTCGACGGTACCTGCCTCAAGTGCCACCGCAACAGCACCAACACCTCTGGTATTGGTCTCACGCAGTAGCACCGTTCGTGGCTTGGAAGGCTTGTATTCAGAGCTGACGAGAGGGTCGACCCCATCCGGGTCGGCCCTCTCTGTGTTCAGATAACGCTGTGATCCCGGTGCCAACCCAGCTCGGAGCAGCGGTGTTTCGGAGAAGTGCTCTTCGGGGAACTTACTAAAGCTTATGTTGTCGCAAAGATTCGACAAGCGGTCTTGCGAGTCAGGAGGCTTTCGAGGCTACAGCGGGGGGACAAGTGACGTACTCACACAAGCGCCTGGCGCTTCAATTGCTGCTCTGTCTCGGATGTTGTCTCGGTGTTCTAGGCTACGGGGTGAGCGACGCCAGTGCCGCCCTCGACTGCAGCATGTGCCACGACGTGACATATCAAGACCATCCACTCGGCAACTGTACCGCCTGCCATACGCACTACTACTCATCCGAGATCGACCACCAGGGCGCGGACTTCACCACCAGGCCGGCGGGCTCGTGTCTGTCCGACTGTCATGTGTCCGACTACGCGAATCTGGTTCTCACTGGCACGAGTACGTACGTGCACGGATCCGCCGAAGCCTTCTTCGACGACCCCGGTTCTCCGTACATCTACGCTCCCGCATCCCCGCTCGGCAGACAGTCGGGGATCACCGCTCGCTACTACTACTGCGAGACATGCCATTCACCGGCGTATCCTTCGGTGTACAGCCACACGGAAGCGTCGCTGAGTCTCTCGCACGAGGATTCGATTGCGAGCAAGTCGTGCTCGACGTGTCACTACAACGCGATCATCAACGAGCACGATGATGACTGCGCCCTGTGTCATGCGAGCACTCGTCCCGAGGTCGCGGCGGCTATAGCTGCGGGCGACACAAGCTGCTACGCGTGTCACCCGACCAGGCACCTGAAGACCTGGGGCGCCCCCGATTACTACTACTGGGACCTCGTGGGGCAGGACGGGACCGTGCTCTCCGAGGTTGGCGACAACCCGACCAACCCGGGAGTCCACGCCAACTACCTCGCCACCACGGCCAAGTGCGGCATCTGTCATTCGGTCCACCGCGCAAACGCCACCGGTGTCAAGCTCCTGGACACCGCTGTGGCCACCTGCGCCGGCTGCCACCGGGCCGGTACGAGCACGGTGACCACCAAGCTCGTCAGCTGGGAGACCGGTGGCCCACACAGCTCAGGTACGGACGCGAGCT
>DDWT01000002.1 GCA_002347365.1 Actinobacteria bacterium UBA2279
CTCCGTCAAACCCGGGGCGTTTCACTCCAGCGCGCTTTGAAACGACAGCCGGGGCAGTTCGGCGCTCAGACGTTCAGGGCCGTTCCATCGTGGAGCCTGGCTTTCGGAATTATGAAGCGAGGTCCTCCGAACTCCGCGAGCAGTTCAAGCAACCGTTTCGACTTTCTCAATCTTTCACCTCGGGCTGGTAGCCTGCGGTATCGAGCAGATTCGGTCTCATTGCTCATGCACTCATCGAACCCTCGCAGCGGGGGATACCCACTAAGCACGAGCTACTCGCGGAGTCGGCAAACGCCTGAGGCTCTAGACTCTTCGACCTGCGTGAATCCGCACCGATAATCCCGAAGACTCCTCCCCGCCTCCCGTCAGAGAGGAGGAGTACTGCGGCGGCGACAGTCCGCAGCTAGATTCATCTGAGCCAGTCTTCAATCAACAGTCCCACTATCCAGAGCAGTATTGCCAGCGTGACCAATCCTGCTCCCCACCCATACCGCACCTTCCAGGGAGCCAGTTGTTCGTCTCTCATCCCCTTGACCGGCCGCCCTGCACGTATTGCTCTCCGCTCGATTGCCCAAGTTGACAACCCGTAGGCCAAGATAAGCGCGGCGCCAACGAACCCTGGCAGGAACACCGTGCGATTCAACAACAACTCCTGGATGGAAAGGGCTAGAAGTCCCGCAGCGCCTATGCAGCCGGACAGCAGCGCAATCTGACCCCTGGAGGCGCGGTTGAGCGCTCCGCGTAAGCCCCTCTTAGTCTCCTGATCATCGTGTCTACTCACTTCTCTGGCCTCCAAAACGCCCGTGGGCAACGCGCTGAGAACGGCTACCGAGTAGACGCGTCTGCGACACTCGTGGCGGTTGACGCGACCCCGACGCAGCGTGACGTGGCAGTCGCCGCCACTGCCCAGGCAGTCGCCGTTCCGAATGGTCCGAGGACGAGACTCACTCCGCTGAGGGTCTGCGTCACCGCATACACCTTGTCCGATACCTCTCCCACCTGGTTAGCCCGCCAGTTGAAATACATGCTTGCCGCAGTGAAGGCCATTGCCCCGACAAGAGCAGCCGGCGCCCAAATGGCAGATGAAGCGATCAGGCCCGCGGTTCCGACTACCGCGGCAGCTACTCCAAAACCGAGACTGATTTCGCTCCAAAGCATCCCACTCGGATCCACCCGGTTCACCGGGTCCCCGCCGCAGTACAGGTACGGGTTCATCGTCACGGGGTCGGGAAGCTCGCCGGGGTAGATGTCGCGCGTCAGGAACCTTCCGAGCTCGGGCGCGTAGTAGCGGTTCCAGCAGTAGGAAAGGCCGGTCGAGGTGTCGTGGCGGTACGACGCATAGCGGTAGGGGTTTGAGACGGTCTCGTCTGCCGAGAGGAGCTGTCCCCACGGGTCGTAGGCGTAGGTGTTGACGACGGCGCCGGTGGCGTCGCTCATCGCCACCACGTCGCCGCGGGCGTTGGTGTGATAGTAGTAGGTCTCCCCGCCGCGTGTCATCAAGAAGAGGGTGCCTGACGAGTCGTAGGCGTAGGTGGCGAGCGTCGCGCCGCTTGCATCGGTCTCGGCAATCACGCGGGCACTCGTCCCGTCGTAGTGGAAGAAGACGGTGGCGGTGCCTTCGGTGGACGAGACGCGGCGGTTGAAGGCATCGTAGGTGTAGGTGGCGATGGTGGTCTCCGTGGACGCGTCGGCGACGGAGATGAGCCTGCAGGCGGCATCGTAGGTGAAGAGGCGCGTGCCGTCGGAGGTGAGGCTGCCGGCCTCATCGTAAGTGAATCCGTCATTCGTGATGCGGTCGGCGGCGTCGTAGGTGAAGCTCGCCGTCGCGCTGCCGTCTACGCTCTCGCCCGTGAGGTTGTAGGCGGCGTCGTAGGTGTAGGTGGTCACCGTCTCATCTGGCGCGGTCCAGGTCACCAGGCGACCAGCGTCGTCGTAGGCGTAGGAGCCGGAGGAGTCCGAGGTGACCCGCCCTGCCGCATCACGGGTGTAGCTCTCGGCGATCACGCCTGAGGCGGCGGTCGTGACGATCGACTCGATGCGCCCCGCAGCGTCGTAGCCGTAGGAGGTGGCGGCGCCCGAAGGGAGCACCATCCCCGTGCGCGCGCCTGCCGCGTCATGCGTGAAGGTCGCGACGGCGCCCGAGGCCTCGAGCGAGGCGAGGCGCCCGGCGAGGTCGTAGGCGTAGGTGAGCTCGGGTGCGGCACCGCTGTCGAGCGACGTCACCCGTCCGGCCGCGTCGTAGCCATACGTGGTGGCGAAGGCGGTGCCGCCTGCGGTGTCGGTCGCGGATAGCAGCCACCCCACGGGGTTGTAGGTAAACGACTGGCTGCGACCGCTTCCGTCGGTCACGCTCGAGAGCCGGTGGGCCGGCGTGTAGGCGAAAGCGTAGGACTGGCCTGTGGAGTAGGCACTCGCGGCAAGCAGGTCGTCTGGTGTGTAGGTGCGGCTCACGCTCTCCCCCGTCGGATAAGACGAGGATAGCGTGTTTCCGGCCGCGTCGTGGGTGAAGGCCCACGTGTGCCCGAGCGCGTCGGTGGTGGCGACAAGAAGATCGTTCGCCGAGTACGTGTAGCTCGTGGTGGCGCCGCGCGGGTTGGTGACGGTGGAGAGACTGTAGTTGGGGTCGTAAGTGTAGGCCCAGGAGTTGGACAGCGGGTCGGTAACGCCTGCGAGCTTGTCGAGCTCGTCGTAGGCGAAGTGCGTGGTATGCCCGAGCGCATCGGTCGCGCTCGTGCGGTTGCCGTCACGGTCGTACATGTAGGAGACCGTCTCCCCCGCCGGGTCGGTGGCGGTGAGCACTCGGCCAGCGGCGTCATAGGTGAAGCTCGCGGTGCGGCCCAGTGCGTCGGTCGTCGAGGTGAGGTTGCCCACGACGTCGTAGGCCATAGCCGAGGTGGCGCCCAAAGGATCGGTCACCTCGGTCAGGCGGCCTGCGGCGTCGTAGGCGTAGTGCGTGGTGGCTCCTGCACGGGTGACATCCGAGACGAGGCCGTTCGCGTAGTGGCCGTAGACGACCTCGAAGACAGGGTTGGCGGCAGAGACGAGGCACGTGCCGCTCGCGTCGTGGCTGTAGGTGGTGCGGACCCCCTCGGCGTCCTCGCTCCAGAGGATGTTGTTGTTGGCAAGGTCGTAGCCCGCGCGTGTGGTGTGCCCGGCGGCATCGGTAGCGCTCGTCTGGTTGCCGCCTTGGTCGTAGGTGAAGCTCGTCGTGTGGCCGTTGCCGTCGGTCACGCTCTCCACGAGCCCCGCTGCGTTGTACGTGCGGTGCGTGGAGTGACCGGCGCCATCGATCGCTTCTGTCAGGCGGAACTCGTCGTCGAAGCGGTGGATCTCGGTGAAGCCGCGGTTGTTGGTGATCGTGGTGGCGCCCTCGGCGTAGTCAAGCGTGCCGACGTTGCCGTAGCCGTCGTACTGCACGGCCACACGGTCAGCATCGTCGAAGCCGTGGCTCACGAACGGGTCGGCCGGGTGCTCGGCGGAGGCCACCTGCGTCACGCGGTGGTCCGCATCGGAGGTGTAGGTCGTGACGGCGCCGGTGACATCGGTCACCGTGACCAGGTCGCCTGCCGCCGAATAGGCGTAGGTGACCTCCCGGCCGGCGCTGTCCGCCACTCTGGTGAGCAGGTCGCCGGTGTAGGTGAAGGTGACGGACCGCCCGCCGCAGCCCTCGATCATCGTGATCGCACCGGAAGCGTTGCGCGTATGAAGAACGATGTTGCCGTAGCGGTCGGCCACGCTTAGAAGCGTGCCCGAGGAGCCATAGGTGTTGACGGTGCGGTCCAGATAGGTGAGCGTCCAGCCACCGGCCGGTGCGCTGGCGAGTTCCTCGAGCGTGCCTTGCGGAGCGACGTACCCGCCGCTGCCGTCGGGCGTGAACGTCTTGCGCGCGCCGCCAGGGTAGACCATGAGCGCAGACCCATCGCTCTGCGGCTGCACGAACGATTCGCAATCGAGCGTCCAGCCGTGGCCGAGGACGCCGCGCACTGAGGCGCTCTGGTGATTGTAAGTGCGGCCAACGCTGATCTCGGGTCCAACGCCGGGGAGCGTGAGGTCACGCGCCTGATAGTAGAAGTTGCCGGTGGAGGTGTTGACCGGCTCGCCCCAGATGCCGCACCAGGTGTTGCCGCCGAGCACCTGCGCGCTCTTCGGCGTCTTGAACGTGTACCAGAGCCACGGCTCGCAGAGGGCATCTGCCTGCTCGGTTGCGCTAGGTCCGGAAGTGCGGCCCCAGTAGTTGCAGCGGGCGTCGATACGGGGACAATACCAGGACAGGTCGAGGTTCGTACTCCCGTTCGAACCGTTCCTGAGGAAGTCGTTGTAATGCGCCTCCGGCACGGGATCGTCGGCATTCGACTGGACGCTGAGCGCAGAGCGCGCGTTGTCCGCAAACACCGACCGAGTGACGGACGGACTTGAAATGAGTGTGTAGATTCCGGTGTTTCTCTGATCCCGGAATTCGCAATCAGTGACCGTGCCGGAGGAGTAGCTGCCGAAGGAGATGCCGTTGCCATTTCGCTCGAAGAGGCAGTCGGAGATCGCAGGCGACGACGACCACGCCTCTATGCCACTGCAAAGGTTGTCCAGGAAGCGGCTGTTGCTGATCGTCGGAGTGGTGTCGCTGCAGCTCAGAGCCGCATAGGCATACAGAGCCGACCCATTCCCTCCGTACTTGATGTCGCAGTAGTCGAACGTCGCAACACCGGGTCCTTCGCTATACAGCCCCTCACTAACTCGGATCGAGTACCAGCTGCCGGGCGTGGGAGTGGTCGACGTCCCGTCCGCATTTGTGTCACCACCCACGGCATCATCCGCAATCGAGGTGAACGTGATGCGGTTGTCTGCATCGCCGAGGGCATCGAGACGTCCCCAGATCACGATCGAGTCGTACTCATCAAGGAACTTGAAGACTGCACCGGGGTCGATCGTGACAGCTGCAGAGTCATCGACGGTCCACTGGCCATCGATGACGTAGGGCAACCCTTCGTGGCCAACAGTCGCTGTTGTGGTCACAGTCCCGGATAGATGTATCGCCTCATAGAGGTTTCCGGATGTGGCGTTGCCGGCCAGCTCAAGCCGTGCGTTATTCGACCGGCGGAATGGCGCGTAACTGCAGTCGGTGATGGTGTTGTCCGCAGCCGTGACCACCGAGTTCGTCATCGCGGCGACGCCGTACATGCCGCCCCCAAGCGTGCAATCCTCGATGGTCACGTTAGAGTGATCGTCCACGTAAACGCTGGAGTAGTCGGCCGTACCATTCCCCGTGATCGTGCAGCCAACGATGTTCACACTTGCCGCCGTTACGCTCGATGACTCCAACGCGATCCCGTGACGCCCGTTGCCCGTCACGGTACAGTCCGAGACGGTCAACCCGGACTGTCCTTGGGAGTAGAGACCGGTGTACATGTTGTCCCGTAGGATGCATTCATCCAGGCCCGACGGCGAAGACAGGCTCAGACACCGAACACCGTAGTTCGAGCACAGCGCGACCGTGGAGTCGGCAAGGGCAAACGACCCTTGCCACGCGTAGATGCCGTCCCGAGCGTACTGGATCGTGCAGTTTGTGAGCACTGATCCATCACTGCCCGCAAAGAATCGTAGGCCACCCCAGTCACCTGCTGCCGGTGTGGTCTCATCGCTGTCTAGGTTGGTGTCACCCCCGAGCGAATCGTCTTCAAGAGATGTGAAGGCCACCAGGTCGCCCTCGGGACTACCAGCTACGATTCGCCCGTACGACTGCAGCGAGGCGCCTGACGCGAACTTGACCACCGTTCCCGGCTGGATGGTCAGCGTCACGCCGTCCTTGACCGAGGTCGTGCCCGAGAGCAGGTACTGTGCAGGTGGGGCCCACACCGTGTCCACCGCTATGTCGCCCGTCACTCCAACCACCGGCGCGGAAAGTGAACCCAACACATCGACAGCATCTATGTTGACCTCGGCGGAGGTCGACTTGCGATGCTTCTCGCCAGACCACGCCAACTCCACGGAGTGCACGCCTTCGGCCAGATCGACGGCTGACCACACGATCTGCTGATACGCAGTACTCGCGCTGTAGAGATCGACGAGTTGGGCCTCGCCACCGTCCAGCATGATCTCCATCTTGCCGAACGCCGGTCCGGTGGTCGCCATGACCTGGATGCCGCTGCCATCGAAGGAAACCGATGCCGTGCCCTCGCCGTCGACACTCGAGTAGCTTCCGCCAGAGGCGCCATCGTCATCGATCTCGCTCCACGCATCCGTGTACACGATGAACGGATCGGTCGACTCGTAGAGCGTCCCGGTGGGCACAGGTGGCGGTGGGTCGACGGGAGTAGGTTTGACCGCGTACGCCGCCGGCGCAAGTACCATCTGAGCCGGAAGGACAACAGCCAGAAGCAGTGCAGTGGCTGCACCTGCCCGACTTGCAGCAAGCGAAATCAGACCTTTCCTCATGACATCCCCCTCACTCGCGCCGCGCGCGGCGCCCCCAGACCAGCTCCCCCTACCGTCCCCGGACCAACTCCCCTCATGTCACTACCCCTCGGCATCTTCGGCCAATCTCCTGCATGGAACACCCGCCGCATCCATTCCGGCGCATGCGAGCGCGCCCGCCCGCATACGTTCGCGAGGGCCGACACGACCTCGCTCCCTGGCTCCAGTATTCGCACGGCGTTCTCATCGCAGCGTACCTGGAGTTCGAGCAGCGAGTCGGGCAGATGGGGACAGGGCGCGGGGCGAAGCGCGAGATGGTGATCGACTGCATCCGGCACCTCTCGGCGACCTTCCGGTACGCCGACGTCGAGCGAGCCTGTCCGGGAGTGAGCCGTCCCACAATCGTGCGCGTGCTCGGCGAGCTTCGAGACAATGGTGAGGTCAGGTGCACTAAGGGCGGGCGTGACGCGACGTGGGAGAGAACGACTCAGTGAGTCATTAACGACATCATCTGCGGGTCATGTGATTCGTTTAGGGGACTGCGGGCGCTTCTCAGCAACAGGGACTGCTATTGGGCCGCATGAAGGCGTCTACACCCCATCTGAGCTGCGCTTTTCCTCCGCACCGCCGCTCGACCACAAGACATCTGTAGCCCGATCTCACGCTCGAAATCGGGCTACTCAGGCCTCTGACCTGCGGTTTTATGGTGCCCCCAAGGGAATTCGAATCCTGATTGTGCTTGTGACTATTGGGACTCGTTGGTACAGCGAAGCTGCGGCGAGTCCCAATAGGTACCAACGAGTACCAATAGTCACCAGGTATTTGGGCACCAAATCGGACACCAAATCCGGGCCGCGCTTACAGCATGCGTGCCGCTGTCAAACCTGGGGCGTTTCAGTCCGTTTCCTCGCGAAGAGCATGGCAACCATAATGCTCTGTCAAATCTGGTCGACGTAATCGTACGCGATGCGAACGCCCTCACCTGCTACAAGCGCTCGAGGCGTGCACCAGATTGGTGAGCGCGAAAGACAGCGCTGACAAATTATGCCATATTCCAGCGACTTCTCACAGAATCTCAGTTCCGCAGAACTGAAGAACCGAACGCGCCTCGCTGGATGCCGAGTGACAAGATCGTGAACATCAGCCTTGTCAAGCTGCAGGCACGGTCATCCACCGCGGAGTAATCATGACCTCTTTGCCGTCTCGCCTCTCAGCCGCACTGTACCGCAGAGAGTACGGACGAACGCACGCCCACGGTTCGTAGAGCGCTCGGATTTCGCTGCAATCGTCGTAAGTCAGAACCCAGGGCTGGGATTCTCGTCGGTGCAGCGTGCCTGCGAGCGCCCCGTGATAGTCCGAGTCGATACCGTTCAAGTAGAGAAGCGGGCCCTTCTCGAAATACGGTGGATCGATGAACATGAACACATCAGATGACCCCACACGTTCAACGAAGGTCCGCCCATCATCGTCACTTAGCGCGATGCGACTACCGTATTCCGAGATTCGCTTGCACCGCTCGACTAGGTCCTTGCGATTGAAGCGTGCGTCAATCTTCCACTTGCCTTGCTGCTCATGGCCACCAATTGGGCCGCCGTTCACAATTACACCCGATCGATTCGTCCGATTCAGGTAGAATGCGGCGAATCCACGGTCGAAGCGGCCGGAACTCGGAGAACGATAGACCTCGCGCTGCGTCGTCCATTCCTCAATGGTGAGGGGAATGGTCTCGATCTTGTCCCCGAATTCCTCAGAGCAATGAACAATCGACCACCACAAGTCGGCGATTGCTGGATCGGCATCGTTGATTAGGATAGATCTCGCCTCCTCCCTGAGGAGGAGCGTGAGCGCCGCGCCGGCACCGCCAGCAAACGGCTCGGCGAAGGGCATGGCCCCTAGGCAGTTCATTCGGCGGATGTCTGTCAGGAGTCCCGAGAGCGTTGCTTTGCCACCCGGATATCGAAGTGGGCTAGCGGTCCTCACTTCGAATCCTCGTCTGTAGTTGTTTGTTCCTGCAACATCATCTTGAAGAGGGGTTCTGCCCTGCTCCAGAAGACCTCCATGTCGCGCTCCGAAGGAAGATCGCGCGGCGAGTGCACGAAGCTGTGAAGCTCATTTAGAGTGAATGGCGCTGACTTGTCTGACGAGAACGCCTTACTGACCAGGTCATAGTCGCTCCCGGTGAGTTCGCGCTTCGCAATCTTCAGCACCTCCTTCACGCGCTGTCCAAAAGTCGGGCCGTAGTAGGGTAGTTTGCCGGAAGCCTTCAGGCTCTTGACGAGCGTGTCGTACGCGCCTTGGCGTTCGAGATAGTCGGTGATTGCGATTTCGGTGAAGACACGGAGTAGCACCGAGCCTCCGTTCGGGAAGTCAGATCCCTTCATTCGGGTCAGTTCTTCATGGATCTCCCTCACGCGATCGCTGCCGCAATACTCGATCATGAACCTAATCGGAATGATTGGCTTCTTTGTGACGCGCTTTCGCTTTGCCGGCTGAACTGGAGGAGCCGGAGTTGGACTTGGCGCGTCGGCTGTAATGTCATCCGGTGTGAACTGTCCATTGCGCTTGCGCGGCAGCTCACTGGGCTTCCACTTCTCGAAGTACTTGCCAATGTCATCCTTGGTGTTGAGGCTGCGCGAATCCCACTTACCGTTGGGATCGGCGACGTCGACGACAAGCTTCTTGAGTCCCTTCTTGAACTCGCTGGCTGTCGTCGTACCGCGAAGACCGTGATCAGGATCTGGCTCTACCATCAGATACTGACGGCCCACACTGGAATCAAACACTCTCTCGATGGTTGAGAACATCTGGGCCCGCGGGCCCTCAACGCGTGCTCGAACATCAGCAGGGAGGTCAAGTGCGCGCACCATCGCGACAATCGCCCGACGTTGTCGAGCCTTCTGCACGTCTTTCGCCTCAAACCCGAGCTCGCTCTCAAGCTCCTCGATGGTGTATCCGTCCTCCAACCGATCAAGAATGAACTGCGCTCTGTCTTCCGCCGACCAGGCCACAACCGCATTGCTCTGATGGCGCCCCGCAACGACTCGATTCGCATCCCGGCGGCTGGGCGCGACGACGCAAGGGACGAATGTCAGCGGTCGCGATGCTTTCCACGAGGCCGATATCTTCTCCATCTTGCTTCGATGTGGTGCGTCAACAAGTTCCGGGTCCACGAGCGTCTTGAGGGCAGCTAAGCGTCGGTTGCCCTCCACCACGACGTAGTCGCCGCCCTCCACCACGACCAACAGTGGCTCATTCTGGAAGTAGCCGCGAGTGGCGATGCTCTTGGCAACTTCAATGGCATTCTCAGTATCGAAGAGATAGCCAATAATCTCGCGAGGGGTCAATTTGCGACGATCTTGGCCGAGTCGTGGATTCAGCGCATCAAAATGAAGCGACTGAATCTTCAGCGGCTGTTGATCCCATTCTTCATTAGACACGTGCTTAGCCTTCCCCCTCCGGAAGCTCATCGTGAGTAATGTCTCATGTTCGGCCGAACGACACAAAGTGAAACGCCCCGGGTTCCACGT
>DDWT01000025.1:0-19416 GCA_002347365.1 Actinobacteria bacterium UBA2279
CGGGCATGACGGGCCTGTGGCAGGTCTCGGGGCGCTCGTCGCTCACGTTCGACGAGATGGTGCGCCTGGATCTGTTCTACATCGAGAACTGGAGCGTGGGCTTCGACATGGGCTTGATGATACGCACCGTTCCTGCGGTACTCTTTGGGTCGGGCGCGTACTGATGCGCACCCGCTTGCGCGCGCTTGCCACGCGTCACGAGGAGAAGCTGCGCTTCCTGGTGGTGGGCGTGTGGAACACCGCGTTCAGCATGGCAGTGCTCTGGGCGCTGGAGCGCTTCATCCCGCACGATGCATCGAGCGTGCTGCAAAAGCAGGTCATCCTCGTGGTCGCGTGGATCTTCGGCGTCACTCAGAACTTCTTCACCTTCAAGTTCCTGGTCTTCCGCACGCGCGGGAACTGGTGGCGTGAGTACTCCCGCATGTATGTGACCTACGCCGCCACCTTCGTTGTGCAGTCGGTGTTGGTCCAAACGCTGTCGGCCAGCTTCGGCATCACGATGTTTTGGGCCAACGTGCCCACGCTCGTTCTGGTCACGGTCATGAGCTACCTCGGCCACAAGTACTTCACGTTCCGCGAGAAGCACATCATCGAGGTGATGGATGCGGGGACGGTGTTCGAGCACGGGAAGAAGATGCGCGTGCTCGTCACGGGAGGCGCCGGCTACATCGGGTCGATCACTGCGCGCATGCTGCTGGATGCCGGACACGAGGTCGTGGTGCTGGACACCTTGGAGCGCGGGAACCGCTCGACAGTCGATGAGCGCGCCACGTTCGTGCGTGGCGACGTGGGCGATGCGGACGCGGTCCGCTCGGCGCTTACGGGCGTGGACGCGGTCATGCACCTTGCCGGCTACATCGAAGTCGCGGAGTCGGTGGCTCTGCCGGAGCGCTACCTCGACAACAACGTTGCGCGGCCCACCGTCATGCTGGACCAGATGCAGGCTGCTGGTGTGGACGCGATCGTGTTCAGCTCGACGGCGGCCGTCTACGGTGAGCCGGAGAGCGTGCCCATCACCGAGTCCGCGCCTACAGTGCCGGTCAACCCGTACGGCGCCTCCAAGCTCGAGTTCGAACGCGAGCTGGTTGCGCGTGCGGACTCCGGCTTGCGCGCGATCGTCTTCCGATACTTCAACGTGGCCGGCGCCTGGCCCGACGGCTCTCTCGGCGAGGCGCACGATCCGGAGACGCACATCATCCCGCGCATCTTAGGCGCGATGGCGGCAGGGGAGCGCAGCTTCGAGGTCTACGGGAGCGACTATCCCACGCCGGATGGCACGTGCGTGCGCGACTACATCCACGTGTGCGACCTCGCACGCGCGCACGTGATCGCGCTGGAGCGCCTGCATGCGGGAGGCGAGGGCGGCACCTTCAACCTCGGCAATGGCGATGGTTACAGCAACCTTCAGGTCGTGCGGGCGTGTGCGGATGCGACCGGCATCGAAGTAGAGGTCGAATTCGGGCCGCGCAGGGCGGGTGACCCGGCGGTGCTGGTGGCCTCAAGCGCGCTTGCCCGCAAGGTGCTGGGTTGGGAGCCGCAGCGCGCGGAGCTCTCCACGATCGTCGCCGACGCCTGGCGGTGGCACGCGCGCTAGTGCCGCTCGGACTGCCTGGATGACGCGCCCGCTACCTCCGCCGTTTTGTGAGCGGTAAGAGCAGGTTCACACCAATGTGAAACACTCTCGCGGGTAGGTCTGTGCTTGCGAAGCGTTACCGCGGGAGGTAACATCAAATGGGTCGGATTCGACGTGGCGGCTATGTGTTCCTGACGTGGGCAGGTGACCACGCCCCTCGACATGTGCATGTCTATCGGGACAATCGCCTGGTGGTCAAATGGAACCTTGAGGCATGGCTCCCTATGTCGGGCCGTTCGACCGGCAGGATCATCGAGTTGCTGTGTGAGTTGCGAAACGAGGGATCGTTGTGATTATCGAATCCGTATGTGTGGACAATCGACGGCGCGAATGGGTGCTTGAGACGTCGCGCGGCGAGTTGTCGTATCCGTTTGCGAAGTGCGACCCGGAGCCGACGCCGTCCGATCGCGTTGTGGAGTACAGCATCGATGACGAATTAGGACGCGAGGCTGTTACATACATGCTGCAATCCGGTCGCGTGGGCTTCGTGCACAGTGACATGGCCCTGGACTACAACCGTGAGCCTGCATACATGCGGGACCTGCTGCTCCACCAGCTGACAGTTGAGGCGCTTGCGAATCTTGAGGCGAGCCGACTACCCAAACGCGAGATCTTGCGCCGGCTTGGGACGTCGGCAGCGCAGCTGTATCGACTTCTGGACCCGACCAACTACACCAAGTCGGTCGACAGCATGCTTGAGCTCCTGAGCGTCCTGGGATGCGAAGTCGAGCTGACAGTGCACACGCGGACTGCGTGACCAGGCGTATGCGGTGGCACGCGCAGCGGAAGCGGTGGTAGCAAGTTACCAAAGATGGTAAGTTGATACTATGAAACGTGAAACGCTTATCGACATCGTCTCCGGAGAGCCCCTCTTTACGACAGGTATGCTCCTGACGCCCGAAGTCGACGTTAGGGACGTGAGGAAGCAGCTTTCCCGGTGGACCAGCGACGGGACCGTCGTCCAGCTGCGTCGGGGACTGTACTCGCTTGGCCCGCGCTACCGCTTGCGTGAGCCGCACCCTTACGAGATCTCCAACGCGCTCGTCCGAGGATCGTATGTGAGTCTTGAGACGGTCCTCGCCGCCAACGGTCTCATCCCGGAGGCGGTCTTCGCGACGACGGCGGTCACCACGGGTCGGCAAGGTTTCAGGCAGACGCCGTTTGGATCGTTCGTGTATCAACACATCAAGCCGCAGCTCTTCTGGGGGTATGAGTCGGAGTTGATCGGGGACGGACGAGACGCCTTTGTTGCAACCCCCGAGAAGGCGCTGTTGGATCTGGCGTACCTGCGGACGCGATCCGATGAGACGTCATTCGCCCGCGAACTACGATTGCAGCGACTGGAGACCATCGATGCGCAGCGCCTCCTGCGCTTCGCGGAGCGCTTCGGCAGCAAGAAGGTCCTGCGTTTTGCCCGTAACGTGAACGCGCTGCGGGAGTCAGAGCGAGAGGAGTATCGGGGCTGATGAAAGAGCGCATCGCAGAGCTTGTTGCGGCATCGACGCCACGCAATGCCACCAACATCATGCGTGAGTACCTTCAGGCCCGTATTCTTGAGACCCTGCAGGAGCGTGGCGCCTGGAGTTCCATTGCCTTCATGGGAGGCACTGCACTGCGGTTCCTGTATCGAATCCCCCGATTCTCAGAAGACCTCGACTTCTCCCTGGTGGACAAGACCGCTGGTTACGACTTTGCTGCCCTGATCGACGCGGTGCGGGGTCAGTTCGAGCGAGAGGGATACGCGGTCGAGACGAAGGCCGCCACGCGCACCGCCGTCAACAAGGCGTTCATCACGTTCCCGGGACTCATGCATGAGTTCGGGCTGAGCTCACACGCGGACCAGGTCTTCTCGGTCAAGATCGAAGTGGACACCGATCCCCCTGCCGGGGCGGGAGTAGCGGTCACGATGGTGCGACGGTTTGCCACGCTGCGGCTGGCTCACCATGACAAGCCGTCGCTGCTTGCGGGCAAGACCGCGGCACTGCTGCTCCGCGAGTGGATCAAGGGTAGGGACGTGTACGACCTCGTGTGGTACCTGAGCGATCCCACATGGCCAGAGCCCAATGAAGAACTGCTGGGCAACGCGTGTCGTCAGGCCCATCGACCCGATCTGGCAGCCGAGAGTTCCGCATGGCGCGAGGCGCTCGCTCTGCGAGTCTCTGAAGCGCCGTGGGACCATGTCCTCTCGGATGCGCAGCGGTTCTTGGAGCGGCCGGAAGACGCCTGGATGCTTGAGAGAGATGCGGTCCTCTCAGTGCTGCAACAGCGTGGATGGGCGTAGGGGCGGTGCAGAGCGGGCGCGGAGCCCTGCGCGATGACTTCGTGTGTACGTTGACGGTGCTATGATTCAGCCAGCGCCGGCTTTCTGGAGGACGCTTGGTTCAGCAGCGCACCCCCAACGTCTTCGCCGTGTTCTGGCAGCACAAGGTGGGTGATCGCGCTAAGCCCGAGGGTGCGGGTCTTGGTCTGGCCATCGCGCGCCGGCTCTCGCATCTGCTGGGCGGCGGCATCACCGTCTCAAGCGAGGTCGGTAAGGGCTCCACGTTCACAGTGACCCTGCCGCGCGACATCCCTGCCTATGACTCCGGCCGCGACGATGACGAGGTCTTGGATTAGTGCGCTAGTCAGCCGTCACTCGGCGGGCGTCTTTGCCACCGTGGCTATGACGGCTTCGTAGACTTCGGCCGCACGATAGATGCGCTCCACGGGGCAGCTCTCGTTCACGGTATGCGCGGCCATCGCATCCCCGGGCCCGAAAAACACCGTCTCAGTGCAGCCCATGGCCTCGGCCAGCATCGAGGCGTCCGTGAAGTAGCCCAGCGGCGGATGCGGTTCACTGTCCGCGATCGACTGCACGAGTGTCGCGAATCGTCCCTCGGGAGGCGAGAAGACCGGCGAACGGTTCAGCATCACGCTGACCTCCACGCCGGGTCCGGCAAGCGCCAGCACGCGTTGGATCGTCTCGGCCGCGCTGACGCCGGGCACCAGGCGGATGTCTAAGGTCATCGAGGCGGCGTCCGGCACGAGGTTTGGCTGCACACCGCCGTTGAGTGTGCCCACGTTCACGGTGACGGGCCCCATGACCGGGTGCACGCCGGCAAGTCCCGCATCGGCAAGAGCGACGGCCACGCGGGCCAGAGGCGTGATGGCGTTGCGGCCCAGATCCGGGCGCGATCCGTGTGCTGCGATCCCCGTTGAGTCCAGACGCAGCCACAGGGCGCCTTTGTGGGCGGTGGCCACCCGGTTGGAGGTGGGTTCGGCTACCAGAAGCCTCCCGCCCGTAGGGAGTGGAGTGCCGGCCACCAGATGAGCAGCGCCCTCGCAGCCGCTCTCCTCGGCGGCGGTGAGTATCAGCATCACGCCTCCACAGATATCACCCCGGTCAAGACAGCGCAGAACCGCCACGACCAGCGCGGCGACACCTGATTTCATGTCAGCCGCTCCACGCCCGAAGACCCGTCCGTCGATCAGCCTTCCGGCAAGCGGGCTGTCCGACCAGCCGGCCGGAGCGGCCGGTACGGTGTCCAGATGGCCGCTCAAGATCAAAGGAGCGTGCGATGTGTCGCCGATGTGGGCCACCAGCGTGCTGCGCCCGGCGGCGAAGACGTCGTAGCTTACGCGGGCGCCTGCCGCTTCCAGGGGCGCTGCCAGCAGGCGCGCGGCCCGATCCTCGCCGCCGCCGGCGGTGTCAAGGGCGATCAGCGCCCGCGTGAGATCGACGGCGTCGATCACGGCGTGCCTACCGTTGACTCCCGCACCACGAGCGTGGGTGCGATGGCGATGCGCTGCACAGGCGTGTCCGGATCTGCGGCGCGCGCATCCAGGAGCCGGATGCATTCGGCCGCGAGCTGTTCGTGGGGCTGGCGCACGGTGGTCAACGGCGGGTCCGCCAGTGCCGCGAAGCGGATGTCGTCAAAGCCGGTGATCAACACGTCGTCAGGCACGTGCACGTGACGGCGGCGGAACTCTCCCAGCACGCCTATCGCGATCTCGTCGTTGCCGCAGACCACGGCGTCCGGCAGCCTGTCTCCGTCCAGGAGTATGGCAGCGGCGCTGCGGCCCCACTCGGCACGGAACGTCCCGAGCAGCTGCGGCCAATCGCGAGGATGACCGATCCGGTCCATCGCGCGTTCGAATCCGGCATGCCGTTGCTGACCTGCCGACGTGTCGAGCGTGGCGCTGACCAGCGCGATCCCGGTCGCTCCCAGTGAGGCGACGTGCTCCACGGCAAGGCTCATGCCCAGGCTGCCATCAACGCCCACCCAGTCGGCGGCGTACTCCTCCACGAAGCGGTCCACCTGGACCACCGGCATCCGTGTGGAGACCTCGGCTAGCGCGGTGTGGCTGGCCTTGGCGGAGACCGGGATGATGATCAGGCCGTCCACCTGATGATCGACCAGCGCCATGATGCGCTTGCGCTCGATTTCCGGGTCTTGTTGCGCGTCACACAGAAGAAGGTCTCGACCGGTCATCTGGAGACGCCGTTCGACGGATTCCACGATGGCGGGGAAGAAGGGGTTGCTGATTTCGGGTACCACCATACCGATGGTGTTGGTACGCCCGCGGCGCAGGGCACGTGCGACTGCGTTGTGGCGGTAGCCCAAGACGCGGGCTGCCTCGTTGACACGCTCGGCCAGATCCACCGAGACGTTGCGACTTCCGGTCAGGACGCGGGAGGCCGTGGCGACAGAGACGCCTGCACGCTCAGCGACCTCGCGTATGGTGACGGCCATCAAACACCCCCTCACGACGATGACACCAGTGTACGACTTTGACATGAATCAGCACGAGAACGTTTGCCGGACAGAGGCGTCCACAAGAGAAAGGAGCTGCATTCTTGACTACCGCGCCCTCGTAACTAAGATAACAATGACAGGGTAAACGTTTACCCAACCATGTGTTCTGGAGGGAGTTTGCTATGGCCGTACTCAAGAGATCTAGGTTCATAGCGCTGCTGGCGATCGTCGCCCTGCTCGTGGGTAGTCTCGCCGGTTGCGCGACCAAGGACGACGGTGACACGTCGACCGACGGAACGACGACCGAGAAGCTCAAGGTCGGTTTGGTGCAGATCAACCAGCAGGCGATCTTCTTCAACCAGATGAACGATGGGGCACAGGAAGCCGCCGACGAACTGGGCATCGATCTCACGATCTTCAACGCCAACGATGATGCTGCCAAGCAAAACGAGGGTGTTGCGAACTTCGTGACACAGGGCTTTGACGCGATCATCGTCGTAGCCATCGATGTCGAGGGTATCAAGCCCGCACTTCAGGAAGCCAAGGCTGCCGGTATCCCGGTCGTCGCGGTGGACGCCGTGGTCGAAGACGATGCGGTCAACGTCCAGGTCGGCGTGGACAACGCCGCGGCTGGCGCTGAGATCGGCCAGTTCGTGGCCGACTACATGGATGAGAACGCAGTCGCCAACAAGAACATCGGCATCATCGGCGCACTGAACTCGTTCATCCAGAACCTGCGCAAGGACAGCTTCGTGGAAGTCGTCGAGGCTGCCGGCGCCACGATCACGCAGGTCGTTGACGGTCAGAACCGTCAGGAAGCTGCGATGACGGCTGCCGAGAACCTGTTCACCGCTCAGCAGGACACGAGCATCATGTATGCAACGGGTGAACCGGCGATGGTCGGTGCGGTTGCTGCTGTACGCTCGCAGGACAAGGGCGCATCGGTGAAGCTGTTCGGGTGGGACCTCACGGCTGAGGTCATCACCGGTATCGACGATGGCTTCGTTCTGGGCGTCGTGCAGCAGGATCCGAAGACTGAGGGCTACGAGGCCGTCAAGGCCTGCAAGACCCTTATCGAGGGCGGTTCTGTTGCGTCGTTCATCGACGTGCCGATCGTGATCGTCACCAAGGCGAACGTGGAGCCGTATCGCGCGATCTTCAAGTAGCAGGTACACCGGAAGCGTCGTGGAGGGTGCTATGACCGCAAGCGAGAAGCAGCCGGATCGTGTTGTCCTCAAAGACATACGCAAACGATTCGGCATGGTTGAGGCGTTGCGGGGAGTCACCCTCCGCGTCGCCCCCGGCGAAGTCGTCGGACTGGTCGGCGACAACGCAGCGGGTAAGTCGACGCTGATGAAGGTGCTGTCGGGTGCGTATCTGCCCGACAGCGGTGAGATCTGGGTCGATGGCGTTCGCATGGATTACACGACGCCGCGTCAGGCGCAGCTCATGGGCATCGAGATGGTCTACCAGGACCTCGCCCTGTGCGACGACATCGACGTGGCGGGCAATATCTTCCTCGGCCGCGAACCGCGGCTCGCGGGAGGCATCGCGTTGGACCGGAAGCGGATGCATGCCGATGCGCGGCGGCTCCTGGACTCGCTGCACATCCGGATCCCCTTCACCGACCTGCCCGTGCGCAACCTCTCCGGAGGCCAGCGGCAGGCGGTCGCCATTGCACGTGCGGTGCATTTCGAGCCGCGTCTGCTCGTGTTGGACGAGCCCACCGCCGCTCTTGCGGTATCCGAGGTCCAGACCGTGCTCGAGCTCATCAAGCGGGTCGCTGCACGTGACGTGGGTGTCATCTTGATCACCCACCGCATGCAGGACCTGTTCGAGGTCTGCGACCGGCTGTGCGTCATGTACGAAGGTACGCTGCGAGCCGACCTGGTAGCAGCGGAGACGTCGCTTGAGACTCTCGTGCAAGAGATCGTGGGAGGGGGACACCGATGACGGGTTCGAGGAAACACCCGGTGCCCTCGACGCCCGGCGTCGGCTCAAAAGGTTCGCATGTGCGCGGATGGGTGATGAGCAATGTACTCACCATCGCCGTGGCCGTTGTGCTGTTGGTGCTGCTCGTGGTGTTCAGCGCGACAGCTGATAGTTTCCTGACGCTTCCCAATGTCTTGAACATGCTGCGTCAGATCGCCCCGACCCTTGTGGTCGCCGTGACCATGACGCTGGTCATCACCACGTCAGGCATCGACCTGTCCGTGGGTTCTATCGTCGCGTTGTCGGGTTCGCTTCTGGCCATCTGGGTCAAGGGCGGGATGGATCCGACACTGGCGCTCGGTCTTGTCCTTCTGCTTGGGGTGACGGTCGGCGGCGTCAACGGATGGTTCTCCTCCTACCAGGGATTGCCGCCATTCATCGTCACACTGGCGACGTTGTCGATCGTGCGTGGCACGGCGCTGCTCGTGACAGGTGGCTACTCCACACCCATCTCGGGCGATGCGTGGATCACGGTGCTCGGCCAGGGACGTGTGGCCGGGGTGCCGGTGCCTGCCATCGTCGCACTCATCGTCGCGATCATCGGCTGGTTCCTGTTCACCCAGACGCCGTTCGGCCGCTATGTCGTGGGCCTGGGCTCGAACGCCGAGTCACTGCGCCGCACGGGCGTCAACACCCGGCTCGTCGGGCTGGTCGTCTACATCCTGTCCGGCCTGGCCGCCGCCGTCGCAGGCGTTCTGATCGCAACGCGGCTCGCGTCGGGCTCCTCTAACGCCGGCGTGGGCTTCGAGCTTGAGGTCATCACCGCCGTCGTCTTGGGCGGGACGTCTCTGCTCGGCGGACGCGGCAGTGTCGTGGGTACGGCGCTCGGCGCGCTCGTGCTTGGAGTGATCGCCAACGGGCTCGTGCTGCTGCACGTTTCGCCGTTCTACGTCCAGATCGTCCAGGGCGCCATCCTGCTGCTCGCGATCTTCCTCAACACGCGGATCTTCTCGAGATTCGGGACTGTGAGTCGCTGATGACTCGCGTACGGACCGTCGCCGGTGATATCGACTCGTCGTCTCTCGGCATCACGCTGTTCCACGAGCACATACTGCTCGATGGCACAGCCGGGTGGCACGAGGCGCAGGCCGATGACGCCGAGGGACGGGAGATAGCAAGCGCGCCTGTCCGGATGGAGTATCTGGACCGGCTCCACAACGACCCGTACCTGTCGCTCGACAACACGCGGTTGGACAGCATCGATGACGCGGTGGCCGAGACGGGGTACTTCGCTTCGCTCGGCGGCAGGACGATCATCGACGTGACTCTGGACGCCATCGGTCGGGACCCGCATGGACTCCGTGACATCGCCGGGCGGATCGGTCTCAACATCATCATGGGATCCGGGTTCTATCTGGAGCGCGGTCACCCGCCCGGACTGGCGTCGATGACGGCGGCGGATGTGGCGGACCACATCGTGCACGACGTGGAAGTGGGCGTAGACGGCATCTGTGCCGGAGTGATCGGCGAGATCGGCGTGGGCCTGCATTTTGCGGCTTCCGAGGAGAAGGTGCTACGGGGAGCTGCCCGGGCGCAGGTGCGCACGGGAGTGCCGCTCTCGGTCCACATCCCCGCGTGGCTGCGCTACGGTCACAGGGTGCTCGATATCGTTGAGGAGGAGGACTGCGATCCGCACGCGGTCGTGCTGTGCCACATGAACCCGAGCGCGGTTGACCCGGCGTATCAGCGTTCACTCGCCGACAGAGGGGCGTGGATCGAGTACGACATGCTCGGCATGGACTACTACTATCCGGGCGAAGGACAGAGTCCGAGCGACGCGGATAATGCCAACGCGATCGCCGGGTTGGTGGCCGACGGCTACGCCGGAAGCCTGCTCATGTCACACGACATCTTCTTCAAGACGCTCCTTCGCCGCTACGGCGGCGGGGGATACGGCCACGTGCTGGCGAACTTCGTCCCGCGCCTGGAGCGTCATGGCGTCTCGCGAGAGACGTCGCTTAGCATCCTCACAGACAATCCGAGGACGGTATTCGAGTCCGCGGCGAAGGGAGAACGGACATGACAAGAGTACTCATCGCCGGTGAGTCGTGGGTCAGTGAAGCGACCCACTACAAGGGCTTTGACTCGTTCACCTCGGTCACGTTCCACACAGGCGTGGACCCGCTGCGCGACGCGCTGCAGGCGTCGGGTATCGAAGTCGTCTACATGCCTGCACATGAGGTCCCGGCTCGCTTTCCCGCAGACGTCGCCGCGTTTTCCGAATACGACGTCGTGTTGCTCTCCGACATCGGGGCCAACAGCATCCTCATCCATCCCGATACGTGGCTGCAGGGCAAGACCACTCCCAACCGCCTCAAGGCGCTGGCCGAGTGGGTGCGAGGCGGTGGGGGCCTGATGATGGCGGGCGGCTACATGAGCTTCCAGGGCTTCGAGGGCAAGGCGATGTATCGCCGTACGGCCGTAGATGAGGTGCTTCCGTCGGTCATCGACCCGTGGGATGACCGCGTCGAGGTACCCGAGGGCGTCCGACCGGTGGTGGTGGATGGCTCGCACCCGATCCTGGCAGGCATCAGCGGCGAGTGGCCGGCGCTTCTCGGCTACAACCGGTTCGGGCTGAAAGACGACGCGACCCTGCTCGTGAGCACGGGCGATGACCCGCTGCTCGCCGTGAGGGAGGTCGGAGACGGTCGCACGCTGGCGTGGGCGTCTGACATCGGACCGCACTGGTGTCCCGACCCCTTCGTCGAGTGGCCCGGGTACAGACGACTCTTCGCTCAGGCCATGCGTTGGCTGTCGAAGGAGGCGTGAGGGGTGGGAGTACCGATCATCCTGGACTGCGATCCCGGGCACGACGACGCCCTTGCCATCCTGCTGGCTAACGCCAGTCCCGCAGTGGAGCTACTGGCGATAACCACTGTGGGCGGGAATCAGACGGTGGAGAAGTGCACCATCAACGCGCGACGGATCTGTTCGGCGGCGGGCATCACCGACGTGCCGATCGCTTCTGGAGCGGCAGGCCCGCTGACCGGCGACCTGCATATCGGCGAGTACGTTCACGGCGTGTCCGGGTTGGACGGTCCGGCGTGGGGCGAGCCGCTTGTTCAGGCCACAAACGAACCTGCGGTGGAGCTCATCGTCAGGATGCTCCGCGAGCATCCTGAGCCCGTCACACTGGTGGCGGTAGGCCCTCTGACCAACATAGCGCTCGTGTTGCGCGACCATCCTGACGTTGCCGGCAACATCCGCGAGATCGTGATCATGGGCGGCTCGACCGAGCGCGGCAACGATACGCCGTATGCCGAGTTCAACATCAAAGTAGACCCCGAGGCGGCAGCGATCGTGTTCGCGGGTGAGCCGCAGGTGACGATGTGCGGGCTCAATATCACGCATCAAGCGCTTGCGACACCCGATGTTATCGAGCGGCTGACCGGACTCCACACGCGGATGGGCGACCTGTGCGTCGAGTTGCTGACGTTCTTCTCGGCCTCGTACCTGCGTACATGGGGCTTCACGTCTCCGCCGCTTCACGATCCGGTAGCTGTGATGCGGGTCATCGACCCGTCTGTGGTCGAGTGCCTGCCTGAGCCTGTCGCGATAGAGACAGAAGGGCGCTATACGCGTGGGGCCACGGTGGTGGACCTGCATCATCTCTCCGGGGACCCCGATAACGCGCTGGTCGCGATGAGACTCGATCGCGATCGGTTCTGGGACACGATGATCTCGGCGGTGGCCAGCTATGAGTGAAGTAGTCGTGGTAGGCAGCATCAACGTGGATCTGTCGATCCCTGTGGCGCACGCTCCCAACCGCGGCGAGACCATGCTGGGCGGTGACCTGACGCGGGGACCGGGCGGTAAGGGCGCCAACCAGGCGGCTGGCTGTGCCCGTCTTGGCCGGTCGGTCACGATGATCGGGGCCGTTGGCGATGACCCCGAGGGTGCCTGGATGGTCGATCTGCTTTCGGCTGAAGGGATCGACACGTCCTACATTCGCACCCTGGAGGCGGCGACCGGACAGGCGGTCATCCTTGTCGAGCCGGACGGGGAGAGCACCATCGTGGTGGCGCCCGGCGCTAACGCGGCACTGAGTGTGGGTGACATCCATGCGGTACGGGATGTCATTTCCGGGGCGCGCTGTGTCCTTGTGCAGCAGGAGATCGATGCTGCCGTGGTCCGTGAGGTCGCCCGCATCGCGCGCGGGCTCTTCGTCCTGAACCCTGCTCCGTCGCGGCCGTTGGCTCCGGAAGTCCTTGACCGTGTCGATGTGCTGGTGCCTAACCGGTTCGAGCTCGCCGACCTGTGCGGACGACCCGCCGCCGGGTCATTGGATGAGATCGCGGCTATGGCCGGATCGCTTGAGGGTCCGTCAGCCGTGGTCGTGACCCTCGGCTCGAACGGAGCGCTGGTGGTGGAGAACGGCGAGCACTTCCATGTGCCGCAGCGTGATGTGGTAGCCGTGGATGCCACCGCTGCCGGAGATACGTTCTGCGCGGCGCTGGTGGACGGTCTCCTGGACGGCCTGACCACCCTTGAGGCAGCCCGGAGGGCTAATCTGTCGGCGGCCTACACGGTGGAGCGGCCCGGCGCCTTGTCGTCGATGCCGTTCCGCGAAGACCTGACGTTGTAAGTGACGACTCTCGCCGCTGCCGGGATACTCACCAGACACCTTAAGCCACCCACAGGTACTAGTGTTCGCGTGAACGAACGATGGTATGCTGCAGCCGGTGTCTTCAACGGGGGCTGGCAGTGGCGGATCGTAGGATCTGGGGACTGAACGCGCGTATGGTGGCGATAATCGCCGTCGCATACGCGCTGGTTGCTGCAAGTACCGTCTACCTTGTGCGAACTACGATGCGTGCTCAGGCGCTGGAGTCTGCCGCCGAACACGCCGAGAACATCATGCAGCGGCATCTGGCGATCCATCGCTACTTCACTGACGAGCTGCTGCCGTCTCTGGACGCCGTTGCTGGCGGCTCGGCACAAGACATCGAGTTCGATCCACGCTGCATGTCTTCGCGCTACGCCATCAGTGTGATCCAGTCCTACTACGTGGAGACGGAAGATGGCACGCCCTACTACTACCGCGAGGCCGCAGTGGGCGCACGCAATCCCGTCAGCGAGGCCGACGCCGTGGAGGCCGCCTACATCGCACAGGTCGACGCGGGCAACGGGAAGCAGGAGATTCGCGAGGTGCGGGAGATCGACGGCGAGCCTTACTACGTGGTCATGCGCCCCGGCGAAGTCTACGAGGAGTCCTGTCTGGGTTGCCACAGCCAGCCCGAGCTCGCACCTGCCGGGCTCGTGGACATCTATGGCGACACTGCAGGCTTCGGCAAGCAGGTCGGCATGCTGGCATCGATCGTCTCGGTGCGCATCCCTCTTGGTCCGCCGTATCGCGCTACCGACATCACGACCTACGCGATCACGGCCGAGCTGCTCCTGATCATGCTGTTGAGCTCCCTCGGCGTCTATCTGTTCAACCGAAGCCAGGTGCTGCGGCCCGTACGCTCGATACGTGATGCCGCAGTCGATATCGCCGGGGGCGCTATGCCGCCAGGCACGACGATAGACGCAGGGGGGCCGCTTGAGGTGCATGAGCTGGCCACGGCGTTCTCTACGATGTCGCGGAGCTTGGCACAGACCATCGACTCGCTTGAGGAGCGCGTTGCTGCGCGTACTGAGCGGTTGGATGCCATGAACCAGGAACTCTACGCTGAGATCAGCGAACGTGAGTCCATCGAAGAGCAGCTCGCCGCGGAAAAGGCGTATGCGGAAAACCTCATCGAGACTGCCAACGTCATCGTTCTGGGGCTGGACACTGACAGGCGCGTGACGGTGTTCAATCGTTGCGCCCAGAGGGTCACCGGCTACAGGCCCGAGGACGTGATGGGAAAGCCGTGGTTCGATATCGCCTACACGGGTTCGGAGCGAGCCGCCGTCCTCAAGGTGTGGGAGAACCTGTTCGACCCCGAAGCACCCGGCTTCGTCCCCATCGAGGGCCAGGAGGGGGTTTCGACCATCCGGACAGCGGACGGACGCGAGCGGGTGATCCAGTGGCGCAGGAGCACGTTGGTCATGAACGACGTGGTCATGGGCACGATCTCGTTCGGCATCGACATCACACGGAGTCGGCAGCAGAGCGAAGAGCTCGAGCGATACAAGTCCGGTCTTGAGGCATTGGTCGAGGAACGCACGCGGCAGCTTGAAGCGACCAACGAACAGCTTCGTCGCGCGACAGAGGCCAAAAGCCAGTTCCTGACCAACATGAGCCACGAGCTGCGTACGCCTCTCAACTCGGTCATCGGCTTCACAGATGTGCTGCTCCGGGAGCTTGCCGGGCCACTCACCGAGGAACAGCAACGCCAGCTGGTCATGGTGAGCGACGCCGGAAAGTACCTGCTCTCTCTGGTCAACGCCGTGCTCGATCTGTCGAAGGTGGAAAACGGCGCCATCTCGGTCGATATCGATGTGTTCGATCTGCGTGATGTGATGGAGACGGTGGCCGCGTCCCTGGAGCCCTCGGTAGCCGAGCGTCACCTGGAGTTCATATTCGACTGCCCCGAGCAGCCCGTGATGATGCGTAGCGATGAGACGAAGGTGCGCCAGATACTGCTCAACATCGCGAGCAATGCCGTGAAGTTCACGGGAAGCGGTGCGGTCACCATGGGCTGTGACGTGCACGAGGATAGCGTGACTCTGCGTGTCTCGGACACAGGCCACGGCATCCCGCCCGACGAGCTCAGTAGCGTGTTCGCGGTGTTCTGGCAGCACAAGGTGGGAGAGCGCGCAAAACCCGAGGGCGCCGGTCTGGGACTCGCGATCGCGCGGCGGCTCGCCCATCTCCTCGGCGGCGGGATCAATGTCTCCAGCCAGATGGGTGTCGGATCGGTCTTCACGGTCGAACTGCCGCTCGAGGTGCCAGCGTATGAGGTGCCGTCGGATGATGACGACGTCCTCATATAGTGCGCTAGACTAGGCACGGCACTGCTCCGTCCGGCCCGCAAAAGGGGGAACCATGCGTTTGATCGTCGTCGTGGGTGCGCGTCCCAACTTCATCAAGGTCGGTCCGCTCATGCCCGCACTTCGCGCGGCGGGGATCGATGCGAAGATCGCGCACACCGGTCAGCACTATGACGCGACGATGTCTGACGTGTTCTTCACGGACCTGGAGATTCCCACGCCCGAGTGGTTCCTCGGCGTAGGGAGCGGCACCCACGCGGTGCAGACCGGTACGGCGATGATGAAGCTCGAGGAACTCTTCTCCGCCGAGCGCCCGGATGGCGTCCTCGTTGTGGGCGATGTGAACTCAACACTGGCAGCGGCGCTTGCCGCCGCCAAGCTGCATATTCCGGTCATCCACCTTGAGGCAGGCCTGCGCTCCCGCGATATGTCCATGCCCGAAGAGGTGAACCGCCTGGTCACCGATCAGCTCTCCGCGATGCTTCTGACGCCGGTGCCCGAGGCCGACGCCAATCTGCTTGCGGAAGGCGTGGACTCCTCCCGCATACATCTGGTGGGCAATATCATGGCCGAGTCCGTACTGCGCAATCTGCCGCGCATCGAAGGTCGGGATGTCTGCGGTCGATTCGGCCTGAAGGCGCGCGAGTACGTCCTGGTCACCGTGCACCGCCCCGAGAACACCGACCATCCCGAGCGTCTGGGACAGATCGTCTCGGCGCTGCTGGGCTCACCACTGCCGGTGCTGTTCCCCGTGCATCCGCGCACGCGGCCCTTGCTGGCAAAGCACGGTATGTCCGCCCATACCCCCGGCGTGGTGCTGACCGAGCCGGTGGGCTATCTCGACATGCTTGCGCTGCAGCGCGATGCCGCCGCTATCGTGACCGACTCCGGGGGCATCCAGGAGGAGTCGTGCATGGTCGGCACGCCGTGCGTGACCGTACGCCGGAACACCGAGCGCTACATCACCGTCGAGGTCGGGGCCAACCAGCTCGTCTCGGCGGAAGAACCTGCGATCAGTGCCGCGCTTGCCACCGCGCTCGCGTCAGACCGCGCCTGGAAGGTGCCCGAGCGTTGGGACCTGGAGGTTGCCGAGCGGGTCGTGCAGGCCCTTGCCGGCGGAATCGCGCCCCTGGAGGGCTGCTGACGCCCGGTTGTGTGCTATGTCACAACTATGTGCGATAATCAGCCATGTACGCGGAGGATTCTCGTGCGGGGGGACACTGCGCGGGGACACGCAGAGGGGTGTTTGCATGAAGTCACACAGGCGCACGTTCAGTCGTGTCTTGCTTCCGGTTCTCGGGCTTATGCTTGTGCTGGGACAGACGCCGGTCGTAGCGGGCGCTGCGACCTCCGGAACGGAGTTCGGGCCATCGGAGTGGAAGTCTGCCACCTCGCTGGTACGGGATGCGGGTGTCTTGGTGCAGGGTGTAGTCCCGCTGATAGACGCCGGGAACGATATCGATACCGCGATGCCACTGTCGGCCAGTCCTGTGGCCGAGGCCCTCGATTTCACCACCGATCCGGCCGATGTGTTCTCGCTTGATATCCCTGACGGTCAACGGCTACGAGTCACACTGTCGACCGATCCGGCCGTGCTGCTTGCGGATGCCTATCTCTACGACCAGGCGGCAGTCTCGATCCTGAGCGCACAGGCGCTCGCGGGCACGCTCACGGACGCGCCTGTAGAAGTATTCACCTACGACAACACCTCTGGTTCTGAGGTCCCGTACTTCCTCGCAGTGAGCGCTGGCGCCGGTGCGGGCGCGTACACGCTGCAGTGGGAGCTGTTCGCGATCCCATCCGGGGCCGATGACGAGATCCCGGGTGTGAGCACATCTCTTCCCGCGTCGATAGCGGGGACACTGGATCCGGTGCAGGACCGGGATGACGTGTACGCGGTGACGCTTGCCGTTGGCGAGCGTCTGGTCATCGACTATACCGATGGCGTCTCGCTGGACGGCGATGTGTACGTCTACGCACCGGGTAGCACTGCCCTGGGTGCCGATGTGCCGCTGTGGGGCTCGGCGACAGACGGTGACGAGTACTTCTACATGGACGTCCGGACCGGCATGGGCGGCACCTACTACGTGGACGCTCGCGCAGCAGCCGGCGGCGGCGGCTACACACTCGTCATGTGGACAGTGCCACTGCCCGCGAGCGCCTGGGAGAACGTCGGCGACGCCGATGCCCTCACCGATTCGGCCGGGGGTTGGGGTGAGTCTCTCGGCGACCCGTCCGACCGCAATGACACGTGGTACATGGACCTTGCCGTCGGCGAGCGTGTACTGCTCTCGCTGACCGGGCCTGCCGATGCCGACTTCGACCTCTATCTGTACGGTCCCGGGACGACAGACCTGGCGACCGACGAGCCGTTGGCGTGGTCTGTCGGCCTGACGTCATCTGAGTCCATCACGTTCGACGTCACCACGGCCGGACGCTACTACATCGAAGCGCAGGCGTTCTCGGGATCAGGGATGCTGAACCTGTCATGGCTGCGCACCCTGACGCCTCTGCCGGGCGATGTCGTCCGGCTGAGCGGGGTCAACCGCTACGAGACCGCTCTGAAGCTCTCCCGCGAGACCTTTGGGGCCGGTTCCTCGGCGTATGCGGTCCTGGCGACGGGGGAGAACTTCCCCGACGCGCTGTCGGCCGCATCAATCTCAGGCGTGCGCGACTGCCCGCTGTTGCTGACGCCGACCAAGACGCTCTATGGCGGTGTGCTCACCGAACTTGCCCGCCTCGGCGCGACGAACGTGATCATCGTGGGCGGACCCAACGCGGTGTCCACAGCGGTAGAGACCTCGATACGCAACTCGGGCAGAGCGGTCACCCGCCTTCAGGGCATCAACCGCTACGAGACCTCCGCGCGAATAGCCGACTACGTCATCGCCGCACAGGGTGGCACGTGGCCCGGCACCGCGTTCATGGCCCGCGGAGACAACTTCGCAGACGCACTGTCAGCGGGACCGCTGGCGTTCGCGAAGGGATACCCGATACTGCTGACGCGATCCGGTGACCTGCCTACGGAGACACGGGCGGTCATGTTGAGCCGTCATGTGAACGACGTGGTGATAACGGGCGGTACTAGCGCCGTGAGCTCTGCAGTCGAGGCGACGATACGCGCACTGCCGGGGATGCTGAACGTGGAGCGGCTTCAGGGTGCTGACCGTTACCTGACGGCGCGCGCGATCGCCGACTATGGTGTCAAGCACCAGTGGGTGACATGTGCGTATGTGGGCGTGGCCACGGGCGTGAACTTCCCTGACGGACTGGGCGGCGGCGTGGTATGCGGCAAGAACGATGGTGTGCTGCTGCTGACCAATCCGAATGCGCTTTCCGCGCCGGTAGCCGGCTTCATGACCACCCACTGGGGCGACGTTATGGACGTCGAGGTGTTCGGTGGCGACGTTGCAGTCAAACCCGCCGTGGTGAACGCACTGAACGCCTACATCCCGTAGAAGAACTGAGGGTACCCCTCACCAGACGAACACGCTAGAATGGTCGTCGCCGTCCTTTGGGCGGAGAACGAGTGCGGGCGATTAGCTCAGTGGGAGAGCGCTTCCTTCACACGGAAGAAGTCACAGGTTCAAATCCTGTATCGCCCACCATGAACTCAAGAAGGCCCCTTTGGGACTCATTCCGAGAAGCCCGAAGGGGTCTTTTCAGCTCTCGTGCTTGGGAGCTCTGGGCTCGATGCGCGATTTGATGTAATGACCGTGCGGTATGTACAGACTCGGCGGTGTTGGGGTCGACTTATCGCGACCGGATAGGAGGCTCGACAGATGGCAGGCAAGACAACATGGCGTCCGCGAGACACGCATGGCAAGTTGACGGAGGCCAAAGAGCAGGCTCTTCCGGATTCGGCCTTCGCATTCCCCAAGCAGCGCAAAGCACCCCTGACCGCTGCCGGTTACGTTCGCGAAGCGGTGGCCCGCTTTGGAGAGTTCACAGACGTGACCGATGAGGACCGCGACCTGGCGTTCGAGAACATCCGCAGGGCGGCCGTTCACTACCACGTTGAGATGACCGAGACAGACTGGCGCCAGCTCGGCACGCGCCCCCTGAGGTCCAGCTACTCGCGCAAGAACCGGTAGCATCACGCAACTGAGCGAGTGTGGCTTGCGGGAGGGGGTTGAG
>DDWT01000025.1:19441-106722 GCA_002347365.1 Actinobacteria bacterium UBA2279
GCGGCGGGCTTGCTTGGCGCGGAGTTCGCGTCTCCATACCGCACGGGCACCCACGCGCTCGCGGAGGTGCTGGTCGGTATCACGCTGCTGCTAGGCGCCTGGCTCTATCACGCAGGGAAACGGAGCGGGTATGTCATGCTCGCCGGTGGTTTCGGAGCCCTGGCCTACACTGCGATCAACGCGATCGGTGGCTACCCCACGATGTCGGCGATGTGGGGGGTGCTCCTGGTGGTCTTCGCGCTGAGCGTCCTCGCGTTGTTGACGATGCTCACGCAGGCCCCGTAGTCGCCGGTTTGCCCTACAGGTGCGTTCATCTGATACCGATATATTGAGGGTAGGCAGTCGATCGCCGTGCCGACGATCGACTGATGGCAGCCCCATGTGGGTCATCAGTGATGGAGGCGTATGCCGATGCCGCGTCCGCGGCAGTACCGGGAGTGGTCGCTCAGCGAGCGGCTACCGAGTGAGATCAGCGTCGAGCAGGCTCGGGATATACTGCTGGATTGTTTCGCAACGGTCCACGGTCCGCACTACGCCGTCACCAAAGCGCATTTCGGCATCGTTGCCGACGAGACGACGATCCGGCGCAGCGTCAAGGGCTCGTTGCGGCTTGCCTTCAAGCACGTTGGCGGCGACTTCGACCACCCCACACCGGACGCTCTGGCGAAAGTGACACACCACCTTCGTGACAAGTCGCTTGCCTGGGGTACGCCGACCGATGTCGTGGCGCGACATCATCTGGAGATCACGCGTGTACTCATGCGCGTTCCGGGCGCAGAGGCCTAACTGGTCGTCCAGTTGATGACCTCGGTGAACGCCGGATGGATCGCGCGAGTCGCAGCGATCTGCTCGATGGTGAGTCCGGCGCGCACGGCCAGGGCGTAGGTGTAGATGAGATCCGCGGCTCCATGTGCAACGAGATGAGCCCCCAGCACCGTGCCGTCCTCGGCCAGCACCACCTTCACCAGCCCGGCTCGTCTATCCGAGATGATCGCCGCCCCAACGTATTCCGGCGTGCCACGAACCACCCGGCATGCGATGCCTCTCTCGGCTGCCTGGGCCTCTGAAAGGCCGACCTGTGCGAGTTCGGGCACGGTGAAACATGCCGTCGGGATCGCGCTGGTGTCCACCGTCTGCGGACTTCCCGTGATGATCGACCGTGCCACAGCGCCTCCGTGGACGCTGGCGATCGGTGTGAGCATCATCAGCCCGGTCGCATCTCCGGCAAACCAGACGCGAGGGTTTGTGGAACGCAGGGCGCCGTCGAGCACCGGACGGCCGTGCTCGCCCAGTTCAACGCCGGCGACTTCGAGGCCAAGGTCAGCGATAGCGGGACGCCGTCCCGTGGCCATCAGGACGTGCTCAGCGGACAGATGCCGCTGTTCGGCGCCTATCTGGTAGCTGACAGTGAGATCACCCTTCATCCCGGCTATGGAGCTCACAGACGCGTTGTGCACGAACATGACACCGAGTTGTTCGAGTGCTGCTACCGCAAGCGCTACCGTGTCGCGGTCGAAGGGTGCCAAGATCTCATCGCGGACGAGCACGGTGACCTTGGTTCCGAAAGACGCGTAGATGCCTGCGAACTCCATGGCGATATAGCCGGCGCCGATGATGACCAGCGATCGGGGGGGCTCGGCGTAGCGGAGCGCATCGTCACTGATGTCTGCGAGTTCCACTCCCGGGATCGGCGGCAGTACCGCTTCAGAGCCGGTCGCCACTACCACCGCGCCGGGCGTGAACACGTTCTGGCCAACGGCTACATCGGTGGGCGAGACGAAGCGGGCGGACTCCGCGATGTGGCGGATGCCGCGGGCGGCCATGATGCCTTCCTGATCGCCGGCGTACGTCTCCTGTGCGTGCCACTTCCAGGCGAGCACGCTCGGCCAGTCCAACTCAACGTCTCCGGCAAGCACGCCGAACTGTTCGGCACGCAGGACGTTCCTGTAGACCTGCGCCGAGTTGAAGAGCGCTTTCTTCGGCATACAGCCGTTCCATAGACACGTGCCGCCGACCTTGCCGGGCTCGGCCACGAGCACCGACAGTCCCTCGGCGGCCACCGCTCGCGACACAGCGTTTCCGGCTGTTCCCGCACCGATCACCAGAACGTCGACGTGTTCGGCCATAAGAGCCCCCTTGAGGTGGTAGACTGTTCCCCGTGATTATCACCGTCGACCATGTTACGAAAACCTTTGGTGAGCGCGTCCTGTTCAAGGACGCGTTCCTTCGCGTTGGCGGCCGCGACCGCGTGGCACTGGTGGGACCCAACGGAGCGGGCAAGACGACGCTGCTCGAGATCATGGCAGGGGAGCAGGACTGCGATAACGGGACGGTCATCACACCCAAAGACGTGGTCATCGGGTATCTGCGCCAGGAAGCCATCGAGATGTCCGGGTCCACGATGCTGGCCGAGGTGCTGAAAGTCGCGGGGCACGTGACCTCGCTCGAGCACCGGATCCACGTGCTTGAGGAAGACATCGCGATCACCCCCGAAGGCGATGAGCTCGATGCGCTGCTCAACGAGTACGGTCATCTACAGGAACGCTTCGAGCATCTCGGCGGCTACACGCTTGAGTCGGAGGCCCGTTCGGTATTGATGGGACTCGGCTTTAAGGAGCGCGATCTGACGCGGGACTCATCCGAGTTCTCCGGTGGATGGCTTATGCGCATCGCCATGGCGAAGCTGCTGCTCCAACAGCCGGACCTGCTGCTGCTCGACGAGCCCACCAACCACCTCGACCTTGAGTCGGTCACCTGGCTCGAGGGATTCTTGCGCACCTACGAAGGCGGTATCGTGCTGGTCAGCCACGACCGGGCGTTCATGGACGGGTTCGTGGATCACGTTGCCGAGATAGACCAGCGCAAGCTGACCGTCTACAAGGGCAACTACGAGCAGTACCTCGCCGCCAAAGAACTCGCCCTCGAGCAGCTGAAGGCGGCCTACGTTCAGCAGCGGCGCAAGATCGCGGACACCGAGAAGTTCATCGAGCGCTTCCGCTACAAGCAGACCAAAGCCAAGCAGGTCCAAAGCCGCGTCAAGATGCTGGAGAAGACGGAGATCATCGAGCTGCCGGAGGAACGCAAGACGGTCCATTTCGCGTTCCCTCAGCCCGAGCGCACCGGTGATGAGGTCATACGCCTGGAAGGCGTGCGCAAGGCCTACGGGCCGCTTGTCGTGTACAAAAACCTCGACTTCGCGCTGTATCGCGGCGACAAGATCGCGCTGGTGGGTCCCAATGGTGCGGGCAAGTCCACGCTGCTCAAGATGCTGGCCGGCGTGCTGGAGCCCGATGCAGGCACGCGTCGTCTCGGCCACAAGGTCACCGTGTCGTACTTCGCGCAGCACCAGCTGGAGGCGCTCGACGGGCGCAACACCGTCCTTGCCGAGATGGACAAAGCTGCTCCGGGCTGGACGCAGCAAGAGGCGCGTCGTCTTCTGGGCGCATTCCTGTTCAACGGCGATGACGTCATGAAGAAGGTGCGCGTGCTCTCCGGCGGGGAACGCGGACGTCTGGCCCTGGCCAAGATGCTCGTGCATCCGGCGTCGTTCCTGTGCCTTGATGAGCCCACCAACCACCTCGATATCGCGTCGAGCGACGTTCTGGAGCAGGCGCTCAGCCGCTACCACGGTACGTTGGCGTTGATCACCCACGATCGGCACCTCATTCGTGCGGTGGCGACGAAGATCGTCGAAGTGGTGGACGGCGGCGTCAACTTCTACGACGGTGACTACGACTACTACCTGTTCAAACGCGATCAGATGGCGGCGGGGGAGAGTGCCGCGGCTTCGACTGCGGCCGCGTCCGGTGCCGCCCCGCGTGCTGCAGCCACGAACGCTCTTGCCGGTGCGCCGGTATCAGGGCCCAAGACCAAAGATCAGAAGCGTGCCGAGGCCGAAGCGCGTAACCGACTGTACCGAGTGGGGAAAGAAGCTAAGGAAGCCGTACGCGATGCGGAGAAGGCCCTCGCAGAGGCTCAGGCGCGGCACGACCGGCTTCTGGCTGAACTCGCGGAGCCTGAAGCGTACGATGACAAGAAGCATTTCACTGAGATGATGGTTGCCTACGGCGAGGTCAAACAAGCGCTGCCAAGACTCGAAGAGGCGTGGCTTGCGGCTATCGTGGAGTTGGAGCGACTGGCGGACGAGTAGAGGGGGGAGCATGAGGCAATCTGACTTTGTAACAATGTTTACAAGCTCAGCGACTTCATGCTATAAAGCCGAATACCTTGTTCTAAGGATTGGGGGATCCGGTGCAGTTTGCTTCGTCTGACAGCTTGCTGTTCGTGCTGGGGCTTGCAGCCGGACCGGTCGTCTTCCTGTTGATCCTGTTCGGCGTCAACCACCTCCTCGCACCGCGTTCGCAAGCTGATACGAAGCTTGAGGCCTTCGAGTGCGGTATCCCTCAGGGGGGCTCTCCCTGGCGACCGGTCAACATCCGTTTCTCCACGATCGCGTTGCTCTTCGTGATCTTCGATGCCGAGGCGGTCCTGCTCTTCGCAGTCGCTCCGGGTGTGCGCGGCTCTGTGATCGGAGCCATCGAGGTGGGGTCTTTCGCGATCTTCCTCGCCTTCGGCCTCTACTATGCGTGGGGAAAGGGGGCCTTGCGTTGGCCTTCGTAGATGACCTCGGCAAGGCGCTCGACCGTTCCCCCGGCGGCGGGATCATACTCACCAGTGTCGATGCGATCATGGACTGGTCACGCGGCAAGTCTCTGTGGACGATGCCCCTGGGTACCGCCTGCTGCGCGATGGAGCTCATTGCCGCGTCGTTCTCGCGCTTCGACTTCGACAGGCACGGGACCATCCCCCGGGCCGATCCTCGACACACCGATGTCATGGTCGTTGCGGGGACGATAACGCACAAGATGGCGCCGGCCGCGAAGCGGCTGTGGGAGCAGATGCCCGATCCGAAGTGGTGCATTGCCATGGGCAACTGCGCAGTGTCAGGCGGCATCTTCTACTACGACACGTACTCGGTGGTGCGCGGCGTCGACGAGTTCCTCCCGGTGGATGTCTACATCGCGGGGTGTCCTCCGCGGCCTGAGTCGCTACAAGACGCCATCTTCCAGCTTCGCAAGAAAGTGGCGTCGGATTCCATATCACCCGGGCGCGAGCGCGAGGTTGAGTACCTGCTGCCGCTGCCCTCGGGTCGGCGTCGGGGCGACGTAGCCGCCGCGCGGCTGGATGGTGAGCAGTCGTGAACATCGACGAGCTGCGCGAACACCTCTGCGAGACGTACCCCGACCTGTGCCCGCTGTTTTCGATCGAGTTCGGTGACGGCTCTCTGACCGTCTCGCCGGTGCGCCTGCACTCCGCGGCTGCCGACATGCTGGACCTCGGTTTCGATCGTCTCGGCATGGTGACCGCCGTGGATCGTGGCGAGACGTTCGAGCTCGTCTACCGCCTCCAGTCCCGCGACATGGGTGCCGGCGTGTTCCTCAAGACGCACGTGCCGCGCACCGACCCGCATATCCGGTCGGTGAACGACCTTTGGCCTGCCGCGAACTGGCAGGAGCGCGAGGTCTACGACATGTTCGGCATCATCTTTGACGGTCACCCGGACCTGCGCCGCATCCTGTTGACGGATGACTGGGTGGGCTACCCGCTTCGCAAAGATTACGAAGACGAGCGGATGATCCGCCGTCCTGACTACATCTAGGAGGTGTGCGATGTCTGACGAACTCGTCGTGAACATAGGCCCGTCGCACCCCTCCACTCACGGTGTATGCCGCATGGTGACCACGCTGGACGGCGAGATCGTGCGCCACGTCGAGGTCGTTATCGGCCACCTCCACCGCGGCATCGAGAAGATGGCCGAGAATCGCACGTACCTGCAGGTCGTCCCCCTCACCGACCGCCTTGACTACGTCGGGTCCATGTATGCGAACTGGGCGTACTGCCGCGCCGTAGAGCGCCTGGCCGGCATCCGCGTACCTGAGCGAGCTGAGTACATTCGCGTTATCGTATGCGAGCTCCAGCGCATCGCAAGCCACATGATGGCGGTCGGTCCTGCGGGCGCCGATGTGGGTGCGACCAGCGTGTTCATGTACACGTTCGCCCAGCGCGAACAGGTCATCGATCTGTTCGAGCAGCTGTGCGGTGCACGTCTGACGTACAACTACGTTCGCCCCGGCGGTGTGTCTCAGGACGCTCCTGCCGGGTGGGCTGAGAATGTGCGGGCCTTCTGCCGCACGCATCCGTCCGCGATGGCGGAAGTGGACCGGCTGCTGTTCGGCAACGTCATCGCCCGGCAGCGCATGAAAGGCATCGGCGTGCTTTCCGCCGAAGACGCGGTCGGGTGGGGCGCATCGGGACCTGTCGCGCGCGGATCGGGCGTCAGCTGGGATCTTCGCCGAGACGACCCGTACAGCGTCTATCCCAGACTGGACTTCGACGTACCCGTGGGCAGCAACGGCGATAGCTACGATCGCGCACGCGTGCGCCTGTGGGAGTGCATCGAGAGCTGCCGCATCATCGGGCAGGCGCTCGACCAGATGGAAGCGGGCCCGGTGATGGCAGAAGCCGTCCCGCGGCTGCTGGCTCCGCGACCTGGCGAGGCCTACGACCACATCGAGAGCGCACGCGGTTCTCTCGGCGTCTATCTGGTGTCCGACGGTTCTCCGCGCCCGTACCGCATGAAGGTCCGCTCGCCTGCGTTCTGCAATCTGGCGCTGCTTCCCATGCTTGCCGAAGGACACACCCTCTCCGACCTCGTCGTCATCCTGGGTTCACTCGACCCCATCTTCGGGGAGGTGGACCGGTGAGCTTCTTCTGGGGCCTTCTGTGGGGCGTGTCCGGCGTGCTCGTGATCGCCGGCGGGGCGATCATCGGCGTGTGGTGGGAGCGCAAGGTGTCCGCGCGCATCCAGCTCCGGCTGGGGCCGCAACAGATCGGCCCCGCGGGCTCCCTGCAGATGATCGCGGACGTGCCCAAGCTGCTATTGAAAGAGGATATCGTCCCTCAAGCCGCCGACGCGCCGTTCTTCCGCTATGCGCCGCTCGCGGTGTTCGCTCCCGTTGCGATGTCGGTAGCCGTCATCCCGTTCGCCGTCGGCTGGGCGCCTTTTGACAGCACCGTCGGGGCACTATTCTTCCTGGCTGTGCCGTCCATCTCCGTGCTCGGCATCCTGTTCTCGGCGTGGGCATCGCACAACACACTGTCCACGCTGGGCGGCGTCCGCGCCGCGGCACAGATGGTCAGCTACGAAGTCCCGCGCTCGCTGTCGGTGCTCTCGGTACTGGTATTGGCCGGCACGTTGCGGCCGGTCGCTGTGATGGATGCGTGGGAGTGGTGGTGGATCCCGGTCACGTTCGTGGGCTTCATCGTCTATCTGATCTCTTCGATCGCCGAGATGAACCGCGGCCCCTTCGACATCCCGGAGGCGGAGTCCGAGCTGGTGGCAGGGTACTTCGCTGACTACGCCGGCATCCGCTGGGCGGTCTTCATGATGGGGGAGTACGGCGGGATGATCTCAGCGAGCCTGTTCGGGGCGGCGATGTTCCTCGGCGGATATCGCCTGTTGCCCGGCGCGTTCGGCATCGTCGCCTTCATCGCGGTAGGGGCGCTGCTGATTACCATCATCATGTGGGTGAAGTGGACCTTCCCGCGTATGCGTCAAGATCAGCTCATGTCGTTTTGCTGGAAGATCCTCACGCCAGTGGCACTGGTCCAGCTCGTCGTCGCGGGGGTGATCGCCGCATGGCTGTAGAGCGCAAGAGACTGGTGGTCCCGGATTCGGTGTCCAACGAGTACGCTTCCGGCGTCCGGGGTTACATGCAAGGCTTCCGGTCGCTGCTCACGGGTCTGAGCATCACTGCGCGGGCATCGATGCGCACGCCCATCACCGTGCGTTACCCCGCCGAGAAGCTGACGCTCACCGATCGCTGGCGCGGTGCGCTGTTCTTGCGTGGCGCTCTTGGCCGAGATGAGATCGAGCTGCTTTCAGCTCCTCCGCATGAGTACAACGCGTTGATCGACGGCATGTACCGCGACCAGCGTCTGCAGCCGTGTACGGGTAGCTGCCCGGCCAACGTCGACGCGCGCGGGCAGGCGTTCCTGATCGCGGATGACCGTGTTCCGGAGGCCTACGAACTCGTACGCGAACGCAATATCCTGCCGGGTGTTCTCGGCAGGATCTGTCATCACCCGTGTGAGACGGCGTGTCGCCGGAACCGCTACGACGAGCCGATCTCGATACGGCCCCTGCATCGCTTCGCATATGAAACGTATCGCGGCGTGGCCGAAGAGCGCATCAAACCGCTGCCGCAGACGCGTGACCAGAAGGTCGCGATCATCGGCTCCGGACCGTCGGGACTGACCGCTGCGCACGATCTGATGCGCCTGGGCTACACCGTCACGATGTACGAACGCGAGGACAAGCCGGGTGGCGCGCTGTCCACCGGTGTCCCGTCGTACCGTTTGCCTCGCGACGTGCTGTACAACGAAGTCGACGACCTCGTGCGTATGGGCCTCGACCTTCGGTGTGGCGTCGAGGTGGGCAAAGACGTCGCACTCGGTGGGATCATGCGCGAGAACAATGCGGTACTGCTCGCGGTCGGGCTGCAAGAGAGCCGTATCCTTCCACTACCCGGTACGGATGCCGAGGGCGTGACCGGTGCGCTGGAGTTCCTGTGGGCGGTCAACAAGCTTGGCGAGGCGGGCGTCCGGGGAAAGCGCATGTTCGTCATCGGCGGCGGCAACGTGGCCGTGGACGTGGCGCGGTGCGGGCTTCGCATGGGTGCGAGCGAGGTGCGTCTGGCGTGCCTCGAGAGTGATGACGAGATGCCGTGTCACCCGTGGGAGATCGAAGAGGCCATCGACGAAGGCGTCATAGCGATGTGCTCGCTCGGGCCCGTGGCAGTGCTCGCGCACGAGCATCAGGTGGTCGGCATGCGAATGCGCGCCTGTCTGTCGGTGTTCGATGAGGCAGGTCGCTTCGCTCCCACATACAGTGATGAGACGACCGACATCGACACGGACATCGTCGTATTCGCAATCGGTCAGGCCGCGCGGCTCGACGGGCTTGTGGGCGGGACCGAACTGCTGGTGTCGGGTCGGGGACAGCTGGTCGTGGACGGTAATGACCTGACGACCTCGGTGCCCGGTGTCTTCGCGTGCGGAGAGGTCGTGACCGGTCCCGGCAGTGCGATCGGCTCCATCGCAACCGGGCACGAAGCGGCCACATCCATTCACCGCCACTTCGAAGGACGCTCGATGACCGAGGATCGCGTCGCACGTCCGGTTCCGACTTACAACAGGTACGGCCCTGTGGATCTGTCGCTGGTAGAGCCCGACCGGCGGCGAGCGGTCGTCGAGCTGGCAGATCCCGAGGAGCGCGCAACTGACTTTCGGCCGGTGGAAGCCGGTCTCACGCGCGATCAAGCCATGGCCGAGGCTGCGCGCTGTCTGCGCTGCGAGTCCGAGGTCTGCGTGGGGTGCACGTTCTGCGCCAGGACATGTCCCGACTTCGCGATACGTGTGGAGCGCGTGGACGATCCCGGTGCGCGGTGTCTGACGACGTACGAACTCGACCTGTCAAAATGCTGCTTCTGCGGTCTGTGCGCCGAGCAATGTCCCACGGGTGCGCTTCAGCACAGCGGTCAATACGAGCTCTCCTTCTACCATCGCGACTTGATGCACTTCGACAAGGGCGAGATGTTGCGCGACGGCACAGGAACACGGGCGACCGGCCGAGACGGGATCACGTCTCCCCGGTGCGCGCCACCGGCAACGGAAGCGGGTGATCGCTCGTGAGCAGCACGATCGCGTACGGCGCTGCAGTTCTCCTGCTCGTTGGGGGCGCCATCGGCGTAGCTGCGTCCCGCGAGGCCCTGCGGCTCGTCGTCTCGTTCGGTGTGTTCTTGCTGGGCGTGGCGGCCATCTTCTTGTACTTCGGCCTCCACTTTCTTTCGGTCGCGCAGGTGTTCGTCTATGTCGGCGGCGTCCTGGTCCTGGTGCTGTTCGCGCTCATGATCGTCCGTCGCGCTGAGGGAGACCGGGTGCTGATGGGCATCCGCTTCGACTGGGGCACGGCGGCCACGGCGTTATCGGTCTCGGCCCTCATCGTCTTGATGCTGCAATCTGAGTTCACCGCGCTTGTGCCACCGGCGGGATCCGCCGAGAGCTCAGCTCTGTCCGAGGTGCTTCTCGGCGGCTACCTGCTGCCGTTCGAGATCGCAGGCGGCCTGCTGCTCGTAGCAGTACTCGCCGTGCTGGTCATCGTAGGCAAGGAGGATGGCCGATGAGCATCCTCGTCGTGTGCGCGCTGGTGTTCGGCATCGGATTCTTCGTGGTCCTGACCCGACGTGATGTGATCGCCGTTCTCATCGGGCTCGAGCTGATGCTGGGTTCAGCGAACGTGCTCATGGTGGCACTTGCGACGGTCAACGGATTAGACCCTGCGACCACACAGTCGGTGGGGCTGATGGTCGTCGTTCTGGCGGCTGCCGAGGCGGCTGTCGGCCTCGCCCTGCTGATCGCATCGGTTCGACGCACCGGCAGGTCGCGAGTCGAGGAGTTCGAGGAGGTGACCGGCTGATGTCCGTGCTGGTTGAGCAGCCCTGGATCGCCGTGCTTCTCCCCGTGGTTGTAAGCGTGCTCATAGCGGCCGCAGGTCGGCGCCTTGTCGCCTATACCCGCTGGCTGGCGCTTGCAGGCCCGCTTGCCGTGTTCGCTACCGGTATAGCCGGCCTGGGGATCGCCGATGAGGCGGCACCCGTCATCTCGGCTTCGTGGCTGGCGCAGGGGCTCGACTCGATATCGGTTGGCGCGTCGGTTGATGCTCTCGCAGCTGTCATGCTTGTAGTGGTCGGTCTTGTCTCGGCGATGGTCGTGCTGTTCTCGGTTGGATACATGGCCAAAGATCCCGCGCAGGCTCGGTACTTCGCGCTCATCAGCGCGTTCACCGCGGCGATGACCGGACTGGTGCTGTCCACGACTCTCGTGGGGCTGTTCGCGTCATGGGAGCTTGTGGGTGTGTGCAGCTACCTGCTGATCGGTTTCTGGTACCGCAAGCCGTCCGCGGCGAATGCGGCGATGAAGGCGTTTCTAGTCACGCGCGTTGGTGACGTGGGCTTCCTCTTCGGGCTGGCGCTGCTGTGGGCGCGAACCGGTACGACGGATATCGCGGCCATCAATGCAGGAGTCGGCGCGTTGCCGGCCGGAGTCGCAACCCTTGCTGCTCTGCTTCTGTTCGCTGGAGCAGCGGGCAAGTCCGCGCAGTTCCCGCTCCACATCTGGTTGCCCGAGGCGATGGAGGGTCCAACTCCGGTCTCGGCACTGATACACGCCGCAACGATGGTCGCTGCCGGCGTCTTCATGGTGTCGCGCATGTGGCCTGTGTTCGCCGCTTCTGAAGCTGCGATGCAGACGATGCTGTGGATCGGCCTGATCACCGCGTTCGGTGCCGCTGTCGCTGCCATCGCTCAGAGGGACATCAAGCGCGTGCTTGCGTACTCGACCATCAGCCAGCTGGGCTTCATGTTCGTCGCGCTTGGCGCGGGACAGTGGCAGATCGCCATGTTCCACCTCGTCACACACGCTGCGTTCAAAGCGCTGCTGTTCTTGGGTTCGGGCAGCGTCATCCATTCGGCGGGTACGCAGGACCTTCACGAGATGGGCGGTCTGGGCCGCTTGATGCCGGTGACTATGATCACGTGGGTGCTGGGGGCAGGTGCGCTCGCAGGAATCCCGCCGCTTGCTGGCTTCTTCTCGAAAGACGGCATCATCCATGCCGCATGGGTTGCGTCACCGGTGGCGGGGACGGTCCTGGTTCTCGCATCGTTGATGACGGCGTTCTACATCACGCGGGCGACGCTGCTTGCCTTCGCGGGAGACTTCCGGGGTCAAGGACACCCGCACGAGTCGCCGTGGACGATGACCGTTCCGCTGCTCGTGCTCGCTGCCGGCGCAGCCGGACTGGGATTTGTGGGAACCGGTCTGGCCGAGTTGCTAGGCGGACATGCGGAACTCGAATCCACCGTGGCCATCGTGTCGGCATGTGTGGCCCTGTTCGGTGTAGGTCTTGGTTGGCTGGCATATCGCCGGGGACCGGCAACCGATCTGGCGCTTGAATCACGGCTTGGCAGCTCCTACGGAGCCGCAAGAGCTGCGTTCGGCGTCGATGCGGCCGTCACTCGCGTGTTCGTTCGGCCCGCTCGAGGTGTGGCTGAGGCAGTGTATGAGGGGGTCGATCGTGGTCTTATCGATCGCGCGGTCAACGGCATCGGCAGGCTGTTCGTGGGTGCCGGTCGTATCGGCACCGCCCTGCAGACGGGACAGATCGACCTGGCTGCAGCGCTCATCGGAGCGGGGATCGTGTTTCTGACGGCGCTGGTCATCGGTTGGGGAGGGAGATAGCCATGGGTGTGCTCCTTCCGGTCGCCATCCCGCTTGCCGGCGCGCTCATCGTCGCCTTCGCTGGCAGAGTCGACTCAAGCAGAGCTCGCCGTCTCTCGCTCATCTTCGCCCTGGCCACGCTCATCGCAGCGGTCTACCTCGCATTCGCATGGAACGGCAGCGGCCGGGACGCGATAGCGTGGGCGGCCGGGGGCTTTCAGGGTATCCGGATACTGAGTCTTGCTGTTGACGGTCTTTCGCTTCCTCTCGTCGTGTTGACGGCGTTTCTCGGCGTGATAGCGGTCCTCACCTCATGGGAAGTGCGCGAGCGTCCTGCAGCCCACCATGCGCTGCTGCTGGCGCTTGAGGCTGCCGTGATGACGGTCTTTCTGGCCGATCACCTGGTGCTGTTCTACATCGCATGGGAAGCGGTACTGATACCGATGTTCTTCCTGATAGCGGTGTGGGGACACGAGAACCGCAGGGCGGCGGCATTCAAGTTCTTCATCTACACATTCGCCGGCTCTGCTTTGATGCTGATCGGCATCATCACGCTGCTGGTATCCGTCCCCACGGGCTCACTTGTGGGCGGACTGGAGGCCATCTCGGGCGACAGGCAGACGTTGGTGTTCTGGCTTCTGGCGGCCGGGTTGCTGGTGAAGGTGCCCGTGGTGCCCCTCCATACGTGGCTGCCGGATGCTCATGTCGAAGCGCCCACGGCAGGATCGGTGATGTTGGCCGGCGTGCTGCTGAAGATGGGTGGCTACGGGCTCATTCGCATCGCCCTTCCGGCGGCGCCCGATGCTTTCGGTTCGGCGGCGCCCCTGCTGGCGGCGCTTGGCGCCATCGGTATCGTCTACGGAGCGGTGTTGGCCCTCGGGCAGAAGGATCTGAAGCGTCTGGTCGCCTATTCATCCGTCGCGCACATGGGTTTCATGCTCCTTGCGGTATCGACCGGGAGCGCGCTGGGTATCGGAGCCGCGATGCTGGTCATGGTGAGCCACGGCGTCGTCTCAGGACTGCTCTTCTTCCTGGTCGGAGCGCTCTACGATCGGACACATACCCGCGAGATCGCTCGTTTCGGCGGTCTGCTGGCCAAGATCCCGGTGTGGGGCGGGCTGTTCGTATTCGGGTCTCTGGCCAGCCTGGGTCTGCCCGGACTGTCCGGATTCCCCGGCGAGCTGCTCGCCGTCCTGGAAGGGTTCGGCCGGTTCGGGTGGTGGATCGCACCGGTCGGTCTGGGTGTCGCTCTGGCTGCGGTCTACAACCTGTATGCGGTTCGTGCGGTCGCTCATGGTGAGCTTGCCCCGGGCTGGGATGCTCTGGCCGATCTGGGGCTTCGCGAGCGCTGCGTCGCAGGTTCTCTTGCCGTGTGCATAGTGGTGCTGGGAGTCTGGCCCGGGCTGGTACTCTCGGCCACTGAGACGGTCACCCGCGTGATCGCGATGACTCTGGGAGGTGGGCAGTAGGATGGATGCGGCCAACGTGACCATACTGTGGACTCCTGCGGCCCTTGTCGGCAGCAGCGTCATCTTAGGCCTTGTGGCCGATGTGTCTCACCGGCGCGCGTTCGGCATCGTTGCGATAGCGATCGGCCTGTTCTCGGCCAGCGCCGTGTGCGTGTATACCGCCCTTACCACCTCCGTCAATCCGGCTTTCGGCGGCCTTCTTCTGGGTGGCGGAGGCTTCGCCGGACTTGCGTCCGTCATCTACGCGCTGTCGGGACTGTCAGTTCTGTCGGGCTGGGGAAGGGTCACGACCTCCGAGAAGGGCGGCACTGTGGTCGCGATCACGGCGCTCAGTGCGATCGCGATCCAGGTGCTCGCATCCTCCTTTGACCTGCTCACCGCCGTGCTCGCGCTCGAGATAGTCGCGCTTGCAGGATATGCGCTGGTCTCGGCGACCGGGTCGCGAAGGTCCGACGAGGCGGCGATCCGCTACTTCGTACAGGGCAGTACCGCCGCGGGTTTCACCGTGCTCGGTCTGGCAGTGCTCTACGGGATGTACGGTCACACGGCGTACGCGCTGCTCAACAGCAGCGTTGATGGCGGATCGCAGCCGGCGCTGTTCGCGATGGTGCTGCTTCTGGCGGCGTTCGCTTTCAAGTTGGGCGCGGTGCCGTTCCACACCTGGGCGCCCGACGTCTATGAGACTACCGATCCGGCGACAGCGGGTTTCCTCGCCTCAGCGCCCAAGATCGGCGCGTTCGCGGCGCTGCTCGTGCTGTTCCCCGGCGCCGTGTTCATTGAGACGGCGTTTCCGGGGGCCAGGCTCGCGCTTGTGGTGATCGCCACTGCATCTATCGTGATCGGTAACCTGGGGGCTCTGCGCCAGTCCTCGTTCGGGCGCATGCTGGGCTACTCCGGTATCGCGCAGGTGGGGTACGGCCTGATCGGCGTAGCCGCCGGCGTGTCCGCCATCACAGCGGTGGCCGTGTTCGGTGTTACGTACGCGATTGGAGCCGCCAGCGCTTTCTTCGCCGCCGAGGCGATCCGCAGCCGGCGTCCGTCATGGGACGGGAGTATCGTTGGACTCGAAGGCTTGGCAGGGGAGTCTCCACTGCTTGCGGCGGCCCTCACAGCGTCGGTCCTCTCACTCACAGGTATCCCGCTGTTCATCGGTTTCTGGGGAAAGCTGCTCGTGTTCATTTCGGCGGTGTCGGGCGGTCTTACTTGGCTCGCAGTGGTCGGCGTCGTCGGGTCCGTGGTGTCGTTTGGCTACTACGGCAATGTGATTCGAACCGCCTATTCCGGCCTGCCGGAGAAGGCAGAACCCGCTGCGGGTGACGAGCGGTCACATCACGGACGCATGTCGCTGGCGGCCGCCGTCATCGCCGCACTCCTCGTCGTGGTCGGAGGCACCGGCCCTGTCATTGCGGGTGTCGACGCACTGTACAAGTTGCTCACGTTCTAACGAGCATACGCGTTTGCCCCACTGCGACGAGCACGCAATGCACCGGAAACATGCGGTTCATTCCTGCCAGTATGCATGAGATTGTTTTCACATGGGTGTTGATTCCTTTATGAATCCTGGTAAACTTCGTACCAGAGTTGCTTCGGCGACTCCTTACCCCTGAGCCTCAAGGTGCCGGCCTTGAGGCTCGCCTATTTCCTAGAGAGAAATTCGCGTCGCCGTTGGGCAACCGTGTCTCAAGTCGCCTTTATGCGCGGCCGATACAATGTGCATGATAATCTCAGAGGAGCAGGTACGGCGTGCAGCCGAATATCTGCAAACACAGAGTGCATACACGGTCACCGAGACGACACCGCTGAGTGATGAAGCGGCTGCTGCGATCATAGGCAGGGTCGCTGCGGCACTGAGCGAACTCCCCGATGTCCGGGCCGACCGCGTCGCTGAGGCGCGGATCCTCCTGGCGGGGACGATGCCTTCCACGGACGTGGTAGCGGGCAAGCTCATCGGCCGCGTCATCTCCGACGCGATCCGTTAGCGTCACTCCGGACAGAATGCCTGGCAGAGGCGGCGCTTAGGCGTCGTCTCTTCTGCTACGATTCGTACACGGTAGTCACCGAGTCTGCCGGCTGGCGGAAGGTAGTCTGGATGGCACGTCCCACGACGCGAACGGTGCTCACGATCGTCATGGACGTGCTCGTGCTGATCGCTCTTGTGCTCACGGCAGGCATCGTCGCGACATTCTTCGGCGCTATCAAGTCCACTGCGGTGGGTGGAGGGCTTGCCGACATCCTGCGCGCGGTGACTCCCGGGCTGGGACTGCCTGAGTGGAGTACGCCTCACGGAGGCGCGTTCAGCGGCGATAGTGCCGTCACCGTCGTAGCACTTCTCGGGATAGAGTGGGTCTTGAGCATGCTGCGGCGTCGGCACAACGCAAGACGGTTGTAGCCGGTCCGCTCGGGCTACAATGTGTGTGTAGGCTCTATGACCGGGAGGCGACGTGTCGTACTCGCGTGAACGTATCGGGGAGATTCTGATCCGTGGCGGACTGCTCAGTGCTGAGCAGCTCGATGAGGCGCTTGCGATACAGCGCGCGGAGGGCGGCAAACTCGGCCAGGTGCTCGTGCGCAAGCTCGTGCTGACCGAGGAAGACATCGCACGGACTCTCGCGGACCAGAAGGGGTACCCCTTCATCAGTCTGACCGCCTATGCGGTGGATCGTGCCGCAGTGGCGATGATCCCCGAGCGCATCGCCCGGCGCCGACTCGTGTTGCCTGTCGGGTTTTCCGAAGACGCGATCGTGCTTGCGATGGCTGACCCACTTGACGTCGAGGCGATCGATGACGTGAAGCTGCAGACCGGGATGGATGTGCAGCCCGTTGTCGCAACCGCCACACAGATCCAGTATGCCATCGACAAATTCATCGTCTCGGCGGACGCCGTTCAAGACATCATGCTCGGCCTGGACGAAGAGGCGGTCTCTGACGAGGTCATCACCGGAGACGAAGATGTGCCGATCGTGCGTTTGGTGAACCAGCTCATCCGTGAGGGCGTTGCCGACGACGCCAGCGATATCCACATCGAACCGGGCGACAAGGGCATTCGCATACGCTATCGCATCGACGGCGTGCTCCACGAGGTGATGCAGCTGCCGCAGAGCGCGAAGGCCGGCCTGATCAGCCGCATCAAGGTCATGGCCGACATGGACATCGCCGAACGTCGTCGACCACAAGATGGTCGCATCGCCGTGATGGTCAACGGCCGCGCCATCGACTTCCGTGTGGCGACACTGCCTACGCCACAGGGCGAGAGCGTGGTAATCCGCATCCTGAACCAGGACGACAGGGTTCACTCGCTCCAGGATCTGGGCATGGCTGAGGAGCACCTGAAGACGGTGAGACGCTTTCTTGCGCGCCCGTACGGTGCCGTGCTGGTCTCCGGGCCGACGGGATCCGGTAAGACGACGTCGCTGTACGCGGGTTTGCTTCTGCTCAACGATGAGACCCGCAAGATCATCACGATCGAGGATCCCATTGAATACCAGATCGCAGGGCTGACGCAGATGGCTGTCAATCCTGGTATCGGACTGACGTTCTCCCGTCTGCTGCGCACGGTTCTTCGGTCCGACCCGGACGTCGTGCTCGTGGGCGAGATCAGAGACCCGGAGACCGCCGAGATAGCCATCCGGGCGGCACTGACGGGCCACCTCATGCTGTCCTCGATCCACACCAACGACGCGCCATCCACGTTGACCCGGCTTGTCGACATGCAGGTAGCGCCGTACGTGACAAGTTCGGCGCTGGTCGGCGTCATCGCGCAGCGCCTCGCGCGCCGCCTGTGTCCCGCATGCAAGAAGCGCGTCAAGACCACCAAGACCCAGCTCGTGTCGATCGGCTTCACTGCTGAAGAAGCGGGACGAGTAAAGGCCTACGGCCCCGGGGGCTGTGACGAGTGTTTCGGGACCGGATACCGTGGCCGCGTAGGTCTGTTCGAGATCATGGAGATGAATGACGAGATTCGGCGTCTCTTCCTCAAAGAGGCACCGTCCGAGCAGCTGCGCGAAGCAGCGCTGGCCAACGGCATGCAGACCATGCGGCGTGACGCCCTGAACAAGGTCATGAGCGGCGTGACGAGCATTGACGAGGTCGAGCGCGTCGTTGTCTGACGCTCGTAGCGTGGGAGGGAGCCATCGTGTCGCATTCAACTCGTGCGCCGCGTGCCATCGTTCTGGTACTGGATAGTGTCGGGGCGGGAGCATTGCCCGATGCCGCGGAGTATGGAGATGCGGGAACCAACACACTCAGCAACACATCGCATGCCGTTGGCGGGCTTGCGATGCCCAACCTCCAGGCTATGGGGCTCGGCAACATCACAGACATCATGGGCGTGCCGCCTGCCGACGCCCCAACGGCGTCGTGGGGCAAGAATGCTGAACGCTCCGCCGGCAAAGACACCACAACGGGTCACTGGGAGATGATGGGGCTGGTCCTGTCTCACGCATTCCCGACATACCCCGACGGCTTCCCGCCTGAGGTCATCGACGAGTTCGTCGAGAAGGCTGCCGTGCCGGGTGTGCTGGGAAACTACGCTGCAAGCGGTACCGTCATCATTCAGAGTCTCGGCGACGAACATGTCGCAACCGGCAAACCCATCGTCTATACGTCGGCGGACTCGGTCTTCCAGATCGCGTGCCACGAAGAGACGTTCGGACTCGATCGGCTCTACGAGGTGAGTGAGATCGCCCGGCACACGCTGACAGGCGACCACTGCGTTGGCCGCGTGATCGCGCGGCCATTCATCGGCCCGGACGAGTCCGGGCACTACGTTCGCACGCACCGGAGAAGGGACTTCGCTGTCAAACCCTTCGAGCCGACGGTTCTCGATCTGTTGCAGGATTCGGGCGTGCCGGTGTTCGGTGTGGGAAAGATCGGCGACATCTTCGCGTGGCAGGCGGTCACTTCATCTCCGCACGTCACGGATAACATGGACGGCTTCACCAGGCTTGTGGAAGAGGTCCGCAGACCCGAGCAAGGTTTCGTGTTCGCCAATCTGGTCGATTTCGATATGCTCTGGGGTCATCGCAACGACGTTGAGGCATACGCGCGGGGCCTGGAAGCAGTAGACGCACGCATGCCCGAACTGCTTGATGCGATGGTTGACGGAGACATGCTGATCATCACTGCCGACCACGGCTGCGATCCGACGACGCCGTCCACCGATCACAGCCGGGAACACACTCCGTTGATCGTCAAGATCAAGGGCATCGACACGGGTGTGGATCTGGGCGTTCGAGAGACCCTTGGCGATATCGGGGAGTCTGTGCTGGACTTCTACGGACTGCCGAATCGCTGCGGCCGAGGTACGTCGTTCCTCTCGGAGGTGACCCACCCGTGAGATCACTTCTGGAACTCATCGAACTGAAGCGTGACGGCGGAACGCATTCGGCTGCAGAACTGGAACGTCTGGTCAGCGCGTTCGTGAGTGGAGAGATGCCCGATTATCAGATGGCCGCGTGGCTGATGGCGGCGTATCTCAATGGCCTGGACAGTGCCGAGACGGCAGCGCTCACAAAAGCAATGACCGAGTCGGGCCGCATGGTCGATCTGTCGGCCGTACCGGGGATCAAGGTCGACAAGCATTCGACCGGCGGCGTGGGTGACACGACGACGATGGTGCTCGCGCCGCTGGTGGCAAGTTGCGGTGTGCCTGTCGCGAAGATGAGCGGGCGCGGGCTGGGCCATACCGGCGGCACGCTGGACAAGCTGGAATCCATCCCGGGTTTCTCGGTCACGATGGAGCCCGAGGAGTTCGAGGCGCAGGTGCGCGACATCGGCGTGGCGGTGATCGCCCAGAGCGCCGACGTGGACCCCGCCGACAAGAAGATGTACGCACTGCGCGACGTGACCGCCACCGTGCCATCCATGCCGCTGATCGTGGGATCGATCATCAGCAAGAAGGTGGCCGGCGGCGCCGANNTGTGATCGCCCAGAGCGCTGACGTGGATCCCGCCGATAAGAAGATGTACGCGCTGCGTGATGTCACCGCGACGGTGCCATCGATCCCGTTGATCGTGGGCTCCATCATCAGCAAGAAGGTGGCGGGTGGCGCGCATGCGATCGTACTCGATGTGAAGGTCGGGTCGGGATCGTTCATGAAGACGGAACGGGAGGCACGCGAGCTGGCCGCGGAACTCACGCGGGTCGGTGGTCTTCTCGGCCGGAAGGTCGTGTGCGTGATGAGTGACATGAACCAGCCCCTCGGACGAGCGGTGGGTAACGCTCTGGAGGTGCGCGAGGCGATACAGACACTGCGCGGTGAGGGCCCCGAGGACCTCACGGAGCTCTGTGTGGGTCTCGGGTCCAAGATGCTGGTACTGGGCGGTGTCGCGGCTGATGAGTCCGAGGCCCGCGACCGATTGCTGGACGCCATCGCGAGCGGTCGCGCGCTTGACACCTTCCGTGCGTGGGTGCACGCGCAGGGTGGCGACGAGCGGATCGCGGACGACCCGGAGCTGCTGGCGCTTGCGCCCGTGGTTCGCGATGTGACCACCGACCGCGAGGGCTACGTCGCCGGCTTCGACGCCGAAGGGGTAGGGCGCGCGGCGATGGCCCTTGGAGCGGGCCGGGCGCGCAAGGAGGACGACATCGACCTTGGTGCGGGCCTTGTGATGGTGCACAAGATCGGGGACCGTGTGCACCCCGGTGACGTCATCGCGACGCTCTACACCGGTGACGAGTCTCGCATCAAAGATGCTGATGAACGCTTCTGCGCGGCGCTGCGCCTGAGCAGTGACCCTGTCGAGCCTCCGCCGCTGTTCCACGAGGTGTGATGCGATGAGGCGCCGCAAGCATACGCGAGCGCCAGAGACGACGCAGCTCGTCGTCGGGCATGCGAATCCCGACTTCGATGCCTATGCCGCGATGATCGCCGCCACGAAGCTGTACAACGGGGCCAAGGCGGTCTACCTCGGCAGCCAGAACGCCAACGTTCGTGAGTTCCACAACCTCCACGAAGAGTTCTTGGACTTCATCGACGTGCGCGCGATCGACCCCGATGCCATCGAGCGCGTGATCATGGTGGACACGCGGGATCCGGGCCGGGTAGGCGAGGTCGGGGACATCGTGCGCAGACCGGGCATCGAGGTGGTCGTCTACGACCATCACCCGCGTTCAGAAGGTGATCTGAGGGTCGCGGACGACCGCTCCATGGATGTGGGAGCGGTCACGTCGATCCTCGTGCACGAGATCAGGCAACGCGGGATAGCGGTGACGCCGCTTGAGGCCAGTGCGATGCTACTGGGGATCCACGAGGACACCGGATCGCTCACGTATCCCAACACGACAGCGTACGACGCCGAGGCGGTCGTCTTCCTGATGTCGGCCGGCGCCGACCTCGAGGTGGTCGCGCGTTTCCTCGCGCGGGCGTTGACGCAGGGTCAGCGAGAGTTGCTCGAAGCCGTGCTCGACTCTCTTGAGGTGTGGGACGTCCACGGGCAGCAGATCGCCGTCGGTGTTGCGGTTGCCGACGTGTACGTGGATTCAGCGAGTGTTCTGACGCACTACATCTGCGAGGACCTGGGCTATCGAGTCGCACTTGCCGTGGTGCGGATGCCCGAGCGGCTACACGTCGTCGGGCGTTCACGCGTCGCGGAGATCGACATGGGCGCGGTATTGGGGCATCTCGGCGGTGGAGGACACCCGCAGGCTGCCTCGGCAGCCCTGAAGGAGGGTACGGCCGAAGAGGCGCTTCTGCGACTTCGTGATGCTCTGGAGCTCGAGGTGCCTCCGCCGCTTCGCGCTCGCGACATCATGAGCGCTCCCGTCCGCACGATCACGTCCCAGACGACCATGGCGCAAGCCGGCAGACTGATGGCCACGTGGGGGCATGGCGGGCTTCCGGTGGTGGACGATGACGAGCTGGTGGGACTGGTCACCCGCAAAGACGTCGACAAGGCGAGTCGACACGGGTTGGACCACGCACCTGTCACCGGCTTCATGGCGCGTCAGCCTCACGTGGTCACGCCCGACGCGGATCTCGGCGAGCTGGAGCGACTGCTGGTGCGAACGGGGATCGGTCGGGTGCCTGTTCTATCCGACGGCGAGTTGACGGGCATCGTGACGCGTAAGGATCTGCTCCGGGCCGAGCATGGCGACACGTATCTTGACCGCAGGGTGACCCGGGAGCGAAGCGAGGCGTCACAGCGGTTCATGGCTTCGTTCTCCCACCTGTTGCCTGTCGAGGCGCGGGAGGCGGTCGAGACTCTCGGACTCCTCGCTGGCGAGGATGGACTGCGGGCGCACGTGGTGGGCGGGTTCGTCCGGGACATGCTCATCGGAAGACCCAATCTCGACATCGACGTGGTCATCGAGGGTGATGGGCTCGCGTTCGCCGAGCGGGTCGCAGAGCGGCTGGGCGCCCGGGTTCGGGTGCACCGCCGATTCGGGACGGCGGTTCTGATCTTGAGCAAGACGCTTCACGTCGACATAACCAGCGCGCGTACGGAGTACTACACCAGGCCTGGTGCTCTTCCCACGGTCGAGCGTTCGTCGCTGCGACAGGACCTGTTTCGCAGGGACTTCTCGGTCAACGCGATGGCGGCGTGCATCAACCCGGAGAGCTTCGGGATCATCGCAGATCCGTTCGGCGGACTGCACGATCTGGAGCGTGGTGTGATCCGGACGCTTCACTCGCTCTCGTTCGTCGAGGATCCGACGCGGGTCTTGCGTGCGGCCCGGTTCGAGAAGCGCTACGGGTTCAAGATCGACCCGTCCACCGAGGCGCTGCTACGCCAGGCCGTGGACATGCAGATGCTTGACGAGGTCAGCGGGGCGCGCATCCGCGAGGAGATCCTCGACATCATCGATGAGCAGTCGGTCACCCCGATCATGGAAAGGCTTCACGAGTTGGGTGCGCTCGACCTGCTGCTCCCGCAGGAGGCCCGGGCTCACAAGGTGCTCGAGGAGCTGGCGCTCACCGAGGTCGCTTACCACACCCTCGCGGAGTGGTTCGAACGCGAGCCCCATCGTCGTATCGCGCTGTTGATTCCGTTCGCCGCAACGGTTCCAACCAGAGTTGCGGAGCATTGGACGCGCTGGCTTCGCTTCGGTCGCGAGTATGGAACGCCGATCATCACAGCGGCGGAAAAGCGGAAGAGCGTGGTGGCGCGGCTCCGCGATCGCCGGGGAATGAAGGACTCCCGGCTGTACGCGTTGCTAGATGAGCTGCCCGCCGAGACGGTCGTCTATCTGTGGGCGATCTGTGACGCCGTCGGGCGCGAGCGGATCGAACGCTTTGTGAAGGTGCTCTCGGCGATCCGCACGGCCGTGACGGGGGAGGACCTGGTTGCGCTGGGGTTCGCTCCGGGACCATACTTCTCTGCTATTCTTAGCGAGTCTCTGTCTGACCGCCTCGACGGTCGCGCGGTTGGCAGAGAGGCCGAACTCGCGAATCTGCGTCGTCTCGCGCGCAAGCATGCGAACGACTGACCCGAAAGGTCGCAATGTCTGATATCACCTTGCGGATACTGATGTTTGTCATCGCTATTCCGTCGATCGTTCTCCATGAGGTTGCACATGGCTACGTCGCGTATCGCCTCGGGGATCCCACTGCAAAAAGCCGGGGGCGTCTTTCGCTGAACCCGATCAAGCACGTGGATCCGTTCGGTACCGTTCTGCTGCCGCTACTGCTTTCGGCCGCCGGCATGCCGCCGTTCGGCTACGCAAAGCCGGTTCCCATCAATCCGGGCTACTTCAAAGACTACCGAAAGGGCATGCTGCTCACCGGTCTTGCGGGGCCTGCGACCAACCTGGTCCTGGCGATCGTCGCCGGGCTTGCGACGCGGGTGCTCACAGTGGTGCTGGCCGCGGGCGGTCTTGCCGTGGGAAGCATGCTGGACTGGGTGTGGACGGCCTGCTTCCTGATAGCCTATTTCAACCTCGTCCTGATGTTCTTCAACCTGATCCCCGTGCCTCCATTGGACGGATCCCGTGTCCTGCCCGTGTTCCTCAGTGATGATGCACTGCACCGTTACCATCGGTTCGAGCGTTACGGCCTGCTGTTCGTATTCGCAGCGCTGTGGATCTTGCCGCAGGTATTCCACATCGACGTTGTGGGAGCGTACTTCAGCGTCACCGTGGATCCGTTGCTCAAGCTGCTGACCGGCGCCTCGTTCGGCTAGGTGCGCTGTCCCGCACGGAGTGCGGCCTGCGGTATGATACTGACCGACCGTTCGCGAACCGAGGAGATCACTCCGCCCATGACCAAGAAGCGCGTGCTCACCGGGTACCGTCCAACCGGCCGTCTTACTCTGGGCCACTGGTTCGGCAACCTCATGAACATGAGAGAGCTGCAGGAGGCCTACGAGGCGTTCTACTTCGTCGCCGACTGGCACGCACTCACTTCGGATTGGGCCGACACTTCAGCGGTGCGCAAATACACCGAAGAGATGGTGCTGGACTGGGTAGCGGCGGGTATCGATCCGGCGAAGGCTACGATCTACCGGCAGTCCGATGTGCCCGAGGTCGCCGAGCTCACCATGTATCTCTCGATGGTGACGCCGATGGCCTGGCTCGAGCGCGTACCGAGCTACAAAGAGCAGCGGGAACAAATCACCGAGAAGGATCTCGGCAACGTGGGATTCTTCATGTACCCGCTCATGCAGGCAGCCGACATCGTGATCGTTCGCGGCGATATCGTGCCGGTTGGCGAAGACCAGCTCCCGCACCTGGAGCTCACCCGTGAGATAGCGCGCCGGTTCAACAACACCTATGGCGACCTGCTCAAAGAACCTCAGGCCATGATCGCCAAGCAGGGCGCCCGCGTTCCGGGCACCGACGGTCGCAAGATGTCCAAGTCCTACGGCAATGCCATCTACCTGTCAGAGACCGCGGAAGAGACCGCCAAGAAGGTCATGGGCATGATGACCGATCCTGCGCGCAAGCTGAAGACTGACCCGGGTGACCCCGACATCTGCCCGCTGCACCAGATCCACAAGCTCGTCGGAGATGCGGCGGAGGTAGGGGAGTTCGATCGCTGCTGTCGCAGCGCAGAGTGCGGATGTGTCGCACACAAACGCAAGCTGGTCGAGGATCTGAACGCCTATCTAGCGCCGTTCCGCGAGCGTCGCCTCGAACTTGCTGAGACACCCGGCTATGCCTGGGAACTCCTGGCCGAGGGCGCCGCGCGGGTACGTCCGGCAGTGGACGAGCTGATGTCCGACGTGCGCAAAGCGCTTCACGTCGACGCCGGATAGCGCCACGATGGGCTACACAGTCAGGACAGACATCTTCGAGGGGCCATTCGACCTGCTGCTGCATCTCGTCGCGAGACAGAAGGTCGATATCGCCGATCTGTCGATCTGTGAGATCGCCGACCAATACCTCGAGTATGTGGACGGCATGCGCGACCTCGACCTCGATGTGGCGAGTGACTTCCTCCTCGTGGCGGCGACATTGCTCGAACTCAAGGCGGCCTCCCTGTTGCCGCAGGATGTCATGCCGGAGCTTGATGAGTTCGAGGACATGCCTGCCGAGGAAGCGCGCGAGCTGCTCGTGACACGGCTTCTGGCGTACAAGCAGTTCAAGAGCGCGTCCGCTGAACTTGCGGCTCGCCTGGAGGCGACAGCGAGGATGCACCCGCGGGCGGCCGGGCTCGAAGAGCCGTTCTTGACCCTGATGCCCGACTACCTGGAAGGCCTCACCCTTCGCGGGCTTGCGGTCATCTGTGCCGACCTCGTGTACCGACGGGAGGTCTTCCTCCTGGAGGCCGAGCACATCGCCTCGGCGCCTATCAGCCTTGAAGCACATGTGGAGGGTGTTGCGCGCACACTGCGCAACCGTCGTCACGCGATGTTCTCGGAACTGGTAAGCGCAGGAGGTAGCCGAGAGGAGCTCGTCGTCACGTTCCTCGCGATACTCGAGCTGTACAAGCGCGGCCTCGTACACCTCAAACAAGACGTACTTTTCGGCGACATAGAGGTCGCCAGCATCGAGAAGGAGGACCGATGAGCGATCGGACCGATGAGCTGCGCGGGCCACTTGAGGCGCTGCTGTTCGTCTCGGACGAACCGGTGAGCGCCATTCGTCTGGGCAAGATCTTGGACGCGACCCCGTCTGAGGTGGAAAAGGCGCTTCGCGAGCTGTCGGACGAGTACGCCGACGAGGAGCGCGGCTTCCAGCTGCGCGGAGTCGCGGGGGGTTGGCGTATGTACACGCACCCGGCCCACCATCCGTATATCGAACAGTACGTGCTCTCGTGGGACACCCGTCGCCTGTCTCAGGCGGCGCTCGAGGCACTTGCCGTGATCGCCTATCACCAGCCGGTCGCGCGCGCCGGAGTGAATGCCGTGCGCGGGGTCAACAGTGAGGCAGTCATCGCCTCGCTGGCAGAGAAGGGTCTGATCCGCGAAGCGGGACGGGATAAGAACGCCGGCAACGCGATACTCTATGGCACGACGCGCACGTTCCTCGAGAAGTTCGGGCTCAAAGACCTCGCAGAGTTGCCGCCTTTGGAGGAGTTCGCACCCGATCCCGACACCGAGCGCGCGATCCGTGAGCGTCTGAACGCTCTGGATGGTCCGACGTTGAGCGACGAGGATGTCGATGATGTCGAGCCTGACGACGAGTACGAGGACTCCGACGACGATGACGAGTGACACTACTCGAGAGGGTGAGCGGCTGCAGAAGTTCCTGGCGCGCTGCGGAGTGGCATCCCGACGTGCGAGCGAGGAGTACATCACAGCAGGTCGCGTGAGTGTCAACGGCGTCATCTCGACCGAGCTGGGCGTGCGTGTGGTCGAGGGCGTGGATGTCGTCGCGGTGGACGGAGTGGAACTGTCGCCGCCGCATCAGTGTGTCTACTACGCGCTCAACAAGCCTGCGGACTACGTTACGACGCTTGATGACCCGGAAGGGCGACGCACGGTCGCGGAGCTCTTCCCGGCCGACGGGCGACGTCTGTTCACGGTAGGCCGACTCGACAAGGACACCACCGGACTGCTGTTGATCACCGATGACGGGGAGTTTGCCAACAAGTTGATGCATCCGCGCTACCACGTGAGCAAGACGTATGTAGCGCGGGTCGCCGGACGTCCACGAGAGGCAGAGCTCGAGAAGCTTCGGCGTGGCGTTGAGCTGGACGACGGCCTGACCCGACCGGCTTCGGTGGAGCGGATCGTGAGCGGCGATGAGTGGACCGACGTGAGGATCACGATCTCGGAGGGACGCAAGCGCCAGGTACGGCGGATGTTCTCCCACGTGCATCATCCCGTGCTGCGCTTGCGGCGCGAGCGTTTCGGACCTATCGACATCGGAAAGCTTGCCGAGGGTGACGTTCGCCCGTTGACACCCGGGGAGGTGGAGGCCCTGCTGGCCTCTGCATCCGGCGATGGAGGTGCCTAGATGCTCGTTGTCGTGACAGGACCCGCCCGGAGCGGGAAGTCGAGGGTCGCCACCGAGCTTGCGTCCTCGCACGGGCGTCCGGTGGTGGTCGTAGCCGGCGGACGCGAGACCGATCCCGAGATGGCCCGGCGCATCGCGCACCACCAGGCCGAGCGCCCCGTGGGGTGGCGCACTCTGGAGGTCGAGGACACGATCGCGTGGCTGGAGGACGTGGATGATCGCGAGTGCGTGGTGGTGGAGTGTCTGGGTACCCTCGTGTCGCGCATGATGGAGGAGTTGGTCTGGGACGACACGGATCATGTGTCAGAACAGGCCGAGACCCTGTTGGGCATGAAAGTCGACAGCCTCGTGGAGCGGCTACGTGACCGTGAAGGAGATACCATCGTCATCTCCAACGAGGTGGGATGGAGCATCGTGCCTTCATCGCCAGCCGGGCGCCTGTTTCGTGACGCTGTAGGGCGAGCGACCGCCCGCCTTGTGGATGGTGCAGACGCCGCCTGGCTTGTCGTCGCCGGAAGATGCGTTTCCCTGACCGACTGCTCACGCTCCGTTGTGTGGGCCGATGTGAGCGGAGAGTCCGAGTGACCCACGAAGCAGACCTGCAGCAGCTCATCGATTCGGTGGTCGCCCCTGATGAGGCTTTCGAGACGTGTGCGTGGGGCCGTCTGGACACTCTGACCAAGCCCCCTCGTTCTCTCGGCAGACTGGAAGAGCTTGCCGCGCGGATGTCTGTCATACAGCAAGACATTCGCCCCGTGGCCACTCCGATGGCGATCGTGCTCATGGCCGGGGACCACGGAGTGGTGGTCGAGGGTGTCAGCCCCTACCCGCAGGACGTCACGTGGCAGATGGTCGCGAACTTCTCGGCGGGTGGAGCTGCCATCAATCAGCTCGCCGGTCACGTCGGTGCGCAACTGGTGCTGGTGGACATCGGCGTCGCGGCTGACGTCTCTCATATCGTAGGTGTGAGGCACGCCAAGGTGCGGGCAGGTACCGCGAACATGGCTGTCGGGCCCGCCATGACGCGAGAAGAGGCCGCCGAGGCGATACTGGTGGGCATCCGCGTGGCGCGCGAACTTGCCGATTCCGGCGTCAAGCTCATAGGCACCGGCGAGATGGGCATCGGAAATACCACGGCGGCGGCTGCGTTGACCGCGGCATTCGCCGGTGCAAAGCCCGCGTCGGTGGTAGGCCGGGGGACCGGCCTCGACGATGCGGGAGTCCTGCATAAGGCCGGGGTCATCGATCGGGCTCTCGCGCTCAATCACGTTCAGACACTCGACCCTCTCGGCGTGCTTGCCGCCGTGGGTGGTCTGGAGATAGCGGGCCTTGCCGGCGTGTTCATCGGTGCGGCCGTCTCCGGCGTCGCTTGTGTCTCCGACGGATTCATCTCGGGTGCGGCATTGCTGGCTGCCACGCGCATCTGCCCACTCTGTTCCGCGTTCGCATTCCCGTCACATCGCTCGGTCGAGCCCGGACACGCCAAGGTGCTCGAGGTCCTCGGCCTCACGGCAGTGCTCGAACTCGACATGCGTCTTGGAGAGGGAACCGGCGCCGCTCTGGCGATGAGTGTCATTGATGCCGCGTGCAAAGTGATGAGCGGAATGGCCACCTTCGATGGCGCCGGCGTCAGCGACCGGGAAGACTGATGCGTCTTTTCGACGACATCCGCAGTGCCATCGGTCTGATGACCCTTCTGCCCGTGGGTGACTCCGGTCGGCCGTCAAGACCGGTCGCCTGGTTCCCGTGGGTGGGATGGCTCTTCGGCGTCGCTGCGCTCGCAGTGGTGTCGTTTGCCCGGTACTTCATCGAGGGTGAGCTGGCCTGGCTTCTCGTTGCGGTCCTCGTCGTCACACTCTGGGCAGTGGGCAGTCGGCTACTCCACCTGGATGGACTCGCCGATACCGGCGACGCGATATGGGGCGGGTACGATCCGCAGCGGCGTCTCGAGATCATGCGGGACTCTCACACGGGTGCCTTCGGCGTAGCCGCTGTCGTGTTCATCGTGTTGCTGCAAATCGCCAGTATCGCTGTCATCGCCTCATCGGGAGGCTGGTGGGCACTGGGTGCTGCGCCGGTGCTCGGCCGTTTCGCGGCATCGGTGGGAGTGTGGTCCATGCCTCCTGCCCGCCATGACGGTCTCGCGGCGTCGGTCTCAAGCAGTCCCCGCTTCCGCGATGTGCTCATAGCGGCGCTCGCGGTCGGGATGGTTCTGGTGGTGCCTTGTCCCGCACGGATCGCTCTTGTCGTCTTCGGAAGTGTCGCGGCATTCGCAACGCCTAGATTGCTCGGCCGCACCGTCGGTGGTGTGACCGGGGACATCCTGGGTGCATCGGTCCTGCTCGTCGAGACAGCGGTTCTCGTCATCGCTGCGTTGATGGGAGTGTGAATGGGTTCAGCCCGCATTCTGCTTGTGCGTCATCCGCAGACCGAAGCCAACGTCACGCAGCGTTTCGTAGGGAGTGGCGAGTCGCCCTATACCGAACTCGGGCAGCGGCAGGCGGAGGAACTGATCGTCTCGCTGGGGCGCTGGCGTGCCGATCGCGTGTACACTTCACCGCTGCGACGGGCATTCGACGTGGCCTCTCATGTCGCGGGATGCGGCGTACCGCTCCTCGTGAGAGAGGAGCTGCGCGAAGTCGATTTCGGCAAGGCCGAGGGGATGACCTATGCCGAGATGACCGCACTCAACCTGTCTGCCGATCACCTGTGGCTCGATCCTCGCCCGGGTTCGATAGCCGTGGGAGAGAGCTGGGATCGGTTCGTCGAGCGCGTCGCAGTGGCAGGCGAAGACATCTTGGGCCAGGGCGGTCGCACTGTGGTCGTCGCCCACGGAGGCGTGATCCGGGCGCTCGTGCACCTGTGGATGGGCATACCACGCCAGAGCGCGGTCCGGTTCACGATCGCCAATGCCACAGGTGTTCTGCTCACCGTGGACGATGGTTGGGTGGCGTTGCACAAGTTCGGGGCGGATCTGCGCGATATCGACTGAGCGCGGGTTGCGTCCGGGGCGCGCGTGCGGGACAATCCTCGTCAACCTCTGACCTGCCGAGGAGTGACGGTGTCTCTCGAAGATATCATCAGGCCCGACCTCGAACCGCTCGTGCCGTACGCCCCCGGGCTGCGCGCGAGCCAGGTACGCGAGCGCTCGGGAAGGGATGTCATCCTCAAGCTCTCGAGCAACGAGCACCCATGTGGTCCGGTCCCGGCCGCCATCACTGCCATGGAGGCCGTGTTGCATCGGATGAACCGCTATCCGGATGGCGCCGCAAGCGCACTCCGATGGAAGCTGTCCGAGAAGCACGGCGTTCCACTCGAGCAAGTGGTGGTCACCAACGGCTCCAACGAACTGCTGCGACTTGTTGCGCAGGCGGTATTGCGTCCCGGTGACGAGGTCATCTACCCCTGGCCGTCGTTCATCGTGTACCCGATGGTGGTCAACATCTTCGGCGCCACCCACGTCAAAGTGGGCCTGGACGGCGGCGATGCATGTCATCTGGATGACATGCTGGCTGCGCTCACGGAGCGCACACGGCTGATCTTCCTGTGCAACCCGAACAATCCCACCGGCGCCATCTACGACCGGAAGGCCTTCGCACGGTTCATGGATGCGGTACCGGCCCATGTACTGGTCGTCGTCGACGAGGCGTACTTCGAATTCGTGACTGACGAACGATACCCGGATGGCCTCGCATGGCTGGATGGCGAGCGGCCCGTCGTCGTTGCACGGACTTTTTCTAAGATCTACTCGCTTGCAGGTCTGCGCGTCGGGTACGGATTCATGCCTGAGGCCCTCGCCAAGGCGATCGACAAACTGCGGGAGCCGTTCAACGTGAACACGGTCGCGCAGATCGCCGCCTACTACTCGCTGGATGATGAGGCCGAGGTGCGCCGCAGGCGCGCGGAGAACCAGGAACAGAAGGTCTATCTGTATTCGTGCTTCGACCGGCTCGGCGTCTCCTACGTACGCTCGGAGGCGAACTTCGTATACTTGAAGACGGAGCGACCGGTCGAAGTCTTCCAGGGCCTCCTTGAGGAGGGTGTGATCGTCCGCGACTTCGGGAACGCCCCCGCGCTCCGAGTGGGTATCGGTACTCCAGAGGACACAGCGTTGACGATCGCAGCATTCGAGGCGGTCGCCGCCCGGTTGGGAGCCTTCTAGACTTCCTCCTCCGTCGGCGGCCTCTCTGTCCGCTGACGCGCACGCCACTGCGTGCATAGAAGGAGTGAAACGCGATGCTCGTCATCATGCGAGACCATGCGACCAAAGACCAGATAGACCATGTCGTCAACAATCTTCACGAGGCCGGTGCCGAAGCGCACCTGTCCCCCGGCGAGGTCAAGACGATAATCGGCGTCATCGGTGATCGCGAGGTCATCTACTCTCTGGAGCTCGAGGGCCTTCCCGGCGTCGAGCAGGTCATCCGGGTCCTCAAGCCGTACAAACTCGTGTCACGTGATTTCCATCCGGAGGACACGGTCGTCACGGTGAAGGGTTCGGCCATCGGTGGTGGCGCGATAGCGGTCATCGCCGGTCCATGCTCGATCGAGTCCGAAGACCAGGTCATGCGCACCGCAGAGGCGGTCAGATCTGCTGGAGCCACGATGCTGCGGGGAGGCGCGTACAAGCCGCGCACGAGTCCCTACGCGTTCCAGGGAATGGGCGAGGAAGGGTTGCTCCTGCTCGCCGAGGCCGGACGGCGTGTGGGTCTTCCCGTCGTGACGGAGGTCCTCGATGTGCGCGACGCCGAGAAGGTCGCTGCTCATGCCGATATTCTCCAGGTCGGCGCGCGCAACATGCAGAACTTCATGATGCTCGACGAACTCGGCAAGATGGACAAGCCGATCCTTCTCAAGCGCGGGTTGTCGGCGACCATTGAAGAGCTGCTTTCCGCCGCTGAGTACATCCTCAAGGGAGGGAATCGTGACGTCATCTTGTGCGAGCGGGGGATACGGACGTTTGAGACCTACACGCGCAACACGCTCGATCTGGCAGCGGTTGCCGCACTCAAACAACTGACACACCTGCCGGTCATCGCAGACCCCTCCCATGCGACGGGTCGCCGGGATCTGGTGGCGCCCATGTGCCGCGCCGCTCTGGCTGCCGGCGCGGACGGGCTGATGGTTGAAGTCCACATCGATCCCGAGCATGCCCGATGCGACGGGCCACAGTCGCTTACACCCGCTGACTTCTCTACGCTGATGAGAGGCATCACGTCACTGGTCACGTTCGATGGCCACCACTGGGGTCTACCATCATGAGTGCGACATACCGTCCGGGTAAGGACTCGTTTCGCTCGGTTCTCGTCATCGGCCTCGGGCTGATCGGCGGGTCCATCGCCGCAGCCGCGCGTCGCATCGATCCCGCGCCTTTGCTTTACGGTGTTGATGTGGATCCCGAGACGCTCGCAGTGGCCATCGACCGCGGATTGGTGGACGCGGCGGCGCAACCCGATATCGCCCAGAGCGATGGGTGGCTGTCCGACGACGAGATCGACCTTATCGTTCTGGCAACTCCGGTCTCACAGACCGTCGAGTGGCTCGAGAGACTGGCGGTCAGCGGCTATAGAGGAGTCGTCACCGATGTAGCCTCCACCAAGTCACGCGTGGTGGCCGCTGCTGCTGACAGGGCCGGGGGATTCACCTTCATCGGCGGTCACCCCATGGCAGGCTCAGAACGCAGCGGGATCGAGGCGGCGCACGCTGATCTGTTCGACGGCGCGTACTACATACTCACACCGGGAGCAGCGACCGATACGAATGCCTTCCGCCGCCTCCACTCGTTCGTCAGCTCGCTCGGTGCACGCGTGGTCTCCGTAGACGTATCAGCGCACGACGAGGCTGTGGCGATCATCAGCCACGTGCCGCACGTGGCTGCGGCGGCACTCGTGGAACTGGCGAGCGCCAGAGCCGCAGAGGGCGGCGAAGACCTGCTGCGGCTTGCTGCAGGAGGATTCAAAGACATGACCCGCATCGCCGCAGGGAGCGCGGAACTGTGGACCGGCATATGCCTGGACAACGCAGATGCAGTAGCAACGGGACTGCAACGACTCTGTCGGGTCATCGGTGAGTTCGAAGAGCTCATAGAGTCCCGTGACGTCGACGGCATCCGGACCTGGCTGAGCCGCGCCGCCGACGTACGTCGGGCGCTACCCGCACAGTGGGTACCCGCGACGAGTCGACTCTCAGAACTGTCACTCCCGGTCAACGACCGTCCCGGCGTGATATCGACGGTCACCACGGCTGTTGGCCGATCGGGCTGCAACATCGAAGACATCGAGATCGACCACCAATCAGAAGACTCGGCCATGTTGCGCCTCGTGCTTACCGATGAAGGCGATATCGAGGGGCTTTTGCGAGAGCTGCATCGGGCGGGGTTCGAGCCGCAGTTCCACTCTCTAGAAGAAGGTGGCGAGTGATGAAGTATCACGCGCGTCCGACGTCGGTGCCGCTGCGGGGACAGGTGCGCGTTCCCGGTGACAAGTCGATCTCACACCGCGCTGTACTGTTCTCGGCGATGGCGCAAGGAACGTCGCACCTGACCGGTGTGCTCGACAGCGCGGATGTCCGCTCGAGCATCGACGCCGTGGAGGCGCTCGGAGCGAGTGTCGAGATCATTTCGGAGGGTGGTGGCGCCCTCGAGTTGCAGATAGCGGGGTGGGGCGGGGATGGTCCCGCAGCGCCGGCGCAGGCTATCGAGTGCGGCAACAGCGGAACGACCGCACGCCTGCTGATGGGTATCCTTGCCGGCTGGGATCGCCACGTCGTGCTCCAGGGTGACGAGTCGTTGTCCCTGAGGCCGATGGCACGCGTGACCGAACCTCTGGCCGAGATGGGCGCCGTGTTCGAAACGCGTGGAGGACTACTCCCGGTCGGTGTCCGTGGCGGCTTCCTCCGTGCGGGCACGCACGAGTTGCGAGTGGCAAGCGCGCAGGTCAAGACAGCCGTGCTGTTGGCCGGCCTTCGGGCGGACGGCCGTACTGTCGTGACCGAACCCGCTCCCAGCCGTGATCACACCGAACGGATGTTGCCCGCATTCGGTGTTCCGGTGGGCAGAGACCCGGAGGCATGCCGGGCCTGGGTGGACGGTCCGGACTACCTGAAGGCGACCGATGTGACGGTTCCCGCGGACCCGTCCTCCGCGGCGTTCCTCGTCGCAGCTGCCCTGCTCGTGCCTGACAGCGATGTCGTGCTGCCGGATGTCGATATCAACCCGACCAGAACGGGTTTTCTCCGCGTCGTGGCGCGCATGGGTGCATCAGTCAGCGTGGATCTGGGTGAGGTGATGGGCGGAGAGCCGACAGCGACGCTTCGGGTCCGCTACAGCCCGGTCCTTCATGCAACGACGGTCACTGCCGAGGAGGTACCGTCCCTCATCGATGAGATACCGATCCTCGCTATCGTCGCATGTGCGGCCGAAGGAACGACGCGGTTCGAAGGTGTCAGGGAACTCCGCGTCAAGGAGTCTGATCGACTCGAGGCCATCGCCGAGGGGCTCACGGCCCTTGGCTGCACTGTACGGGCCGGGGATGAGTGGCTGGAAGTCCAGGGGCCGTGCACGTTCGGCGCGGCTGCCGTCGACTCCCGCGGAGACCATCGTCTGGCGATGGCGTACGCTGTGGCGGCGCTCAGCGCGCGAGGCGTCGTGACGATCGACCGCTTCGAGGCGATGGAGGTCTCGTATCCCTCATTCGTGGCCGACATCGCAGCGCTCGGCATCTCGGAGCGGTCCTAGGAGCATGAACGGACCGTACGCATGCTAGAATCCCTTTGCGTCACCGCCGAGTCAGAGAGAGCAGATAATGATCGTTGCTATTGATGGACCTGCCGCATCGGGCAAGTCGACGGTCGCCAAAGCGGTGGCCCGCAAGCTCGGTTTTCGCTACCTGGACACAGGAGCGATGTATCGGGCCGCAGCCGCGCTAGCCACTGCACGTGGTATCGATCTGGCCGATGAGGATGCACTCATCGCGATGGTCAACCGCGAGGCTGTCACGTTCACGTATGCGGACGGCGATCCGGTCCAGACCGGCGTCATGATCGCGGGTCTGGACGTCACTGTGACGATTCGTACGCCGCTTGTGGATGCCGCCGTCAGCCGGGTGGCTCGTGTTCCCGGCGTCCGCGCGGCGATGGTCGAACAGCAGCGCAGGCTTGCGGGTGACGGTGATGCCGTCGTCGAAGGTCGCGACATCGGGAGCGTCGTCTTCCCGGACGCGGCACTGAAGGTCTACCTCACTGCCTCGGCAGAAGAACGTGCGCGTCGGCGACATTACGAGCTTGAAGACGCCGGTCACGCGGTTGGCAGCCACAGCGTGCGCGAAGGCCTGGAGCGCCGTGATGCAGCAGACTCCCAGCGTGAGGCCAGTCCCCTTACTGTTGCCGAGGATGCACAGATCGTCGACACGACCGGGCTCAGCATCGGGGAGGTCGTAGCGCGTATCGTCGACCTGGTGGAGACCGCGCGATGACTCAGACTCTCGGCAAGATACTCCGCCCGACGATCGGCAAGTTGTTCTTGATCGCCTTCAAGACCCGACTCCATGGCACACAGAACATCCCTGCCGGGGGAGCGGTCATCGCCGGCAACCATGTCTCGCACATGGACCCGGTGCTGCTGTGGTGCGGGTCTCCGAGGCCGATCCATTTCATGGCAAAGCGTGAACTGTGGGATCAGTCCTTCTTCCGCTGGATGCTTCCGCGAGTCTGGGCATTCCCGGTGAACCGCGGGGGCGCGGATCGTACCGCCATAGAGACCGCCACCCGGTACCTCAAAGACGGCGACCTGGTTGGCATCTTCCCCGAGGGAACCCGCAGTGAGGACGCTCAGGCACTCGGCGAAGCGCACGGCGGGGCCGCATTCATCGCCATGCGCGCCGGTGTCCCCGTCATACCGGCAGCTTTCGTTGGCACCGAAGATGTGCTCGCCAAGGGGCGGAAGCTTCCGCGCCTTCGCAGGGTGACCGTGCTGTTCGGCAAGCCCATCTCTCCGGAGGCGTTTGCCGAGGGCTCTCGCAAGGAGCGCGTCTCGGCGATGACGCAAGCCATCATGGAAAGCATCGCCACCGAACTCGAACGAGCAAGGGAGCTGCACTGATGAAGGTCGTCGTTGCCGAGCACGCGGGCGTCTGCTACGGCGTCGAACGCGCACTTAGACTCGCCGAGGAAGCCGCATCGCAAAGCGAGCACGTCCACACGCTGGGACCGCTGATCCATAACCCTCAGGCTGTCGAGGAACTGCGCAGCCACGGCGTCGACGTCGCACAGGGTCTGGATGAGATCGGTGGAGGCACCGTCGTCATCCGCTCGCACGGGGTCGATCCGGCCATCATCGAAGCCGCACTGGACAAAGGCCTTGAGGTGGTCGATGCGACGTGTCCTTTCGTGGGCGCTGCGCACAAGTGCGCTGCTGAGCTGACTGACGCCGGCTACAGCGTCGTCATCGTGGGTGAGGCCGAGCACCCCGAAGTCGAGGGCATCCAGGCGCACGCCGGCGGCAACGCAGTCATCATCCAGCGGGCGGATGAGCTCCCCGAACGTCTTCCTTCTCGGAAGGTGGGCGTCGTGGTCCAGACCACGCAGTCCGCCGCGCGACTGGAAGAAGTCGTGACCGCGCTGCTCCCCAGGGTGACCGAGCTGCGCGTCTGCAACACCATCTGTAGCGCCACGACCAAGCGGCAGCGTGCCGCCGGCGAACTCGCCCTCACGGTCGATGTCATGGTGGTCGTGGGTGGTCACAACTCAGGGAATACGAATCGACTTGCCGAGATATGTCGGGAAGTCAACGATCGCGTCCACCATGTGGAGACCGCGGAAGAAGTGCGTGCCGAGTGGTTCACAGATGCCGATGTCGTCGGAGTGACCGCAGGCGCGTCCACTCCCGACGTGCAGATCCGCGGCGTCATAGCCGCTGTCGAGGCGATGGGCGCCCATGACGCGTGAGACGTACGGCATGCCGCGCGCCGCATCAGGCGTCGGCGCCGTAGTGAGCGAGATCTCGAAAGGCTCGGACGCGGAGCGTTCCGGGATCGTCGTTGGCGACCGCGTGCTCGCCGTTGATGGTGAGCTTCTCCACGACATCCTGGACTGGCAATGGCTGACCGAGGAACCCGAGTTCGTGCTGACGCTCGAGCGTGCGGGCGACAAGGTGCAGATAGAGGTCGAGCGGGTTGCGGGCCGACCGCTGGGCGTGTCGTTCACCGATGTGCTCTTCGACGGCGTTCGCGAGTGTGACAATGCGTGCGCGTTCTGTTTCGTGTCTCAGCTGCCCGCAGGTCTTCGCAGGTCTCTGTATGTGCGCGACGACGACTTCAGACTCTCGTTTCTCAATGGGACGTTCATCACGCTGACCAATCTCGAGGACCCGGACGTCGATCGGATCATCCTGCAACGCCTTTCGCCGCTGTACGTATCTCTGCATGCGATCGACAACGCCGTGCGCAGGCGTCTGATCTGCCCTACCGTCGAAGACCGCGCACTTGAGCGGGTCGACGAGTTGTTGGCAGGGGGGATCGGCCTGCACGTCCAGATCGTTCTCGTTCCAGGCGTCAATGACGGGACGGTTCTGGACGAGACACTGGAGTGGTTGGCGGCGCGTGATGGAGTGCTGTCGGTGGGTGTGGTGCCCCTGGGCTACACGGGTCATCAGTCACGATTCAGCGCATCATTCGAAAAGCCGGAAGACGCGCGCCGCGTTGTGGAGCAGATTCGCGGGTGGCAGGTGCGTCTCTCGCGTGATGACAAAGACACGTGGTTGCAGGCGGCCGACGAGTTCTACCTCAATGCAGGCATCGACGTCCCTGACGCCGATGCGTACGGCCAGTTCCCACACTACGAGAACGGTGTCGGGCTGGTGCGCACGTTCCTGGATGAACTGGTGGAGGGTACAGAGGACACGACGGTCTGCGGTCACGCCGTGGCCGTCACGGGAACACTCTTTGCGCCGACGCTCAGGCGAGCGCTGGAGTCAGTCGGTCTGGGACACGCAGTAGAGGTTCTCGACATCGAGAACGAGCTCCTCGGCGGCGGGGTCTCAGTGACCGGGTTGCTTGGCGGGTCGGAGATCGCGCGCGCACTCAGGCAGCATGAAGGTGACGGACCGTACCTGGTTCCCGACGTTGTAGTAAACTCCGACGGACTACTACTCGACGACACCCCCGCAGAGAGTCTCCCGGCCCTGGCCGGCGGTAAAGACGTACGCATCGTGCCGACCGGCGCAATGGGAATCGTCGACGCTGTCTGCGAGTGATGACGCAATCAGATGGAAGGCGGTGAGACGGTGGCACTCCCGATGATCGCAGTCGTGGGTCGTCCGAACGTCGGCAAATCCACGTTCGTGAACCGGCTGGTCCAAACACAGGACGCTATCGTGCACGCCGCAAGCGGCGTGACACGCGACAGAAGCTACCACAAGGCGGACTGGAACGGTGTCGAGTTCATGCTCATCGACACCGGCGGTATAGAGTTCGTCTCGGATGACGCATTCGGCAGCTCTATACGCAAGCAGGCCGTGATGGCTGCCGAGGAGGCCGACGCGATCGTGCTGCTGGTTGACGGGCAAGCGGGCATCACGCCCGGAGACGTTGAAGTCGGACGGCTCCTGAAGCGCGCCAAGAAGCCCGTCTTCCTCGTTGTGAACAAGATGGACACACCGGGTCGGGATTCCGAGATCCATGAGTTCTGGAGTCTTGGTCTAGACACCCCGTGGCCGGTCTCCTCGCTGCACGGTCACGGCACGGGTGACCTGCTCGATGCACTCGTGGAGGCTCTTCCGAAGGCGGAGCGCGTCCCGGACGAAGCAGCGATCAACGTCGCGATCATCGGGCGTCCGAACGCTGGCAAGTCATCGTTGTTCAACAAGCTGCTCGGCCAGGATCGCTCTATCGTGTCGGAGGTTGCCGGTACCACGCGCGATGCGTTGGACACGCTCCTGCAGGTGGGGGAGACGCGCTACCGCCTGGTCGACACCGCAGGTCTGCGGCGGAAGTCGCAGATCGACGAGTCAGTGGAGTTCTACAGTTTCGTGCGTGCGATGCGGGCTATCGATCGTGCGGATATCGCATTGCTTGTCGTGGATTCACCCCTGGGTGTGACCGATCAGGACCAGCGGGTAGCCAGGTTCGCTGCAGAACGCGGATGCGCACTCGTCATCGTTCTGAACAAGTGGGATATCGTTGACGGTCCCGATGCCAAGGCCATCGTCGTCGAGCAGGTCGGGGATAAGCTCGGGTTCGTCGGCTACGCGCCGGTCGTCCGTTTGAGTGCTCTGACGGGTGCGAGCATCCACAAGCTCTTTCCTTTGCTCGAGCGCGTGTACGCCTCCTACAGCGGGTCGGTATCGACCTCGGCGCTCAACAAGATGCTCACCGAGCTGCGTGCCAGCGGTCATACGATCTCGAAGCGCGGCGTTCATCTTCGCCTGCAGTACGCTACACAGACGCGTCAGAAGCCCCCCGGATTCACATTCTTTGCCAACCACCCTCGTCTTGTGGATGACAACTTCAGACGCTACCTGGAGAACCGACTGCGTGAGGCGTTCAACCTGGAGGGCACACCTATCGTATTGAAGTTCAAGAAGAAGGACTGACGTGGACCTTCTGTGGCGCATACCGGCTGCTGCGCTAGCCGCCTACATCTTGGGATCCATACCGTTCGCAGTGATCGTCGGCAAGATATTCTGGGGCGTCGACATCCGGGAGCACGGCTCAGGGAACACCGGCGCGACCAACGTGCTGCGTGTGTTCGGTCCCGCACCGGGATTCACCGTCCTTGCGCTCGACGCGGCCAAAGGGGCGGCAGCCGTCTACCTGGCTGCGATGATCGCGCCTGCAGCCTTCACGCCGGAAGGTCACGACTGGTTTCGGATCATCGGAGCGATGGGCGCGATAGCCGGGCACTCGTTCTCGCCGTTCATCGGTTTCCGTGGGGGTAAGGGCGTCGCGACCGCAGCGGGTGCGATCGTCGTGATGGCGCCCAGGGTCGTACCGGTCATGATCGTCGTGTTCCTGTTGGTCACGGCGCTGGGACGGATGGTGTCTTTGGGTTCGCTGTCGATGGCCGCTCTGTTTCCGCCCGTCACTGCGCTCATGTATCCGGGCAGATACTCTCTACTCGCGTTCTCGGTCATCACGGCGGCACTCGTCATCTGGCGCCACCGGTCGAACGTCGGACGCATACTCCGTGGGGAAGAAGCTAAGATAACGTTCAGACGAAGACTGCTTGACGAGACTGGCTGGCCAAAGAACCGAAAGAAGGGGAGCTAGCATGCGCGTAGCTGTCATCGGAGCCGGTTCCTGGGGCACGGCAGTGTCCTGGCTCCTGGCGGGCAAGGGTGTCGACGTAGCACTCTGGGCCAGAGAGCCGGAGATCGCGGAGGGCATCAATGCCGAACACCGCAACCCCATCTACCTGAAAGACGTCGCGCTAGGGCGGTCGGTATTCGCCTCTCCGGACATGGAGCGGGTCCTGCATGGGGCCGAGGCCGTTGTCGTCGTAACGCCCAGTCACGGCGTGCGGGGGACATCCGAGTTGATGAAGCCGTATCTCGCCGGCGACGTTCCGATCGTGAATCTCGCGAAGGGTATCGAGGAAGGCACCTCGATGCGCATGACACAGGTGATCGAAGACGTTGTGGGCGGGCGTCAACGCTTAGCGGCGCTGTCCGGACCGAACCACGCCGAGGAAGTGTCGAAAGGCGTTCCTTCAGCGACCGTCATCGCAGCGAACGACGACGAGGTCGGGCGGATGTTCCAGGAGCTGTTCATGGCGCCATCCTTCCGCGTCTACACCAACACCGATATCGTCGGAGTCGAACTGAGTGGCGCGTCCAAAAACGTCATCGCGGTCGCAGCAGGAATGTCCGACGGACTCGGCTACGGTGACAACACCAAGGCGACGCTCATGACACGCGGGCTCGCGGAGATGAGCCGGCTCGGCCGCCACCTCGGCGCCAATCCGCTCACGTATATGGGGCTTGCGGGTATGGGCGATCTGATCGCGACATGCACATCCCAGCACAGTCGCAACCGTGCGCTCGGCCAGTGGGTCGCCGAAGGCGGGACAGTCGACGGATACGCTGAGGAGACGCAGATGGTCGCCGAAGGCGCGCGGAGCGCCATCAGCGTGTACGCGCTTGCACAGAGTGTAGGCATCGAGTTGCCGATAGCCCATCAGGTGCAGGCTGTGCTCTACGAGGGTGCTGATCCGATGAGTTCGGCTGACCTCCTTATGGGGCGCAGCGCACGCGACGAGCTCCATGGCATGGATCTGATCGAGGACTAGAAGGGGAGCGCATGTCCGGTCACGTGCTCATCGCACCATCCATTCTCTCTGCCGACTTCATGCGCCTTGGCGATGCGGTGCGACAGATGGAGCAAGCCGGCGCCGATCTGATCCATGTCGACGTCATGGACGGTCATTTCGTGCCCAACCTGACGATAGGACCACCGATCATCAAAGCCCTGAAGCGCGTCTCCGGGCTGCCGCTCGACGTCCATCTCATGATCCGCAACGCCGAGGAGAGTGTCGGATGGTACCTGACCGCCGGCGCGGATATGGTAACCGTGCACGCAGAGGCGTGCGACCATCTCCACCGAGTGGTCCAGACCATCCATGCGGCCGGTGCCAAAGCCGGAGTATCACTTAATCCTGCTACGCCGGTGGAGGTCTTACGGGACATCATCGCCGACCTTGATCTTGTGCTCATCATGTCGGTCAATCCCGGCTTCGGCGGTCAGGCGTTCATCCCGGAGTCCGTCGAGAAGATCCGGCGTCTGTCTCGATTGATCGCCGACACTGGTTCACGCGCCCGGATCGCTGTGGATGGCGGGATCGACACGAGTACGGCTCCGCTGGTCGTGGAGGCTGGCGCCTCGATGCTCATCGCCGGAAGTGCGATCTTCTGCGCTGACGATCCGGCAACCGCCGTTTCCGACATCAGGCGTAGCGCGGAGACGCACATCGTGTAAGATTAGGTAGTGCTTTCTTCAGGGCGGGGTGCGATTCCCCACCGGCGGTTAGAGCCCGCGAACCCCGCAAGGGGCCGACCCGGTGAGATTCCGGGGCCGACGGTATAGTCCGGATGGGAGAAGGAAGGTCTACATTGCGTTTGTTCTCTGACGCATCCGTCGAGGTGTTCGACCCCATGCTTAGGCGCGCATTCGTGCTTGCCGAGATGGGACGCGCCACGACTTCCCCGAACCCGATGGTAGGCTGCGTCGTGGTTTCGGGTGACGAAGTCGTCGGTGAGGGCTTCCATGCGTTTGCCGGCGGTCCCCATGCGGAGGTCGTCGCGCTGTCTGCAGCAGGCGGACGGGCGCGAGGGGGTACCGCGTACGTCACCCTTGAGCCGTGCAATCACTTCGGCAGGACGCCGCCGTGCACAGCGGCGCTGCTATCTGCCGGCATAGCGCGCGTCGTGATCGGTATGCCCGATCCGAATCGCGATGTCTCCGGCGGAGGCGCAAGGGCCTTGTCCGAGGCTGGCGTCGAAGTCAGCTTCGCGGATGACCCGTCACCGTTCGAGGAACTCAATGAAGCGTGGCTCAAGCGCTTGCGCACGGGAGTGCCATGGGTTCGTGTGAAGCTCGCGCTGACTGTTGACGCCAAGACCACCATCATGTCAGGGCACCGGTCCAAGATCACCGGCGTCGGCGGCTCCACGATCACCATGCGGCTCAGGTCTGCAGCCACGGCGGTTGCGGTGGGTGCGGCGACGGTGGATGTGGATGACCCGCAACTGACCGTTCGCGATGAGTCCGCACGCGCAGTCGAGCGCCAGCCGTTGCATGTCGTGCTGTCCAGGATCCATGTTCCCGATGAGCGGCGAGCGCTGATCGGTGCGGAACCACAGCACACGCTCCTGATAACAAGCGATCGCGCGCCCGAAGACGCCTTGGAAGGCATCGTGCGAAACGGGGTACGCGTTCGGCGCTATGCGTATGCGGATGGTATTGTCGGCGCGCTCCGTACGCTGGCGGGCGAAGGGGTGGATGATGTTCTCGTGGAAGCAGGCCCGGGCCTGATGAGCGCCCTGTGGACGGCCGATGTCGTCGATGAGCTGGTCGTCGTGCAGGCGGGAGGCATGGCGGGCAATGCTGCTCCGCCGCTCTATCTGGGGTCGGCGGATTCAGATGGCTATGACCTGGAGCCCAGGATGCGAGCGGCAGAGGCAGGAGTCGCCGGCAATGATGCGGTCGTCGTGTGGAGACCGTTGCGGAACGACAACCCGGATATTCGGAAGGAGTAGGCATGTTCACAGGTCTCATTGAGTGTGAGGGCGTCATCACCCGTGCAGAACGGGTCTCTGGCGGTATGCGCCTGGAGGTGTACGCTCCGGAGTTCGGGCGCGATATGGGCATCGGTGACTCGATTGCGGTGGACGGCGTATGCCTTACCGTGGCGAAGTTCATCCGCGGAGCTTTCCTCGCAGACGTGAGTGGCGAGACGCTCGACCGCACGACGCTCGGCGGACTGCGACAGGGTGGCAAGGTGAATCTGGAGCGGGCGCTGCGCCTGTCCGACCGTCTCGGCGGTCACCTGGTGTCGGGACATGTGGATGCCGTCGGTTCGCTACAGCTGCGTCAGCCTGCGGGCAAGTTCGCCGTCTATCAGTTCGGGGCGCCTGCCTCACTGATGCAGTACGTCGTCGAGAAGGGTTCGATCGCGGTAGACGGGATATCGCTTACCGTCGCAAAGGTGGCCGAGGAAGGATTCACGTGTGCGGTGATCCCGCAGACAGAGGAGATGACGACGCTCAAGAACAAAGCGATCGGGTCCCCGGTCAACCTCGAGGCGGACATGCTGGCCAAGTATGTGAAGCGCTTCGTCGCCGGCTATGTGGGCGCCGACGATGAAGATGGCCGGGCGCCTCGCCGTGGTCTTGGCGACATGCTGCGTGAGTTCTCGGAAGGCCGGTGAACGCGGTGTCCGGTATCTTCGCGACGATAGATGAGGCGATCGCCGACATCCGTGCCGGTCATATGGTGATCGTCGTGGATGACGAGGACCGCGAGAACGAAGGCGACTTCGTCATGGCCGCCGACAAGGTCACTCCCGAAGCCATCAACTTCATGGCGTTGCACGGCCGCGGGCTCATATGCATGCCTCTCACCGGAGAGCGACTCGACGAGCTGCGCATTCCTCCGATGACCGACCGCAATACCTCTGAGCAGGGCACGGCCTTTCATGTGTCTGTCGGCGCGAAAGGGAAGATCACAACGGGGATCTCAGCGGCCGACCGGGCAACCACGGTTCTGACTGCCATCGCGCCGGGCACGAATCCGGAGGACATGTCGCAGCCGGGCCATGTGTTCCCCCTGCGCGCGAAGCCGGGCGGCGTCCTCGAGAGGGCGGGCCACACCGAGGCGGCTGTGGATCTCGCGCGTCTTGCGGGGTCGTACCCGGGTGGCGTGATATGCGAGATCATGAACCCCGACGGCACCATGGCGCGCCGTCCTCAGCTGGAGGCAGTCGCTGCCGAACACGCACTGCTGATGGTCACCGTGGCAGATCTCATCCGCTACCGGCGCAGGACCGAGAGGCTCGTCCACCGTATCGCGATGGTACGCATGCCTACACGGGCGGGCGAGTTCACCGCCTACGGGTATCGTTCCGACGTCGATGACTCCACGCATGTGGCGCTTGTCGCGGGGGATGTCGCCGGTGCGAGCGATGTGCTCGTCCGTGTGCACTCGGAGTGCCTGACGGGCGACATCTTCCACTCTTTGCGGTGCGACTGTGGTGACCAACTGGAAGAGGCGATGCGTCTTGTGCAGGCCGAGGGACGCGGGGTCATTCTCTACATCGTCGGGCATGAGGGCCGCGGAATCGGTCTTGCCAACAAACTGAGGGCATACGAGCTTCAGGACGGCGGGGCCGACACCGTTGAAGCGAATGAGGCACTCGGTTTTGCCGCAGACCTACGAGACTACGGGATGGGGGCGCAGATCCTGGTCGACCTGGGCCTGACCTCGATGCGACTGCTCACCAACAACCCGACCAAGATCGTCGGCCTTCAGGGATACGGTCTGACCGTGACCGAACAAGTGCCGCTTCAGATCGGATGTGGCGTGGACAACATAGAGTATCTGCGGACGAAGAGAGAGAAGATGGATCATCGGCTCGATCTGCCGGATCTGGCTGACAGGAAGGAGTAGGTATGACCGTCTATGAGGGTAGTCTGATCGGGACCGGACTCAGGGTCGGCATCGTCATCAGCAGGTTCAATGAGCTGCTATCCGGCAGACTGCTGACCGGTGCGCAAGACGCCCTGGGCAGGCACGGAGTTGCGCTCGAAGATGTCGATGTCGTATGGGTTCCCGGCGCCTTTGAGATCCCGTTGTTGGCCAGGCGTATGGCCGATTCTGGAAGCTACGACGTCGTGGTCGCTCTCGGTGTGGTGATCCGCGGTGGTACTCCCCACTTCGAGTACGTCTCCTCTGAGGTGTCAAAGGGCGTCGCGAAGGCGGCGCTGGACACCGGCGTGCCCGTGATGTTCGGGATCATCACGGCCGACACGATCGAGCAGGCCGTCGAGCGCGCCGGCACCAAAGCGGGCAACAAGGGTTGGGACGCTGCAACCGCTGGAATCGAGATGGCGAACCTGCTGCGGTCCATGGCGTAGAGGTCGAATCTTGCAGAATGCCGAAAGACCCGTGCCGTTTGACTGGCGCGGGCCTTTCGTTGGGCTATCCAGTGGGTTCTGGCCACCCCGTGGCTGTCAACCGTGGATGTCCGATCATGTTTCCCCTCCGAAGAGCGGGAGAACAACCTAACACGCGATTTCGGTGCGGGACAAGGGACTGTATGTTCGATTCGATGAGCGGCCGCACATCGGGGGCGGAAGGCAGCTGACAGTGTGTGAGAGGAGTGCTTCACCGCGTGCATCGGGTGGGGTACCCTTGTCGGGGGGAGATGTGAAGACCCGACAGGATCAGGAGCGCATCTCATGCATGAGGACGAGAAGAAGAACCGGTTCGCAGTACTCGACGTGTTCGGGCTGAAGCTCGAAGTGAGCAACCCGCGACTGGCGGAGCTGCTTACCATGGACGCGAAAGACGCGCTGGGCACAGATATGCGCGACCTTGTTGCAGGCGACCCGACAGCGACGGCTGAAGATGTCCATCAGGCGATGCCGGACGTCGTACTGTCACCGAACAGTCCGCACTCCGACGATCTAGCGCGTTACCGCAAGGAGTTCAGGCAGCGCGTCGACAACTGCGCCGACGGACTGGGCTTCGATGTCAGGGGTGACGGTGCATGGGTGTCGGACACGGGGATCTCGATCATGACTCGCACAGTAGAGCGTCCCTTGTCGCTTGCTGCTGCGTCGCACTTCGTATCGGAGGTCGCGCAGCGCTTCAATGAAGGGGATGGCGAACCGATGAGTGTTCTGTTCGTCGTGGACAGCCAGCAGACCGCTGATGTCTTCAAGGTCGCGATACGCCAACGACGCTTGTACCAGGATATGCGCACGGTGTCGATCGATAGTCTTGAAGACTTGCGGGGACTGTACCGACGAGAGCAACTCAATCATGAGCAGGTCGTCGTCCTGCTGGCGCCTGTCGCGAATATCGACGTAGGCGAGGTCCTCTCGGTGATCCATGCAGACGGACTCAACGACACGGCGCCCCTCGAGTTCTTGTGAGCACGATGCGACCCCATGCCGGCGCTCGTCGCGCATGGGTCGCCCTCAGTGGAGGGGTCGACAGCGCAGTGGCGGCGTCTATGGCGCTCGACCGGGACTGTGACGTGGTCGGGGTCACAATGCGTCTTGGCGTCGACAGCGCTGCGGATGATGCGGTCATTGAGGCGGCGTCGCGGGTCGCCAGGACCCTCGGGATCCCTCACAGGGTGCTCGACCTGTCTGACGCGTTCGCTGATCGCGTGGTCAGGCCTTTCATCGCTTCGTATCTGAACGGGGAGACTCCGAATCCCTGTGTCGTATGCAACGATCACGTGAAGTTCGGACTGTTGCTTGAGGCCGCACTCGAAGACGGGGCAAGTGTCCTGGTCACAGGCCACTATGCTCGAGTGGATGCTACCGGCCCCCGACCGCTCCTTCTGCGTGGACTCGACCCCCGCAAGGACCAGTCATACTTCCTCTATCGCCTTCTCGGCGAGCGCCTGCAACACATATGGTTCCCGCTGGGAGACCTTCTCAAGTCGCAGGTACGCCAGATCGCTGCAGCGAGAGGACTCCCTTCAGCTGACCGCAGCGAGAGTCAGGACATATGCTTCCTGGGTGACAGCGGCATTGGTCAGCTATTTGAAGAGCGGGGGATATCGAGCCGGGGCGGAGATATCGTAGACCTCGCCGGTCACGTTCTGGGGCCGCATGATGGAGTGTGGAGGTTCACTGTAGGGCAGCGAAAGGGTATCGGAATAGGAGGGGGACCCCCTCTCTATGTGGTAGCGATCGACGCCGATCGGGCACGGGTGATCGTTGGTCCTGCCGAGGCGTGCCGCGTGCGCGAGGCGCACGCACGTGATGTCGTGTGGGATGGGCCAGAGACACAATCGCGCGTCCAGGCGCAGATTCGCTATCGGGCGGAACCGGCCTTTGGGGTCGCGCGCGTGGACGACACAACGCTCATCGTGCGTTTCGATGAGGACGTGTCAGGTGTCGCCTTCGGCCAAAGCCTCGTATGCTACGAGGGTGACCGTGTCCTCGGTGGTGGATACCTTACAGGAGTCTCATGATCGATCTGCACGTACATACAGCTCGCTGCGGACATGCTCAGGGAAGTGTGGCTGAGTACGTGCAAACAGCGACTTCGCTTGGTCTCGAAGTCCTCGGGATGACTGATCATCTGCCTCTACCTGAGTCAGTGCTCAAACGCGATCCGCGGGCTGCCCACTATGCGATGCCGGAGTTGGAGCTCGCCGACTACGTCGCGGAGGTCACCACTGCCCGAGAGGCGCAAGGTCGCAGCGACCACCTGGAGTTGCTGCTTGGCATCGAGGCGGACTACATCCCGGACGAGCAGGAATACACCCGGGGACTTCTGTCCCGGTACCCGTTCGATGTCGTGCTCGGATCGGTCCACATGATAGGCGATTGGGCTTTTGACGACCCTGACCTGACTGACCGGTACGCGGAGTGGGATATCGGTCTTCTGTGGGACCGCTACTTCATTGAGGTCGTGGCCGCTGCCCGCAGCGGGTTGTTTGACGTGATGGGGCACGTCGATCTGGTCAAGAAGTTCCGCTTCTTCCCGGACGGAGACCTGCACGAGCGCTACGTTGCGCTTGCACGGGCGTTGACGGACACGGGTGTCGCCATTGAAGTGAATACCGCCGGGCTCCGCAAGCCCTGTGCCGAGCTCTATCCGGCGCTGCCTCTGCTCAAGGAGTTCCGTCGAGCCGGCGTCCCAGCCACGATCGGCTCGGATGCCCACACGCCTTCGGAGGTGGGTTTCGGGTACGATCTGGCGGCGGATGCGCTACGCGAGGCCGGATATGACACGGTCGCAGTGTTCAAGCAGCGTCGGCTTCGGGAGGTGGTGCTGTGATGTCTGAACAGGCTCCAGTCACCGTAAGGGAACTGGTCGCTGGCCTCGACCGGCTGTTCCCGTTTCAGTGGGCAGAACCGTGGGATCGCGTGGGACTTGTCGCGGGGGATCCGGACAGGCCGCTGCGGTCGGTGCTCGTCACGCTTGATGCTGACCGTTCGGCCGTACGTCGTGCGGTCCAGGGAGGACACGACCTGCTGTTGACGCATCATCCGGCCTTGTTGGACGTGTCGTTGCCGCTGCTTCCGACCGGTTCGGAAGCTACACTCTTCGATGCTCTTTCCGCGGGCATCTCTCTTGTCTGTTGTCACACCAACCTTGATCGTGCGCCCTCGGGAGCCGATGCGCTGCCGCGACTCCTTGGATTGCACGTTCTCGAGCCCCTTGAGGCCGCTGTGGAGCCCGTGAGCATGATCACGACATTCGCTCCCACCGCGGCGGCTTCTGGCATCAGAGAGGCTCTCGCGGCCGCTGGCGCGGGACGTATCGGTATGTATTCGAAGTGTGCCTTCGAAAGTCCGGGGACGGGTTTCTTCGAGGCGAACGAGGGGAGCGTGCCCACCCCCGGTCCGCTTGATGTCAACCAGGTCTCCGAAGTGCGCCTGGAAGCGGTCGTGGCTTCGGGCTCTGCCGGGAGAGTGGTCGCCGCTCTGCGAGCTGCGCACCCATACCATGAACCCGTGATCACTGTGGTTGATGGCGGTCTGTCCAGAGGTGTTGCCCGGCTCGGGAGGCTCTGCGAAGTCCCGGAGCCCATGTCACTTCGAACCTTCGCGGCGGAGTGTGCCTCGGCGTTGAACGTGGACGCGCGCGTCTGGGGCGATCCGGAGACGATGATACGGCTGATCGCCGTGGGCAACGGATCTGCAGGCTCCCTGATTGACAGGGCCATCGCATCGGGCGCCGATGTCCTTCTTGCCGGCGAGGTGCGGTATCATGACGCACGTGCTGCGCTCGATGCCGGGTTGGCGGTCGTAGAAGCCGGGCACGACGCGACCGAATGGCCGCTTGTGCACGTCCTTGCGGATGCTGCCCGAGAGATCTTGACCGAGCACACACGTGTGAGTGAAGAAGCACCTGCCGTCGGCTGGTGGACGACTGAGAGGCGCTGACATATGGACCCTGCACGTGGATTGCTGTCCCTCTCCGAGCAAGATCTTGGTATCGTCCGCGCCGAGAAGCGACTCGACGAGATTCCGGAGAAGCGGGCGATACTCGAGTTGCGTAAGCGCATACGCGAATTCGAAGCAGTCAGGGCGAAGGCCGAGGCATATGTGAACGAGGCCCGGCACGCAGTGAAACGCGATGAGGACGAGGCCGCCGGGCTGGACGCCAAGATAGAGAGCGAGCAGGCCAAGATACTCTCCGGCAGCATCACCAATCCCAAAGAGCTGCAGAATCTCACGCGCGAGCTTGACGCCCTGAAACGCCGGAAGGACAAACTCGACAACACCACGATCAGCGTCATGGAGAAGGTCGAGACGGGCGAGGGGCAAGTGGCCAGGATCGATGAAGCGATCGGACTGGCACACAGCAAGGAGGAACAGCTGATCGCTGCGTTCCAGGAGAAGGGTGGCACCCTTCAGCGCGAGATCGCGTCCATGAAGGCCAAGCGTGATGCGCTATCGGCCGCCCTGCCGGCGGAACTGGTCGCGCGATACGAGCAGCAGCGCACGACCAAGCATGGAATCGGAGTCGGGATGCTGCAGGGAGATACGTGCAGCGCGTGTCGCGTGCAGCTTCCTTCAGAGCGCACACAGGCGCTCGAGGCCGGGCCCGACATCGGAGTATGCCCCAACTGCAAGCGCCTGCTGATCGTACGAACCGGCGAGGCCCACGAATGAGCGGTGCATTCACACTGCACACTGATGGTGGCGCGCGCGGCAATCCGGGACCGGCGGGTGCGGGTATCGTACTGAGAGATCCCGACGGTACAGTCGTGTGTGAGGGCGGTCGATACCTCGGCGAAGTGACGAACAACGTAGCCGAGTACGAAGCGCTGATCTGGGGTCTGGAGTCTGCAGTCTCACACGGCGCCCGCACGTTGGTGGTAAAGGCCGACAGTGAACTTGTGGTCAAACAGATGAAGGGGCAGTATCGGGTCAAGCATCCGGGCCTGAGGCCGCTCTATGAGCGTGCGCGGTCTGCTGTTGCTCAGCTCACGTCCGTGGAGTTCGTCCATGTACGACGCGAGAACAACAAGGACGCCGATGCTCTGGCCAACGAGGCCATGGATACACGCAGCGTGGTTGGCAATGCCGTCTGGCCGGCCTGTGATGGTGGCCAGGGGACTCTCTTCGGCTAGAAGGGGTCGCACAGATGTATGAACTTACGGTCAAGGGACACTTCGATGCGGCACACGCCTTGCGAGACTATCCGGGAGAGTGCCGCAACTTGCACGGCCACACATGGGATGTGGAAGTCACTGTCGTCGGCGAGCGGCTCGACTCGATCGAGATCGTGTATGACTTCAAGCAGCTCAAGGCGGATCTTGCGGTCGTTCTGGACGCGTACGACCATGCCTACCTCAACGAGGTTGCACCGTTCGACGTACTCAGCCCCACCGCAGAGAACCTCGCACGGGTCATCTGCGAGAGTCTGGTGTCGGTCGTCGGTGAGCAGGTGACGGTCAAAGAGGTCGCGGTCTGGGAGTCTCCTGTCGCGCGGATCACGTACCGTCCGTGATCCAGGCGGGGAGTGGATCCCGGAATACACAAAAGCGGCCGCCAGGCCGCTCTTCTCACTCAGAATATGAGTTGTCCCGAGAAACCTCGCCTCACGAGATCCCTACTCCGCAACTTCCCGTTTCACACTCTTGAGAACCTCACCGAATCGGCCTGCTTGCGCTGAACCTTCTCGCTGAGACCCTCGCGAGCAGCTACTGGTACGCTGCCTTTCGAGGTCCGTTCGGTCCGACTTCTCGGGACGCCTATGACTCTACGACACCACGATCGCCCGGTCAATATGGTTTCAGCATTTTGTTCCAAGAGATGCCCAACGGTATCCGTGAGGCCCTGCACGGTATGATAGGGCGGCGCGACGGTAGCGCGGGGCGAAGCAGCTATTGGGAATCGTGCGCTCAGCGCCGTCTGTCGAACATAGGTTTGGAGTCTACCGCGAGCCATCGGCCAGTATCGCAATACCCGCCGTCCCACGACAGCCCGCAGGTCCACATCCGGGTGAAGAAGGTGTATCCGCTGACGCGGTGTGCCCGGACGTGAACGGCGCGATCATCGGTGGTGGCGATCAGGAGACCAGGGGCGGCTGGCGAGCGTCCGGCAATCCGGAGGTGATGCTCGAAGTCCATGTAAAACATGGTCTGAGCAGGGGAGATGTCAGAGCATAGAGATGTCCCGAGAAACCTCGCCTGCGAGAATCCCTACTCCGCAGCTTCCCGTTTCACACTCTCAAGAACCCCAGCGATCCAGCCCGCTTGCGCTAAACCTTCTCACTGAGACCCTCTCGAGCAGCTACTGGTACGCTACTTTTCGAGGTTCGCTCGGTCCGACTTCTCGGGACGCCTATGACTCTACGACACCTGGGAATCAGGGTCAACAGGATTTCCGCGAATTCTTCGGAAAGGTGCCGCAAGGACGTATCGGCCTGCCGAACGGTAGGTATGGGCTGCCCGCAGGCACAAGGCGCGCGGCTACGACGACGAAATGCATGGTGCTATCGTGACGAATCCTGGAGACTTGTGTTGGCGACTTCAGAGCTTTAGCATCGACTAACGGGTGATCTCCGTGTATTGGACGCGACGATGTAGACGTGGAGGTGCCGGATGCCCAGTGCGACGCTAGAAGAGTACCTTGAGACGATCTACAAACTGGCCGAGCGAGGTGAAGTCCGTCCGGCTCATCTGGCCGAGGCGATGGGAGTGTCGGGACCCACGGTAACGGCGACTCTGAAACGGCTTCAGGCGAAGGGGCTTATCACTCGACCGGACAACGGTGTCGCCCTCACGGCGATGGGTGCGTCAGAAGCGATCAGCATCGTTCGACGACATCGGCTGGCGGAACGCTTCCTCGTAGACGCTCTCGGACTGCCATGGGATGAAGTGCACGAGGAAGCATGCCGACTCGAGCACGCACTGTCACCGAAAGTGCAGACGGCCCTGGAGGTGTTCCTCGAGAACCCCTCGTTCTGCCCCCACGGGCACCCCATTCCTAGCAGCGACGGGATCGTGGCGCCCGTCGGTGGCGAACCGCTGTGTGATTTCGCTGCTGACTCACGCGTAGAGATCCTGCGCGTCGAAGACGAGGACGATAGTCTGCTGTCATACCTGGCGAGCCTTGGCATGTATCCCGGAACAGAGGTCTCCGTGTGCGACGTGGCGCCCTTCAAGGGTCCATTGATGATCGAAGTGGGACAGTCCAGATACGCTCTCGGGCGTGATATCGCATCGAAGATCGTCGTGACTCCGGTCGTCGGTCCGGCGAAGAGATCCAAGCGGGACAGCACCAAGTGACAGCTGCTGAGGCCGATCCCCGGAACTCCGCGCGTCTCGTAAGACCTCACGACGCGGACTGCGTTGTGGCTCTGCTCGGCAATCCCAACGTGGGCAAGTCCACGCTCATGAACCTTCTGACGGGCCTCGGCGTGTCGACTGCGCACTATCCCGGAACGACCAGGGAGGTCCGATTCGCGCTTACCACGTTCGGCCGGGAGACGTTCACCGTAGCTGACTTGCCCGGTGCCTACTCGCTGTATACGACGAACGAGGAGAGCTGGGTATCTCGGCGCGCCCTGCTCGATGTGCGCCCGGATGCGGTGACCTTGGTCGCAGATGCCGGTAACCTCGCAAGGAATCTGGGGCTTGTTCTCGAGGTACTGGATCTGGGGATTCCGTGCGTCGTCGCCGTGAACCTTGCCGACGAAGCCGGCCGCGCGGGCATCGTCATCGATACCGACACGCTTTCCGTGCGATTGGGAGTCCCGGTCATCGAGACGGTCGCGACCCAGGGACTCGGCATCAATGATCTCGTCGCGGCGGCGCTGCGGGTTAGCGCTGGTGTGCGGCCACCTGCACCACGGTACTCGGCATCTGTCGAGTCGGCGATCCATACGGTGGCCGCCAGAGCAAGCGCGATAGAGGAGCGTCCCTACGGATTGAGCCCAAGAGCGCTTGCATTCCAACTCCTGGCGGCTGCGGAGGATTTCACGGTCTTCTTCGAACCCGGCGATCCGGGTGCATCACTTGTCGCAGAGGCTGAGTCGATCAGGAACCGCATACACAGTGATCACGGAGAGAGCGCTCACGTGTGGCTATCTCGCGAGCGCGGGGCACGTGCCGAGGATCTCGCACGCGAGGTCATCTCGAAGTCCGAGCGTCCTTCCAGGCGCAGTGGCTGGACCATCGCCACATCCGCGTGGACGGGTTTTCCGCTTCTTCTTGGAGTGCTCGCCGCGGTGTTTCTGTTCCTGTTCTTCATCGGCGATCTGTTGGCAAGCGGGTTCTCCTCGATGTGGTCGAGCTTCGTCTCGCCGGTGATAACGTCATTCGTCACCGGCCTTCTCGGCCAGGGGAGTCTTGCCCGGACCCTACTCTGGGGATTCGACACGGGTATCCAGGCGTCCCTTGCCATCGGCCTGCCCTACATCCTGACGTTCTATGTGATCCTCGGCTTTCTGGAAGACACCGGCTATCTCAATGCCGTTGCTTTCCTCGCGGACCGTGCTATGCATCGAATCGGACTGCATGGACATGCCCTGATCCCCCTTGTAGCGGCCGCCGGGTGCAGTGTCCCGGCCGTGCTTGCGGTTCGGTCGCTGCCTGATCGACGGGAACGACTGATCGCATCCACACTGGTTGCTATGGTTCCTTGCAGTGCGCGAACTGCGGTGGTGCTTGGCGCAGTCGGCCACTTCATCGGCATCGGGCCCGCAGTCGGGGTGCTTTCCGTTGTATTCGTCCTGTGGGTCCTCACTGGTCTGGGCCTTAACGCGATACTGCCGGGCCGGTCCGCAGGACTCGTGATGGAGGTCTTCCCGTTCAGGCGCCCTTCTCTTAGAGGGGTCCTCCGGAAAGCGTGGATCCAGTTCCGCGAGTTCCTGTTCGTTGCGACTCCCATTGTGATCGCAGGGAGTCTCGTACTTGGCGGACTCTACGAGACCGGGCTTCTTGTCCGACTGGCCGAACCGCTCGCACCGATAGTGGAAAACTGGCTCGGCCTGCCGGCGATAGCGGGATTGACTCTACTTATCGGCACCCTGCGCAAAGAGTTGGCGTTGCAGTTGCTTGTCGTGATGGCGGTCGCGGTCATGGGCGTTGCGGCCACCGATCTGACATCATTCATGACTCCGACGAACCTGTTCGTGTATGCGCTCGTCAACACACTGGCAGTGCCGTGTGTCTCTACTATCGCCGTTCTCTCCAGAGAGCATGGCTGGTGGCGAACCGCATGCATCGTGGGTTTCACGATCGTGCTTGGCGTTGTAGCGGGGGGCGTGTTCGCACATTTGCTTCCCGCGCTTGGCGCATAGAGGGATGGAAAGGGGACTATGCACAGACGACTAGGGCTCGTTGGCACGTACGCTGTGCAGAGCCTCATCCTCACGATCATGATGGCAGTAGTCCTTAGCGTGGCGGTCTCTTGGCGCATGGATGCCGCCATCGTCGATGCATCAGGTCGTTCCGCCGCTCTTGCGGTCAACTCCTTGATCGCACACGAGCTCGAGATCACACCACTCGACCAGCTTCGCTCCGGGGAGGCGCTGGCTCGTTTCAATACCGACGTCCGGGACAACCTGTTCGCCAGTGGTATCGATACGATCAAGATATGGAATACGGACGCAACGCTGGTGTATTCATCTGACGGCGCCGACGTCGGCAGGTCGTTCCCTGAGGCCGCTGACATACGCGAAGCGCTCTCAGGTCAAACCGTATCGCAAGTCGTCCGGAAGCCGGATGCGGAGAACCGTGTCCAGTTCGAGCGCATCGGAACGCTCGTGGAGGTCTACTCGCCACTCTTCGTGGCGGGCGATGACGCGGCGATCGGCGTGTTCGAGATCTATCAGACATACGGGCCTGTGCAGGCTGCCATCAACGAGACACGGCTCGTGATATGGACGGTCGTCGTCGCGGGCGCATTTCTGCTCTACTTCACGCAGTTGCAGATCGTACGGCGAGCCGCAGCGCGTCTGAAGGCAGCCGAGAATGAAACGCGTTTCATGAACTCGCGACTTGAGGACTCCTTGCGGGACTTGGAGGAGCACTCGGTGGGTACGCTGCAGGCGCTACTCTCGGCCGTTGATGCCAAGGACAGCTACACGGCCCGTCACTCCGTCAGTGTCACCGACTATGCTCTGGCGATCGGCCGGCGGCTTCAGCTCACGGCGGACGAGATGCTGCTGATCGAGCAGGCAGGACTGCTGCATGACATCGGAAAGATCGGTGTCCCCGAGAGCATTCTGCTCAAGCCATCGAAGTTGACGCCTGAGGAACGGGCGAGCATCGAGGAGCACAGCGACATCGGGGCTCGTATCCTGGAGTCCATACCATTCGTTCGAGACCTGATCCCTGTCGTTCGATATCACCACGAGTGGTGGGATGGTAGCGGCTACCCTGAAGGTCTTGCCGGGGAGCGGATCCCTCGTCTGGCGCGGGTACTAGCTGTCGCCGACGCGTTCGATGCGATGATGTCCGACCGCCCGTACCGGGTGGCGATGCACCTGAAGGACGCCAGGGAAGAACTACTGCATTGCCGAGGGCGGCAGTTCGATCCCGAATGTGCGGATGCACTGCTCGAGGCTCTTGACGCTGGGGAGCTCTGGGGAGTCGGAGCGCACGCATCCGGAACTCGTGACGAGCTCATCCCGCTGACGGTGACCTGACCCGTACTCATCGCGACAGATCCACATTCCGTATGACCGTCCGGGTGTCAGTGCTCTCTTGTATACCGAACATGTGTTCGATATACTGAAAGCGCCGGGCGTGGACCCCTGAGAGCTCCTTCCGCGCCCGGCATCTCACCCTCGGAAGGCTGTCTCCCATGGGCCGGAACCGCGCTATCAAACAGTTCGATCCCCGCAAGACCGGTCAACCGATCGATCTGTTCACCGAACGCGACACACGCCTGCCTGTTGTACTCGAGCTACTCAAAAGCCCATGGCTCCTGCGCGCCTCGGAGCTCCCCGAACGCCAATCCGGTTCGGGAGGAAAGCACGCTGCCCGAGAAGTGATCGTCGTTTGGAACGGCGCTCGCCGCTGCCCCGCCTCCTTTGTCGATGGGAACAAGCGCTTCGTCGTCGATGCACTCATCCAGACCTGGACAGTCGAACGTTCATGGTGGGACCTGCGCCGCCGGGTGAGTCGCCGCTGTTTTCGCGTGTTGGCCCGCGGTGGTATCTACGACCTCGCATACGACCGACTCGAGCAACAATGGCTGCTCATCGGTATCGTGGACTGAGGTGGACCTATGAGCACGTTCGTCCACCTGCACACGCACTCCCACTTCAGCTTCATGGACGGAGCGGCGGGCATACGCGACCTTGTCGATCGCGCACTCGAGCTTGGAATGCCGTCGCTTGCGCTCACCGACCACCAGGGTCTTTACGGAGCGATCCGCTTCTACCGCTACGCGAAAGAAGTCGGTCTCCAGCCGATACTCGGTGTCGAAGTAGTAGTGCAGACCGCCGGGATCGTAGGCGAGGAGGGCGACCTGCCGCCCACCGAACGGGTGCCGATACCCGCTCTTGTCGGTTTCGGCCGAGCCGCCGGACGGGGCTTTCATCTCACCCTGCTCGTCAAAGACCTCATCGGTTACCGCAACCTGTGCCGGCTGCTTTCCCGCGCGCACGTTCGTAGTGCCGACGAGCCTTCGGTCGTCACGCTCGGTGATCTAGCACGGCATTCGGAAGGACTTATCGGCCTCTCCGGTTGTCCGAACGGAGAAGTCGGTGCGGCCGTGTTCGCAGGACTCGGTCATCGCGCCGTGCAAGCTGCACAACGTCTTGCGCGATGCTTCACACCGGGTGACTTCTACATCGAACTCATGCATCTGCTCACGCCGGACAGCCCTCGTTATGTAGCTAGCCTGGTGTCGCTTGCCGAGAGGTGCAGGCTGCCGGTCGTCGCCACCAACAACGTGCACTATGTCCGGCCTAAAGACTTCCGCATGCACGATGTGCTTGCCTCGGCAGGAGCAAGGACGAGTCTTCCGGGGCCCTATGGGCGCACGAACGCCGAACTGTGGCTCAAGCCTGCCGGCGAGATGCGTCGCTTGTTCGCGGGTGTCCCTGAAGCGTGTGACGCCACGCTGGAGATCGCCGAGCGCTGCAACCTCGATCTAGGGCTGGGAGAGTTCCATTTCCCGGGCGTGGAGGTGCCGAAGGGGGAGACGCCTTACTCCGTACTCTCCAAGGCCGCATGGCGCGGACTTGAGGAGCGGTATCGACCCATGACGCCAGAGGCGGTCGCACGCCTTCAGCACGAGCTCGCCATCATCCAGCAACTCGGTTTCCCGGGCTACTTCCTTGTAGTCAAAGACATCGTGGACTTCGCAAAGAGACGCGGGATCCGCTGCAGCGGGCGGGGGAGCGCGGGCGACTCCATCGTCACCTACGCGCTCGGTATCACCGACGCAGACCCCATCTCCCACGACCTGCTCTTCGAGCGCTTCCTCAACCCTGAGCGGCGTCAGATGCCCGACATCGACGTGGACTTCGATTCGCGCCGCCGGGACGAGGTCATCGCCTACATCTACGAACGCTTCGGGCATGACCACGTGGCGATGGTGGCCACCGTGAACACGATGACGGCCCGCTCGGCGGTAAGGACCGCGGCACGCGCTTTCGGGCTGCCCATCAACGAAGTGAACGCGCTGTCGCGCCACCTTCCCTGGGTTAGTGCAAAGCGGCTTCCAGAGGTGCTGGAGACCTACCCTGAGTGCGTGAACCATCCGCTGAAAGATCGTGAGCGCTACGGACTCATCGTGGAACTCGCGACCGAACTCGACTCGACCCCGATGCACCTGGGCACGCACCTGGGCGGGTTCATCATCACGCGAGAACCCATCGACTCCTGGATGCCGCTGCAGTGGGCTGCCAAAGGTGTGGTCGTCTCGCAGTACGACAAAGACGACATCGAGGCGCTCGGCCTCGTGAAGATGGACATCTTAGGCCTGAGGATGCACTCGGCCATAAGCGACGCCGTTGAGATGGCGCGCGCACGGGTGGGCGATGACGCGGTGCCCGAGCCTTTCACGATCGAGCCGCGCGACGACCCTCGCGTCTACGACATGATCGCCTCGGCGGATACCGTGGGTATGTTCCAGCTTGAGAGCAGCGGCCAGCGCAATCTCGCCTCGCGCCTCAAAGAGCGCACGTTCGAAGACATCATCGCCGCGATATCGCTGTTCAGGCCGGGTCCTTTAGAGGCCGAGATGATCACGCCGTTCATCCGGCGGCGGCACGGCGTGGAGCCGGTCACGGTACCGCATCCGGCGATGGAGCCGCACCTGACGGACACCTACGGCGTCATCATCTACCAGGAGCAGGTGCTGCGCGTCGCCCAGTCGGTCGCCGGATTCACGCTTGCCGAGGCGGACTCGCTGCGCCGCGCGATGACCAAGGGCCGCAGCCGCGAGGAGATGGCGCGCATCCGCACACACTTCCTGGAGCGCGCATGCGGTCTGGGAGTCGAGCGTGCGGTGGCCGAGGAAGTCTTTCGGCAGCTCGAGGGCTTCGCCGCATACGGCTTTTGCAAGGCGCATGCGGCGTGCTTCGCCGTCGTCAGCTACGCCAGCGCGTGGCTGCGCACCTACTATCCGGCCGAATTCACGGCCGCGATCATGAACAACGAGCCGATGGGCTTCTACAGTCCCCGGCTCGTCCTCAACGACGCGCGCAGACACGGTACCCACGTGCTTGCGCCGCACGTCAACGCCTCCTCGGCGGAGTTCACGGTGGAAGACGAAGGGGCCTCGATACGCGTCGGGCTCAAAGACCTCCTCCACATGACCTCGCGCCTGCTCGATACGATGGCCGCCGAGCGGGACGTGCGCCCGTTTTCCGACCTCGCGGACTTCTTGCGCAGGACGCGCGCCGAGGAGCCAGCCGCCAGAAGCCTCATACGCGTAGGGGCTCTCGACGGACTGGGGGTGACCGATGCCGGGTGGCCGCCCACGCGCGACGAGATGCTCGCGCTGCTGCCCGAGCTCAAGGCGGTCATCGCCAGACAGGGCGTGGCCGGTGACGACACGTTGCTGATCGCACCTGCGCGTGCGCGGGAGCGTGACGACACCGGCCACGTCTCAGGCTGGAGCGCGGCGAGGCGACTGGGGGCGGAGCTGGAGCTTCTCGGCCTCTCGATCACCGCACACCCGCTGGAGTTCGCGACGGAGGATCTCGAAGCGCGCGGCGTGACGTGGGCGCGTGACCTTCGCGCGCTGCCGGACCGCACACGCGTGCGTGTGACCGGTGTACGCGAGCGGGCGCAAACGCCCCGGACCCGCTCGGGAAAACGCACGTGCTTCCTGACGCTGGAGGACCCCACCGGACTTCTCGATGTCGTCGTCTTCGAAGACGCGCTCAACCGGGCGGGGGAGACCATCGTCAAGCACCGGGCGTACCTGGTGGACGGCATCCTGCAGAACAATCACGAGCGGGGACTGGCGATCGTCGCCGAGAAGGTCTCGCCCTACATCATCCGAACGGGTGACGGCGAGAACGTCCGGCTGCGTCGGGGTGTAGGACTTGGGCCGATGGGACCCACGCGGCCCGGCGTGGGCGCGCCGGAAGAGGAGTCCTGGGAGGCTGCGGAGGCTGGTACGGTCTACTCGGCGGGTACCTCGTAGACGTCGTCAGCGATGATCTCCGGACCTGCCATGCGGATCGAGACACCGTCACTCATCACGCCGTCAGCGACGACGAGCTTGCCCTCGAGCGAGCATGCGGAGGTGTCGAGCTCACCCATGTTCGCGATGACGGCGACGACAGGTGAACCTTCCGGCACCTCGCCCGGCTCGACGTCATACAGCGCCCAGAACCCGCCCTCGAGCTCGCTGTAACCGAGAACGCCCACTGCACGAGAACGCCCTTCAGCCAGATCCGTCACCCCCACAGCGAACGACTCCCGGGCGTCGCCGGCAACTTCGCCTGCTCCGGTGTCAGCGATGGCCGGTTCATCCACGGGTGTCGTATCACTCTGACAGCCACTCACGAGGCCGGCCACGAGCGCCATCCCCAAAAGCACGGCCGCAGTCCTACTCTTCTTCATCATCCGCCCCCTCGACATCTTCGCCTCTACGCAGACCACGTACCCCGAAACCGAGAGCATCATCCCCAAAACGCTCCCGGATACGATCCACTCCCTCGGCCAGTGCGCGATCGTGCGATCTGTCGGCAGCCTCCGGGTCATCCAGCAGGCCGAGCTGCAGTGCGGCCTGCCCGAAGCCGCTGACACCGAAGCCGAGCAGCCTGAGCCCCGCGCCGGGAGTCCATACCTCGGAGAGCAGAGTCGTTGCGACAGGGAGGATATCGGATTCGATATCCGCGGCGACAGGTACGGTCCGACTCACGGTCTGGGTGCTGAAATCCGCATACCGCAACTTCACGGTGAACGTACGACCGGCGAGCCCATGCCGACGCAAACGCCTGGCCACACGCTCAACCAGCCTGCGCAACTCCGCCTCAACGTCCTCGCGTGTGCGGATATCGGTCCTGAAGGTGTGTTCCGCCGAGACGGACTTGCGACTACTGTCTGCAGCAACGGGGCGTAGGTCTATTCCCCTGGCTCGCCGTACAAGGTCAGGACCTCCGGAGCCGAACAGCTGTATCGCCGAACGCTCGTCGAGTGCGGCGAGCTCGCCAAGGGTCCTGACCGCCACGCCGCGCAATCGGTCCCTGGTTGCCCGCCCGATCCCCGGCAGTGCGGTCACAGGCAGCGACGCGAGGAAGGCTGCCTCTTGCCCGGGTCGAACGACCGTCAGCCCACGGGGCTTCTGCGCATCCGAGGCGATCTTCGCGACTGTCTTCCCGGAAGCGATGCCGATCGAGCACGTCACGCCGAGTCCGGTGACTCTTCGCTGAATCTCCTTCGCGACAGCGACCGGGTCTGTACCATGTTCGCCCGGAGTGACATCCAGGTACGCCTCATCGATAGACGTCGGCTGCACATACGGGGTCTCGTCTCGCATGATCTCGCGTACCGCCCGCGACATCTCCTCGTATCGCGAGAAGTTGGGTGAAGCCCAGACTGCGTCGGGACACAAGCGCGCCGCACGTGCTGCGGGCATGGCGGAGTGCACGCCGAACACGCGTGCCTCGTAGCTGGCAGTCGATACAACACCCCGGCCGTCGCGAGAACCTCCCACGATAACGGGCCTGCCCCGCCACTCCGGGTGGTCGAGCTGTTCCACCGAAGCGAAGAAGGCGTCCATGTCCACGTGCATGATCGCGGGTCCTGACCACACATTGTCGGCTGAGGTATTCATCTGCCCAGTCTAATGCGGGCTGGTTGCGGCCACCATACGACCGCTACACTGCTTGCAGGAACCTGACGAAAGGTCACGCATGCTGATAGGCGCTCATGTGGGTGTTGCAGGCGGGTACCCTCAGGCCCTGCAGTACGCGGTAGATGTGGGTGCTGAATGCGCGCAGATCTTCGCCAAGAGCCCGCGTCAATGGCACGCTCCCGCATTCAAGTCGGATGTGGCAGACGCGTTCAAGGCCGCCCGTGAGTCGCTCGCGTTCGGTCCCGTGCTGACGCACACGGCCTATCTCATCAACCTGGCGTCGGTCGATCCGTTGCTGCTGGCCAAGTCGGTCAACGCGCTTGCCGACGAACTCGAGCGGGCCTCTCTTCTCGGCGCCGATGCTGTCATCACGCATATCGGTACGACCGGAGGTACCGATGTCGAAAAGACCGCTCTCCGCGTGGCTACAGCGATCGCGCAGGCATTCGCTCTGGCTGGCCCTATCGGTACGCGGCTCCTGCTTGAGAACACGGCTGGTGCAGGGACGACGTTCGGCAACGGTCCGGAGGAGATAGGCTCCGTTCTTCACGCACTGCCAGGCGACCTGAAGGGGCGCGTTGGCATCTGCATCGACACCTGTCACGCACATGCGGCGGGATACGACCTGTCCCTTCCTACGGGGTGGGAGTCCCTGGTCGATGCGTTCGACTCCTACTGCGGCGGCGACGCGATCGGTGCGGTTCACATGAACGACTGTGCGTTTCCTGCCGGGGCGCATCGCGATAGACATGCCTGGATCGGAGACGGGACGATCGGCTACGCCGGTTTTGCGGCCATCATATGCGACCAACGTCTACGCGACATACCCGCCGTGACCGAGATGCCAGGTGAGACGCCGGAGAAGGACGCCGAGAACATCAGGCGTTTGCGCCGTTTGCGCGACGCGTGTTCGGAACGCGCATGAAACGGCGCGCGGCCGCGACGACCTTGTGAGCCAAGTCGTCCGCATCGCCCGTGAAGCGCACCTCTGAGGGGGCGTTCTGCTCCCGGTATGTGTGGATCAAGAAGATGTCACGGAGTTGTCGTGGGGTCAGGGTGTCGCTGTCCGGATCGGCCGCCGGGCTCTCGTAAGCGCGTCGTATCGAACTTGTCACCGCCTGCTCCCACTCGTCGGAGCCCAAGTGGTCCTTCGGTACCCGCATGGTCCGCATAAGGTAACCGAAGCGCACGAGGTGCAGTGCGAGAGCCCGCTCGTTGCCCTCGATGATGACCATGCCCGGGGTGGCCGCCGCCTCTCGGACGATCCTCAGGGCAGACATCGTACGGTCAACAGCGCGAAGCGCGTCGCGATACCCGATCGCATCCTCGTAACGCTGCTCCGCCGCAGACGCCTCCCGGAGCGTCTGCAATGCTGACCGGAACTGCTCCGCGCCGCCATCGAATGAGGCGAGCGCAGCCGCCACACGCTTTTGGTATTCGGCAACGGTAAGGCCTCCGTCGCATGGATGCGGACAGGACCCATCGGAGCGCCTGGGACAGAGCCGCGACCGTCCAGCTTCATCGAGCCGTCGAGTACATGCTCGAAGTCCATAGTGAGCGCGAAGTGCGTCAACCAGTGTCGTCGCGGCCCAGACATTGGTGAGAGGCCCGATCGTGGTCCCGGTGGCATACCGCCGATTGGTCACACGAAGTCGCGGAAAGCGCGATGCGGTGTCCACATGCAGGTAGACAACACTGCGGCCTCGCTCGTGATCTTTGTCGAGCCGGGGATGGTACCGCAGCGAGAGGCGGCTCTCGAGCAACTGCGCGTCCAACTGTGAGGCGCACATGATGTGGTCGACCTTGGCGGTCAGCACGGCGGGGTGGTTCGAGGTCTGGTCGACGGGAGCGTAGAAGTAGCTTCGCACCCGTGTCCGCAGACTCTTCGCTCGGCCGACATGCAAGACCGAACCTGCCGCATCACGCATGACGTAGACCCCTGGAGCATCGGGCAGATCGGTCGCGAGCACCAACTTGCGCGCGAGATCTCCTTGAAGCGCGAGTCCTGAGAACCGTGCGACATCGCCGGCCGTCGAGATCCCGCGTTCCACAAGCTCCGCGAGCATCAGGCACCACACCTCTGCGGTCGCCATCGCATCGGTCGTTGCCCGGTGGTCCGGTACCGTTTCGACCTGGTACGCCAGAGCGAGTGCACGCAGGTTGTGCCGTTCAAGTTCCGGGTGCAAACGACGCGCGAGTACGAGGGTATCAAGAACCGGACGAGGAAAGGGGATGCCCCATGCCCGCTCCGCCTCGTAGTCGAGAAAGCCCAGGTCGAAGCGATGGTTGTGGGCAATGAGCACCGACTCACCCACGAATTCCCGGAAGCGACGCATCACTGTCGTCACATCCGGGGCATCCGCCACCATCGAATCATCGATGCCGGTGAGATGCTTGATCGCCGGCGGGATCGGCTCTGATGCCCGAACGAGCTCGCCGAAGCGTCCGACGATGTTGCCCGCCATGATGTGAACGGCACCGATCTCGATGATGCCGTTCGTTCCCGGTCGACAACCGGTGGTCTCGATATCGACGGTTACGAAGCTGCCGTCACTGAGAGGAGTGCCTGCGAGCATGTCATGCCAGTCGCTAGAGGGTGTTTGTCGCGTACAATGCTAGCATGGGCCGTTGAACCTGGGCATGTGTTGCCCGTCACGGTTGCGGCTCGTAGCATATGGTTGTGTAGATCTGACTGACGTTCTCTCTCGTCCTACTCGACCGTGAAGGTGGATGTGACATGGCGTTCTTCCTGGTTGACCGCAACCGTGATGACGGTTCGCTGAGGCTACTGTCTGCCAATCCGTTCCCGACTCGAGAGGACGCGCTAACCGCCCTCCCTGGACTCATGGCCTCGCATGACAGCGGCTCACACGACGTGTTCGTATGCGATCTTGATACCGCTACACCGGTTCTGTTCGTGCCGCAACCTCCGTCTCCCACCGAGGTCATCGCGTCTGCCCCGGATCAGTCGCAGATCGAAGAACCGCTGACCCTTGAAGCGGAGCCTACTGCAGGGGTATGGGAGACACCGGCCCCGGCAGAGGCAGAGCTCGAGACCGCCCTCACCGATGAAGCCGCAGAGGGGATGGAGTTGGCGGATGCGTTGCGGCGTGCCGCCACGTCGATGGAGTCGGAAGGCATCGTCGCACCTGAACCCATTCTGCCTGTCCCTGTCGTTGAAGAGCCGGTCACCGACAAGGTTGACGACGAGGTCACGGAGACAGAAGCACCCCTCCTCACGGACGCGGAAGACTCCGATGAGGTGGCGATCGATGAGGCTGCCGAGGAATCTGTCGCTGGTCTACCCACCTTCGAGGAAGACCTTGCTAGCACGATCGCATCGCTCGGCGTTGAGATCCCCGTTGAGGAAGCCGCCACTCCCGACAAGCCCGCCGAGACGACCGCCACCACGGAATGGCCGTGGGCCAATGTCGAACCCGTAGACGATGTCGAGACGCTTACACAGCCCGAGGAGGCTGCCCTGGCTGCCGGTCCACTTGAGGAGGAGTTCGTACCTCGTCCTGTGATCATGGGTGACTACGGCGATACCGCTATCTCAGAGGACACCGCCGAAGTGGCACCGGTTGAGGAAGTCCCTGAACCGGAGCCGGTGGTCGAACCGATCGAGGCACAGACCGTTGAGACCGAGCCGGTGGAGATTCCGGTGCCAACACTTGCCGAGGAGCTTGCAGCGGTGGAGACGGCGCCCGCTGCCTACGAGCCAGGCGAGTTGGAACTCGGTGAGTACTCGTGCGATGACTGCGTCTACGCGAACACCTGTCCGAAGGCCGGGACGAGCAATCCGGCTGAATGCGGCAGTTTCCAGTGGAAATCTCTCTAACCCCAAAGTATTGATGACACGCATGGCCCGTCTACCATATAGTGTAGACGCGTGATCTTGTCTCTCGGAGGGCACCTGATGTCGCCGGTTGACCGCAACTGCTATCCGTTCTCGGCCATCGTCGGTCAGGACGCTCTTCGGACCGCCCTACTGCTCAACGCCGTGGATCCCCGAGTCGGTGGCGTGCTCATCCGCGGCCACAAAGGGACAGCCAAGTCGACAGCCGTCCGTGCTCTAGCCGCGATACTCCCGGAGTACGACATCATCGACGGATGCGCGTACGGATGCGACCCCGATGACCCGCGTTCCTGGTGCTCAGCGTGCAAAGAGTCCGCCGGCGAGCCGTCTCGCTCACGTCGCCGTCCGAACCTGGTCGATCTTCCCGTGTCCGCAACGGAGGACCGCGTCGTCGGCACCCTGGATCTTGAGCACGCCCTCAAACAGGGCGAGCGTCGGTACGAACCAGGACTGCTCGCCGACGCCAACCGCGGCATCCTGTACGTGGACGAGGTCAATCTCCTCGACGATCATCTCGTAGACACACTGCTCGATGCGTCCGCAAGCGGGATCAACGTGGTCGAGCGAGAGGGAGTCCGATTTCAGCATCCTGCCCGGTTCATCCTCGTCGGCACCATGAACCCCGAGGAAGGTGACCTTCGTCCACAACTGCTGGATCGGTTCGGGCTGTGCGTCGATGTCGAGGGCATCAGTGATCCGCACGCGCGCGTGGAGATCATGCGCCGCAGACGTTCCTGGGAAGATGACCCCGAGGCGTTCTCGCGCACGTGGCTTGCTCAAGAGGCGGCGCTGGCCGGCAAGATCGAGCAAGCCCAGAGCAGACTGCCCGACGTTGAGCTGGACGACGACCTGCTCTTCCTCATCGCATCCGTCTGTGCGCACATCGGTGTTGACGGCCATCGCGCAGACCTGACAATGGCGCGGGCTGCGACCGCGTACGCGCTGCTTCGCGAAGGCACCAGTGTCACGTCCGCGGATATCCGCCACGTCGCCCCCATGGTGCTGGCGCATCGTATGAAGCGCACACCCTTCGAGAAGGAGCGCTTCGACCAGGACCAGATCGCCACCCTGTTCTCGGGATCGTCAGGTGATGATGGCAGCGACGGAGAGTCTGACGGAGCCAGCGGGCCGACCGGCGACGGAGGAGCGACTCTTGAGATCGCACGGACTCTCGTTGAGGGAGCCATAGCCGACGGCGAGAACGGAGAACTCCGTTCATCGATGTCGCTGGATCTGGATCGCGTCCGAAGGTCTCAGGGGGGCCGTCGGCAAGAGACGACCTCGGATGACCGTCGGGGGCGCTATGTGCGCGCAGAAGCCCCGCGCACGGGTGCCGCACCCGATATCGCACTTGATGCCACGATTCGTGCAGCAGCACCTCACCAGTCGTCGCGTGAAGGTGACATGGCTATTCGCATCCAGCCCTCGGACATCCGCAACAAGGTCAGGCGTAGGCGTGTGGGCGCTTCCATCGTCTTCTGCGTGGATGCCAGCGGCTCGATGGGTGCCCAGAATCGCATGGAGATCGCCAAGGCAGCCGTGCTCGAACTCCTGGTAGATGCCTATCAGCGGCGCGACAGAGTCGGACTGGTGGCGTTCCGCGGCGAGGATGCCGATCTGGTGCTCTCACCTACGGCAAGCGTCGAACTTGCGCAGCTCAAACTCCGTGCACTTCCTACCGGCGGAGCAACACCTCTGGCTCATGGAATCCTGAAGTCCCTGGAAGTACTCCAGCTTGAGACTCGCCGCAATGACGATATCATTCCGTGGTTGGTTCTGGTCACGGACGGGCGCGGGAATGTCGGCGTTGAGGGCGGTCTCGGCTCCGAGGACGCGAAGGCCGCTGCGGAACGAGTGCGGGAAGCCCGGGTCAACACCATCGTCATCGACACGACGCACACCTCCCGTAGCGGCAGCGCAGCTCGAGAGATCGCGCAAGCGGCGGGCGGGGAGTACGTCCGACTGGCGTCGATGGATGGCGGAGCGCTCAGCGTGATCGTCCGGGAGCGCCTGCATACGGCCTAGTGGGTGCGGAGTGGGCCTGTAAGCCGGATTCTGTCGTGTGCGACCATCTATCTGGGACCGCCGTCGCCGACGGCCTCACGCGGGCATACCCGAGCGTTGACTGGGCCAGCCGTAATCGCTCCTATTCGCCCTTGCTCCGGGTGGGGTTTGCCAAGCCGCCACGTCACCGTGGCGCTGGTGCGCTCTTACCGCACCGTTTCAGCTTGTCTCCCGCAAAAGAGCGGGGGAGTTTTCTTTTCTGTGGCACTTTCCGTCGCGTCGCCGCGCCCTGCCGTTAGCAGGCACCCTGCCCTGTGGAGTCCGGACTTTCCTCACGTCTCTCGACGCGCGGTCGCCCGGCCCACTCCGCACGTCATTGTAGCAGGTCGTCGAAGGGTTTCGGGCATCGTTGGGCGACGTCGACCGGCATGGCCGTGCGCATGCTCAGGTGGTGATCTGCGCCCGGATCTTCGCCCATGAGTCTTTGAGTGTGAGCGTCCGATTGAACACAAGGGCCCCGCTTGCGGACTCGGGGTCGACGCAGAAGTAGCCTAGCCGCTCGAACTGCACAGTCTCGCCGATACCGGCGTCGCCGAGAGCAGCCTCGACCAGGCAGTCGCGAAGCACGGTCTCGGAATCGGGATTGAGATCGTCGAACAACTCGCGTCCGTCAGATCCGGGGAAGGGACTCGCGAACAGATGATCATAGAGTCGGACCTCGGCGGGCACCGCATGAGCGGCCGACAGCCAGTGCAGTGTCGCCTTCGGCTTGCGTTCATCCGGCGCTGCGCCACCCCGAGTTGCAGGGTCGTACGTGCACCGCAGCTCGATCACGCGGCCCTTCGCGTCCTTGACGACCTCGTTGCACGTGATGAAGTATGCCGAGCGAAGCCGGACCTCACGGCCCGGCGCAAGGCGGAAGAACTTCTTGGGCGGATCCTCCATGAAGTCCCCGCGCTCTATCCACAGCTCACGGGAGAACGGAACCTTACGGGTCCCTGCGGACGGGTCCTCCGGGTTGTTGATGACGTCCATCTCCTCAGTCTGATCATCGGGGTAGTTCTCGATGACGACCTTGAGCGGGTCAAGCACTGCGAACCGCCGGAGCGCGGTGCGGTTCAAGACGTTGCGCACCGCATGCTCGAGCATCTCGATCTCAACGACGCTGTCTGCGCGGGCGACGCCGATCATGGCTGCGAAGTCCCTGATGCCCTCGGCAGGGAAGCCACGACGCCGGATGCCGGTGAGAGTGGGCATGCGCGGGTCGTCCCAACCCCGCACGTATCCCTCTTTGACGAGACGCAGGAGAACCCGCTTGGAGAGAACGGTGTGCGTGAGGTTCAAACGCGCGAACTCGTACTGGTGGGGAGTCGACGGTACCGGCAGGTTCGCGATGAACCAGTCGTAGAGCGGCCGGTGGTCCTGGAACTCCAGGGTGCAGATGGAGTGTGTGATGCCCTCGATCGCGTCGGACTCGCCGTGGGCGAAGTCGTACGACGGGTAGATACACCACGCATCACCGGTGCGCGGATGCGTGGAGTGCAGTATCCGGTACATCACCGGGTCACGGAAGTTGATGTTTCCGGAAGCCATGTCGATCTTTGCACGCAGAACGCGCGAGCCGTCCGGGAACTCTCCGCTACGCATGCGCTCGAACAAGTCGAGGTTCTCCTCGGCAGAGCGAGTCCGCCAGGGACTCTCCTTGCCCGGCTCAGTGAGCGTCCCGCGATACTCGCGAATCTCGTCGGCAGAAAGGTCATCGACGTATGCCTTGCCTTCGCCGATCAGGTAGACCGCCCACTCATAGAGCTGCTCGAAGTAATCACTCGCGTAATAGAGGTGCTCTCCCCAGTCAAAACCGAGCCAGCGCACATCCGCCATGATAGCGTCGATGTACTCCTGCTCCTCCTTGATCGGGTTGGTGTCATCGAACCTCAGGTGACAACGCCCGGAGAACTCCGCCGCGATGCCGAAGTTGAGGCAGATCGACTTCGCATGCCCGATGTGAAGGTAGCCGTTCGGCTCCGGAGGGAAGCGCGTCACGACCTCTCCGATGCGACCTTCACGCAGGTCGGCAGCGACGATGTCTCGAACGAAATCGCTCTTCTCAGATGCTGATGTGTTTTGTGTGTCCATGGTCGCCGAGGATAGCATACCGAGCAGCAAGAAGTGGATAGCCGCATCTGACGGGGTCACGAGCAGCCGTGCGAGGCTGTCTCCGGTGCAGCTCGACAAGCACGATCCAGTCCGAGGAAACAGAACAGGTCAGAGGCTACAGCCTCTGACCTGCGATTTTGTGGTAGCCCGTACGGGATTCGAACCCGTGATCTCCGCCTTGAGAGGGCGGTGTCCTAACCGCTAGACGAACGGGCCAAACTTGGCTGGGGTGCTAGGGCTCGAACCTAGACTCTTCGGAACCAGAATCCGACGTGTTGCCAGTTACACCACACCCCAGTTCGCGCATGCGCTGCCTGGGCGCGAGACGGTATGCTACCGAGCGTCCACGCGCGTGTCAAGCCAGGCAGCCATGACCCTACGGTGTCGCCCAGATGTGCGCGTCGTGCAGACGCGGGAGGGTGCGCGCCTTGCCGAGAAGTGCGATCGACTCGAACAGGGGCAGACTGACGGCGGCGCCGGTCACAGCCACACGCACGGCTTGAAAGACGACCTTTGGTTTGAGCTTGAGCGGTTCTGGTAGTGAGCGCAAAGTCGCTTCGACCGACGCGGCATCGAACGTCTCGAGCTGGGAAAGGACATCGGCTGCGGCTTCGAGCGAGCGAGCTGCACCCTCCCTCATAAGGACCTTCTCCTTGGCTTCCTGGGTGATCGTGATCGGGTCTTTGAAGAGGAATCCGACTACTCCCGCGATCTCATCCATCCGCTTGATGCGCTCGGCCACGAGCGGTGCCAGTTCCTCGAACCACTCTCGCCGTGAAGCGACATCCCCAGCGTCGGCGAGGCCTGCTGCTTCAAGCCACGGAACCATACGATCCACGAATCCCGAGGCGGATAGCTCGCGAATGTACACACCGTCCAGCCAGTCCAGCTTCTCTTCATCGAAGATCGCAGGATTGCTCGATACGCGGTCCAACGAGAAGTTCTCGGCAAGCGTCTCCCGCGAGAGTATCGTCGTCTCACCATCGAGCGACCAGCCGAGAAGCGCAAGGTAGTTCATGACGGCCTCAGGCAGGTATCCATGATCACGATAGGCCTCGACGGAGGTGGCCCCGTGACGCTTCGACAGTCGCTTGCCATCCGATCCAAGGATCATGGAGAGATGGCCGAAGACGGGTATCGGCTCACCCAGTGCCTCATAGATGAGAATCTGCTTTGGAGTGTTCGACAAGTGGTCATCGCCGCGAATGACGTGAGTGATAGCCATAGTCGCGTCGTCGATCGTGACCGCAAAGTTGTACGTGGCAGTCCCGTCGGTCCGAACCAGCACCAGATCGTCGACAGCATCGGCGGGGAAGGTCACATCGCCACGAACAGCGTCCGCAAAGGTGATCGCTCCACGGTTCTCAGGGACTTTCAAGCGCCAAACGTGCGGCTCGCCAGCCGCGACACGCCCGGCAGCGACATCAGGATCGATCGAGCGACACGTGCGGTCGTAGCCGGCGAAGCCGCCCTTCGCCCGTGAAGCCTCCCGCCTGGCCTCCAACTCGGTGGGGGCGCAGAAGCAGGGATATGCGGCGGCGTTCGCCTTCAGGCGCTCCAGGGCCTTCGTATAGCTCTCGAAACGCTGCGTCTGGAAGTACGGCCCGTACTCTCCACCAACACCCGGTCCCTCGTCATAGTCGAGGCCGAGCCACTCCAGCGCGCGCAAGATCGCCCGCGTGTTCTCCTCGGTCGAACGCTCGGGATCCGTGTCTTCGATGCGCAGCACGAATGTACCGCCGTGATGACGTGCGAACGCCCAGTTGTAGATCGCGGTACGCGCACCGCCGATATGAAGGTGACCGGTGGGGCTTGGTGCAAAACGAACGCGGACATGCTCGGCCACGGGGCTGCTCCTTGATGTCAGGTGTAGGGTCAGATCATTCAGAGTGCGTTCCGGCGTCCCCGGTCGGACAGACACCGGCTCTGCGGAGCAAGAACCAGGTGATACCGACCGCAAGAATGAGCATGGCCAGAGCGGCCGCCTTCTCAAGTACCGCGCCGCCGCTCTCAAACACGACCAGCTTTCGTACGACGGCCACAAGCCCCGCCTCCAGCACGATCGGAATGACGTTTCGCCTCTGCAGGTAGGCGAGAGCGATGTTGAACAGCTCCACCACGATGAACACGACGAGTACCGTATCCAGCACCCGAGTGATCCCATCGGGCGTGATGATGCCATCGGCGCCAAACAGGCGCACCATTTGGATGATGACGTCGACGGCTCCGATGACGGCCATCGCAACCAGCAACGTCGCGACGACGGTCTCCACGTAGTGGACGATCTTCTCAAGTATGCTCGACATACAACCTCCATACCCTCTATTGCGAGTCCCAACTATACCAGCCGAGACACCGGTCGTGTGATTGCAGGACAGGCGTATCGCGTGGTATCCTCCGCGTTACTCATCAAGAGGCAGTGCGTAAGCGCTGCAGAGGGTCGAGGGACCGCACCCGAAGACACCCCGGCAACCGACGTGAAAGTGACGCACGGTGCCACATTGCGGCAGGCGTTGAGCCTGGCAGATGGGGGAATACCGCTGGCCTTATGTGCCGAATGCGATGTCCCTTGTCCGCCTGGACAGGGGCGTTTTCTTTGTCCGGGCACGATTCGGTGGAGCCCGACGCGGTCGGGCACGAGCAGTAGGAGGCTAGATGTCCGGACGTGATTTCCTCTTCACCTCGGAGTCAGTGACCGAGGGCCATCCCGACAAGATGTGCGACCAGATCTCGGATGCGGTGCTTGATGCCATCCTCACTCGCGAAGGCGAGTTGGAGGCCGAAGGATACGTCACCGACAAGGGCTCGAAGGCGTCTCTGGAACACGTACGCGTCGCTTGCGAGACCCTGACGACAACCGGACTGATCGTCGTCGCCGGCGAGATCCGGACGCATGCATATGTGGACATCCCCACGATCGTGCGTCAGACGGTCAGAGACATCGGCTACACCCGTGCGAAGTACGGCTTCGACTATGAGACATGCGGCGTGATCACTGCGATCCACGAGCAGAGCCCCGACATTGCGATGGGTGTCGATGAGGCGTACGAGATCAAGCGCGGTGAGACGGACCCCCTCGATCTCATCGGTGCCGGAGACCAGGGCATGATGTTCGGCTACGCGTGCAACGAGACCACCCAGCTCATGCCGATGCCCATCTACCTGGCGCATCGTCTTGCCGAGCGACTCACCGCCGTCCGCAAGGGCGACGTACTCGACTACCTGCGTCCTGACGGAAAGACCCAAGTCACCGTCCGGTACGAAGACGGCAAGCCCGTCGCAGTGGACAAGATCTTGATCTCGAGCCAGCACGCCGAGGGTGTCGATATCGATAACCTCATGAAGCCCGACTTCATCGAGCACATCATCGATCCGGTTCTCTCGCTGGAAGACATTGAGTGGAAAGGCGCCGAGATCTACGTCAACCCGACGGGACGTTTTGTGATCGGCGGCCCCATGGGTGACTCGGGGTTGACCGGACGCAAGATCATCGTCGACACCTACGGCGGTATGGGCCGCCACGGCGGCGGAGCCTTCTCGGGCAAGGATTGCACCAAGGTTGACCGCTCAGCCGCTTACGCCGCCCGTTGGGTTGCCAAGAACGTCGTGGCGGCCGGGCTGGCCGATCGTTGCGAGATCGAGCTTGCGTACGCGATCGGCGTCGCGCATCCGCTGTCGGTACTGGTCGAGACTTTCGGCACTGAGAAAGTGTCTGTCGACAAGATCGAGAAGGCTGTTCTTGCGGTCTTCGACCTGCGGCCGGGCGCTATCATCCGCGATCTGGACCTGCGTCGCCCAATCTATAGGAAGACAGCGGCCTACGGCCATTTCGGCCGTGATGAACGTGACTTCACATGGGAGCGCACCGACCGGGTCGACGACCTGCTCGCAGCGGTCGAGTAGCATCTCAGCACATTGCGCGAAGGCCGCCGGCCCCGATGTCGGCGGCCTTCGCTATGCTGTCACCATGAAGACATCACAGCACCCGACATTCGCCCGTGTCGTCGTTGACCTTCCGACGCGTGCACTAAGCGATCCATTCGACTATGCCGTCCCTCCCGAGCTTGTGGGAGAGCTGCGTGTCGGCGTGCCGGTACTCGTCCCTCTCGGCTCCACGAAAGCCGTCGGCTATGTCGTATCGCTGGGCGATTCCTCCGATGTCACGGACGTCAGGCCGTTGGAGCGGATTCTCGGAGATCGCCTCTTTGACGAGACCGCGTTCGATCTTGCTCACTGGATCGCGGACGAATACCTCGCCCCTTTGAGCGAAGCTTTGCGCCTATTCCTGCCCCCCGGAGGATCTCCGCGGTTAGTGCGAGGCTATCGTACGGCCGGTGATCGACCCACTGGCGAGGCCGGTTCACTCTTCGACCTGGCTGCCCGGCCCGACGGAGTGAGCGACGGTGAGCTTGGCCGGCCGGGTTCGTCGCGTCGGCGACAAGCTGCACAACTCACCACCGCCGGGGTGCTCGCACGTACCTATGACCTGCATCCGCCGCGAGTGTCTGCGGTGTCGGAACGTTTTGCCGCCCTGACTGACGCAGCGTGCGACTTCACTCCTGCCCGGGGTGCATCGATGCAGCGGGCGGTCATGTCCGCGCTGGGCAGCGGGCCCGTTTCCACCGCGGAGCTACGAGCAGAGCTCGGGGCGGTCGATGGAGCGCTACGGCGACTCTCGGACCTCGGCGTGGTCGAACTCCTCGAGAGACAAAGGCTCCGCTTGCCTGCAAGCCGTTCACGACATGCTCCACGTCACGAACAGCTCTCATCGGGACAGTCCGATGCACTGGCCGCTATTCGTGCGGCTGGCGCCCGCGGAGGCGGAGTCGTCCTGCTTGACGGCGTGACAGGCTCCGGGAAGACCGAGGTGTATCTGCGCTCGATCGAGGAGATCCTCACAGAGGGTGGACGCGCGATCGTACTCGTTCCTGAGATATCCCTGACTCCGCAGACAGTGGGGAGATTCAGGTCGCGCTTCGGCGACCGTGTCGCTGTCCTTCACAGCCGCCTGTCGGATGGCGAACGATACGATCAGTGGCGGCTGGCCCTGGACGGAGCGGTGGACGTGGTCGTCGGTGCGCGCTCGGCTCTCTTCGCGCCACTTCCCGACGTCCGGCTGGTCGTCATCGACGAGGAACACGAGAGTTCCTACAAGCAGTCCAGCACGCCGCGGTACCATGCGCGACAGGTGGCGGCCAAGCTCTGCGAGAACCGGCACGCCACACTCGTCTTGGGCTCTGCCACTCCCAGCATGGAAGCGATGGCGTCAGCCGACGAGGGAGCGTACACCCGTGTCGTACTCGATCAACGCGTAGGCGGGGGCACCCTCCCAGCCGTCACCGTGGTCGACATGGGTGCGGAATTCGCCGACGGTCATCGGTCGATGTTCTCCCGACCGCTGCTGGACGCACTGCGCTTAACGCTCGCGGATGGGGAGAAGGCGGTATTACTGCTCAACCGACGTGGATACGCATCGTTTCTCCTTTGCCGAGAGTGTGGGTATGTGCCTCAGTGCGAATCCTGCTCGGTGTCTTTGACGTTCCACGAGCAAGGCAACGTTCTGCTATGCCATCACTGTGGTGCGAAGACCCCGGTTCCCCCGGTTTGCCCTCGCTGCTCCAGTCCTTTCTTGCGACGCTTCGGCGCCGGCACACAGCGCGTCGAGGAGGATCTGCTGCTGGAGTTTCCCGGCGTCAATGTGGTGCGCATGGACGCAGACACCACAAGCGGGAAGTCGGGTCATGAGCGGGCTCTCCTCGAGTTCGAGGCTTTGGGTAGCGGGATCTTGCTCGGGACTCAGATGGTGGCGAAAGGTCTGGACTATCCCGAGGTCACACTTGTCGGCGTCATCAATGCGGACACCACCATGCATATCCCGGACTTTCGATCGGGCGAGCGAACCTTCCAGCTCCTGGAGCAGGTCGCCGGGCGGGCGGGCAGAGGCGTCCGTCCCGGACGAGTCGTCATCCAGACATACTGGCCCGATCACCCGGCGGTACGGGCAGTCGCAATGCGGGATCCAGAACTCCTCTACGCCGAGGAGCGCAGCGCACGGAGCGCACTTCGCTATCCGCCGTACGGACGTCTGGTAAACATCGTCGTGACGTCGCGCAGCATCGATGAGGCTCGGTCGGTCGCCGGCCTTGTCGCTACCGCCCTCACGTCATCCGTCCCGGATGACTGGGACGTTCTGGGGCCGGCTCCCGCCCCGATCGCCAGGCTCAAGGAGCGGCACCGGTGGCACGTTCTTCTGAAGTCCCCGCCTGACGCGCACACCGCGCCCGTCGTGGCGCCTGTCATCGCTTCGGTGCGCATGCCTGACGGTGTCGTCGTGGTGGTCGACGTCGACCCTGTCGACCTCGTCTGACAGTTGAGGGTGTGCGTTGTAGAATAATGGACGCTGCACGCGGCAAGATTCTTGCTTGAAACGCACTGTCGGACACCTACCACCGGGAGCAGCCCACAGATGGAAGTGTTGTGTCATCCGAACCCCGTACTCAAGCAGCATGCTGCTGAAATAGACGTCTCCACTGACGCCGACCTTCGATCCTTGGTCCGCACCATGGCCGAGGCGATGTATGAGCACGCAGGCGTAGGCCTGGCCGCGCCTCAGATCGGTGTCGCCAAACGCGTGATCGTCTTCGACGTTGACGAGCGTCTCTCAGCACTGTGCAATCCCGTGATCGTCGAGCGTTCAGGGGAGACACTCGTCGATGAGGAAGGATGCCTCTCCGTCCCTGGCATCTCGGTGCCGATCGAGCGCTCGGAGTGGGTCGTCTGCAACGGCGTGACATTGGACGGCAAAGAGGTCACCCTTCGTGCGGATGACTTCCTGGCACGCGTACTGCAGCACGAGATCGATCACCTTGATGGAGTACTCATCCTCGATCGCCTCCAACTCGACGACCGCAAAGAGGCCGTCAAAGCCTACAACGCGCTGATGGAAGCCGAGCGTACCGACTGACACCGCGCGAAGGGGGGCTAATGGACGTCGTCTTCATGGGCACGCCCGAGTTCGCCGTGCCGAGCCTACGGGTGCTCGCTGCGTCGCACCGCGTGCGCGCAGTCTACACGCGTCCCGATGCCGTTTCGCGGCGGGGCAGCGCACTTGTGGCGCCACCCGTCAAGGTGATAGCCGAGAAGCTGGGACTGCCCGTTGTGCAGCCTTCAACCCTCCGGGACAGCGCGGAGACCGATCGGCTGAGGGCACTCGCGCCGGACGTCATCTGCGTCGCGGCCTACGGCATGATCCTGCCTTCGGACATCCTCGCCATACCGCGCTTCGGATGCATCAACGTGCACGCTTCGCTACTTCCACGCTATCGCGGGGCTGCACCGATCCACCGGGCCATCCTTGAAGGGGAGACAACGCTCGGTGTCAGCATCATGCTGATGGAGGAGGGACTCGACACCGGTCCGTACGCCCTCCAGCGCTCTCTGCCTGCCGGGGATCGCACAGTCCCTGAGCTGACCGCGCTGCTTGCCGAGGAAGGTGCGCAAGCACTACTGGAGGTTCTCGATACCCTTGAGTCGGGCACCGTCTCGTGGACGCAACAGGACGAGTCGCAAGCTACGTATGCAGCGAAGATCACTCGCTCGGATGTAGCCCTTCGTCCAGACTGTACCGTCGCCGAGGCGCTTAGAAGGGTACGCGTCTCGACGCGACAGGCGCCGTCGCGCCTTCGGGTGGGCGACATGGACCTCACAGTCGTTTCCGCCTCGGTCAGTGATACCGAGCTCGCGCAGGGAAGCGTCAGCGCCGGATCCTCCGGCCTGCTCATCGGTGTGCGGGACGGCTCGCTGAGTCTCGACCGTATTCGACCTGCAGGCAGATCCGACATGGACGGCGTCGCCTGGGTCTGCGGCGCTCGACTGCCCGCCACATGTACATGGAAGGCTCCCTTATGACAGTCTCGGTCTCTCGCACTGCCGCTCTGCGCGTGCTGTCGGACATACGCCGCCGGGGCGCATTCTCGCGACCGGTCGTCGACGCGGCACTGTCCAAGTCAGGATTGTCGCGTGAAGACGCGGGGTTTGCGACCCGACTCGTGTACACGGTCATCTCGGCCGAAGGCATGCTTGACTCGGTGATCGATGAGTTCGCCAAGCGCCCTGGCGCGGTCGAACCCCAGGTGCGAGATGTCCTCAGACTCTCGATCGCAGAGCTCCTGTTCTTGCGGACGCCGGCGCGCGCTGCGGTGCACCAGGGTGTGGACGCCGTGCGTCACGCGCGTCCCGCTGCCGCCGGGTTCGCCAACGCGGTGCTTCGCAGGATCGCCGAGCAAGCGGATACATTCCCGTGGGGCGACCCACGGACCGACCGCAAGGCGCTCGAACGAGCCTCCGCTATGCCGCCCTGGCTTGTCGACCGCTTCATCGAAGACCTGGGCGAGGCAGCTGCCAGAGAGGCCCTTCTCGCGGGCATGGAACCGCCGCCCTTGTTCGTACGCGTGAATCCCTTCCGCGCGACACGTCAACAAGCCTTCGACCGGGTATCGGCGGACGGCGCCCTGCCGCACCCTTCGCCTCCGGATGAGTGGTGCATACGCTGTGATTCGCCTCATGAGGCGGTACACGGTGCCGCGATCACCTCGGGACTCGTAGTCGTCACTGATGCAGCGGCACAGGTTGCTCCGATGGCGTGTGCGCCGGTTCCCAGCGCCAGGATTCTGGACGTCGGAGCCGGCAGAGGAACCAAGACCGCCGTCATGCAGGGCCTGGCCCTCTCAGCCGGAGGCCCGGCCGACATCACCGCCGTCGATATCCATGAGTTCAAGCTGGCCAGCCTGGATGAGTCCCTTCGCGCACTGGACATCCCGGCCGCACGAACTGAGGTCCTTGACGCTACGGACGCCGATGCGCTTGCCGCCATGGGGACCGAGTTCGACGTCGTTCTCCTGGATGCTCCATGCTCCGGTCTTGGCACGCTGCGGCGCCATCCGGAGAAGCGATGGCGTGTTCAGCCCGAAGACATCGAAAGAATGGCAGAGCTCCAGCTGTCACTGCTCGAGGCCGCATCACACGTTGTCCGGCGCGGAGGTGTTGTGGTCTACTCTACGTGCACGATCACCCACGCGGAGAACCAGGATGTCGTGTCCGGATTTCTCGCGGGGGAGAGGGGACGGGCGTTCTCCGTGAAATCACTCGCTGACGTCGCTGGATCGACATGGAGCGGTTTCACTATGCCCGAGGGGTATTTCCGCTCCTGGCCGCAGTCCGGCGGCGCGGATGGACACTTCGTTGCGGCGCTCGTTCGCACGAAGGCATGAGACCGGCACGCACCGCTTCGTCTTAGGGAGGACTTCCGATGCGTAACACCCGCATAGTAGAGATGCTCGAAGTGACCGAAGCCGCCGCACTTGCCGCGGCGCGATGGATGGGGAGGGGCGACAAGCATTCGGCGGACAAGGCTGCCGTCGAAGCGATGCGCAACGCCTTCGACATCATCGATATCTCTGGCGAGATCGTGATCGGCGAGGGCGAGCGGGACGAGGCGCCCATGCTCTACATCGGCGAGAAGGTCGGTGCAGGCGGAGAGCCCATCGACATCGCCGTCGACCCTCTCGAGGGCACGAACCTGACTGCCTACGGGCAGCCCAACTCACTCGCAGTCCTGGCTTTCGGGCCCAAAGGCACGCTTCTGAACGCACCTGATACGTATATGTGGAAGGTCGCGGCGGGCCCCGCTGCGAACGGCGCCGTCCATATCGATGCCACTCCTACCGAGAACGTCATCAACGTAGCGAAAGCACTCAAGCGGCCTGTCGAGGACATCGTTGTCTGCATCCTGGAGAGGGAGCGGCACGAAGACCTGATACGTGAGGTCCGTGCTAGCGGTGCACGGATCCGATTGATCTCCGACGGAGATGTCTTCGGCGCCGTCGCCACCGCTATCGAGGGCACCGGCATCCACCTGTACATGGGAGCCGGCGGTGCCCCTGAGGGTGTTCTGGCCGCGACCGCCATGAAGTGCATCGGCGGAACATTCATGGGTCGCTTCCAGTTCCGGAGCGACGAGGAGCGCGCTCGTGCCGAGAAGATGGCCCAGTGCGACATCGATGATGTCCTCACGATGGACTGCCTGGTGAACACGGACGAAGCCGCATTCATCGCCACGGGCGTCACCGATGGCGAGATGCTCCGCGGCGTGAAGTACTTCGGCCAGGGCGCGCGAACGCATTCGATCGCCATGGACAACAAGACCGGAACCGTGCGCTTCATAGAGACCGTGTACCGCACAGGCGTAGAGAAGTTCTGGGTGCGGATGGACTAGCTACTCCTTGGCGGGGCAGCCGGCACAACCGGTCGTCCCGGATGCAGAGCAGGAGTCGGCGGCTGCAGCTGCCGGCTCCTTGCTTTTCCCCACGCTTGCAGGCGTTGGAGCCGGCGCGCTGCGTGAGTCCGTGTTGTAAAAGCCGCTGCCTTTGAAGTGAACCCCGACCGGCGTGAAGACACGCTTGGTGGCACCGTTGCACTCGGGGCACGTCACAACTCCGCTGTCGGATATCGAACGCACGACCTCGAACGTCGTGTCGCACACGGTGCAGCGGTAGTCATATGCCGGCATCGGGACTCCCTTTGTAGCATCCAGTCGGCGGCGTCGATATCTGAGCCGCGAAGGTGCAGGATACAACGCACGCAACTGAGAGGGCAAGGCATCCGAGTTGCTATACTCGCGCACATGGACGACAGACCCCGCAGAAGACGACTCATCCCGGCATGGCTTCTCCCGTCAGTGCTGGGGATACTCCTCGTGCTCGTCGGAGGTGGCCTTCTGGCACGAGCGAACTACGTTGCATCGCTGGTTTCCGTGCCCGACTTCTCGGGCCGCCCGCTGGACGTGGCCGAGGATAGCGCGCGACTCAGCGGCCTGAGTATCGAGGTGCTCGGCGATCAGTTCTCCGCAGATGTCGACAAAGGGTCCGTGCTCTCGCAAGACCGCGCGGCAGACAGTCGGGTGAGGCGCGGGACGACGATAGGCGTGGTTCTATCGGCGGGGACTGAGACCGTGCGCATGCCTGACGTGGTCGGCCTCTCGCTCGAGGAGGCGCGGGACCGGCTCCGCGATCTGGGACTTGGGGTGACAACGCAAGACGTCGTCTCGGCGGCTACAGCAAGCACCGTGCTTGAATCCTTCCCGTCGGCCGGCGCTGACGTTCGAACAGGCACCACCGTACGTCTCTCGATTGCGATCGGTGGACCGAGCGGCGACTCGCTTCTGCCATACGACCTCACGGGACTTGTCGTGGCGCTCGATCCTTCACCCGTCAGCGAGGGGAGCACTGACCTCGCCCTCGATGTCAGTCGTCGCATCCGGTCGCTTCTCGAGGCATCCGGCGCGACCGTCTCCGTCACACGATCGGTGACCGGCACGATGCCTACAGACGCCGAGCGTGTAGCTTTGCTTGCGGCGTCATCTCCGGACGTCACCCTGGGGCTGTCGCTTTCGACGCCGGGCACTGCCGGTGTGACTGCACTTGCCGTGCGCTCCACGGAAACGAGTATCACATCTGCTAGCGAGTCTCTGGCGCGGTCTTTCACCACGTCCATGCGCTTGCCCGGACAGAACATCAACCCCTATCACACGGGCGCCGACGGCGTTCTTGGCAAGGTCCTCGCTCCTGGGATGCGTGTGTGGTTGGGTGATCCGTCCTCGGCCGACGACAGATCACGCTTCGCCGATCCGAACTGGGCGGATTCCGTTGCCCGAGCGGTCTATCGGGCTTTGGGCGAAACCTTTCGCGGTCAATGAGCGTTGACCTGTTCGTGTAGACTGAAGACAAGTTCCGGCAGACGAAACTGATGGGGTTGTTGTATGCGTTCTCGTGTCTTCCGACTCATACTCGCGGTCGTGACGATCGCTTCGCTTCTTGTACCGGGGATGGCGCTCGCCGCCAAATCAGAGATCCAACAGCTCGAAGAGCAGCTTGCCGGCGTGCGTGCTGAGGCCAAGAAGGCCGGCGACGCCTACTCTGATGCCTACTGGAAGCTCGACAAGACCAACGCGACCATCGCGCAGAGCGACAAAGAGCTCGCGATTCTCAAAGACGAGATGGTCGCGGCATCGGGACGGCTCTCGGAGCGCGCCGCGGAGATGTACCGCTCCGGCGGGGTCGACTACCTGATGCTGCTGTTCACCGCAGACACCCTTGATGACATGCTCATGCGTCTGGAGTACGTCCAGCGTCTCGGCACTCAAGACGCCGAGACGATCGCCGAGGTCAAAGCGCTTCAGGACGAACTCAACGCGAAACGTGCCTCGATCCTTGAGCTCCAATCGCAACAGTCTTCGGAAGCTGCAGAGCTCAAGAAGAAGTCAGATGCGCTTCAGAAGAAGCTCAAGTCGATACAGTCCGAGTACAACGCGCTTCAGGCCAAGTTGGATGCAGCGCGCAAGGCGGCCAACAAGCCTGCGACATCGAAAGTCGGCGCCAACGGCATGGTGTTCCCGGTTCGCGGTGCGTACCACTACTCCAACACATGGGGTGCCGCACGTTCCGGGGGACGAACGCACAAAGGTACAGACATCATGGCCTCAAGGGGCACGCCCTGCGTAGCCATCATGTCCGGCACCATACGAGCCAAGTCCAGCTCCCTCGGTGGGCTGACGATATGGCTCACCGCCGACAATGGCTGGGCGTTCTACTACGCTCACCTCAATGCATATGCTCGCACGTCGGGACGCGTGACGGCCGGCCAGGTCATCGGGTACGTGGGTAGCACGGGTAACGCCTCTGCCAGCGCGCCGCACCTCCACTTCGAGATCCATCCGGGCGGCGGCGCAGCGGTCAATCCGTATCCCTACCTCAGGGCCATGGAGTAGGATCTGTTGCACTCACGCGCACGCCATGAGAGTATTTGCTCGTTCTGAACACCGTATCGGGAGCTGCGTGAGCGGCTGAGAGGCGGCATGTGCCGCGACCGAAAGACTGCGCCGACAATGCGGAGCAGCAAGACGGCGGGGGTCGATGAGACTCCCTCTCAAGTCCCTCACTCCTCCTACGCCGCAGCAGCGGCCGTGAGACTGGAGTGATCATGTCCGGAGAGAATGCGTCGTTACGCCAGCGTGTAGGACTCGTGGCCGAGATCGGCCTCAGCGTCGCGCTATCGGTCGTGCTAGGGATGCTGAAGGTCTGGCAGATGCCTCAGGGGGGTGATATATCCCTGGCGATGTTGCCTCTCATCATCCTCGCACTGCGCCGGGGGGTAGGCCCCGGACTGGTCGCGGGTGCGCTCTACGGCGTGCTCGACGCATCGCTGAACCCCTTCATCGTGCACTGGGCCCAGTACATCCTCGACTACCCCCTGGCGTACGCTCTCGTGGGGCTCTCGGGAGTGGTAGCCCGCTCACTCCGCGCACAGACCGCGGATCCCACCCGTATCGTTCGGCTCATCATCACAGGTGCGGCGATCGGCGCGACGGCACGGTATGTGGCCCACACTCTGTCGGGGGTCATCTTCTTCGCCGAGTATGCGGGCCCGGGCCAGCCGGTGCTGTTGTACTCGGCGGGGTACAACTCCTTCGTACTGCTGTCCGCGGTCGCGTGTGCAGCTGCGGCGACAGCCATCATCCCGGTGCTCTCGCGCGTCGTCCCGGTTGCGGAGGAGGCAACACCCTCATGAAGGCGCTCATCGTTGGCGCAGCCCCGGTCACAGGCTCCGAGAGCCTCCTGTGCGAACTCGCGGCGGAGTGCGACCTCGTCGTAGCTGCGGACGCTGCAGCGGAGTGGTGTGTTGCGGCAGGTGTGATGCCTTCGCTCGCAGTGGGCGATTTCGACTCGGCGGTCTCGGGTGCGCCGGACCGGCTGCGTTCGCGCGGTATCACGGTGGTTGAATTCCCCCCCGAGAAGGATAGGACGGATCTCGACCTCGCAGTTACGATCGCATGCGATGCAGGGGCCACCGCGTTGGTCTTCACGGCATGTACTGCGGCGCGCATCGATCACACCCTCGCTGCTTTGGGCACCATGTCAGCACATGCGGACCTTTGTCCGGTCCTGCGCGAGCCGCACATGAGCGCCTGGGTGGTGTCACCTGCCGCTGAGATCCCGTTTGCGCTTTCACTGCCCATCGGGACCACGATTTCCGTCATTCCCATCGGTCAAGTCAGCGGCGTCACTCTGACGGGATTCAAGTACCCGCTCGACCAAGCCACACTCGAGCCGCTGTCCTCGCATGGGCTGAGCAACGTCACGGTCGACTCCCGGGTCACGGTCTCTGTCCGTTCGGGTACGTTGTTTGTGATGCAGGCACGTGACGTGTAGATGCCTTTTCCTGGCAGGGACTCTAGCTTCCCGTGTGAATTGCCGATACCTGCTCACAGCGGACCCGTCCGCACCAAGACCGGGGAATGGCAGTAGGATATGTCGCAGCACACAGACAGCAGCACAACGGGGCATCGCTCCGTCGGCATGTACGTCGTCGGAGCGATAGCCATCCTTGGAGTTGCTCTGGCGGTGGGTCTATTGAGGTCTCCCACGGCCGGTATCGTCGCTGCCACCGCCACGTGTGTCATCGTCTGGCTCCTCATTCGTGCGATGCGACCTTCGCAACACGAACTCTCCGCGCTTACGGAGATCGCACCCACCGTCGAACTCGACGTCCCACGCGTCCCGCCGACTCTCGAGTCGGATGTCGTCGTACGGACGCTGATGGACGCGGTCAGTGCGACAGGTCGGCCTGTCGCGGGGCACTTGTGGCTCGAGGATCCTTCGAGCGGGACGTTGCGTCTCATCCACGCGGCGGGACCGATGGCACCATCTTCACAGCCCGTGTCGCTCACCGACGACATCCTCGGCGCCGCCGTGCGTGACACTCAGGCGGTACTGGGACAGCTCGCCCGCGTCACGACGATGGACCAGGAGCGTATCGTCTGGCGCTATGCAGTGCCGCTCAACGCAGGAGAGAGCCACGGCGTGGCAGCCGTCGATATCGAGTCACCTGTCGAGCCTGATGGCGATCGCCTCGCCCGATTCACGGCCCCGGTGCGTGGTGCGCTTGCAGGCGCCCTTGCTGTCCACGTAGCCAGGACTGAGATGGATCTGGCGCGCAATCTGGTTGAAGTCGCTCGTGATCTGAGTCGCGTTCTCGACCCCGACCAAGTGCTCGAGGCGACGATGGAGCGTGCGATCAAGCTGTGTGACGCTGCAACCGCGAGCATCATGCTGTTGGATGACACGGGTGAGCGCCTAGTCATCCGCACTGCGTATGGACTTCCGCCAGAGGTCGTCAACGACACGTCTATCGCCTCTGGTGAGGGCATCGCAGGATGGGTGCTTTCGACCGGTCAGCCGCTCTTGATCGAGGACCTGCCTGCACGGCAGCGCCCGGGCCGTCGGCACGGAGTGCGATCTGCCGTTTCGGTCCCGCTCGGCGATGACGACGGTATTCTCGGCGTGATCAACGTCGGTAGTCGCACGTTCCCTGCACGCTTCACAGACTCGCATCTGCGTGCCCTTGAGACGCTCGGCAGGCAATCGGCTGTAGCCTTGCGCAACGCACGGGCCGTGAACTCATCGCGTGACCTGTACTTCGACACACTCAGGGCGTTGTCGCTCGCACTCGAGACCAAGGACCCGTACGCAGGTGGCGGGACGGACCGAGTGATCGAGTATGTGAGCGCCATCGGTGAGGAGTTCGGGCTTGATGGTGACCAGCAGGAGTCGCTACGTATCGCCGGACTGCTCCACGACATCGGCATGAGCATGGTAGGGGAGACGGTACTCACCGAGAGTCGTCCGCTCTCAACCGTGGAGCAGGCCCTGCTGAAGATGCACCCGCAGGTCGCGATGGAGATCTTGCAGCAGGCGCCGGCACTGCGAAACGTCGCGCCCATCGTGTACCACCACCACGAGTGGTTTGACGGCCATGGATACCTGGGCGGCCTCGCGGGTGAGGCGATTCCACTCGGCGCACGGATACTCTCAGTAGCTGACGCCTTCGTGGCGATGACTTCGGACCGGCCGTATCGCTCGGCGATGACGACTGCCGAAGCGGTGGCCGAACTCAAGGACAAAGCAGGGACCCAGTTCGACCCCGCCGTTGTGAAGGTCCTTGCGGACATTCTGGGCGGGCGTACGAACCGGGTCCCCGAAGAACGGCGTCCCTAGAGTCAACTAGCTGTAGTTCCCACATAGGTTGTTGACAGTCGAGGACCCCGTCCTGAACGGTTGTTGGTGTCTAAGCCACAACTGAACAGGAGGGGTCCTCATGTCGCATCCTAACGCGCGGTTGAACGTCCATGGTAGATTGCTTCTGGTCCACCGCATCGAATCCGGCTGGACAGTGAGCGCCGCCGCACATGCAGCCGGCATCTCCCGCCAGACCGCGGGAAAGTGGTTCAAGCGCTACGTGGAGTCCGGAAACGAAGGCCTCGTCGATGCGAGTTCACGTCCCCGGCGCACACGACCCGGGGTGCCGCTGCGTCGCTGCCGCAGGATCCTCAAGGCCCGGCTGCTCCTCAAGCGCGGACCGCACTTCCTGGCGTGGCGCCTCAAGATCGCCCGCTCCACGATCTACGCGGTCCTGCGGCGCTACGGGCTCTCGAGGCTGAAGAGCCGCCAACGCGAGCCTGTGATGCGCTACGAGTGGCCGGATCCAGGTGACATGGTCCATCTGGACGTGAAAAGGCTTGGACGTATCCCCGAAGGGGGAGGCTGGCGTGTACACGGACGGCCCGGGTATCGCAAGAAGGGCGGTGGCTGGGACTACGTGCACGTCGCGATCGACGACCACAGCCGCTTCGGCTACGCCGAAGTGCTGCCCGACGAGCGAGATGTCACGACCGTGGGCTTCGTCGGGCGCGCCTTGGACTTCTTCGAGTCTGCAGGCTTCACGACCAGGCGTATCCTCACAGACAACGGCAGCAACTACCGCAGCAAGGCCTTTCTCGCAGACCTCGAACATCGGGGTATCCGCGCGCTCAAGACCCGACCCTACCATCCGCAGACCAACGGCAAGGCGGAGGCCTTCGTCAAGATCGTCGCCAACGAGTGGGCGTACGGTGACACCTACCTCAGCAACGAAGAACGGACCGAGAGACTCGGCCCGTTCTTGAAGGAGTACAATCTGTTCCGTCCACATGGAGGCATCGGAGGCCGGCCACCGATCACGCGGCTCGGCTGACAACAACGTCCGTGGGAACTACAACTAG
>DDWT01000007.1 GCA_002347365.1 Actinobacteria bacterium UBA2279
AGCTCCCGCTCCATACCCTCACCCCATTCCTGTTGTCCGTGCTGCCGGGCACTACGCGCGCAGGCGCGCCACATATGACCTATGCGGGGCTTCGAGTTACGTGTCAACATCTCAATAATTGATGACTTACATTGGTCCTTCTTGCATGTGAAAGTAGGCACAAGACCGCACTGATAGTTATATTCGTGTCACGCCAGGTAGAATCAGTACAAAGCGCCATCAACAACTGATAGAATCGACCTGCTGTTAATGAATCAGCGTCGCAAGCGCACCCATACCACGCGCTTGAGATAATCGCAACGACGCGAGGATCGGAGCCGCAATGGCTGAAACACCCGACACCGGAGCCCTCTTCTCGCTACTCGAAGACGAGAACCTGAGTGAGCTTCTCCATCGCTCCACGCGCGAGTGTCTGGCATGGGATGAGTTCTTGCGCATGCGACTTCCTCAGGGCGTCAGTGCGATGGATACCTGGGACCTGTTGCAGGGGTTACGCAGGACAAGCGCCATCTACTTCCCCATCCCCGATGTTGAGGACTGGGTGTACTGGTACACGTCTACCCACCAGATCAACGCCGCGATCGCGCTCATCGAGTGCACGTGCCGCCATGGCTCTACGCTGCACAGGGCCGTGTCGGAAGCAGCGGGTCAGCAGTTCCTGGTCCGGTCGCGGATAGAGGAGTCGGTTGCAGCGGTGCAACTCGATGGCCTGATCATCCCGGAGGAGAAGTCGCGGGAGATGCTCGCTCTCGATCGCGCCCCACGAAACGCTAATGAACGGCTTCTGTCCAATACCGTCGCGCTCATCTCACAGATGGATGAGTACGTAGAGCAACCTTTCTCGTGCGACTTGCTGATGCACCTGCACGAGAGAGTCCTCGAAGGCATCGACCCCGAACAGCTCCAAACCACGGACAGGCGCCACGGGTTCGGTCAGGAGGACTTCTCCGAAGACCTCATGACCCGGCGAGTCGACCGGCAGATCGACCTGATCTGTGATTACGCTAATGGCACCACGGGTGACCGCTTCGATCACGCCATTGTCCGCGCGCTGATCGTCAGGGAGGCGATCCGTGGGTATCGGGTACTGCCTGTGGCGAGCGGCGCCGTCTCGCGTCTCGCTTTCGCGCTGTGCGCGCTGAAGTCGGGCTTTCCCGTTCTCGCAGTGTTGCCCATCTCACAAGTCTCTCTCGAGTGGGAGGAAGGACGCCGGACGGTACCGTCCTTCAACGAGTCGGTGACCTTCTACACTGTCGCACGCTACAAAGAGTACGACCTTACGCCGTTCGTGACGATCGCTACGCAACTGACGCTTCAGGCGCTTCAGGAACTCGGCGGCTATATAGAACGCAGCACACAGCGCGATGAAGAGATACGCGCCGCACTTCAAGAAGACGCTCTGCTGAACCATAGGCAGCGCTCGATCCTCGGGCGCGCGCTGCGCAATCCACAGGCGGAGTTCCGTATCCGCTATCACAAGACGAAGCACAACATCGCGTACGCCACGGCACGCGCCGACCTCATGAAGCTGGCCGAGATGGGCTATCTGGTCCAAGAGCAGCGCGGCAAGGCGTTCGTGTTCGTCGCACATCCGGATCTGAAATCGCGACTGAAGGCCGGTTAGCCCGAAGCTTCGGTGTTCCGAATAACTTCTGTGCCCCAGGTTGAGTGCGACCCCAGTCCCAAGTAGGATGAGCGCAGGCGCGACAAACGCGCAGTGGGCCGTCGGGGGAGGCTGCAATGAGTGAAAGCTCGAGTACGTCCGGTGGTTGGCAGGTACGGAAGCTGAACGACCCAAGCGGCTGGCAGGGCGGTCCCTACTCGTGGGAGCAGCTGGTCGGCTACTGCCGAGAGGGTCGCGTTGCTCCGCTCGACCCCGTCTGGCACCCCTCCCTGGCCGACTGGGCGCCTGCACAGAACATCCCCGGTCTGTTCAGCGCCCCGGTCGCGCCACAATCGCAACCACAGTCGCAACCGCAGCCGACTCCTGCGTACATGCCGCAGACTTCTGCAGCGCCCACTCTCCCCGCCCCCCCGCGAAAGAGGCGCGGCCTGCTGATCGCTGCGATCGCCGCTGTCGTGGTGCTCGCAGGTGGCATCGGCGCGTGGGTGCTGCTGGGCAATGGCGGTGGCCTTCTGCCGGGCGGCGGCGATGACGGACCGAGCATGGGTGCTCTCGAGTCGTCGGTCCCAAGCCGCAGCGCGCTCATCGAGACCGCGCAGTGGGGCGAGGTGCCCGCCAATCAGATCTGCATGGTCATGGTGGATGACTCCTCTCGGAAGGACGCCGAGAAGGCCGCGGACGCACTCAACGGAGCGATCGTCGGCGAGGTCGAGTACGTCGACCTCTATCAGGTCGAGTTCAACGGAACGACGGAAGCAGACCTGGTTGCAGCGATCGCCGCCGCCGAAGCGGATACGAACGTCGACTATGCGTACCCCGTCTCACAGGTGTATGCGGACACCGAGATCTGGGGAGTCCGGCAGAGTCCGTATAACGACCCGGTCTACGCCGGTGGCGCCGGTGACGGCTACAAGGCCGTCGGCGTCGACAAGGCATGGACCTACATCAAGGGCTCAGGTGTCGACCTCGGCAAGGTGAAGGTCGGCGTCGTGGACGACGGTATCTACATGCCCGGCGAGGGTGCCGAGAACGAGTTCGAGGGCAACGTGAACGTCGAATTCCCGGATGAAGAAGCCGGGGAGCTCGCCGGTCCCGGGGCGCACAGTGACGGCTCGGCCAACGAGGCCGGGAGTCACGGTACGGCTGTCAGCACGATCATCGGGGGCAACCCCGACAACGGCGGGCCCTCGGGCATCGCCGGGCCTCTCGGCAACAAGCTCACCATCTCGATGATCAACCAGTATGGCGGCAAGTACGGCGACACGACCACGACGCCGGACCCCGACGACCCCACCAAGCAGGTCTGGTACAACGGCAAGACCTACTCGATAGGCTCGCTCGTGGCGATCACCAAGCAGATCGAGAAGGGCGCAACGGTCATCAACTGCTCGTGGGGTAACAGCAACGCCGACCCCAAAGACGTGGAGACCTACAAGCGCTTCTTCACGAAGATGGCAGCGGATCACCCCGACGTGCTCTTCGTGTGCTCGGGCGGCAACGGCGGTAACGTCATGGATGGCTCGAAGCGCTATCCCAGCGGGCTGCCCCTGGACAACATGATCACCGTGGGCGCGCTTGAGAAGGACGGCAAGACCGCGAGCTACGCCGACAAGGCCAGCGCCGACTACGAGATCACCCTTGGCGCACCCGGATCAAACTCAGTGGTGGGCCTGAAGAGCGCCGGCGGTGCCGAGATGCAGGACGGCAGCAGCTTCTCCGCGCCGCACGTCGCTGCCGCAGCCGCCATCCTCAAGTCGCTCAACCCCAAGCTCAACGCAGGTGACATCAAGCGCATCCTCACGGAGACCGCGCGCACGAGCGTGGCCAACCCCAGCGACCCCACCGCTCCCCCGGTCGCGATAGCCGCCGAGATGGGCGGCAAGATCCTCGCGGTCGATCAGGCGGTCCTCAAGGTCATCAACGATCTGCGCGCCGAGAAGGGCCTGGCCGCAATGACTCCCGAAGACCTGGAGAAGCTCGGCGTGGTAGACGCGGTCGCCATCACCGGCGATGTGGGCGAGTATCAGGTCAAGGGCATCGTCGAGGCCGTTGGCGATAAGGGCGCCACGCTCAAGATCGAGGTGTACGGCGAGAATAATGCTATCGGTGGCAAGACCGAGCAGTCGCTGAGCGCCGCAGGAGAGATCGAGTGGAACGTCACGCTTCCCGAGGACAAGGGCACTATCGTGGTCACGCGCCTGGATAGCGGCGCCAGAAGCGTCATCACCGTTGAACAGTTCGACATCAACGGTGCCTGGAGCGGCACGTTCACGGTGACCGACGTCACCATCACCAACCAGAAGGCTGCCGAGGAAGAGGGCTGCAGTGCCGCGATCTTCGAGGCCATGAAGGGCACGCCGTTCCCGATGACACTGGACGTGACGGTGGACGAGGCCGGCCAGGGAACCGGTGCGATGTTCATCGATCTGTCCTCGATGTCGGAGGACGGCGAGGTCGACAGCACTCCGCAGACGATCGGCATCAGTATGTCCGGCAACAAGATCACGTTCACTACTGCCGGCGGGGGCGTGAGCCGCATGACTGCCACGGTCAGCAGGTCCGGCGACAACCTGGAGATGAAGGGCGACATGGGTGCCAACGGTAGCGGTTGGACGATGAAAGCGGTCTTCTCTCTTTCCAAGCCCGCCACGACTTCGTGACGCACGTGAGATGAAGCCGGTCCTCCTGCAACTCACTCTCGGCGGAAACACGTTCTCGCTACTGGCGTACAGCACGTTTTACACACTCGCCTGGGTCACCGCGCCGCTCGTGGGCGCGTACATTGCGCACCGCCGTGGCTTGCCGGGGCGTCGCGTGCTTGCGGTCTATGGCATCGCCCTGCTCTCAGGCATCGTGGGCGCGCGCGTCTTCGACCTGTTCATCGCCGGGAACTTCTACGCAGAGGACCCCGGCCGAATCTGGGGCCTCACCTTCCAGGGCTTCTCGCTGTATGGTGGTCTGTCGATCGCAGCACTCACGGGCATCGCACTCACGCACCTGTGGAAGCTGCCCACCTGGCGGGTCGCCGACAGCGCGATACCGGCACTCGTCGTCGGGCAGGTGCTCATGCGTACCGGCTGCTTCCTGCGAGGCTGCTGCTCCGGCCTGCCCACCGACCTGCCGTGGGGCGTCACCTTCCCCATGGGTAGCCCGGCCTGGACACTCCAACTGCTGGACGGCACGACCGGCATCTTCGGCTTCATGGGCGAGGTCCGCCCCGTGCACCCCACCCAGCTCTACGAGATGGCGGGCGCTGTGCTGTTCGGCCTGCTGGCGCTGTGGCTGATGCGTCGCACGCCCGTGGCGCCCACCGACCCTCCACCCCGCCGCTCACGCACCCTCCCCGACGGCGTCCCCTTCCTTGCGTACGCGCTCGGCTTCACGCTTGTGCGGCTAGGCAATCACTTCCTGCGCGCGCGGCAGGCCGTCATCACCGCACCTGAGTGGTTCTACCCGGCGTTCTACGTCGGGCTGGCCGTCGCACTCGCGATGCTCCTCGTGTGGCGCGTGCGACAGAAACGCACGATCGCTGGAGCACAGAAGATATCGCGCGGCTGACCGGTGACTAGGCGCTATCGGCCGAGTGGAAAGCGCCGGTGCGGGTCATCGGACGACCGGTGATCCTGCGCACGCCCATCACGGTGGTGCGTAGCAGCGCTTCTACGATGATGCGCCGCGAGATCTTGGAGGTGCCGTGGATGCGCTCGACATAGCGTATGGGCACCTCGACGGCCGAGCAGCCCGCGTCTGAGAGAGCGGCAAGCATCTCGATCAGAAAGCAGTAGCCCTCGGATTCGAGACCCGCTATGTCGAAGCGCTGCAGCGCCGCGGTGCGGTAGCAGCGAAAACCACTCGTGCAGTCACGGATCGGGCTGCCGAGCATGAAGCCAGCGTAGACGCTCCCCGCCTTGCTGACGGCGAGGCGTACCGGGCCCCAACGGACCTCGAGGCTGCCGCCCGGCGTGTAGCGCGACCCGATCGCAAGGTCAGCATTCTCGGTGGCGGCGATGAGCGCGGGCAGCACGGTGGGGTCGTGAGAAAGATCGGCGTCCATCGTGCAGATCCGGTCGTAACCGATCTCAAGCGCATGCGCGATGCCCTCCCGGCACGCCGCGGCATAGCCCCGGGGACCGGTGCGATGCAGCACGCTGAAGCGAGTGTCGGAAGCAGCGATCCTGTCGGCCAGCTCGCCGGTGCCGTCCGGAGAGGCATCGTCCACGATCAGCACGTCCACAGAGGGCTCGAGCGCCAGAAGGCACGCGGCGAGTTCCGGCACGTTGCTGGACTCGTTGTAGGTGGGAACGATGACCACGCAACGCATCAGAAGGACCTCCACAGCAGCACCGATGTGGGCGGATTCGCGGGTGCTATCATATCGTATGCTCAGACGGCTGGCGCTCAATTGGAGGGGATATGTCGGGCAAGCGGAGACCCGCAACGACCAAGACAGCTACCGTGGACCGCAGGTCCACCCCGCCGCCCTCCACCTCCTACACCGCCGCGATCATCGCCGGCACCTTTGCATACCTGATGATCGGCGCACTCCCCTTCCAGGGCGGCATCGTCGCGCGTGCCATCGTGGCCGGTGCCGTCATCGGCCTGGGTATCCGCAAACCCGGCGACCGGGCAGTGCTCGGTGTGGGCGCCGCAAGCATCGGGCTTCTCGGCGGCATCATCGTCGCGAGTTGGGGCCAGACGGCCACCGGTTATTCCGCGACCGCTCTCGAGTTGGTGCTCGGACCGCTGCTCGCACCTGCGATCGCACTGGGCTGCGGCGAGCTGCGCATGCGCACGAGCGCCGTGTGGGCATTCGCGCTGGCGGTCGCGCTGCTCGGCGGAGTGTTCCTGCACACCGTAGGCGTGCTGCCGGGACCGCGAGCAGACGCGACCAAGTCGCTGCGCACCTCGCTTGCGGTCGAACCCATGGCCGAGCAGTACGGCTTTGACTCCTACATCTTCATCCGCACGAGCATGCAGGTGGACCGCGGCGTGCCCTACTACGACGCGTTCATCTCCTCCTACGATGGTGACTCCCGCCTGCAGGGCGCGCCTCCCGGCCTGCTCAATATCCGTCAGCCCTGGATCTACTACGCGTGGAAGGTGCTGCCCGGTAGGTCCGGCACCAAGATATGGGACTGGTTCGTGGTTCTCGCGCTCGTCTCGGCGGGTGGCGTGTTCTGGGGTATGCGCAAGATCGTCGCCGATCCCGCGGCGCTGGCAGCCTCGGCAGGTGTGCTCGGCTACATGGCCTACCCCGTCGTGACGTTCTGGTTCCCGCTCGCCGAGTTCTGGGCTGGTTGCGTGGCGGTCTGCGCGGTGATGGCGATGCTGCGGCGAAAGCCCTACCTCGCGGCCACGCTGGTCACCGTCGCGTTCGCATTCCGCGAGCTCGCGGCCTGGCTGATCCCTGTGTTCGCGGTCTGGTGGTTGTTCTCGGGCGAGCGCAAGCGGTGGTGGCCGGCGCTCGTCATCGCAGTAGCCGGACCGGTGGCGCTGTTCGCGGCGCATACAGCGCTCTCGCCCGTCAAGCAGCAGGCCGCCGGAAGCGTGAGCTTCTGGATGAACTCGAGCCTGGACACGCTGCTCGCATCCCTGCGTTTCTCCGGCGACCTGGTGCCGGGCGGCGTGTGGCTGTATCCAGTGATCGCGCTGGTGGCGCTTTCCGGTGCGTTCTTCCTCCGAGACAAGACGTTGCGCTGGCCCGTGGTCGCCGCCGTCGCCGCTCCCCTCGCGCTGCTCGGCCTGTTCAGCAGCGGGCAGTGGGGTGACTACTGGGGCGCCATCGGCATGCCAGCCGTGCTCGCGCTCAGCGTCGCCGCGCTCGGCCTGCTGCAGCAGCCGGACGCGCCGGCGATCATGCCCGCACCAACCGTCGCCAAGAAGCACTCCTAGCGGCTTCACACCAGAAAGAAACCCCCTGCGAGCCGGTGGCCCGCAGGGGGTTTGTGCACTGCTCGATGCGGACTAGTTCAGCCGCAGCGCTACCGCTGTGCGTACGCTCGGCGAGAGTGCCGCCGAACCTCCGATGAACTTCACCGTGACGATGCTGTTCTTGTGGGCGGTCAACGCCGCTGCGGGTGCTGCAGCCAGAGACGTGGACGGTGTCAGCAACAACACCGAACGCGCGTACCCTTGCGCTGCGCCTGCCGCAAGGCCGTCGGGGAAGTTCTGGCCGGTGGCGATGGCCAGGCCGTCCCAGGAAAGACCGGCGTTTGCGACACCGTACGCGGCCACGACGGCAGCCGTGTCATAACGGCTCGGACCCGACAGCCGGGTGGACGTCGCGCCCACCTGCGATACCAACGCGGCGTCTACCGACGCGGGAACCGCAGTCGTACCACCAAGTACGAGCGCTTTGGTGACGCCGATGCTCTTCATCGCGTTCGCCGTCGTGGCGTCAAGCCCGCCGGCTGGCACGAGGTAGATCGGCCATGCCCTGGCCGCAGCAAGTGGACCTGCGCCGAGGGCATCGGGGAAGTTGAGACCGGTGGTCACGAACGCCGTCCCGTTGGTGTAGCAGCCAGTGATGCTGACGGTCTCGGCAGCTACCAGACGCGCGGTCTCGTAGCGATTCGCTCCGCCGATGCGCTTCACATTGGCCGCACCAAGCAGGGACTTGACCGACGCCTCGACCGCGGGACTCACGGCTGACGTGCCGCCCAATATGACTGCCTTGGTCGCGCCGAGACGAGCGATCTCGCCCGGAAGCGCACCGTACAGCGAGCCGGGGCTCGTGAGCAGGATCGGGGACGCGTGCGCGCCGGCCAGTGAGGTACCGACAAGCGCATCAGGCCACGAGTCACTGCTGGCTATGATGACCGTGTCCACCGAGTTGAGCGGGAACGTCGCGCGCGAGATCTGCAGCGCAGTCTGGACACGGGTCAGGCCTTCGAGCGACATGTAGGTCGCATTGGGAGGCAGGACCGCGAATCCGACGTTGTGCACCGTCTCCTCATTGCCGGCGACGTCGGTGGACCAGTACGTCAGCGTGTAGGAACCCTGGGTCGCGACGTTCACCGAAGTGCCCGTCATGACCGGTCCGCTGTTGAGCTGATAGTGCGTGGCCGCGACGCCCGAAAGCGTGTCGGTCGCCACAAGGCTGATCGACGCACTGCCGGTGTAGGAGCCGAGATGGTTGTCTGTCGTGGTAGGAGCGGTGTTGTCGATCTTGACCGTACCGGTGTTGGTGTCCTCGATCGCACCCAGGTTGTCTTGTGACCAGAACTGGATGGTATGCGAGCCCTCGCCGTTCACGTCGAACGGAGCACCGTACGTCTGCGTCCCACCACCATCAAGCGTGTAGTAGGTGTCTGCGACACCCGAGAGCGTGTCGGTCGCCACAAGGCTGACCGCATACGGCCCCATATGCCAGCCGCCGTCAGCGTTCGACGTGGTGACGGGCGGGGTGTCATCGACCAGCGGACCGACCGTGACCTCATTGGAGCCCGAGTACTGGAACGTCAGGGGCACCGTGGCCGGTCTGATGGAGTTGTACGCCGAAACGCGGTAGACGTAGGTCTCTCCAACCGCGACTCCGGGATCATCGAATGTCGTTGCGTTGGCCAGCGCCGTGCCGATCTGGCTGTACGGACCCGCAACGCCACCCGTGACGAGTGCGCGCTCCACCGCAAAGCCGATCTCGTTGGACAGGTCGCCCCACGTCGCTGCAGCATCGCCAGGTGTGGCGTCAACCCAGTTCAGCCGCGCGACGCCTGGAGGCGCGAACCCTGCCGAGAGGACCGGTGCGTCCGGCAACAGGCTTTGTACCGCCACCTGCTGGGGCCGCATCATGTCCATCTCTTCGTGACTCAGGATGTGGCAGTGCCACACGTACTCCCAGTTGAAGTTGTGCAGCTGGTTCACCAACGGCTCGGCATACGCCTCCCCGGTGGCCGGATCGATCTGCCAGAGATCGCCCATCATGCCGAGCGGCATGGTGGGGTCGAGCGGTCGCACGCTGTCGGGCACGCTGAATGGCGCCTCGGGAGCGACCGGTCGCAGTGCGACGATCGTGTCCTCCAGCGGGCTCACTCTGACGGTGTCCTTCCAGCCGAGCTCGTTGTCGTCGGGATAGCGCAGGAAGCCGTCCCAGCCCACACGGTTGATGAGCTGCACGTCGTAGAGGTGGAAGTGCATCGGGTGCGTGTCCACGCCGTTGTGCGTGATCTTCCAGATCTGCGTGCCGTCGCCCATCACCGGGGTGAGAGGCACCATGTCCGGCTGTACCGCCGAGAGGACCTCGGTGGGCGCATCCATGAAGCCGTAGAGGATGAAGTTGGGTGTACCGGGTACGCCGGTTGGCATCTCCAGACCCATGTTGCCCTGCATACGTCCGTAGGAGTCGAACGTCTCGCCCTGCTCGTCTTGGATGGCCTTGGCCTGGAGCGGGAAGGTCTGCTCGGCACCGTCAAGGTTGGTGAACGTGTGGAAACCGTTGTCGCCCACCTGGTAGATGCGGACGTACTGATCTTTGGGGAACGTGTCGTTGTAGGTGGTGTCATAGCGGCTGTCCGGGATGATGATCT
>DDWT01000014.1 GCA_002347365.1 Actinobacteria bacterium UBA2279
CATCGCGCCTCGGTGGGGTAATTGGCTAGTCGGTTCGCTTGTGCCCGTGGTGTTGGGGCTCCAGTTCCTCGCCCTCGCGGGCATGGCCGCGACCGTCACCGAGCTGTTCGATCCCACGCCGTTCTATGTCCTGTTTGTGGTGCTCACGGTGCGGTCCTGGACAGGAGTGGCTCGCAAGTGGCTCGGAGCCGCTGGCCTGTTGGCGGCGCTGATGTCGGCGCAATGGATGGCCTGGTATATACGGCTGGCCTCGAGTCCAGGCAACACGACGGTGTACGGGTTTCAGCAGCAGACCCGATCCCTTATCGACCTGCTCATGGTGCCGTATCTCCTTCAAAGCGTGCTTCTTCTCGGCATCTGCCTCGTAGCGGCCGTGGTGTCGCTGATCGGCATGCGCCGGGCGAAGAACAGTGGTGCGACAGCCGCCTTCGATCACGGATGGATGGGCGAGCCAGCGACTGAGGCACACCTGGACCGCGCATGCAGCAAGGGAAGGGCGGAGTGACCGCAATGGACGACGCCACGATCGCACAACTGCTCGACCGAGCGATCTCGTGGGAACTCACTGCCCGAGACCTCTATGCCGCGCTCTCGAAGTCCTTTCCCTCCTATCCTGACGTTGAGGACACCTGGAAGCAGATGGCCGTCGATGAGTCCAGGCACGCCTCGATTCTGCGAGAGACGAGAGACGTCCTTTCGCAAAGCGCCCTCTCGAGGCCGTTGGATGCGGCCGAGGCTGCTCTGATCGTCTCGGCTGAAGCGGAGCTTGCGCGTGCCGCTGCGCTCGAGTTGCGCACGCTCGATGACGCACACGAGCTCGCCCACAGGCTGGAGAGCTCTGAGGTAAGCACGGTGTTCCAGCTCCTTGTCTCTTGTCGCACGGACGATTTCGCAAACAAGGCACTGCTGGACGCCCAGTTCGATGGGCACATCGATAGGCTCAAGCGTCTGACGGACGGGTTTGACCGTCCCACCCGTCGAAGCATCGTACTCCAGACATGACATGCCCCAGGCAGGCAGCCTGAAGTCTGCCTGGACGCCGGGTTTGCACTACCCATTGCGGGAATCATTCCGGTATCGGTAGAGCGCCTTGTGTTCGTAAGGAGTGAGAACCATGTCATCAAAGATCCTCGTAGCGTACGCGACCCGGTACGGCTCCACCCGGGAAGTGGCTGAGCGTATAGGCGCCAAGCTTCGCGGGCGTGGCGCGGATGTCGACATCTCGCCGGCTGCGAGCGTGACAGACCTGAGCGGCTACTCCGCCGTTGTTCTCGGCGCTCCGTACTACATCGGCAAGATGCTGAAGGATGCGACTGCCTTCCTGGAGCAGCACCACTCGGCTCTCGAAACGATGCTCGTCGCGATCTTCGCGCTTGGACCTGTGCAGGCGACCGATGACATGGACGAAGCCCGCGAGCAGCTCGACAAGACGCTCGAGAAGATGGACTGGCTCAAGCCGGTGGCGACTGAGATGTTCGTCGGCAAGTACGATCCAGCGGTGCTGCGTGGGCTCGACAAGCTCGTGTCCAAGCCCAAGGCGAGCCCGCTGCACGGGCTCGGCGCGCATGACGATTGTGACTGGGACGCCATCGATGGCTGGGCCGAGTCGCTCAGTCTCGGAGGGGCTGACGCATAGAAGGGTGGCGGACAATGCGAAGCGCCTCGCAGCTGACGTCCAAGAACGTGACGCTAGACGGGCCTTCAGATTCAGGTCTGGCCGGGTTCGCACTCAGACGATTCTGTCGACCGCGCTGCCCTATTCCTTGCCCGTGGCGTTGAGCAGGCTTGTGAAGTAACGGCGGTAGTCCTCGAACGCGGCGCGGCCAGCCGATGTCATCGATGCTGTGGTGCGCGGCATCTTGCCGACGAAGCTCTTGGAGATATTGAGGTAGCCCGCCTCTTCGAGTCTGCTCATCTGGACTGAGAGGTTTCCACGCGTGAGTTCTGTCTCGCGCATGAGGTAGGTGAAGTCCGCCTCCTCGGCCACAGAGAGCACCGCCATGATCTTCAGCCGGGCAGGCTCGTGAATCATGCGGTTCGGGTCGGCTGCAAACTCGAAGTCACCCATGAAGCGGCTCCCTCTGCGGCGGATTCTGTCGCACGTACGCACTCAGCGCGGCAGTGCCCGTGACAACAGAGACCAAGCCGAGCACGAGCCACATCACGCCGAGCGCTCCAATGAAGCTGAGGCCCTGCGCATACGACCACGCCGCACCGCCGGCCACCGCGAGCGCGCTCAAGTAGAAGCGGGGCATCGACATCTTATGTGCGCGCACCGCCAAGGCAGCCGCGAGCGCCGCGCCGCTGCCCGCAGTGAGCGCGTAGCCCAGCGTGCCCTCGAAGCCCTCGTTGCGAAGCAGAACGGCGGCAAGCGCGATTCCCACGCCTATGACGAGTGCGATGGCTGCACCAACACCGCGTCGCTTGCCCGATCGCTCCGGGTACTTCACATAACCCGTACGGGGATGGGTGATGCGATCTTTGACCCATCGCACGACTTTCGCGCTGATCGGGAAGCCTAGGATCATGATGAACAGCGCACCCGTGGCGAGCGCATCGTTCTCGAGTGCAACCGAGAGATACATTGGTGCACCAATGAGGGCCAGGACCACGCCTCCTACTATCTCGGCTATCCCGTCGCTGAACCAGTAACTTGCCGTCCGGCGCTGGGTCTTCGTGATCTCGTCCATGACTTCCCCTCCTGCCCACAGTGACATCCGTCGAGGAGTTGATGCCACAAACCGATTTGTGTCAAGCGCGTAGTCTACCAAGAGAACGCCGTCATCAGGGACTACGGCGTGTTTGGACACGTGATCTCTCGTGCCATGGCACGCCTTCCCGTACTCGCTTCTTGCTCAGTACATGCATGCGCACTTTCTGACTACCCGGAAGTGCGGTCTGCGAGCGGGACGCCCGCCCTCACCTGGAGGCGTCGTAGCTTTCGATGATCATGCGGAGCGTGCGGATGCATGTATTGTCACGCCAGTCGCTCATGCGCGCGGCTAGCCCGGACGGCAGGTCACTCACGTCACTCTCTGCATATGCCGAGCTGAACACCGAGAAGCCCACCACGAAGGCGATCATCGACTGCCATAGGTCTACGGCGTCGTCGTCGCTGAACCCGAGCTGGGTGAGGAAGATCAGACCGCTATCCGGGTCGGTCTCCACGCGCCTGCCGGCGAGCGGCACGAGGTTCGGGTGCGCGGCGAGGTTGCGCCGGTACTCGGCGAAGATCGCCTCCATGAGGTCCTTCCAGTCTGCGGGAATCGGCTCCGGCAGCCTGATCTCGGACCGCATCCTTACCACGACCCCGTCTAGAAGTGCGTCTTTGTTCGGCAGGTGATGGTAGAGGGAGGCGGCCTCCACGCCGACCTCCTTCGCCAGGCGGCGCATCGTGAGCGCCTCCAGGCCATCAGCATCGGCGATTGCGAGCGCGTGCTCGAACAGCTCGTCTTTGGTGAGCGGTGTGCCGCGCTTCTTCGATGTCACCACTGCTGCAAACTCCTTCGAAAATGGGGGTTGACCCTAACGCTGTTAGGGTGCATACTGCCGTTGAGCCTAACATCGTTAGGTTAACACAGGACGAAGCTGGATGCGAGGGAGATTGCGATGTCAGAGGAGATGAGTCGGCGCGAGTTCGTGGGTCTGTGCGCGTGCGTTGGCTTGGGAGCGGCGGCGGTGGGCATTGCCGGCTGCGCTCCATCGACGACGGGAACCTCGGTGGAGACGCCTTCATCGAGCTACGGAGAGGAGTCACAGATGTCAAAGCGGGTTCTGGTCGGTTATGCGACGCGTACGGGATCGACCGTCGGAGTCGCCGAGGCGATCGCGCGCACGCTGGGCGAGCGCGGCTTTGCAGCGGACGTCCGACCCCTCAGGGGGGGGCCGTCGCTGGACGGATACGACGCGTGCGTGCTCGGTAGCGCCATCAACGGCGCGGCATGGCTTCCCGAGGCAATGAGCTGGTTGGAGTCGAACGCTGCGGATCTCAAGAAGATGCCGGCCGCGGCCTTCTGCGTGCACAGCATGAACGGCGAAGACGACGCCAAGCAGACGCGCAAGCGCCTCGCATATCTCGACAAGGTGCGCGGTGTCATCTCGCCTGTTGCCGAAGGCTTCTTCCTCGGCAAGGGGCCCACCGCCGAGGACACGTCGCTCATCGCGAGATGGGCGTTCAAGGCGTTCGGCGGCACCGCCGAAGGCGATGCCCGTGACTGGGATAAGATCCGCGTCTGGGCCGAGCAGGTCCAGCTGTGAGAGGGGAGGACATGACAACCCCTGAGACCGCACTGATCACAGGAGCCAGCAGCGGGATCGGCTATGAGCTCACCAAGCGTTTCGCCAGTGACGGGTTCGACCTGGTCCTGGTCGCCCGGGACTCAGAGCGCCTCGAGGACGTCGCCTCGGAGATGCGGGAGCGCCACGACGCCACCGTCACGGTGCTGCCGACAGACCTGGCGCTGCCCGGTGCCGCCGACAAGATCGCCGCCACACTCGAAGCCGGCGGCATCGAGGTCGACGTGCTCGTGAACAACGCCGGCTTCAACGTGTACGGCCCCTTCTGGCAGACGGATGGCGAGCGGGAGCTGGCGATGCTGCAAGTGAACATCGTCGCGCTCACGCGGCTCACCAAACTGCTGCTGCCGGCCATGGTCCGCCGCGGCTCGGGCCGGATCCTCAACATCGGCTCGACCGGCTCGTTCGCTCCCGGACCCTTCGACGCTGTCTACTGCGCGAGCAAGGCGTACGTCCTGAGCTTCTCCGAGGCGATCGCCGAAGAGCTTGAGGGCACGGGCGTGACGGTGACCGCGCTGTGCCCAGGTGCGACCCGGACCCGCTTCGCCGAGCGTGCCGGCATGACCGACACCCCGATGTTCAGAGGAAGAGTTGCTGAGGCGAGCGATGTCGCCGCCGCCGGTTATCGTGCACTGAGGGACGGTCGACGTGTTGTGGTGCCGGGTCTGGCGAATGCGCTGCTCGCGTTCTCGGTACGCCTGTCACCCCGGCGTCTGGTCGCGTCGATCGGGCGGCGGATGCTTGTGGCCGAAGGCGGGGTGGCATGATGCAGGCTCGCTCGGAGTGGAAACTGCTCTACACTGTCGGCGGCCTCGTGGCGTTCGTCGCGCTTGGCGGCATGCTCTTCGACATCGTACTCGCCACCATACCTGGCTGGGGAACCGACACTGTCCCTGCGGACGCGGTCGGCTGGTTCTCGCAGTTCGCCTCCAACCCGCTGCTCGCCATGCGCAATCTCGACCTGCTCAATGTCACCCTCTCGGTGGTGTCGATCCCGTTGTACGTGGCGCTGTTCGGAGCGCTCGGGCGCACCTCGCCCGGCCTCGCCACGCTCGGACTTGTCACCGTCGCGCTTGGGACCGCGATCTTTGTCAGCGCCAACGCGTCGCTATCGATGCTGGGGCTGAGCGAGCGCTACGCGGCGTCGACCGATCCCGCGACGCGCGCCGCGCTTATCGCTGCGGCTGAGTCGCTGTTGGCGCGGGGTGCGCACGGCAGCGCGGGGGCATTCCCGGGATTCTTGCTGTCCGCAAGCGGGACGCTCCTGATGGCGCTGGCCATGCTTCGCCGGAGCGCGTTCGGTCCCCGCAGCGGCTGGGTCGGTACCGCAGGCGCATCCATCATGCTGGCCTACACGGTGGCATACACATTCAGCAGTGGAGACGGCACGCTGGTGATGGCGGTCGCCGTCCCCGGCGGCCTGCTGATGATCGCGTGGTATGCCATGGTCGGCGCCCGGTTGCTCCGGATGGCGCGAACGGTGGATGCGGGCGCCTGAGTTCAAGTCTGAATCGCGGCACAGGGCTTCTCTGAGCGGCTTCCTATGATGGTGCATAGCACTCGTGGCCGACGCCACCGCGCAATGGAGCCCGCGCTCACCAATCGGCCGGAGGGCGGTACGTGCCCCTCTCGCGCTCGGTCAAAGTCGTCCGGGTCATGGAGCGTCCCTGTTTGATGATGAAGGTCATCGCGATCGTATCCCTCGGCGTCGTATCCCTTGTGGTCATAGCCGTCGCCCACTGATAGCCCCCTTTCTCGCTGCAGCGCCAGACCCCCGGCCGGCGCTCTACCGGGAGATCTTCCGCCTGTAGATGACCGTGGCGAAGGTGTACGCCATGACCAGGGTTCCGACACACCAGGCGAGAGCGATCCAGATGTCAATGCCGACCGGCTGCTGTGCGAACAGATCGCGAATCGCGTTGACGATGGACGTCACCGGCTGGTTCTCGGCGAACGCACGCACCGGGCCGGGCATGGTGTCGGTGGGCACGAATGCCGAGCTGACGAACGGCAGGAAGATCAGCGGGTAGGAGAACGCGCTCGCGCCATCCACGGTCTTCGCGGATAGGCCGGCGATCACGGCGAGCCACGTCAACGCCAGGGTGAACAGGAGCAGGATGCCGGCGACTGCGAGCCATGCGAGCACTCCCGCACCCGAGCGGAAACCCATGAGGAGAGCGACGAGCACGACGACCACGAGTGAGATCATATTGGCGACCAGCGAGGTCAGCACGTGCGCCCACAGCACGGACGAGCGTGCGATCGGCATGGAGTGGAATCGCTCGAAGATGCCGCTTTGCATGTCCATGAAGAGCCGGTATGCGGTGTAGGCGATGCCCGACGCGATCGTGATGAGCAGAATGCCGGGCAGTAGGTAGTCCACGTAGTTCTCCGTGCCCGTGCTGATCGCGCCGCCGAAGACGTAGACGAACAGCAGCATCATAGCGATCGGCGTGACCGCCGTGGTGAGGATGGTGTCCAGGCTACGCGTGATGTGGCGCAGCGACCGTCCGGTCAGGACCGCGGTGTCGCCGAAGAAATGGCTGGTCATCGTTGCTCCTTACTCGTCCGTACCGACCCCACCGACGATGGCGAGGAAGATGTCCTCAAGAGTCGGCTGCTTCTCGACATACTCGACCTTGGCAGGCGGGTGCAGCTGCTTGAGACCGGCGAGGGTATCGTTCACGATGATCCGACCGCCGTGGAGGATCGCGATCCGGTCGGCGAGTCGCTCGGCCTCATCCAAGTGCTGGGTCGTGAGCAGTACCGTCGTGCCGGCCTCGGCGAGTCCCTTGACGGCCTGCCATACCTCGACGCGCGCCTGCGGGTCGAGCCCGGTCGTCGGCTCGTCAAGGAAGATGACCGGCGGATTCCCGATGAGGCTCATCGCGATGTCGAGGCGGCGGCGCATACCGCCCGAGTATGTCGACACCTTCCGCGCTGCCGCGTCGGTCAGCGAGAAACGATCGAGCAGGTCATCCGCGATCGCCCCCGGGTTCTCGAGGTGCCTCAATCGAGCGATCAGCACCAGGTTCTCCCTCCCGCTCAAGATCTCGTCGACGGCAGCGAACTGCCCGGTGAGGCTGATGGACCCCCGTACGTCGGCGGCCTGTGTGGCGACATCGAAGCCGTTGACGCTGGCGGTCCCTGCGTCTGCATTGAGCAGTGTGGACAGGATGTTCACGACCGTGGTCTTGCCCGCCCCGTTCGCGCCGAGTAGTGCGAAGACGCTGCCGCGCGCCACGTCGAAGTCCACGCCCTGCAATACGTGCAGGTCCTTATAGGACTTCTGCAGACTCCTCACCCCGACAGCTGCAGCCGTGGTCATCGCGGTCCTCCTCGCTCCGCGTCCGCGATCGACGCGACCAGGCGTGCGCGTTCCTTGTCGATCCACTGCGTGCCGTCGTAGGCATGGGCGAACGTCTCGGCGAACTCGACCGGATCGTCACCGACGATAGCGCGTACCGAGGTGCCGTCCGCGGCGGCGCGCTCCCAGAGCTCGACAAAGTCGCACATCATCGTCATGAGGGTCTCTCCATCCGTGAAGCCCCCGTAGTACATGAAGTAGCGCTGAAACGCCTTCGCGGCAGTGCCGTAGGGCTCGGGAAGCGCCTCCATACGCGCCTTGTACCGCCGATACTGCCGCTTCTGATCGAGCGACCCCGTCACCTTCTCGATCCATGCTGCTGCCATGACTATCTGCCTCCTTCGTGGAGCTGCCCGAGGCGATCTGCGAGGAAGTCCCAAGTCTTCCAGAACTCCTCGAGGTACTCACGTCCTTGCGCGTTGAGCGAATACACCTTGCGAGGGGGTCCTTTCTCGGACGGGTGCTTCTCCACGTCGACCAACCCTCTATGCTCGATCCTTACGAGCAGCGCATAGACGGTTCCCTCGGCAATGTCGGAGAAGCCCGTCTCCCGCAGCCGCGCAGTGATCTCATAGCCGTACGCGGGCTGCATGGACAAGATTGCGAGGACGATACCCTCCAGCGTGCCCTTGAGCATTTCCGTCATCTGCCCGCCCACGGAATACCTCCTCTGCAAACTACATAGCGGTACTAACTACTGGTACATAGTATCACAGAGTATTCGCAGCGCAAGCTGCAACCGTGACGACATCTCGCCTGGTGGTAGCGTCCGGTGGACCATGCCAGCCTCTGCTTCCACACAGACGGCGAGCCTGGTCGGGGGTATTCGCAATCCCTGCTCCAGAGCCCGGGAGTTCAAGCGCACGATGAAGACATCGCGGGAGCAGCAGCCGTTGAGCGGTCCAGCCACATGTCGCAAGTCGGGTATCAACCTTTTGCGAGTCGGCGAATCGCACGATGAGGAGCGTCACGATATGGACAGATCTCACGATGGGCAAGCGAACGGGATGAATCATGAGTCCGGTGCCCGCCATGATGCTGCAGACGGCGGACATGAAGGGCATGGCGGACATGAACGCATGATCGCTGATTTCCGTCGCCGGTTCTGGGTCTCGCTCGTCCTCACAGTCCCCATACTCGCGCTCTCGCCCCTTATCCAGGGCTTCCTCGGTCTTCAGGGCGTATTGGGATTCAGTGGTGACTCATTCGTGCTGTTCGGGTTGTCTACGATCGTCTTCTTCTATGGCGGCTGGCCGTTCCTCACCGGCTTCGTGAAGGAACTCCGCAGTCGCTCGATCGCCATGATGACGCTGATCGCCGTGGCGATCACGACGGCATATGCCTATAGCACCGCCGTCGTATTCGGACTGCAGGGAGAAGTCTTTTTCTGGGAACTCGCTACCTTGATCGATGTCATGTTGCTCGGACACTGGATCGAGATGCGTTCGGTGATGGGAGCGTCCCGTGCTCTCGAAGCTCTCGCAGAGCTGATGCCGTCTGCTGCCCATCGACTTGCCGATGACGGTTCAGTGATAGACGTCCCTCTCGCGGACCTCAAGGTCGGCGATCGCGTACTGGTTCGTCCAGGCGAGAAGATCCCGGCAGATGGCACGATCGTTGAGGGCAAGACCTCGGTCAACGAGTCGATGCTGACGGGCGAGTCCAAGCCGGTGTCAAAAGACCCGGACGACGAGGTCATCGGCGGATCGATCAACGCCGAGGGCTCGGTGACCGTTGAGATCAAGGCGACGGGAAGTGACTCGTTCTTGTCTCAGGTGATCGAATTGGTCAAAGAGGCGCAGCAATCGAAATCGAGAACGCAGAACCTCGCCGATCGGGCTGCCGCTTGGCTCACAGCCATCGCCCTCATGGGTGGGGCGATCACGTTCATCGCGTGGTACGTGTTCGTCGGTGAATCATCGAGCTTCGCTCTGTCTCGGACGGTCACTGTCATGGTGATAACGTGCCCGCATGCCCTTGGTCTGGCCATCCCGCTCGTTGTCGCGGTCTCCACATCACTCGGCGCCAGTAACGGTCTGCTCATCCGCGATCGGGATGCGTTCGAGCAGGCACGCGAACTCGATGCCGTCATCTTCGACAAGACAGGGACGCTCACGCTCGGTGAGTTCGGAGTGACGGATATCGCCATCTACGGTGAGCGCACGGACGATGAGGTCCTCTCGCTGGCCGCGGCCGTCGAGCATCGCTCGGAGCATCCGATCGCTGCGGGCATCGTCAGGTCGGCCGCCGAACGCGAGCTGGCCGTCCCGTCGACAGAGGAGTTCTCGGCGATACCGGGCAAGGGCGCCCAAGGTACCGTTTCCGGCACTCAGGTCGCTGTCGTCTCGCCGGGCTATCTGGGAGAGACGAACCTGTCGATTCCCGACACGAAGGCGTTCGAGATGCTGTCGGCCCAAGGCAAGACCGCCGTCTTCGTTCTGATCGAGGGTGAGATCGCCGGCCTGCTGGCGCTCGCCGATATCGTGAGGCCGGAGTCTGCGGATGCGATAGAACGTCTCAAGGAGATGGGCGTCGAGCCGATGATGCTCACCGGCGATAACGCCCAGGTCGCAAAGTGGGTCGCCGACGAACTTGGGATCAAGAGTTACTTCGCCGAAGTGCTGCCTCAGGACAAGGCGGCCAAAGTCAAAGAGGTCCAGGCACAAGGCAAGGTCGTCGCCATGACGGGGGACGGCGTCAACGATGCGCCGGCTCTTGCACAGGCAGACATCGGCATCGCCGTGGGAGCCGGCACGGATGTCGCCGTCGAGACGGCAGACGTGATCCTGGTGCGTTCGAACCCGGAAGACGTTGTCAACGTCGTGTCCCTGTCCAAGGCTACCTACAGGAAGATGCAACAGAACTTGGCGTGGGCGACCGGCTACAACGTGATCGCGATCCCACTGGCGGCCGGCGTTCTCTACAGCGTGGGCATCGTTCTCTCGCCTGCTGTGGGAGCGGCGCTCATGTCGCTGTCAACCGTGGTCGTCGCCATCAACGCACGACTTCTGAGACTGCCTCGCACAGCCTAGGTGTCCAGCGTGGAGCTTCTCATGTGTCGGATCGGGGTCTGCCAGGGTATTGGGGATACACTCCGTCATGGTGGGTCCCTCAGGGACGAACCACGTATACGCCGGATCGTGCCGGTCATCTCATAGTGACTAGGNNACTAGGCATACCGCTGGAGGCTACAGACATGAGCGACCCGGAATGGGTACCGGTCACCTTCGAGCACTGCGACCACATCAAGGGCCCCTTCTACCATGGAACGAAGTCCGTGCTGAAGATCGGCGATAAGCTTGTCCCCGGCCGCGGTTCCAACTTCCAGGGAGGCAGGGTGTCTAACAACATCTACTTGACTGCACTGATGGACACCGCCGCCTGGGGTGCGGAGCTCGCGACAGCGCTTGCCGGAATCGAGGAGCGAGGGCACATCTACATCGTTGAACCCCTGGGCCCCTTCGAGGATGACCCCAACGTCACAAACAAGCGGTTTCCCGGCAATCCCACGCAATCCTACCGAACTCGAGCGTCGCTGCGAGTCGTTGGCGAGGTCGATGACTGGGAGGGGCACAGCCCCGAAACGCTTCAGGGGATGTTAGACCACCTGGCGAAGCTTCGTGAGCAAGGGTTGGACGTCATCGAGGACTGAGGACTCCGGCATCTTCATGGCCGTTGGGTCCTCCGCCTCGCCAACCACCGTCAGCCTGACCTTTTACCGGGAGCGTGATGATCATGCAAGATCTGCGGAACCTGCTGGCACGACAGCTCGACTGGGAGGAAGCCCACGTCGGCTACCGGCGCGCCGTCGCAGACTTCCCGGCCGAGCTGCGCGGTGTGGTGCCCGCCGGCTTCGCACACTCCGGCTGGCAGCTGCTCGAGCACCTCCGCCTCGCGCAGGTGGACATCCTGCGCTTCTGCGTTGATCTGGACTACATCGAACCTGCGTCGATGGACGAGTACTGGCCGACCGACCCGGCTCCTGCAGATGAAGGCGCCTGGGAGGCGAGCATCGCGGCGTTCCAGGAGGACCTGCGCTCGCTGCAGGCACTCGCACTGGATGAAGCTGTCGACTTGTCGGCCGCGGTGCCGCAAGGCGACGGGCAGACCTTCCTCCGGGAGCTGCTGCTCGTCACCGACCACAACGCCTATCATCTCGGCCAGTTCGTGGCGCTGAGACGCGTGCTGGGCTGCTGGTGATCATCGACCCGACTGCGGTGTGAGGCAGCGGCGAGTGTCTACCTGACAGCAACACCCAGGTAGTAGGGCCAGACAAACAGACCCAGCACGGCTGTCCAGAAGCTCAACTTCGCGCCTGCCATGAATCTCGACCTCCCCGTCCGTCAGCTGTCCAGCAGCGATGCCATCTGCTTGTAGATGATCGCGGCGGCCCGCTCAGGCATGAGCCGGGAGAGCCGGTCCATCATCTTGGAGTCCTTCCCCACGCACACGCGGTAGGCGTCCTTCTCCATCGCGTCCAGGATGATCCGCGCCGCATCGGCGGGCTGTGTCATCGGGAACTTGGGGGCGTCACTCTCGGCAGCCTCAGATGCGGTGGGCGCGTCGAGCCCCGAGTTCTTCGAGATATCGGTGGCGATCGCGCCGGGGAACACGACGGTGACCGACACGTTCGTGTCGGTGAGTTCCGAGTGGAGCGCCTCGGTCAGCAGCTTGACTGCAGCCTTGGATGCGCCGTAGATCGACTGCCCGGGCACGGGGAGGAAACCGCCCATGCTGGAGATGTTGACGATATGTGCCGAGGGGCGCTGAAGCAGGTACGGCAGGAACGTCTTGGTCATGTAGGTGACGCCCCAGAAGTTGACGTTCATGACGCGCTCGATGGAGGCGTGGTCGAGGTCGTTGACCTTCACGAAGGGCTGGATGATGCCGGCGCAGTTGATGAGGCCGTCCACCTGGCCGTGCGCGGCGATGATCGCTGCGGGCAGCGCCTCTACCGCTTCGCGGTCAGTGATGTTGGCCACATGCGTGGAGATCCGGTCGGCCTTGTCGCCGGCGAGACGGACCGTCTCCTGCAAGCCGGCCTCGCTGATGTCGATCGCGGCCACGCGCGCGCCTCGGCCAAGCAGGTTCAGGGTGAGCTCACGCCCGATACCGTTGCCGCCACCAGTCACCGCGACGGTCTTTCCAGCTACCTTCATATCGTCCTCCTTACCCGGGGTGGGAGGCTTCGCTCGTTCTCACCACACTCCCGGTACCGGCCGGTCGTGCGCGGGCGAGCCCATTGGGGGAAGTGTACCTGTTGCACGTCACCGTGGGTACGAGTGGCCGCGCACACCGCTCGCAGACACCAGTTTCGGGGTATCGACTGGTATCACAGCAGAATGTCCTACGCTCGAAGGAGGGCGACATGGCAGGCAAGATCTTCTACAGAGAGCGCCGCAAGGTCGAAGAGGGCGAGAAGCACCCCCGGTTCAATGTCGTCGCGGTCGCGGACGTGAACTTGAAGATCCACTCCAAGCACCTGCGTAAAGGCGAGCTCAAGATGATCGCCGACGCGGTGGGTGCCGAGCTCGTCGAGCTCGAGGTGGACGACAAGGGTCACAAGATGGCGTCTGGCGATCACAAGAAGAAGCGCGAGGACTGATCCCTCACCAGGCTCGAGCCAGCTGAGACACGCACGCACGCTCACTCACGGAGGTAGCCGATGCCGCTCATACGCGAGCGCGACAGCAAGCGACTGCATATCAAGGGCAAGCTGATGGGCGAGAGCCTGGTGAGTGAGAGTTTCCTCGACTCACTCGAGGTCGCTCCACAGAAGCGCCTGTTCCCCGATGTCAACGTCATCAAGATCGGCGGCCAGTCGATCTGCGACCGCGGTAAGCACGCGCTGCCGGGCATCATGGACGAGATCATCGCCAACAGGGAGCAGCACAAGATGCTGCTCATGACCGGTGGCGGCACGCGCAGCCGGCACATCTACGCGATCGGACTCGAGCTGGGCATGCCCACCGGTATCATCGCCGCTTTCGGCAACACGGTGTCCAAGCAAAACGCCCTGCTCGTCGCCACCTTGCTGGCGGATCATGGCGGCATCGAGATCGAGCAGGACGCCATCATGAAGCTGCCCAACTACCTCGCGCAGGGTGGCATACCGGTCACGCAGGGCATGCCGCCCTACGACTTCTTCGCTATCCCTCCCGAGAAGGGCCGCATCCCGATCCACCGTACCGACGTGGGCACGATACTCATGGCCGACCTCATCGGCGCGCGTAGCTGCATCTTCGTCAAAGACGAGCAGGGGCTTTACACCGACGATCCGAAGAAGGATCCCGAGGCGGAGTTCATCCCGAAGATCAGCGTCACTGAGCTCAAGGAGCTAGGCCTGGACGACCTGATCCTCGAGCGACCCTGCCTCGACATCCTCCATAACAGTCAGGTGCTCGATCACGTGCAGATCATCAACGGGCTGGAGTACGGCAACCTCACCAAGGCGCTCGCCGGCGAGCATGTGGGGACGATCATCACGCGGGAGTAGCGGGAGAGTGTTTTGGCGCTCGGATGCATCTGTCGAGGGAACACTGGACTGTTAGTTCCCCTCGGCGGAAGGATCTCAGGTGAACCCGTTCTGCACGTTCATGGCGTCCACGGCCGGTCGCGCGGCGCGTGTCCTCGTCGGCATCGCCCTGATCGCCGTTGGCATCCTGGTGATCAAGGACACCGTTGGCATCATCATCGCCGTGGTAGGCGCTGTGCCACTCCTCGCCGGACTGTTCGACTTCTGCGTGTTTGCACCGCTGTTCGGCTGCCCGCTCAGTGGACCCAAGATCCGCGCGGGCGCCAAGTAGCAGGGCGGTCTGCTCCCAGCGTTCATCACTTGCAGGTCCAGATGTCATATTCGTGCTCCCGGCAGGTAGAATGTGGTTGCGGGATCCACCACGCCTCGATGAGGGAGAAGCCATGAAGAGAGCGATCACCATACTTGCGCTGACTCTGCTCGTGATCACCACACTTGCAGCGACAGGATGCCTGAGCAACTCGAACCTCGCGGAGTCTGCCGCCAGCATGGCGACGCCGGATGGCTACTCCGTCACCGACACCACGCCCGTGAGGACATCCGACAGCGAGAGCCACCAGATGATCGCGAAGATGCGGCTTCTCGGCCAGGGCATGTCCCCCAATCTCGACGACTACAACTTCGTCGAGCTCGTCGATATGAAGGACAAAGAAACCGGCGAGATGATCACAGTGGTCGTCGTCTCCGAGGGCGACAAGGAGATAGCCCTGCTTCCGGAGAACATGGCGACCAGCAAGTAGGACCCGCTAGAATCTGCGGACCTCGCGGTAGAGTGTGTCGCGCTGCACGGGCGTGAAGCCCGCGTCGGCGATGAGCCGTACGAGCTCGTCTCGGGCAAGCATGAACCTCGTGCCTGCCGAGGCGACCACGTTCTCCTCGATCATCGTGGAGCCCATGTCGTTGGCGCCGAAGCAGAGCGCCACCTGCCCGACCTTGGGGCCCTGGGTGACCCAGGACGCCTGGATGTTGGTGACGTTGTCGAGGAACAGGCGCGAGACCGCGAGCGTGCGCAGGTACTCCCAACCGCTGGCGGCAGCACCGGTGAACTCGCCTTCGGCGAGCTCGGTGTTGCCGGGCTGGAAGCTCCACGGGATGAACGCGCGAAAGCCCACCGCGTCTTTGGTGACGGCCTCGTCTTGGACCTCGCGCACTCGTTGCATGTGCGCGATGCGGTCCTCGACCGTCTCTGTGCCGCCGAACATCATCGTGGCGGTCGTGGACATCCCCAGCTCGTGCGCCTCACGCATGACGTCGAGCCACTCATCGCTGGTCGCCTTCTTGGGCGAGACATGGGAGCGCACGGAGTCCACCAAGATCTCAGCGCCGCCGCCGGGCAGCGAGTCCAGGCCGGCGTCGCGCAGGCGCTGCAGGACCTCGCGCGTGCTGACCTTCGAGACGCGCGCGATGTGCACCATCTCCGGCGGGCCGAAGCCGTGCACGTGGATGGGGTAGCGCTCCTTCAGCGCGCGCAGCATGTCCTCGTACCACTCGACACCCAGGTCGGGGTGGAGACCGCCCTGCAGCAGGATGGCGGTGCCCTCGAGTGCGAGCGTCTCCTCCACCTTGGCGTACAGCTCGTCGGGCGAGAGCACGTAGGCGTCAGCGTCGCTGCTGTCGCGGTAAAACGCGCAGAAGCGGCAGCCGCTCACGCACACGTTGGTGTAGTTGACGTTGCGGTCGACGATGAACGTGACCTCGCGCTCAGGGTGCAGCCTGTCGCGCATCGCGGTTGCCGCCGCACCGAGGACGAGCGTGTCGGCGTGCTCCAGCAGCGCGAGCGCTTCTTCCACCGAGAGGCGATGCTCGCCGCGCGCCGCAGCGAACGCGAGTGCATGGAGGTCGTCGGCGGGGGTCGCCGGCGAGTTCCGCAGCGAAGGCGCGGTAGCGCCGGAGCGAGGACTGTCTGAGCCCCCGGTCCCCGCCGACGGACCTCCTACTCGCTCGCTCATTCGCCGAACACCTCGATGGCGGGCACGCGCTCCAGCTGCCCGATCGCGGCCGCCTCGGCCAGATAACGCGCGAGTCCCTCGCGGTAGCGCGGCTGGAAGCGGAAGTGCAGCGCATCGAAGTAGCTTCGGAACTTCTCGGCGGGGAACTGCTCCCAACGCGCGGCGTAGTCGGAGATGTCGTCGAGGTGCGCCCGGCAGTAGGCGAGCGATCCTGAGAGCGCCTCGGAGACCGCCTGCACGGCCGCGGGTTGCGTGAGCGCGTAGTCGCGGCGCACCGCCCACACGGCGTAGACCATGGGCAGGCCGGTCCAGGCGGTCCACACAGTGCCCAGGTCGTAGGCGTAAAGCCCCTCGGGCTGGTCCCAGTACGCGCGCAGAGCCTCGTCGCCGATGAGGAGCGCGGCGTCGGCGTCGCGCAGCATCGCGGGCAGGTCCGGCGGCATCTCGACGTACTCCGGCGTTGCGCTCCAGCGCTTGTCGATCAGCACGCGCGCAAGCACCTGGGAGGTGCGCGAGGTGTTGGTGAGCGCGACGGTGCGGCCAGTGAGTTTTTCGGCAGGCACCTTCGAGATGAGCAGGATGGACTGCACCTCGCCGTTGGAGGAGATGGCGATGTCGGGCAGCAGCACGAGGCCGTCGGCGTGGCGCGCGTACTCGATGGCGGGGATGGGCGCCATGTCGAGCGTACCGTCAAGCAGCTCGCGCGCGAGATCGGCGGGGTTTGCCCGCACAAGGTCCACGTCGAGCAAGACGTCGTTTTTCACCATGCCGTAGTAGAGCGGTAGGCAGTTGATGAACTGGATGTGCCCGAGCTTGGGACGCGCCATCGCTTACTCCCCGTAGATGCGGACGATGTTGTAGAGCGTATCGCGCTCCACCGCCACGTGGCCTGTCTCCTCGATCATCGCGACAAGGTCCTCTTTGGAGAGTGCTTCAGGAGTGGTGGCCCCGGCCATGTGCGTGATGCGCTCCTCGACGACCGTGCCATCCAGGTCGTCCACGCCGAAAGCGGTGGAGAGCTGGGCGACTTTGAGCCCGAGCATGATCCAGAACGCCTTGACGTGCGGGATGTTGTCCAGCATCAACCGACCGATGGCGAGCGTCTTGAGGTCGTCGAAGCCGGTCGTGGCCGGCAGGTCGGCGAGCTCGGTGTTGGCGGGATGGAACGCCAGCGGGATGAACGCCAAGAAGCCGCCCGAGAGATCTTGCTGCTCGCGCAGCAGGATCATGTGGTCGACGCGCTCCTCGAGCGTTTCGATATGTCCGTAGAGCATCGTGCAGTTGGTGGAGATGCCCAGCGAATGCGCCTCGCCGTGGATGCGCAGCCACACGTCACCGCGTGTCTTCTTGTCCCAGGCGGCGACGCGGGTCCTCTCCGAGAAGATCTCAGCACCACCGCCGGGTAGGGCGTCCAGGCCGGCCTCCTTGAGATCGGCAAGCACTTCAAGCGTCGTCTTGCCGCTGATGATCGCCATGTGTTCGATCTCCACCGCGGTGAACGCTTGCACGATGACGTGCTTCGGCGCGGCTTCGCGCACCTTGCGCACCATGTCGACGTAGAACTCGTAGCTCCAGTCGGGATGCAGGCCGCTCACGATGTGGATCTCGTACGCGCCGTCGGCCACGCCCTCGCGGGTCGCCTCAACGATGGTGTCCAGTGTCATTTCGTAGGCGCCCTCTTCGCCGGCGCTACGCGCGAACGCACAGAACTTGCAGCGGTTGCGGCAGATATTGGTGGGGTTGATGTGCCGGTTGACCATGAAGTGAACGCGATCGCCGTTCTTGTCTCGGCGGACGTGGTCAGCCATCTGTCCGATGCCGAGCAGGTCGTTGCTGTTGTAGAGCGCTATGCCGTCTTCGCGGGTGAGACGCTCGCCGGCTATGACCTTCTCGGCGATGGGGGCGAGCGCGGGATCGGTGAGATGGAATGCAGACAAGATGGACCTCCGTATGCCCGTAGTGCGTCGGGGCTCATGTGACCTGCTGATTCTAGCACCGCGCATGCCGAGTTGCAGGCCGTCGGCAGCGACTAAACGGGTATGAACAACCGCAGAGTCGGTGCGCGGAGCTGACCATGACGGAGGGAGACACCCATGCGGTTCAGGCGCGTAGTCGCGCTCACACTCGTTGCGATGCTCGCAGTCGCTGTCGCCGGATGTGGCGACGCCAAGACGACGGATACGACCGACGGTGGGATCGACACGGCATCGCCCAAGGGCCCGATCGTCGTCGGCTCGAAGATCGACACCGAGGGCGGGGTTCTCGGCCAGGTGATCATCGCGATGCTGGAGGAGAATGGCTTCGACGTGGTCGATGCGACCAAGACCGGACAGACAGAGATCGTTCGCAAGGCCCTGCTGTCCGAGGAGATCGACATCTATCCCGAGTACACAGGCACCGCGCTCACGCAGTTCTTCCCGGAGGGGGACGTGCCGGAGGGCACCAGCAAGGACGCGCAAGCATCGTATGACACCGTCAAGCAGCTTGACGTCGAGCTCAACGACATCATCTGGCTGGAGCGCGCGCCTGCGAACAACACGTGGGCCATCGCGATTCCCAAGGCACTCTCTGATGCTGAAGGCATTGTGAGCTTCGAGGATTGGGCGACCTACATCAACGGTGGAGGCGACGTGAAGCTCGTGGCGTCTCAGGAGTTCGTCGATCGCGCGGCGGACGGCGTTCCGGCCATCGAGAAAGCGTACGGTTTCAAACTCAGCGCCGACCAGCTCATCGTGTTGTCAGGCGGCGATACCGCACAGACCGAGGCCGCGGCAGCGCAGGGGACCAACGGCGCGAATGCGGCGATGGCGTACGGCACCGACGGGAACCTGGCAGCACTCGGCCTTGTCGTGCTGGAGGACCTCAAGAGCATCTGGCCGGTCTACGAACCGGCGCCGCTTGTGCGTGGACCGGTTCTGGAGATGTACCCGGAGATCGCGGGGATCCTCAACCCGGTCTTCGAGGGTCTGACGCTTGCGGCATTGCAGGACCTCAACGGCAAGGTGGCGGTCGACGGCGCCGACCCTAAGACGGTGGCCACCGACTACCTCAGGGCCCAGGGATTCATCAAGTAGCGTGAGCGAGGACGCGACTCAGACACCGTTTGACCGAGTGGCGCTCGTGGGGGCGATGGTGACCCTCGCGGGTGCCACCGCGCTTCCCTTCGTCGAACTGCGGGCCAACCGTCTCGTCCCGGGCACGGTACACTCGCTGGCTGCTGCCGGCGCGTGGACCTACGGCGTGTGGGCGCTCGTGGGGCTCGCGCTGTTCTCGGCGGTGGCACCGGGTGCGAAGGTGCGCTCCGCGACGTCGACCGCCGGTGCCTACGGGCTTGTCGCGGTCGTCGCCTGGGCGCTGGGGGAGGCTGCCCGGGCGTTGCTCGAGGGCCAGAGTGCGATCTCGCGCGTGTCCATCGGCGCTGGCGCGTGGGTCATCTTGCTGGGAGCGGTGATCATCGGCTTCGCAGGTGGTCTGGAGCGCAAGCGATTCGCCTTGCGGCGCCTCGGGCCACCGGTCGTACTGGTCGCGGCGCTTGTCGCGGCGATCATGTGGGGCGGGCTCGACCGCATCTCGCTGGCGCGCGAGTTCGAGGTGCGTGCCGATTCGTTCTGGCAGCTGCTCGGCGGACATCTCGCGCTGTCCGGCGCGGGCGTGGCGCTGGGTGCTCTGATCGGCATGCCGCTGGGGCTGTGGGCGACGCGCAACCGTCATGTGCGCGCGGTCGTGCTCGGTATCACCGGCGTCATTCAGACGGTCCCGAGCCTTGCACTGCTCGGCCTCCTCATCATCCCGCTGTCGGCTATCGGCAACGCCGTGCCGTTCCTGCGCAGCCTCGGCGTGCGCGGGATCGGCGCCGCACCGGGCCTTGTCGCGCTCACGCTCTATGCGCTGCTGCCCATCGTGCGCAACACCTACGTGGGGCTTTCTGAGGTGGATCCCGCCGCCCTTGATGCAGGTCGTGGCATGGGCATGAGCGCTGGCCAGCTGCTGATGCGGGTCGAGCTCCCGCTGGCGCTGCCGCTCATCATGGAGGGCCTTCGAACCGCCGCGGTGCTGCTGATCGGCATCACCACGCTCACCGTGTTCGCGGGAGCACGCAACCTGGGCATCCTCATCTTCGAGGGCCTGGGCCAGTTCGCGCCCGACCTGATCTTGCTGGGCGCGCTACCCATCATCGCGCTTGCGGTCGTCGTTGACGTTGCTCTCTCAGCGCTTGCCAGAGTACTCACACCGGAAGGGGTCCGCGCATGATCAGGCTCGAAGGCGTCACCAGACGCTACGGCGGTGAGGTCGCGGTCGACAACTTGTCTCTGGAGGTGGCCGACGGCGAGGTCTGCGTGTTGATCGGCCCGTCCGGTTGTGGCAAGACCACTACGCTGCGGATGATCAATCGCCTCATCGACCCCACGTCCGGACACATCCTGGTGAATGGCCGAGACGTGATGTCGATGCGTCCGGAGGAACTCCGGCGAGGACTGGGCTACGTCATCCAGTCGATCGGGCTGTTCCCGCACCTGACGGTCGAACAGAACATCGGCGTCGTGCCGCACCTGCTCGGGTGGGAGAAGTCGCGGATCGCCGAGCGGGCCAGCGAACTGCTCGTGCTCGTGGGACTCGACCCCGCCGGGCATCTCGGCAAGTATCCGCGGCAGCTGTCCGGTGGCGAGGCGCAGCGCGTCGGCGTTGCTCGCGCGCTGGCGGCCGATCCACCCGTGCTGCTGATGGACGAGCCGTTCGGTGCCGTCGACCCCCTCAACCGCGAACGGCTGCAGGCCGAGTTCGGGCGCATCCAGCGCGAGCTGCACAAGACGGTCATCTTCGTGACGCACGACATCGACGAGGCGATCCGCCTCGCCGACAAGCTCGCTATCATGCGTGACGGCACGCTGCAGCAGTTCGCCTCGCCCGAGGAGGTCTTGAACCACCCCGCGAACAAGTTCGTGCACGACTTCGTGGGCGCCGACCGCGCGCTCAAGCGCCTCGTCCGGGTGCGGGTCGAAGACGTCATGCGCTCGCCGGCGATCGTGCGTGAAGGCGCAGAGGAGATCGCCTATCGAGTGGCTGCGGGCAGGCGTCGTTTCGTTTACGTCATCGACGTCAACGGCAAGCTCCTCGGCTGGGTCGACACCGATGACATCACGCCCGACACCAACCTCACCGATGCCATGACGCTGATCGACGCCACCGAGGCGTCCGTACGCGTCGATGCGAGCCTGCGCGATGCGCTCTCAAGGATGCTGGGACTGGGTTTCCGGGCGATAGCGGTCACCGACGAGCACAGCAGACTCGTGGGGGAGGTCACCTTCACGGCGGTCGAAGGCGCCATGACCGAAGGCGACGAGCACATCTCCAACATCGCCGAGGAGGACGCCGGGTGAGCAGGCGGCGCCTCATAGCGATCGCTGCCACGTTTGCGGGTGCGCTTGCGTTCGCGTGGCTCGTGAGCGCCACCGGACTGTGGGAATCCGCCCTGCGGGGGCTGTTTCCCGCGCAGCGCGAGGTACTGATGCCGCGAGATTCGCTCGGCAACTTCGTGCTGCAGCACCTGACCCTTGTGGGCATCTCCAGCGGACTGACCATCGCGGTGGGCGTGCCGCTCGGCATCTGGGTCACGCGACGCAGCGGTGCCGAGTTCCGGCCGCTGGTGGTTGCCGGCACCGACCTGGGGCAGACGTTCCCTCCGGTGGCGGTGCTCGCGTTGGCGATGCCGGTGCTCGGCTTCGGCTTCCGGCCAACGATCGTCGCACTGTTCATCTACGGCCTGTTCCCTGTGGTCAGCTCCACCATCGCCGGCATCGAGTCGGTACCGCGGCCGGTCATCGATGCGGCCGTGGGCATGGGGATGAGCCCGGTGCAGGTTCTCATGCGCGTCGAGCTGCCGCTTGCGGCGCGTGTGATGCTCTCGGGCATCCGCACCTCGGTGGCGATCAACATCGGTACCGCGACGGTGGGGGCGGCGATCGGCACCGGCGGCCTGGGCGTACCGATCATCGGCGGGCTTGCGGTGCAGAACATGGCGTACGTGCTGGAGGGTGCGATCCCGGCAGCGCTGCTCGCGGTGCTGGCTGATGCGATGCTCGCGCAGGCCGAAGCCGCGGTGACCGTGGCCGAGACATAGATGCCGTCTATCCCTGTTCCCCTGGCGCCCCGGCGACGCACCCCGTACCCTGGCAGTATGCCTTTGCTTCCCGACATCGCCCGCGCCACCACCGCCGAGCACGACATGCTGCCGACTGGCAGTGTGGTGCTCGCGCTTGTCTCCGGCGGCGCCGATAGCGTCTCTTTGCTGCGGCTGCTTGCCGGCCGTGAGCTGGGCGATGACGTGCGCTTCTCGGTACTTCACGTCAACCACATGCTGCGCGGGGAGGCCGCCGACGCAGACGAAGCATTCGTCGTCTCACTGTGCGCCGAACTCGGCGTGGCGTGCCGCACGGTCCGCTTCGATGTTGCGGCGTACGCCGAGGCCGAGAGCCTCAATCTCGAAGATGCAGGCCGACGTGTCCGCTACCGTTTCGCTGAAGATGAACTCGACGCCCGCTGCGACGCACTCGGCATCTCGCCACTTCGCGGGAAGATCGCAGTCGCGCACACCCTCGATGACCAGCTCGAGACCTTCCTCATGCGCATGGTCACCGGTGCGGGCCCCGCGGGGTTGCGTGCGATCGCGCCGGTGCGCGACCGCATCGTGCGTCCGCTGCTTGGCGCGCGCCGCTCGCAGGTGGTGGAGTATCTGGAGTCTCTGGGGCAGACGTGGCGCGAGGACATCACGAACGAAGACACCTCGCGACTACGCTCGTGGGTCCGACACGAACTCAAGCCGCTCGTCGAGAGCGTGAACCCTTCGTTCGACTCGACGCTCGAGCGCACTGTGCGCCTGCTTGCCGACGAGGACGAGCTCCTCTCGGACATGGCCGAGGCATTCAGCCACGACTTCGTCGAGCGCTTAGAGGGCGGTATCGCCTTCAACCGCGCATACATGACCACGCTTTCGCGTGCGATGGCGCGTCGAACCGTGCGCGAGGCGCTGTTTCGGGAGTTTCCAGAGGCGACCCGGCTTGAGTTCGAGCACGTGGAGGCGATCGTCGAGGGGCTTGGCGATGATGCCTTCGCCCGCGACTTGCCGTTCGGTCTGCACGCGCGCACCGAGTACGATAAACTCATGGTTTCCCGTAGGGATACCGGGACCGCTCCCCTGGCACCATGCTTGCTCGAAGCACCGGGTAGGTGCGACCTCGGAGGTTTCGGCGTCATCGAGGCGCGCCTCGTGTGTTCTGATGACGTCAACGACGATTCGCAGCGAGCGTTCGTTGATGCTGCACTCGTCGCAGGTGCACTCACTGTGGACGGCCCTCGCGAGGGCGATCGCATGAGACCTCTCGGTATGGAGGGCACCAAGAAGCTCTCGGACCTGTTCGTTGACGAGAAAGTGCCGAAGCGACTGCGGGCGGTCACGCCTGTGGTACGGTACCGCGACCGGATCGTCTGGGTCGCCGGTCTGAGGTTGAGCGACGAGTTCAAAGTCGTGCCACAGACCTCGCAGGTGCTGGAGTTGTTCTGGCGTAGGGAACACACTAGTACGTGACGGCGACCGGTCGTCACACGCACGGAAAGGTGAGCGGATGCACCAGGACGTTGAGCGCATCATCCTGTCTGAGGACGAGGTCCAGCAGCGCGTGCGGGAGCTTGGCGCCGAGATAGCTGCCGACTATGAGGGGCGCTCGCTCCTTCTGGTGGCGGTGCTCCGAGGCGCGGCGCTGTTCGTGGCCGATCTGGCCCGGGCTATCGACGGGCCCGTTGAGATCGACTTCATGGCGGTCTCGAGCTACGGCAGCTCAACGAAGTCGTCGGGCGTCGTTCGTATCTTGAAGGACCTGGACGAAACGATCGACGGACGTGACGTGCTGGTCATCGAGGACATCCTCGACACCGGGCTCACGCTGAAGTACCTGCTGCGCAACCTCGCATCGCGCAAGCCCCGGAGTCTCGAGGTTTGCACGCTGCTCTCGAAGACGGGCAAGCAGCGGGTGCCTATCGAGTGCAAGTACGTCGGGTTCGATATCCCGGATGAGTTTGTTGTTGGTTATGGATTGGACTACGCCGAGCGGTATAGGAATCTCCCATACATCGGTGTTCTGAAACCGGCAGTCTACTCCGTGTAGCCTGGCCCAAGGGGTGTTGAGTGTGAACAAGAACCTTCGAACCGCCCTCTTCTACATGCTGGTGATAGTCGCGCTGTTCGCGTTCATCGTGAACAACCTCGACACGGGAAACGCTGTCGTCGAGATGAACAGCAGCGATTTCGTCTCGGCACTCAAAGAGGATCGCGTTGTGGATGCCGAGGTCTTCCTGCGCAACAAGGAGATCCGCGGCTCGTTCTACGAGGACGCGAAAGCCAAGACTGACAAGAAGACATCGGACTTCACCACCACGTATCTGGGCGAGGACTGGTTCGCTCAGCTCATCGACGAGAATCCGCCCATCGAGGGCTATACGGTCAATACGCAGGATCAGAACTGGTTCGTCACGCTGCTTGGCTCTCTGTTGCCCGTACTCCTCATCGTGGGAGTGATGTTCTTCTTCCTGAACCAGATGCAGGGCTCGAACTCCAAGGTGATGTCGTTCGGCAAAGCCAAGGCCAAGCGCCTCACACGTGACCAGCCGCGCATCACGTTCAAAGACGTAGCCGGTGTGGACGAGGCCGTCGAGGAGCTCCAGGAGATCAAGGAGTTCCTGTCCAACCCCGGCAAGTTCCAGGCTCTCGGGGCGAAGATCCCGAAGGGCGTCCTGCTCGTGGGGCCTCCCGGTACAGGCAAGACGCTGCTTGCGCGTGCCGTCGCCGGTGAGGCGGGCGTGCCGTTCTTCTCCATCTCAGGTTCCGACTTCGTCGAGATGTTCGTGGGTGTCGGCGCAAGCCGCGTTCGCGATCTGTTCGAGCAGGCCAAGGCCGCCTCACCCTGCATCGTGTTCGTCGACGAGCTGGACGCCGTGGGCCGCATGCGCGGCGCGGGGCTCGGCGGCGGCAACGATGAGCGCGAGCAGACCCTCAACCAGTTGCTGGTGGAGATGGATGGCTTCGACATCAAGGACAACGTCATCATCATGGCGGCGACCAACCGACCGGACGTCCTGGACTCGGCGCTGCTGCGCCCCGGCCGCTTCGATCGGCAGATCGTCGTCGATCGCCCGGACCTCAAGGGCCGGGCCGACATCTTGAAGATTCACACACGGGGCAAGCCGGTGGCAAAAGACATCGAGCTTGAGGTCGTAGCACGCCGTACGCCGGGATTCACCGGCGCCGATCTCGCCAACCTCGTGAACGAAGCCGCCCTTCTCGCCGCGCGTCATGGCAAGAAGGAAGTGGAGATGACCGAGCTCGAAGAGTCCATCGAGCGTGTCATCGCCGGTCCGGAGCGGAAGAGCCGGCTCATCTCGGACAAGGAGAAGCGGGTCATCGCCTATCACGAATCCGGTCACGCCTTGGTGGGGCACGTGCTTCCGAACACCGATCCCATCCACAAGATCAGCATCATCTCACGCGGTCGGGCACTGGGTTACACGCTCGCACTGCCGCTAGAGGACAAGTTCCTCAACACCAAGGGTGAGATGCTCGACGAGATCTCGATGATGCTCGGCGGACGTGTGGCCGAGGAGATCGCCATCGGCGACATCACGACGGGTGCGAGTAACGATATCGAGCGCGCTACGAAACTTGCGCGCCAGATGATCACGCGCTACGGGATGTCCGACAAGCTCGGGCCGATGACGCTCGGCGACGATCAGCGCGAGGTCTTCCTCGGCAGGGACTTCTCCAACACGCCCAATTACAGCCAGGAGATCGCGTTCGAGATCGACAAAGAGGTCCGTCGCATGATCGACGAAGGCTTCGACAAGGCGAACAAGATACTGTCCGACCGTCGGGACCAGCTCGATCTCATGGCGCAGGTGCTCATTGAGCGCGAGACGGTCGACAAAGACCAGCTCGAAGCGCTGCTCGAGAACCGCTGGGCGGAGTTTCTGGAACTGGAGAGGGAGCGCAAGGCCAACGAGCCTGCGGAGGCTGCAGAAGAGGCCGCCGTCGAGAAGGAAGACACCGACGAGCGTCCGCGAGTCGAGCTTCCCGCAGGCGGCGATGTGCCGCAGGGCAAGAGCGGCGTGGCTCCCGCGTAGGCACGACCATACGAACGCAGAAACAGGGTGTCGCCTTCGGGTGGCGCCCTGTTGTCTACCCCGGTAAGTGCGACCCTGTCTCCCCGGCACCGGTGAAGGGTACAGAGCAGTTAGGCGCTCGGGGGGAGCCCCATTGGAGAACAGGTCTGACACACACGCTCAGGAGGCCGCGCTCGATGTGCGGCGCCTGGTGTCGTCGCGCCGAAACGTGTTCCAGCGACTCCGTCCGGCCGCGCACCGTCAGAACAGACTCGTTGCCTCGCTGAACGAGGTCTCCGCCACCGTCTCCGGCGCGCGGGATCCGAGTGAGGTACCGGACATCATCGTGGATGCTGCCAAGCGTTTCACCGGCACTGAGAAGGTCGTACTCTACCTGTTCGAGGACATCGACGGTCAACCGTGCAACTCCGATGCGGAGGTGTTCGTGCGCGGGGCGCGTGACGAACATGTCGAATCCTGGTGGCACGAGTGGCTGCCTCAGGTCACCGACCGGGTGTTATCTGAAGGTCGGCCGTGCGTCGAGACCGATTCCGGCGAATCGGCGTGGGTCCTTGCGGTGCCCGTACGGGTCAAAGACCGCCACCTTGGCGTGCTGTGTGCGATCAACTCGGTCAAGCATCGCCTGCGCGAGGAGCAGACCGCATTCCTGTCGATTCTCGGCGCCTTTGCGGCGTCATCACTCGAGAACGCACGACTCGCCGAGGACAGTCGCTACTCGTTGCTTGCGAGTGAGCGTGAGCGCATCGCCCGTGAGATGCACGATGGCATTGCGCAGTCGCTGTTCTCGATCTCGCTGGGTATCGAGGTCTGCAAGAAGCAGGTGTACAGAGATCCAGGCTCTGTGGCTGGTCGGTTGGACGAACTGCAGGGCCTGCTTGAGGGGAGCATGGGTGAGCTGCGTAGGTATATCTATGACCTGCGACCGGCGAAGTTGCAGGAACTGGGCTTGGCAGGTGCCATCGATTACTGGCTGAAAGAGATCACCTCTAAGGAGAAGCTGAGCAGCGCTATCGAGACTAACGGCACTGTACGGCCGATCAGCGCGGAAGCCGAGGCGTGCCTCTACCGTGTCGCTCGAGAGGCGGTCACCAATGCGGTGAAGCATGGATCGCCAACGCGCATCAGCGTGCGCATAGACTACGCTCCCGAAGCGGTGACACTGGTGGTCGAGGACAACGGCGGAGGCTTCGATGTCCGCTCGGCCATGGCGGAGAGCGAGACTGGCGTCACTGTGGGATTGCAGAGCCTGCATGAGCGTGTACGAGGCGCCGGCGGAGGCCTGGCGATTGACTCGACGCCCGGAGCAGGAAGTCGTCTTTGCGCGCGGATACCGTGCTGAGGGGCGTGTATGAGCCAAACGTCGGTCTACATCATCGATGACCACCAGCTGGTTCGTTACGGACTCCGTGCCGCGATCGAGGCGGACGGGGACATGGTGGTCGTCGGCGAGGCGGCCTCCGGCGAGGAGGCGTTGGAGTGGCTCTGCGAGATGAGGCCGGACATCGTGCTTCTCGACCTGCGAATGCCGGGGATCGGCGGCGTGGAGACTTGCCGGCGCCTGCTTGACCGTGATCCCAAGTTGCGTGTCGTCGTGCTCACGAGCTATGACGATGATGACGAGGTATTCGGGGTGCTGAGCGCCGGCGCGGTCGGCTACCTGATGAAGGACACCAGCGCCGAGTCGCTCCTGCAGTCTCTGCGCGGAGTGGCAGACGGCCAAACGGTCCTCGATTCGGCGGTCGCCAGGCGCGTGATCGACGCGAGGGGCGCGCACGCCGAGGCCTCTGTCACACCGGTGCTCTCACAACGCGAGATGGATGTACTCGTGCTGATGGCCCGCGGCTGCAACAACCGGAGCATCGCCCAGGAGTTGTGGATCTCAGAACCGACGGTGAAGTCACACGTCAGCCACATCCTCCGCAAGCTTCATACCCGCGACCGAACCCAAGCGGTGGTCGAGGCGATCAAGTCGGGGCTCGTTGACGTCCAATGGGACACGACCGAGTAGCCACTCATCCCCTGGTCTGAGTGCCGATTCATACCCGTTTCATCCTGTGGTCGTATGCGCACTCATCTCCCTTCAGGGCATCCAAGAATGACACATGGCTTGGCTTCGGACCGATAGGGAGGGGGTGTCTCGGGATGTTGCTGAATCTGTATGTGCGGGCGAAGGCGTGGACCGCGAGTGACGAGGGTGCCACCGCTGTTGAGTACGGCATCATGGTCGCCGGTATCGCTATTGCCATCATCGTCGCTGTTCTGGCAGTCGGCGGTCAGCTCAACACGGTATTTGAAGACGTGCAGACTGCGCTCACGGGTGTTGCGCCCGAGTGAAGTAGCCGATGTCCGCGTGGGCTCGGAGTACCGGGCCCACGCGATTCGGCGGGAGGGCGACCAGACCGGGGGGTTCGGTGCGAGTCGTGATGCGACATACACGATCTGACGAGGGTGCGGCAGCGGTAGAGTTCGCGCTCGTCTCGATGATCCTTATCGTGCTGCTGATCGGCATCATGCAGTTCGGTTACCTCTTCTACCAGTGGAACGAGATCACGCATGCTGCGCGCGAGGGTGCGCGCTGGGCTGCGTTGGAGTACCCGGCTGGCTCGGTCGCCACGCCGGACACGGTGCGCTACAAGGTGGCACAGGCGGCTCCTGGTATGGAGCTCACCGACGCGGACATCACCGTGTCCCCGGACGCCCCTACCATCGAGGACGTGGGCGATCCCGCGACGGTCACCGTGACGCGGGCAGTGCCGCTGTTCACGCCGATCATGCAATCGATCTTCAACACCACCGATGAGACTTTCGTGTTGCGGAGTACTGCAACACTGAGGATCGAGTGACAGAGATGAACCATCTTCTCAGAGACGACGATGGGGCGACAGCTGTAACCGTCGCCCTTGTGATAGTCATGCTCATACTGTTCGCCGCGATCGCGGTGGACCTGGGCTATGCGTATTCGGTGAGGCGGCAGCTACAGACGGCTGCTGACGCCGCGGCACTGGCGGGATGCCGTGTCCTGGCGGATGGCGGGGACGAGGGCGCCGTGCTTGCCGAGGTCGAGGCATACGCGCAGAACAATGCGGTCCAACCTGCCGATGAACTCTACGTGGTCGACGGGGCACCGGAGACCGAGGTGGGAGTCGACTTCGTACAGGTGACCGTCGAGAAGGACACGCCGCTGTTCTTCGGCAGGATCATGGGCTCGAACTCCACCTTGGTCAGAACCGTCTCACGGGCTCAGATAGCGTATCTGACCGGGCTCCGGGGCATCGTTCCCTGGGGCGTTCCGATCATCAGAGCCACGAAGGTGAGCGTCAGCATCGGGGGCGGGTCGGAGATCTGGCTGGAGGACCGGGGCGAAGGGCTTTGGAGCAAGACGATCTCCACTCCTGGCGTCGCCGCCCCGACCGGATATCTCATGGATGTCACGGTCTACAACAACCAGACTGAGTATCCGGACGGTACGGTCGAATATCCCGATGGTGTCCCGGAGGTGGCGCCGGGCGTGACGTCGGTCTTCGTACGGCCGGCGGATTGTCCCATCTCGGACGTGTACCTGGATCGCTACGTCGTGACGGCCGGGACGGACTCGACGGTCAGGCTGTACGTGAGATGTGCATCCGAACCCAGCGTCAGATTCGCGGGCAAGAATGTGAACGCGAGTGAGGTGGTCGGGTCGCCGGACCTGTGGACAGCGACGTTGATGGTTCCCGATGCGGAGGCTACTGAGAAGCTGCTTACCACCTATCCGGTCGACGTCACCGTGGACAAGTACACCGTCAACTCCGCAGCTGTTGTCGCGCTTCGGCGTTCGACATACCCGGTGCTGGACGTCGCGCTGAGCGACTACGTGACGGGCCCCGGGGGCTCAACAACCGTCTCTGTCCTGCTCAACGAGTATGTGTATGGCGAGCGCTACGCCATGCGCGTTGCCGGCGGCGGTGGCGAGACGGGCAACTTCTGTGCTCTGGATCTGTCGACAGTCCGTCATACCCCCAACTGGCTCTGCCCGCAGCACCCCGCTGAATATGACGTGACCACCGACCCGAACTACAAGCCACCGACCTACTACTGTTATCTCGAGAACCGGTACCCGTTTGTGATCCACCTCGGTGACACGATCTGGACCGAGCCGGGTGCACTGTCGGGACCGCAGAGTTCGAGCGCGCTTGAAGTGCGCTTCGACGGCGATGACCGGACGTTTGCCGAGTGGCTTGCATCAGGCGACGAGAGCTCCAACAGGATCGTCTATGTCCCAGTCATGGAGAAGATGCAGAACGTGACCGGCACATCCCCACTCCGGGTGGTCAGCATCGCGTCGTTTTACATCGAGCCCGAGTCCAACATCAAGAAGAATGACATCGTCGGGCGATTCCTCAAGTACGTCGCACCTTCTGACGCCATCTCAGAAGACCCTCCGGACGGGCTGAACGTGCGGACAGTGAGACTCGTACCCCCACAGTGACCAAGCGACACGAAGGGAATGCCTGATGAAGTCCAGACTGCTGATCCTCGTAGCGGCCATCATCCTGGGAGTCACTGCGGCGGTGATGACCGCCCGGTATCTGGATGACGCATCCGCACGACTCAACGCCGAGGCACAACCAGTCCAGGTGATGGTGGCGACCCAGGACGTCCCGAGGGGCATGACCGCCGAGGAGATGCTCGGCGAGGGCCTCGTCCAGCTGCAGGAGGTCCCAAGGCGCTACGTTGCCGACGGGGCGGTTTCATCGGCCAGATCCATTGAGGGCAAGGTGCTCGCCACCTCGCTGAGCAGTGGCGAACAGGTCACTGCAGCTCGGTTCAAGTATCCCAGCGCGATCGGTCTGGCCTACAGCATCCCGGAGGGCTTCGTCGCCATGTCCATTGCGGCTGATGACGTGAAGTGCGTCGGCGGCATGCTGAAGCCGGGGGACTTCGTACTGATCGCCGCGACTTTGGACCCTGGTCCCACCGAGGAGGGAGCCGAGACCCGCGTACTGCTCCCCAAGGTGAAGATACTGGCTGTGGGTGAGACGACCGACGCCGATGCCGAGCCAACTGATACGCAGGGGACGCAGACCGCGACGATCACCGGCAACAACGCGAACAACCAGCAGAGGCGGACTTCGCTGACGGTCACGCTGGCCCTATCTCCTGCAGATGTGGAGAAGCTCGTCTTCGCTGAGGAGCAGGGCACCGTTCGTCTGGCCTTGCTGCCGGCGACCGCCACGGATGTTCCCCTGACGACAGGCCGCATCCTGCGGTCGCTATTCGAGTAGGCGATACGAATGGCTTCGGTCGCGGTCGTCGACATGGATGTGAGCTTCTGCCGTCGCGTGCGGGCGACGGTGAAAAGCGCCACCGATTCACGGGTCGAAGAGCTGCGGACTCTGGCTGACGCCACCGCCCTTATGGAACTCCGTGAGCCCGATATCTTGCTGATCGGCCCGAGCATCGCCACCGCTGAGGCACTCGACTTCTGCGAGTGCTCAGGACGGGTACGGCCGTCCATCGCAATGGTTCTCGTATCCGCCGATGAATCCTCCGATACGCTGCGGCGAGCCATGCGGCTCGGAGTGCACGATGTGATCCCCGCAGATGGGCCTTGGACGGAGGTCTCCGATGCGCTCCTTCGAGCGTTGGCGGAGACCTCCGTCGTACAGCGCGTTGAGGGCGGGGGTTCCGGTCAGCCCGGTTCGAGCGGCCGGATCGTCACGGTGTTCAGCACGAAAGGCGGCGTGGGCAAGTCGGTGATCGCCTGCAACGTGGCGACCGCGCTTGCGCGGAGTGGCTCGAATGTCATTCTCGTCGACCTGGATCTCCAATTCGGTGACACGGGTATCATGCTGGACCTCAAGCCGGAGCGCACGATCTTCGATGCGGTACAGAACTATGACCGACTCGACGAGGACATGTTGCGCGGCTATCTTGTGCGACACAGCTCCGGCCTCCAGGTGTTGCTGGCTCCGGTCCACCCGGAGGACGCCGACGCGATCACGGTGGGCAGGATCGGCGCGATCCTGGGCATGCTGCGCACGCTGGCTGACATCATCGTGATCGATACAGCGGCCGCGTTCGACGAGGTGGTCCTCGCCGCCATCGACGCGAGCGACACGGTGTATGCCGTCGCGACCATGGATGTCGCGAGCATCAAGAACACGCGCGTGTCCCTGCAGAAGCTCGACCAGCTGGGCTATGACGGTGGCCGCATGCGGCTCGTCATCAATCGCGCGGACAGCAAGGTGTGGCTGGACGCGGGTGAAGTCGAACACAGCATATCCGCCGAGCTGGTGGGAAAGGTGCCGAGTGATCGACTCGTGCCGCGCTCCGTCAACCGCGGTGTCCCGGTGGTCGTCGACTCGCCACGTTCGGCCGTTGCGCGGAGCCTTGTGGATCTGGCCGAGAAGATCAGCATCTCCGGGAGTGAGGTGGCAGGCAATGTCACTTAGGGATCGACTCAATGAAGCATCCGAAGTGGTGGCCGTTCGAGAGGCACCGCCGGGTGTCGCGGTGTCGCGTGCAGGCAAGGACGCGATAAAGCGCAACCTGCACTATCTGCTCATCGAGGAGATGGGCACCGAGCTCGCGACCACCACCAATGAGGACGTCCTCCGCCGGTCGCTCGAGCGCAAGCTGCAAGAGCTTCTCGGCAAGGAGAGCACGCCGCTCTCGGCTGCGGATAGGCGCGAGATCGCTACGGATGTCATGGACAACATTCTTGGCTACGGTCCGATTCAGGCGCTGCTCGAAGACCCCGAGGTGACCGAGGTCATGGTGAACAACCCGTCGACGGTCTACATCGAACGACGCGGCAAGATCCACCTGACCGACCGACGTTTCATCGACGAGGCTCACCTGCTCCGGATCATCGACAAGATCGTGGCTCAGGTGGGCCGCCGCATCGACGAGGCGTCGCCGATGGTGGACGCTCGCCTCCCTGACGGGTCGCGCGTGAACGCGGTCATCCATCCTCTCGCGATCAACGGGCCCATGCTCACAGTCCGCAAGTTCTCCAGTGAGCCATACACGATCGACGACCTGATAGGCTTCGGCACAGTGGATGAGCGACTCGCCGCGTTCATCGAGGCGAGCGTGAAGGGCAAGCTCAACATTCTCATCTCAGGTGGTACGGGAACGGGCAAGACGACGCTGCTCAACGTTGTGTCTGCATACGTCCCCGACGACGAGCGTATCGTCACCATCGAGGACGCTGCCGAGTTGCGGCTGGGCCAGAGTCATGTGCTGCGCCTCGAGGCGCGCCCTCCCAACATCGAGGGCAAGGGCCAGGTCACCATCCGGGACCTGGTGCGCAACTCACTACGCATGCGACCGGACCGGATCGTCGTCGGTGAGGTGCGAGGCGCCGAGGCGCTCGACATGCTCCAGGCGATGAACACGGGGCATGAGGGCTCGCTGTCGACCATCCATGCCAACTCGCCCCGCGACTCGCTGTCGCGGCTCGAGACAATGGTACTGATGAGCGGATTCGACCTTCCTGTTCGAGCAGTGCGGGAGCAGGTTTCCTCGGCGCTCAACATGGTCATCCAGCTGGCCCGACTTCGGGACGGCTCTCGCCGGGTGGTCCAGGTCACCGAGGTCGACGGTATGGAAGGCGACAAGATCGTGATGCAGGACGTCTTCTACTACGACTACTCGATGGGTGTCGATGACAGCGGTGTGTCTCTCGGCCGCCTGAAGAGCACCGGATTGAGGCCCAAGTTCATGGAGCACCTGCAGGACTTCGGCATCCAGGTCCCAGCCAGTGTGTTCGCCTTCGAGCCTCCGGCCCGGCGGTGAGATCATGAGGCGTGCGCCAAGACTTCTGCTCGCGGCGATGTTCCTTCTGGCCGCTGCGACGCCCGCCCTCGCTCAGCAAGTGCAATCGCGGCTGGCTGTCGAGATGCATGCCACGGATTCGTATCCCGAGGTCACGCTCGCGATCACATTGCCTGCCGAGCTTATCGGGAACGGTTCGCAAGATCCCGCATTCTCGGTGCTCGAGAACGGGAGCGAAGCGGAGGTCGTCTCCGTCGAGGCCGAGGCCACCGGACAGCGACCCCAGGATGTCGTGCTGCTCATCGACACGAGCGGCAGTATGCAGGGCGCCCCGATCCAGGATGCCAAATCTGCGGCACGTTCATTCCTGCAGGGCATGAGTTCCAGCGACCGCGTGGCTCTGGTGAGCTTCGCGGTCAAGCCCGTCGTGGTCTCTGACTTCACCAGCGATCGCGGTGCGCTGATCGCTGCGATCGACGCTCTGGACGCGGCAGGCGAGACGGCTGTGCACGACGCGCTCGTCGCTGCTTCGAAGCTCGTGAGTAACACTGACCGCCAGGTGACCTTCGTGCTGCTCTCCGATGGCGGCGACACCGTGAGCATCAACTCCTTCGACAATGCCGTGGACGCCGTGAAGGCGACCGGTGTGCCCGTGTTCGCAGTCGCACTCGAGTCTGGAGAGTGGGACCCGCAGGCGCTCCAGCTGCTCGCATCCGCATCCGGAGGACGCTACCTGGGCGTTGCCGATTCGGCCGAGTTGACCTCGCTGTATCAAGGCATCGCGCGTGAGCTGCAGAACCGCTACCTGGTGACGTATCGCAGCGCCGGGCCGAACACGAAAGATCTTGACGTCGAGGTCTCGGCGCGACTCGATGGGCAGGCTGTGGATGGGCAGGTCGTTTTCGCCAACCCGCTCTACGGCGAGGTCGATCCCAATGAGCCGCCGCCATTGGTGTTCGCCCGCCTGGCACCGTGGCGCTCCACGGTGACCATCGCGCTGGCATTCGTGGCCATGACCGGGTTCGTTTGGGCCCTCGGCGCAATGTTGGTCCGGCCGGCCGTGCGTCTCCAGCGTGTGGAGTTCTACGACCAGACGAGGACGCAGCAGGCGTCGCTGGATGACGCGCCCGGTACTCCCGGAGCACTGCGATCGCACCTCACCGACGCGGTGGGCTATGTCGCGGGACGGCGCGGGTTCACCAAGTTGCTGCATGGGAAACTCGAGCAGGCCGGCCTGCCCCTGCGTCCCGTTGAGTACATCTACCTTCACGTGGTGTTCGTGCTGGTGACAGGGCTGCTCATCGGCATCCTTTCCGGATCGATCCTCGTCGCCGTCGCGACGGTCCTGCTTGCGGTGTTTCTGCCGATCGTGCTGCTGGAGAACGCGATCGAGCGCCGACGCGCGAGCTTCGAAGACCAACTCCCCGAGCTGCTCAACCTCATCTCCGGGTCGCTGCGGGCCGGTTGGGGCATGTTGCAGGCCGTCGGCCTCGTCGTCGAGCAGATGCCGCCACCGACCTCGACGGAGTTTCGCCGCATCGAGACGGAGGCCCGGCTGGGGCTGTCCGTGGAAGAGGCGCTGGAGGGAATGGCCGAAAGGCTCCAGAGCGATGACTTCAGGTGGACGGTCACGGCGATCAATATCCAACGTGAAGTGGGCGGCAACCTCGCCGAGGTCCTCGACATCGTGGCGTCCACGATGCGCGACCGTGCGGAACTCAGGCGTCACATCAAGGCGCTCACCGCCGAAGGAAGGCTCTCGGGGGCCATTCTGATCCTTCTCCCGATCGTGGAGCTGTGCCTGCTACTGTTGGTCAATCCGAGGTACATGTCGGGCATGCTCTCGCACCCGTTCGGGTGGTTGTTGGCTATCATCGGACTCCTGCTGTTGGTGTTCGGCGCCTTCTGGCTGCGGCGTTCGATGATGGTGGAGGTGTAGGCCATGAACATGGTTGTAGCCGTCGTCGCGGGTCTCGCAGCTGCGCTATTCATCTACTCGGGGCTGAGTCTGCTTGCTCCCGAAGAGCGGCGTGTGAAGCGCAGACTGGCCGGTCTGAGCGAGTTTGAGGCCGAACAGGCGCAGGTGGCACAGCCGCTACTGAAACCGTTCGCGGTCCGCGTCGTCGCTCCGGCGATCGGCGCACTCTCAGGTGTCGTGCGACATGTCAGCCCGGGCGATTATGGCGGACGCGTCCGGCGGCGCCTGACGCGCGCAGGGAATCCATCAGGGATGAGCGTGGAAGTGTTCGTCGCCGCCAAGATCGTCTGTGCCATCTCGGCCGGCGTGACCTGTGCGTTGACGATGTATCTGCTTGGCGCAGCCCGGGCTGCGCTGGTGGTATTCAGCCTCGCGGCCGTTGCAGCGGGGTTCGTGTTGCCGGATCTCTGGCTTCGGAGCAAGGAGTCCGGTCGCAAGACCGCCATCCGCAAAGCCCTGCCCGACATGCTTGATATGCTCACCATCAGCGTCGAGGCCGGTCTGGGTTTTGACGCCGCAGTGGCGAAGCTTGTGGCAAATAGCAGCGGTCCCCTTGCGCAGGAGTTCGCGCACACGCTGCAGGAGATCCAGGCAGGCATTCCCCGCACAGAGGCCTTCCGTCATCTGTCGGCCAGGGTCGACGTCCCCGAGCTGTCGACCTTCGTGACCTCCATGGTCCAGGCCGACGTGTTCGGCATCAGTGTCGCCAACGTCCTTCGCTCGCAGGCGAAGGAGATGCGGACCAAACGGCGTCAGCGGGCCGAGGAGGCAGCGCAGAAAGCGCCCGTCAAGCTGGTATTCCCACTTGTGCTGTGCATCCTTCCGGCGACGCTGATCGTGATCTTGGGGCCGGCTATCGTCTCGATCGGCAAGGCATTCGGATTGATCAACTGACATCGCGCGGCATCACCTGGGGTAGAATGCCCGTATTGCTGCCGACAGGGGAGTGCGCCTGATGGACCGAGAAGCGATCGAGCAGGGTGTACGCCTGATCCTCCAAGGCGTCGGTGAAGACCCGTCGCGTGAGGGACTCCTCGACACGCCCCGTCGCGTCGCTGACATGTACGAGGAGATTTTCGCGGGTATCGGCAAAGATGCCGCCGAGCATTTCGTCGTGACGTTCAACGAGGGGCACCAGGAGATGGTGCTCATACGCGACATCCCGCTGTACTCGGTATGTGAACATCACCTCCTGCCGTTCCTCGGCAGAGCGCACGTAGCCTACATCCCCGGCAAGCATGGTCGGATCTGCGGGCTTTCGAAGATCGCCCGCGTCGTCGATATCTACGCGAAGCGTCCGCAGGTGCAAGAGCGCCTGACCTCGCAGATCGCCGACACGCTGGTCAAGAGTCTCGACCCGCAGGGAGTCATCGTCGTCATCGAAGCGGAGCACCTCTGCATGTCGATGCGTGGTGTGCGCAAGCCCGGGGCGATCACGACGACCTCAGCGGTACGCGGTATCTTCGAACGGAACCCGGCCACTCGGGCTGAGGCGATGTCGCTCATCAAGGGCGCCTAGCATGACCGCCGCGGTTTGGCGGTGCGGCCGATTCACGTTCGCACTCGACCACCCCATCATCATGGGTATCGTCAACGCCACGCCCGACTCGTTCTCCGACGGCGGGCTCTACGATGAGCCGCTCGACGCCATCGCGCGCGGACGCGACCTTGTCGTGCAGGGCGCGTCGATCGTCGACGTCGGAGGAGAGTCCACCCGCCCCGGCGCCGCCGAGGTCACTGAGGCCGAGGAGATCGCGCGCGTCCGTCCGGTGATCGGCGGACTTGCCCGCGATCTGGGCATACCGCTGTCGGTCGATACCCGTCACCCGGCGGTCGCGCGCGCCTGTCTCGAGGTGGGCGCTGCCATCATAAACGACGTTTCCGGATTCCGGGACCCGGCCATGGTTGATGTGGCCGCAGCGTCTGATGCAGGCCTCGTCATCATGCACATGCTCGGCGAGCCGAAAACGATGCAGGTCGAACCGCACTACGATGACGTGGTGGCCGAGGTCTGCGAGTATCTGGCCCACGAGGCATCCGTCCTCGAGCGAGCCGGGATCGCCCCCGAGCGTATCGCGATCGATCCGGGCCTCGGCTTCGGGAAGACGCTCGAGCACAACATCGAGATCCTGCAGCGACTGCCCGAGTTTGCCGCACTCGGCTATCCGCTGGTGATCGGCGCTTCGCGCAAGTCGATGATCGGGGTGATACTGGGGGAGCCGGATCCCGGCAAGCGACTCGAAGGCAGTCTGGCGATCGCCGCCTGGGCCGTGACACACGGCGCGCATATAGTGCGCGTCCATGATGTGGCCGAGACGGCGCGAATGTTGCGCGTGACGCGGGTCCTGAACGAAGGACACGAGCGGTGACCGACTCCTACATCGGACTGGGCGCCAACCTCGGTGACCGTCTCGCCACCCTTGCGCAGGCACTGCATATGGTCGACGAGCTTCCCGGTACGCACGTGGTGCGCGTCTCACGCGTGTATGAGACCGAACCCTGGGGCATGCCCGGCCAGCCCGATTATGCGAACGCCGCTGCAGCGCTGCGTACCTCGCTCCAAGCGGACGACCTTCTGCAGGCGCTCCAGGAGATCGAGGAGACCTTGGGACGTGTGCGCGAGGAGCGCTACGGCGCCCGCACCATTGATGTCGATATCCTGCTTTTCGGAGACGAAGAATGGGCGAGTCCCACACTCAGCGTGCCGCACCCCCGGCTACTGGAGCGGGAGTTCGTGGTGGCTCCGTTGCTGGAGATAGCTCCCGGAATCAGATTGCCTGACGGCACGCCCGTCGTTCGCGAGGCAGCCGTCCACGGACGCATCGTGCGCGATCTGGGTGTGCTTCCCGGCTTCGAAGACCGAAGTGTCGGCGAGTCCGATCCCGGGTCCGATGCCGCGTCACGGGTGTCGCGCGTGCCGGTTGAGGGTCAGGATTGGGTCGCGGTGGCCTCGAGCGCCGGCGCCGGCCTCATTGACAGGGCTCCCGACCTCAGGCTTCTGTTTTTCCAGTCGGTCCTCGAGACGGAGGAGATCCCCTTCGCCTATGACCCCTTCGCCCCCACCGAGAACTTCAACCCGTGGGGACTGACCAGGCCGGTGCGGCTGCTCGTGCCCGAATCGTACGCCCGGCAGGCGAAGAAGCTGCTCGCCGATGCTGCGGCCGCGCCTCCGGAGTTCCCCCGGGAGTAGAGGCCGGGGCGGGCTACGCCTCCGGATAGCCGAGCAGGATGCGGATGGCCATGTGCGCCTCATGACCTGCGGCCACGCACACACGGCTCGCGAAGAGCGGATGCTCCACAGAGACCTCGCTTACCAGGTCTCCTACCATCCACAGGTTGCCCATAAGATGGCGCGTGACGATGTCGTTGGTGGAGCCGTAGCCAGCAAGTCCTGATGCCGAGACGATCGGCACGCCGGGCAGCTGTTCTGAACAGACGGCGACGAGCATCGCTTTGTCGTGCGCACTGTCGACGGCCTCGATGAGCAGGTCGATGCCTGGGAAGATCTCGGCGAAATTGCGCTCGCCCACGTGCGCTTGGAAGAGCTCGAGACGCACCCTCGGGTCGATGCGTATCAGGTTGATGGAGAGCGCCTCGGTCTTCGGCATGCCCACCTGGTCCCGGAAGAAGAACTGCCGGTCGAGATTAGCCTCCTCCACGAGGTCGTGATCAGCGAGAACGAGCGTCCCTATCCCGCTACGCACGAGCATCCAGGCTGCATTGCTTCCGAGCCCGCCACATCCCACGATGCCGACGCGCTTACGCCCGAGTTCCGCACGCAGATCGCGGTACTCCTCGGTGGCGGGGACGGGGTGTGAATGGGGCACGGGCATGTCAGCCGCCTGCAACGGGTGGGAAGATCGCGAGACGCTCGCCGTCCTGGAGCACGTGCTCGTCGGGGGCGTGTCGATTGTTCACGAATACGATGCGAGGCTCATCCGGGAGCGCGAGATGCACGATGACCTGCCCGACGGTCAGACCGTCGGGCAGGTCGATCATCTGCGCGTGCGCACTCAGCCGGTTGCCGTTGCCTGTCTCAGGCAGATACTGCGAGAGACTGGCGAACAGTGCGAGTTGTATGCGCATGCAGTATGTCCTCTTCGTTTGTCAGCTGATGCCCATCTCGGCGGCCGTCTCGGCCACGAAGTCGAACACCGCATCCAGCTCCTCATCGGTGACGGTGAACACGACGTTGTGCGGCGGCAGCTTCTCGGTGTACATGTACGCCGGAAGCCGATCGTCGGCGGCCGTGAACCCGGCATGCGCGTTGAAGAGTCGCTCGTAGGTGAGTGTCTCTCTGCCGAGCTTCATGAGTTCATCGGCACCCCACGTCTGGCCGGTGTGTGCGGTGACCATCTCACCGATGGCGTCGAACGCAGCGGGGATGTCCAGTACCGGGAAGGCGACGAAGATGCAGAGGCCGAGCGAGTCCAGCATCCCGGTCGCGATCTGCAGGCCCTGGGACAGTGCAGCCTGACCTTCCGACTTCAGTGGATCGACCGTGCCGCCAACGGCGAGCACGTTCGCCGTGATGGAGTAGCCGGCGGTGTGGTCCGCACCCTGGGTCGATGTGGCGTACGTGACGCCGATGCCCTGGATCGGGCGCGGGTCGTACGCGGGCATCGCCTGGTGCTTGACGACCGGTATGCGGGTGACTCCGAACGCCTTGCCTGTCGCCTCGGCACCCGAGCCGATTATCTTGCCGAGGTCCGTACCCTCGCGGATCTCTTCAAGTACGTGGAGTGCGCCTTCGCCGTCACCGAATGCGAGTTTGCCGGACTCCATGTAGACGGCCAGGGTGGCGCCCATCTCGATGGTGTCGATGCCCAGGTCGCCGCACTCGCGGTCGAGAGCAGCCACGACATCCATATCGCTGATGCCACAGTCCGCGCCGAGTGACCATGCGGATTCATACTCCGGACCCTTCGTCCAGTAGCTGCCGTCTTCGTGCACGTAGTATCGCGAGCACTGGATGACGCATCCGGTGTGGCAACCATGCTTGACGTTGCCGCCGCGCTCCAGCGTGATCTCACGCATGGTCTCGCCCGAGATCCCGTCGACGCCCTCGAACTGGCCGGACGAGAAGTTGCGAGTGGGGTAGCCGCCGGCTTCGTTGATGATGTTGGCCAGGACGTTCGTGCCATACGTCGGCAGACCCGTTCCGCTGACCGGATGCTCCCTCAGTGCCGCCGCGAACTTCTTGACCGCAGCGTTGAAGGCGTCCTTGTCGGCGTGTTCGATGGAACTGAGCCCGGCGTCATCGATGACGACGGCCTTGAGGTTCTTCGACCCCATTACGGCGCCGAGGCCGCCACGACCGGCGAAGCGGTTGGGATAGCCGTGCGGGTCGGATACCGCGATGCCGGCGCCCGAGAGCAACATCTCGCCTGCGGGACCGTTCGTCATCGTGGAGTAGCGGCCGCTATCGGCCCAATCCTTCTTCAGCGCGTCGACGGTGGCGTAGTTGCCAAGCCCGGCGAGTTCGTCGTGGCGCGAGAGCTTCGCTTCGCCTGCAGGATCGATCTCCAGGACGTAGCGAGCTGCCGGGTCGGCAGGCTTACCCTCGACGACTATGGCGGCAATGCCTATCTTGCCAAGCGCGTGCGCGACCTGACCGCCAGAGTTCGACTCCTTGATGCCGCCGGTCAACGGACTCTTCGCTCCAACAGACAGGCGACCGCCGTTGGGTGCGGTCGTTCCTCCCAGCAGGCCGGGAGCGATGACGAGCTTGTTGTCCGGGCCCAGAGGATCGGCATCGGCCGGTACCTCGGTGAAGACCAACGCATCAGTGAGCGCGCGGCCTCCGTAGTTTGCCCATTTCTCGGGCAATGGTTCTTTCTTGATCGATAGATCGGACATGTTGACGCGAAGGATCGTTCTCACAGGCCACCTCCATGCTTGTCGGGCGACACCCTGCCGGGGGGTCGCAGTTTGCTGGTCCAACTGTATGCATATACCCGTCAACGAGGTGAGAGTCGCTGATCTCGGCAGCAATTGGCAAATCAAGGTGTTGCATCAAGTCATCTATATGTGTTAGTCATGTAGATGACCTACCAAGGAGATGATGGGATGCCCGGTGAAGGACGCAGGCGCTGCTGCGAGGCAGCGGACGGCTCGCAACGCAATCTCGGTCGCGGGCGAGGAGCCTTCCTCGAGCCGGCCGTGCTTGCCGCGCTCGCAGATTCGGAGTCGCACGGCTACGACGTTCGCAAGAGCGTCGAGGAGATGACCGGCGGTCATGTCGTCGCGGATCCGGGCGGACTCTACCGACTGCTCCGTCGCCTGGAGGAGGACGGCTTCGTGACGTCGTCGTGGGTCGAAGGGGATTCGGGACCCCAGCGCCGAGAGTATTCGTTGACGCAGGAGGGCCATGAGTTGCTCGAACACTGGCTCGACCATCTGCGCGAACGTGAGCGGGCGCTATCCACGCTCGTGACGGCAGTGGAACGGGCTATCGCGAAAGACTGAGAGGCGCGGGCTGTTCTCGCGCCTTGGGAGGAGGTTTTCATCATGCCAGGAATGGATGGTACAGGTCCGCAGGGTGTGGGACCCATGACGGGTGGCGGCCGCGGACAGTGCGTCACCGATGTTCCGCGTGCGGGGCTGGGTCATGGACTCGGTCGAGGACCGGGTCGCGGATTTCGTCGCGCAGGCCGGGGACTTGGCCGGGGAATCGGCTTCGGACGGAAGGCCCAGCAGTGAAGATCGCAGTATCGGCCCAGGGACCTTCGGCAGACGACAAGGTCGACGAAAGGTTCGGACGTGCGCGCTACTTCATCATCAGCAGCGGCACGGACGGCCTCGAGGTCATCGACAACTCCACGAACCGCAACGCCCTGCAAGCTGCCGGCATCGCCTCGGCAGAGCTTATCGCCGATCATGGCGCCGAAGCGGTGCTCACCGGCCACCTCGGCCCCAAGGCGTTCCCCGCGCTCGGGCTTGCCGGTATCAAGGGGTACAGCGCCATCGGCATGACCGTGCGCGAGGCCCTTGCGGCATTCGAGGCGGGCACGTTGGCCGAACTCACAGAAGCAGGAGAAGCGCACGCCCACTAGCGTGCGCAACCGAAAGGACGACGAATGACCCAGACGACCCGCATGACGCTTGCCGTTCCATCGAACGGTGAAGGGGGCATGGAAGTCGAGCGCTCAGGCCACTTCGGCCATTGCGATTGCTTCACCCTTGTCGACATCGAGGACAATGCGGTGACAGCCGTGCGCATCATCGACAACCCGCCGCACCAGGAGGGTGGGTGCCTGCGTCCCGTGCAGCTGCTCGCCTCACATGGTGTGACCGCGCTCATCGTAGCGGGGATCGGTGCCCGACCGCTCGCAGGATTCAACGATGTCGGGATCGCCGTGTACTTCGACAACCAGCTTCCGGTCGTCAGTGACGCGGTTGCCGCACTGATCGCTGGTCAGATGGAGATCATCGATCCGTCCGCTGTGTGTGGCGGAGGCAACCACTAGCCGTGTGTCCCGCCGCTAGCACGTTCACAGTGGCCGTCGCCTCGGGCAAAGGGGGCACCGGCAAGACACTCGTCGCGACCAACCTCGCGGTAGCGCTCGCCCGGGGCGGTCGCGACGTCGTCTTGATCGACTGCGACGTGGAGGCGCCAAACGACCATCTCTTTTTCGTGGCGGACGTTCGGAAGCGCGCGGTCATGGTGCCGCTTGCCGAGGTGAACGTTGCCACGTGCACCGCGTGCGGAGCGTGTCGCGACGCCTGTGCCTATGGCGCCATCCGCATTCTCGGGGGCAACGTCATCGTGTTCCCGGAGCTGTGCCACGGTTGCGGCGCCTGCGTCATCGCGTGCCCGATAGACGCCATGGGAGAGAGTTCTCGCCGGGTCGGCGAGGTCTCGTGGGGGACCGTCACCGGCATCGGCGATGGCGGTCGGCTGAGTCTGGCGGGTGGCGCGCTCGACGTCGGTGACGTCAAGGCGCCCGATGTCATTCGCGCTGCGAGGTCGGTGGACAGTTCGCATGAGATCGCGGTACTCGATGCACCGCCGGGGGTCTCCTGCGCCGCGGTCGCCGCGGTCACGGGTGCCGACCTGCTACTGCTCGTCACGGAGCCCACGCCGTTCGGCGAGCATGATCTGGACCTTGCGGTGCGTTTGGGCCGAGAGCTCGGCGTGCCGATGGCGGTCGTACTCAACCGCGCGGGTACGGGTTCAGTGGATATCGAGGCTCGGTGCGAGCGCGAAGGGGTGCCGGTCGTGGCATCGATCCCCTTCATGCGTGAGGTAGCCGAGAGCTACGCGGATGCGCGCCTTGCGGCCGATGAAGTGCCGGAGGTCGCCTCGGCCATAGAGGCAGTGGCGACCTTCCTCGCTGCAGTTGAGGTGGTCTCGTGAAGACGCTCGTGGTCGCATCGGGCAAAGGCGGTACCGGCAAGACGACGCTGGCGGCGGCGTTCGCGCACTTCGCCGCGTTGGAACATCACGTCGTGGTAGCGGACTGCGACGTCGAAGCGGCCAACCTGCCGATAGCGCTTGGTGCGCGTGAGGTGGTGTGCCATGCGTTCGGGGGCGGGAGCGAGGCGGTCATCGACACCGCGACGTGCACCGCATGCGGTGCGTGCGCAAGCATCTGCCGCTTCGCCGCGATCGGTCCGGTCCTGAACGGTGATGACGTCATGTATCGCGTCGACCCGTGGGCGTGCGAGGGCTGCGGTGCCTGCACGCTTGTGTGTCCTGCCGGCGCGGTGCAGATGCAGCCCAAACAGGCCGGTGAGGCGTGCACCGGGATCACGGACGTGGGCCCCATAGTATTCGGCAACCTTCGTCCGGGTGAGGACCTCTCGGGCAAGCTCGTCACCGAAGTGCGCGAGCGCGCCGGGCACCTTGCGGACACCGGAGACGATGTAGTGCTGATCATCGACGGTCCTCCCGGGATCGGTTGTCCGGTCATCGCCGCCATCGCCAACACCGACCATCTCATCGCAGTCACCGAACCGACCGCATCGGGCGAGCACGATCTCGATCGCCTCGTGCGACTGGCGCGCAAGCTGGATGTTTCCGTCTCGGCCGTACTGAACAAGGCCGATCTGTCGGCAAGCGGCGCGGAGCGGATCAGGGCGTACTGCGCGGGGGCCGATGTCGTGCTCATCGGCGAGATACCCTTCGATCCGGCGCTGGCGGCTCTTCTCGGCGGAATGGCCGAGGGAAGCGGCATACCCGCGGCAGGAGAAGGTGAGGGCCCCGGTCTCATCGCGGTGCGGGCCGTGTGGGAGCGCCTGCGCGCGATCATCGCTTCCTGACGCGAGGCCATGCTGAGCGTGACGGTAGCGCGCGTGGCGCCTACCTGGTGCTATACTCGGAAATCCATCCGAGGAGGACTGCCTGGACCCGGGGACGGGCTGGGACGGTCGGGAAGGAGCCGAGATGAGCGCTGCCGCTCCGCAGGGCGCGGGCAAGCCCGTCACTACCCTGAAGCTTCGCGACATGAAGGCCGCAGGGGAACCCATCGTCATGATCACCGCGTATGACGCGCCGTCCGCGCGCGTCGTGGATGCCGCAGGGGTCGACGCCGTGCTCGTGGGTGACTCACTGGGTATGGTGTTGCTCGGCCACACGTCCACGCTTCCCGTCACCATGGACGACATGGTGCATCACACCTCTGCTGTCGCGCGTGGCATCACCCACGCGCTGCTCGTCGCCGACATGCCGTTCATGAGCTATCGCATCACGCATGAAGAGGCGTTGCGCAACGCTGCGCGCTTCCTCGCGGAAGCGGGTGCGCACGCGGTGAAGATCGAAGGCGGCGCCGATGTTGCGCCGCTGGTGGAGCGCATGGTCGCCGCCGGCATACCCGTGATGGGACATGTCGGTCTCACGCCACAGTCGGTCAACGTCTTCGGCGGCTACAAGGTGCAGGGCCGCGACGCTGATGCTGCGCTGAAGCTCGTCGAGGACTGTCTCGCGCTCGAGGCTGCAGGTGCGTTCGCCGTCGTCCTCGAGCTCATTCCGGCCGAGGTCGCGGCGCTCATCAGCGAGGAGCTGTCGATCCCGACGATCGGCATCGGTGCCGGCGGCGGGTGCGACGGCCAGGTGCAGGTCTTCCATGACCTGCTCGGCATGGGTGACTTCACGCCGAAGCATGCGAAGCGTTATGCCGAGGTCGGCGCGGCCATCACCCGGGCGGTCACCGCCTACGCATCCGATGTGCGCGCCGGCTCGTTCCCGGGCGAGGAGCAGCTCACCCACGCGGAAGAGAGCGTCGTCGCCGAACTCGAGCGCGCGCTGCCTCTGACCTTTGAGGTGGAGTCGTAGCATGGAACGCCTATCCTCCAAAGCAGAGGTGCGAGGAGCCGTCCTGGCTGCCAGGCGCGAGGGGCAGCGCGTGGCGCTCGTACCTACCATGGGGGCGCTGCATGACGGGCACCTCTCACTGGTCCGGGCTGCCAGCGCGAGGGCTGATTACGTCGTCGTATCCATCTTCGTGAACCCTACGCAGTTCGGTCCCGGCGAGGATTTCGAAGCCTACCCGCGAGACCTCGAACATGACCTGGCGGTGCTCGCCGCCGAGGGTGCCGACGTGGTGTTCACGCCGAGCACGAGTTCGATGTACGCGGAAGATGCGACGGTCACCGTCGATCCCGGTCCGCTGGGCGATGTGTGGGAGGGTGCCGTCCGCCCGACGCACTTCGCGGGCGTGTGCACCGTGGTCTCGAAGCTGTTCTCGATCGTGGGCGCCGATCTGGCGTTCTTCGGCGAGAAGGACTATCAGCAGCTGCAGATCGTGAAGCGGATGGTCCGTGACCTGGACGTGCCGGTCAAAGTCGTCGGTTGCCCGATCGTGCGCGAGTGCGACGGACTGGCGATGTCGAGCCGAAACGCGTATCTCAGCGACGAGGAGCGCAAGGCGGCTACGGTACTGTATAGAGCACTGCGCACGGCCGAGACGCTCGCACTCGATGGCGAGCGGGATGCGCGCACGATCGCTGAAGCGATGCGGGACACCATCGAGTCAGAGCCGCTCGCGACGCTCGACTACGCCGACCTGGTGGATCCGACGACGTTGGAGCCGCTCGACACCCTGGCGACGCACGGTCGGGCGGTCATAGCCGTCCGCCTCGGCGCGACCCGACTGATCGACAACATGGACATCCCGCGACAGGAGCAGCAGTGACCGACGTCTATGCCTTGCACGCAGAGATCGCGCGGCTTGCCAAAGAGCGAGACGCCGTCATTCTGGCGCACAACTACCAGCGCGCCGAAGTCCAGGACACGGCCGACTTCGTCGGGGACTCCCTCGGACTATCGAAGATAGCGGCGGGGACGGACGCCTCGGTCATCGTCTTTGCGGGAGTGCATTTCATGGCCGAGACCGCCAAGATCCTGTCGCCCGACAAGACGGTGTTGCTTCCCGAGCCTCGTGCCGGGTGTCCAATGGCCGACATGATCACGGCCAAGCAGGCGGTCGCGTTCAAGGAGGCACATCCGGGGCTCCCTCTCGTCACCTACGTGAACTCCTCGGCGGCCGTCAAAGCAGTCACCGACATCTGTTGCACCTCCGCCAACGCGGTCGAAGTCGTCCGCTCGCTCGGCGAGCCAAAGGTCCTGTTCGCGCCCGATCGCAACCTCGGGGCGTGGGTCGCTTCGCAGCTCCCTGACGTTGAAGTGATCGCGTGGGACGGCTACTGTCCGGTGCACGACAGAGTCACCCCCGAGATGGTCATCGAGATGATGGACATCCATCCGCTGGCCGAGGTGCTCACCCACCCCGAATGCCGTCCGGACGTCAACGCGCTGGCCGACGCGGTACTCTCCACCAGCGGGATGCTTCGTCACGTCGCGACCTCACAGGCGGATGAGTTCATCGTGGTCACCGAGGGCGGCCTACTGCACGGTCTGGGAAAGGCCGCGCGAGGCAAGCGCTTCTATGGTGTTGAGCCCAAGATGCTGTGTCCCAACATGAAGCTGACGACTCTCGAGAAGGTCCGCGACACGCTGCGCGACATGACCGGCGAAGTCATGGTGGCCGAGGAGATCCGGATCGCAGCGCTCGGCTCGGTGGAACGGATGGTCTCCGTTGGCTGAGGCAGACGCCACCCGGCTACCCAACTCGCTGGGAAGGCGCTATCTCCTCGAGTTCGACACTGCCGAACTCATCTCGAAACACTACGATGTCCTCGTTATCGGCTCGGGTATCGCCGGGCTCACCGCTGCGCTCATGGCCTCGCGGTTGGGCAAGGTCGCGCTTGTGACCAAAGGCGAGGTCAAAGAGACGAACACGTGGTACGCACAGGGCGGTATCGCCGGTGCGGTCGGCGAGGCCGATTCGGTCGAGCTTCACCTGGCCGACACCATCGTGGTCGGCCAGGGGCTGTGCGAATCCGATGTCGTGCGCGCGGTCGTGGCCGAGGCAGGCGAAGCGCTGCGGGATCTGGTGTCTTTGGGCGTGCACTTCGACCGGGGTGAAGACGGTCGCGTGGCACTGGCGCGCGAAGGCGGGCACAGCCTGCCGCGCGTGCTGCATTCGGGCGATGCGACCGGCGCCGAAGTCCAGAACACGCTGTCGGGTGTCGTGCGTCTCTCTCTGTCCATCGATGTCATCGAGAACGCCTTCCTCATCGACCTGCTGACGGCCGGGGACACCTGCGTGGGGGCGCTTATCCACGATCCCGAGACGCATCGGCCGCAGGCGTACTGGGCTGAGGCCACAGTGTTGGCGACCGGCGGCTGCGGTCAGGTCTACCGCGTCACGACCAACCCTCTCGTCGCGACCGGAGATGGTGTCGCTGCGGCGTGGCGCGCCGGAGCGGATGTCGCCGACCTGGAGTTCGTGCAGTTCCATCCCACCGCGCTCGACAGCGCCGCCAGCCCCAAGTTCCTTATCACCGAGGCGCTTCGCGGGGAGGGCGCCTACCTGCTGGACTGCGAGGAGCAGCGCTTCATGCTCGGCGTCCATCCGCTCGCCGAACTCGCTCCACGCGACGTCGTGAGCCGCGAGATCGAGAAGGTCATGGCGCGCTGCAAACGACCGAACGTGTGGCTCGATGCGCGCCACCTCGACGCCGCGTATCTCGAGAAGCGCTTTCCCACGATCTGGGCGGCATGCAAAGACGCCGGTTTCAATCTGTCCGCCGACCTGATCCCGGTCGCGCCCGCCGCGCACTACATGATCGGTGGCGTCTGCATCGACATCGACGGCCGGACGTCCATGCCGGGACTGTACGCATCGGGTGAGGCCACAGCTTCGGGTCTGCACGGGGCGAACCGGCTCGCGAGCAACTCGCTTCTGGAGGGACTGGTCTTCTCCCGAAGGATCATGCGGGTACTGGAGCGATCGGACACGCCACAGATGCCCACGCGGATCGTATCGGGACCGGTGCCTGCGACCGCGCTCTTCACCGGGCCGAAGGGTCGCCAGGCGCTGCAAGACACCATGAGCACGTTCGTGGGCATGACTCGCACTGAAGGCAGCCTGCGTGAGGCTGCAGCCGTCTTGGAGGGGCTGGCCGGAGTGCTCGACGTCAGCCTCCGGCGCCCCGAAGAGCTCGAGCTCCAGAACATGGTGACGGTCGCGACGCTCATCACGCATGCGGCATGGCTGCGCGCCGAGAGCCGCGGTACGCACTTCCGGGGGGACTTCCCGGCTCGCGATGACGAGCGTTGGCGCGTACACACGATCTGGCGTCGCGGCGCGAAGCCCCGGATGGTGCCTCTGGCCGAGACGACAACGCCGGAACCACAGGAGGCGTGATGTTCACACTTCCCGCATGCGACCAGCTTGTCGCCGCCGCGCTCGCCGAAGACCTTGGCGTACCTGCCGATCGTCTCCTGAGGCCGGGAGACCGTTCCTTGCTCGCTCGCGATGTGACGAGCGCGTCGGTCGTACCGGCCGAGGCGCGTTTCGCGGGCCGCATCGTGGCCAGACAGCAGTGTGTGGTGTGCGGACTCCCCGTCGCCGAACGCGTCTTCGAGATGCTGGCCGCAGCGGTCGGTCTCGGCGAAGAGGTCGAGGTATTCCCGCTCGTGGCCGAGGGCGCGACCGTGACTGCCGGCACACCCGTTGCCGAGGTGAGCGGCCCTGCCCGGGTCGTTCTTGCGGCCGAGCGGACCGCGCTCGACCTCGTGATGCTGCTCTCCGGGATCGCGACCGAGGCGGCACGCTGGCAGGCCGAGGCCGGCGAGGGGATGGCTGTCACCGACACGCGCAAGACGCTGCCCGGACTCCGCGCTCTATCGAAGTACGCTGTGGCGGTGGGTGGCGCACACAACCATCGGTCCGGGCTTTGGGACATGGTGCTCGTCAAAGACAACCACATAGCACATGCGGGCGGGATCGGAGCCGCTGTCAAGGCAGCGCGTTCGGCATGCCCCGACCTGCTCGTCGAGGTCGAGGCGGATACCATCGCACAGGCGTTCGAGGCGTCTGCGGCAGGAGCGGACATCGTGTTGCTCGACAACATGGACGACCAGGCCACAACGGAGGCCGTGAGGGCCGTGCACGCTGCGTCTCCCGCTGAGCGACAGTGTCTGACGGAGGCATCCGGGGGCATCACCTTCGATAGACTTGCGAGCCTGCGAACGACGGGTGTCGATCGAGTGTCCTCCAGCGCGCTGACCCTTGCCCCGCCTGTCGATTTCGGGTTGGATGAAGTGACCTGACCGATCCCGGTCGCGATGATGTGAGGGGGAGCGTGTGGAATCCTATCAAGGTGCGCCGCTCGACATGTCGAAGTTCCGCAGGACGTACTTCACGTGCGGCCTACTGCCACTGATCGTCCCGTGGATGGGATTCATACTCTGGTTCATGTACGGTTTCACCGACACGCCGGGCGCATCGATTCCCGTGTTTCAGGTCGTGTTGTTCGCAGTGATCGCTGTGGCGGCCGTCGCATTCGCACCCCGCATGCGGTCGCTCGGACTCCGTCAGACCGGTCCGGTGAAGCTGAAGACCGGCGAGATGGCGGAGGGCGAAGCCGCGGCGGTCTTTCGCATCTCGACATCTGCCATCAGCGGCATGGCCTTACCTGAGGTCGCGGTACTGCTCGGCTTCGTGCTCGGGTTTCTGAGCGACGGCAACTGGACGTATTTCATCGTGTTCTCCGCGATCGGCGTTGTCGGGTGGGCGATCATGTTCCCTCGGCCCGCGCAGCTGCGTGAATGGTACGCTCTGCAGATGGGGCACGAACCGGCACCGTCGATCACCCGCTGACAAGAGGACTCCTTTGACCCCGGACACCGAGGCCATTCGCATCGCATACGTTGACTGGGTTCGCCGGTCAGCGATGCTCGGCTTCGTGCTGGTGTTGCTCATCGCTGCCGAGCAGATGGCAGTGCGCGCTGACTTCTGGGGGGCTCCGGGTGGCGGCGACGCTCTGCGCTACCTGTTCTGGGCGGCTGCTGTTGCCGGCGTGTTCATCGGGCGCGGGATGAAGAAGCGTGGTCCCCGCGGGGAAGAGATCGACGTCCTGCTCGCATCCCGGTCGCTGTCCTGGACGCTTGTGGGACTCGCACAGCTGCCCGCCGCTGTGGGCTTCGTTCTGTCGCTCATGTCGCGAAGCGCGCTCGATTTCTTCACGATGTTGCTCGTCTCCCTCGGCGCCTATGTCATGCTCTTCCCACACTACGGAGACTGGCTGGCGTGGGCGTCACCCGCGAGCGCAGGGGAGGGAGTCGAGTGATCGCACCGCAGACAGGGTTCGCACCGTTCGACTGGTTCCTCGCAGCGCTCGACAGCATGGGATACCTGATCGTTATGGGATTCACCATCTTCGAGAACCTGTTCATCATCGGCTCGGTCACGCCCGGTGAGACCGTCGTCATGGCGGCGGGGTTCGTCTCGGTGCAGGGCACCCTGAGCATGTGGCTCGTGGGCATCGCATCACTGTCGGGCACTCTCATTGGCAGTAACCTGAGCTACCTGTTCGGCAGACGCGGTGGCCGAGAGGCGCTCTTCCGCTGGGGCACCCGGTTTTTCGACGAGGACGACATCAAGGCCGCCGAGGAGTACTTCGAGATGCATGGCTCCAAGACCGTGCTCGTCTCGCGATTCGCCGCGGGCTTCAAGAACTGGGTCCCCGCGCTTGCAGGTGTCACGCGCATGAACCTTGCGGTATTCGAGTTGTGGACGCTGGCCGGGGCCATTCTGTACACGACGCTGATGATCGCGCTCGGGCGGATCTTCGCCGAGAACTTCGACAAGGCGCTGCGTGTGGCGCGCAACCTCAGCTGGTTCGGCCTGTTCTTGTTGCTGGCGATGGTCGCATTCCTTGTGTGGGGTCGCCGCAGGTTCGTCGTGCGCCGGATCGAGCGGCTCGCGCTGCAGGCGGAGCTCGAAGAAGCGTTGGAGGAAGCGGGCGATGACGGGATCTCGTAGGATCGCGATCGTGCGCGCGCTTGTGGAGGCGCGCGGAGGTTTCGTATCCGGAGAGACGCTCGCAACCGAGCTCGGCATCAGTCGCGTGGCCGTCGGCGCGCACATCGCGGCGCTGCGCGAAGACGGCTTCCGTATCGAGTCCGCCCACAGTGTCGGGTACCGTCTGCTGAGCGCCCCGTCTCTCACTCTGCCCGAGACCGTCGCACCACTCGTGTCCGACCCGCTATGGGTCCGGTTCGAGGGCGGGGAGCACACGGAGTCCACGAATACCGACGCGAAGCGTCTGGCGGCGAGTCTGGCTCCCGAGGGGACCGTGGTGATCGCCGCCCGGCAGCATGGAGGCAGAGGCCGTCTGGGCCGTAGCTGGGAGTCACCCGAGGGTGGCGCGTATCTCTCGGCCATCTTCAGGCCCGCTCTGGCGCCGGCGTCAGTGTCGTCACTCGCGCTGGTCATCGCGCTGGGCGTATCCGACGGTCTTTGCGGGCTGGGTGTCGAGACGTCGATCAAGTGGCCCAACGACGTGCTGCTCGGTGGCCGGAAGCTGGCCGGCATACTGTTGGAGATGTCCGCCGAAGCCGATATGGTGGAGTGGGTCGTGGCCGGTGTCGGGATCAACGTCTGTCGACCCGAAGGCGTGACGGATGGATTCGCCTACGTCGACGACGCCGTGGTCGGCATCGAGCCCGCAGACGTTGCAGCATCCGTGCTTGATGCGATCGCGGTGGCGTATCGCCGGTATGTGGCGGAAGGCTTCGAGGTATTCGCAGATGCGTATGCCCGTCGCGATGCGCTGCAGGGCCGGGACGTGGTGGTACGTGCCGCGACCGGCGCGATAGTCGCATCGGGCACGGCCGGTGGGGTGGACTCGTCGGGTAGGCTGCTTGTGGGACAGACTCCGGTGTTCGGCGGAGAGGTGACGCTCCGAGAGCGGGAGGACGGGGAGGCATGAGGCTGGAAGCCAGGAATGTCGGCGCCGTTCTTGATGACGCCGTCGCCATGTATCGCGCCAACTTCAAGTCGCTGTTCCGGGTCTCACTTCTGACGATCTTTCCCGTTGCGCTCGCCAGCGGGGTCGCGGGCGATTTCTACTTCCGCGGGATCTTGGAGCAGGTCTCGGGTGTAGGCGATCCCATATTCTCGACCGGCGTTGCCGTCTCCTACCTGGTTCTGCTCGCTTCGAGCATGGTGATGACGCTTATCCGCTACTATCACGACTGCTGCGTGATCACCGCAGCGCCGCGGATGCTTGCCGGCGAGCGACCGTCCTGGCGCGAGATCATGAAACATGGCCTGTCTCGCTTCGGCTGGTATCTGCTCGTTCAGTGGATCGTGTCGATGCTCGTCGGGCTCGGTGCTTTCACGCTCTACATCGGCTCCGCGTTCGCGGCGGTCTGGCTGAGCATGGTGGGCGTCGTCATCGTTGTTGAGGGCGGCGGTATCGACTATGCGTTCCGTCGCTCGATCGCTTTGGTGAAAGGCAATGGCTGGCGTGTTCTCGGCTGGGCGATCATCGCTGCGATACTCATGTCGCTGTTCCGCTCGGCGGTGGCCTCACCCATCGCGGTCCGTCAGCTCGTCGTCTCCATGCAGAACCCCGAAGCGATCTTCCAGACCACCTCGCTCGGCTGGAAGTTCACGGAGGGCCTGATACTTGCGATCGCCACCACGCTGCCGGCGCCGTTCATGCCGCTCGCGGCTTTCAGCCTCTACCTCGACCTGCGCGTTCGCAACGAGGGGATCGACCTCGTGATGCGGGCCCAGGAGCTTTCGAAAGTCGCATGAGACGCGCCCTGACACGCAGGGCTGCAACCGCGCTGACAGCGGCGATCGTCGTCGCACTCGCGCTGGGGGCGTTGCCCGCACGGGCCGCTTCGAGTATCGAGGACTACGCATCACGACTTCAGGCGGCGGCCGACGCCGTCAGCACAGCCATGCCCGAAGTGGGGGACGCGTCGGGCGCCGAGGAACTTGCCGCGCACGTCAGGTCACTGCTCCCCGAGGGCGAGGAGGTGATCGCCGGAGAACGGACGATCACCCTCGATGACTCGACGCTTGCCAGGATACTCGCCGAGCTGGAGGGCGCGTCGAGTGCATCGGCCCGACGCGATGCTGCCGAGAAGATCGCGTCGCATGTCGCGTCGCTCGCGGCGGCGGTCGGGGTGCCATCCGGCGAAGTCACGCCATCCGATGCGGCCGCGCTCTCCCGGATCATCGAGGAAGAGCGCGTGGGGGACACCGGCATGCCCTCGTGGCTGAGCGAGCTGGAGCAGCGAATCCGCGACTGGCTCGCGGATCTTCTCCCTAAACTCCTGCCCGACGTGCCGGAGCCTGTCTACAAGTGGATCCTCCCCACCATGAGCGCACTGGCGGTGCTCCTGGCGGTCTTCCTGGTGTGGCGCCTGTGGCGCAAAGGCGTGATCGCGCGCCACCACGTCGAAGCACTCGAAGACGGCGTTGCGGGAAAGCCCGTGGTCGCGGTCGCCGAGGGGCTGCCCGATGATGTCCTGGCCTATGCGGACGCTGCGGCGTCCGAGAACCGGTACCGGGACGCGGTGCGCGCACTCTTCGGCGGTGCGGCCCGATCCCTGGGCGAGCACGGTGTGGTCTCGCGCACGCGGACGCGTACGACTGCCGAGCTGCTGCGCGACGTCGCCGGCTCCCGCGATGGACTGTCGTGCTCGCTGGCCGAGATCGCCGCCGTATTCGAACCCGCCTGGTACGGCCATCGCGACCCCGGCGGGACGGGTTTCGCTTCCGCGCGTGCGGCATACGTGAGCTTCTCGGCCATGCTCGAGGCAGGTGATGTCGCGTGAAGCGACGGATCCGACTGGACGCCAGAACCGTCACCTCGGTGCTGATCGCGGTCGTGTTGCTGGGCACGTACTGGTTTGCGATCGGCATGGCGCAACGCTTCTACGGCTTCCGTCAGGAGACGGCTTCAACATTCTCGCAGTCCGACGTCGGTCTGAAGGTGCTGTTCCGCTATCTAGGTGAGCTCGGTTACGACGTGCGCGCGCTCACGGACTTCGATGAGCTGCCCGAGACAGGCACGATCATCGTGGCAGCGGACACCGCGCTCGAGAAGGCGGTGGCCGATGACGAGGTGCGACGGCTTCGTGCGTGGATCGAAGGTGGCGGCCGTGTGGTGCTGGTGGGTTGGCAGGCGCGCGAAGCTATCGGTGTCTCTGCCCGCGAGGTGACACCGGTATCCGCCGCGGACGCGACGGTCACACCGGTCTTCCCGGCCAAAGAGGTGGCGGGAGTCGGGAAGATATCGGTCGGTCGTGAGCGGCTGTCGGCATCCGATCCGGCGTGGGTCACGGTAGCGGGGGAGCACGACGGTGCGGTCCTCATGTCGCGGGCGTTGGGCGCCGGAGAGATCGTCTGGCTCTCCGACATCAGGCCGCTCGCCAACGCCGGGATCGAGCACGCGGACAACGCTCGCTTCGCGGTCGCACTCACCACGCCGGCGGGGCCGGTGTACTTCGACGAGTACCATCACGGCTTCGCGTTCGGTGGGAGTCTGTGGCAACGGCTGCTGGCAGGCGGGCAAGCAGCGGTCATCATCGGTATGTTCGCGCTGTTCTTCCTGGTGCTGTCCCGGGCGCGGCGCATCGGCCCGGCGATCGTCGAGCCCGAGATACCACCCGCGCGCACCGCGGCCTACATCGACTCTCTCGCCGGTCTGTACCGCAAGGCCGGCGCGCGGTCCGAGGCGCTGCAGGTCCTCGAGGGTGGCCTGATGCGGGCGATCGCGAACCGGTACGGCACCACGACGCTCGGGCTCGCACGGCGCACCGACGTCGCCTCGGTAGTGGAACACTCGGCCGCCCTGCGTGCACGTGGCGGCATCACTGAATCGGAGTTCGTATCGGTCGCCGGACGGATCGTCCGGCTGAGACGGGAGGTCGAGGGAATCGATGGCTGACACACGTGACGTGAAGCGGCTCGCCGAAGCGGTCCGCGCGGAGGTGGGCAAGGCGGTCGTCGGTCAGGATGCAACGGTCGACGCGCTGCTCATCGGTCTGCTGACCGGCGGGCACATCCTGCTCGAGGGCGTTCCGGGTACCGCCAAGACGCTGCTGGCCAGGGCGCTTGCGTACTCTTTGGATGCGACGTTCAAACGCATCCAGTTCTCTCCCGACCTGATGCCTGCCGATGTCGTGGGCACCAACATATTCGACCTCGAGCGGCAGGAGTTCCGTCTCCGGCAGGGACCTGTGTTCGCGAATCTGGTGCTTGCCGATGAGATCAACCGCACGCCTCCCAAGACACAGTCGGCTCTGCTCGAGGCGATGCAGGAGCGTCAGGTGACGATCGACGGCACGGGATATGCGCTCCCGGCGCCGTTCCTGGTGGTCGCCACGCAGAACCCGGTGGAGTACGAGGGCACCTACCCGCTGCCCGAGGCGCAACTCGACCGTTTCCAGCAGAAGGTGGTCGTCGACTACCCTGCCGAGGCCGAGGAGGCCGAGATCTTGCGACGCCATGTCGGCGGCATGGAGATGACGGACCTCGGCGTTCTGGGGGTCGCGAAAGTCGCCACAACGGCCGAGATCATGGGCGCCCGTGCCGCGCTCGACGCGGTGGTCGTCGACGAGGCGGTCGTGCAGTACGTCACCACCATCGCGCGTGCGACACGCGAGCACCCCGCCGTCACGCTGGGGGCGAGTCCGCGCGCCGCTGTCGCGATCCTTGTCGCGGCCAAAGGCCATGCGCTGCTCGACGGTCGCGACTACGTGACACCGGACGATGTGAAGGCCATGGCCACTGCTTGCCTGCGTCACCGCATCATGCTCCGTCCCGAGGTGGAGATCGAGGGCACCGGCACCGACGTGGTCGTTGCCGACGTCCTGGCGGGAGTGCCGGTTCCGCGATGAGGACCCGGCTCCATAGACTGCTTGGATTGTTGCCGCACGTGACGCCACGCGCGACTGCGATGATCGCCGTTCCCGTGTTGCTGGTCCCGCTGCTGCCGGGCTGGTGGGCGTGGGGCGCCGCCGCTGTGTGGCTCGGCGGCTGGACGGCGCTGCTGGCGAGCGAGTACCGCGCGGCTCCGGGTCCGGACTCTTTGGAGTTCGCACGCGAGCTGCCGGCCAAGTCGTCGATCGGCGTCCCCAATCCCGTGCGGCTGACCGTGACCAACCGCAGCGCCCGCGGCGCTGTCCTGTTCGGCCGGGAAACACCGCCGGCAGGCTTCGAGGGCGAGCGGCGCTTCGGCGCTGTCGCCGTTCCTCCACACGACGAGTCGGTCGTCACCCTGCACTTCACACCGGTGCATCGCGGGGCGTATCGCTTCGGCGATCCCGGTATCCGCTCGATGGGGCCGCTCGGCCTCGCCGGCCGGCAGTTCGTGGTGCCGTTGGCCGAGGAGTGCCGCGTGTACCCCGACATTCTCGCGGTGCAGCGATACGCGCTGCTTGCGCGCAAAGGAACCTTGTACGAACTCGGCATTCGCGCTACGCGCTACACCGGCGCGGGCACCGAGTTCGAGTCGCTGCGCGACTACCAGCACGGCGACGACTACCGCGACATCGACTGGAAGGCCACAGCCCGGCGCGCCCATCCCGTCGTGCGCCGATTCGAGGTCGAGCGCAGCCAGACGATCATCCTCGCGGTCGATGCCGGACGGCTGATGCAGCCGGTCATCGGCGGGCTGTCCAAACTCGATCGGGCGGTGAATGCGGCCCTGCTGCTGGCGTATCTTGCCACGCAGGGCGGCGATCTGGTCGGGCTGCTCGTGTTCGGACGTGACGTGCACACATTCCTGCCACCGAAGAAGGGACACCGTCAGTTCCTTGCGGTGCTTGAAGCGCTTTACTCGGTCGAGGGCAAGACCGAGGAGTCCGACTACGCCAGGGCGCTCACGTTCCTCTCGACCCGGTTGTCGCGCCGATCGCTCGTGGTGCTCTTCACGGACGTGGTCGGCCAGGAGCCTTCGCGTCGCCTGATCGGCGTGCTGAAAGGCCTCATGCCTCGCCATCTGCCACTGCTGATCACCCAGCGCAACCGCGACATCGAGCGCAGGGCAAGGGGTGAGGTGGGCACCGAAACGGATGCGTTCGGGGTGGCGGTTGCCGAGGACGTGCTGCGCGACAAAGCGGAAGCGCTGAGCGTGCTTGCATCGCGCGGTGCGCTGATCCTGGATGTCGACCCGGACGAGCTGTCGGTGGCCGCGGTCAATCGGTATCTGGAGGTCAAAGCACGAGGAAGGCTTTAGGGCAGGGGATCTGATGGCCCCGCAGCCTACTCCCGCTTCTTGCGCTTGTCGGCGCCCCGGCCCGGCAGCAGCACGTACGCTGCAAGCAACAGTCCCATCGCAGCGCCGAACGCCACCTTCGCCAGCGGGTCGATACCCAGGGGCGTCACGAAGCCCTCGATGAGACCGGCGATCACCAGCAGCGGTATCGCGCCCAGCACGAGCCGCACCGCGTCACCCGATACCCCGCGGAGCGCCTGCCCGCGCGTCCTGTCGCCGGGGAAGACGAGTGCGCCGGCAAGCATCAGCCCCGAGGCGCCGGCGAGCACGATCGCGGGCAGCTCCAGGGCACCGTGGGGCACGATGAACGCCCAGAATTCGAGCGCAGATCCCGCCTGTCCGAAGGCACCCGCGAGCACACCCAGCAACGCGCCGTTCATGATGAGCGCGTACACCGTGAGCAGCCCGAACGTCATGCCGCCCGCGAACGCCTGCAATGAGACCTGGATGTTGTTCGTGGTGATGAGTGCCGAGAAAGCGGGGGCCTGCAACAGCACTTCACCGAGGGAGCCGCCCTGCGGTGCGGTGGGGTCCGCAAGCGCATCCCGGAAGGTTTGCGGGACGATGACGCGTGCAAGCGGGTAGTTCACGTAGGTGAGCAGATAACCCAGCGCTACAGCTCCGAAGAGCAGCAACGCTGCCATGCCGATCGGTCTGGCATACCGCCGGATGAGCCGGGGATATCCGGTCGTCAGGAAGCGCCACAGTGCCGACATGCGTCGAGGCGTGCTGCCGTAGAGCTCACCGTGCGCCGAGGCGATCAATCGGTTCAGGTAGACGGTCGTCTCGCTGCCCGAGTAGTGCGTTTGTGCGTACGCAAGATCCGCCGCTGTCCGACGATAGTCCTCGTGCATGGCCTTCACCTCGGGAGCCGAGAGCGAGGAGATGCCCTTCTTGCGCGCGCGTGCGACGACCGCTGCGAGGCGTTCCCAGATCTCGCGGGACCCGCTCACGAACTCTCGTTCTTGCACGCCCACTCCCTAGTCCGCTCGGCCAGACCCTATGCTAGCATCGGAAGCGCGGTACGCCGAGACGAGGATGGAGTCAATGACGACGGAAAACCCGTATCGCGACCGGCTGTCAGTCGAGACGCCCGAGTCGGTCGCGTTCGCCTACGATCTTGCGGGTATCGCCTCGCGGGCCGCCGCACTGTTCATCGATACCGTTCTGGTATCCGTGCTCTTGCTTGCCGAGCTGCTCGCGGTCACGCTCATCTACTCCGTGTTCGGCGATGCGCTGCCCGACTCGGCGTTCATCTGGGTCTATGCCGGCGTTCTGATCGTGGCGTTCATCACGGCGTGGGCGTACTTCGTTCTGCTGGAGGTTCTGCGCAACGGGCGCACAGTCGGCAAGCGGGCCCTCGGCATCAGAGTCGTACGAGATGACGGAGGACGGGTCGGCGTCATGGACTCGATCATCCGCAACGTCGTGCGGCTCGTGGACATGCTGCCCGGCTACTACGGCGTCGGCCTGGTCGCGGTGCTCTTCTCGGCCCAGAACAAGCGGCTGGGCGACATGGCTGCTGGTACGGTCGTTGTGCGAGACACGGGCGAACTCACGCTGTCGGAGGCGGGTCTGGCCTCCAATGCCCGAGAGGCGCTAGCCCGGCAGTTCTTTGCCCGCAGGGCCTCCCTGTCGCCGGAAGCGCGCTACCAGGTGGCGGTCGAGGTCCTTCGTGCGTGGGGCGAGGAGTCCGGCTCGTGGGACGAGCCCACCGTTGCCGGACGCATCGCCGATCTCGCCGGTTTGCGAAGCGAAGTTGACGCCTCAACGGGCACCCTCTAGGGTGGACGAACGCCCATGCGGCGTTCGGAAACCGATCGGAAGAAGGTCAACATGCCCGCAGCAAACGGCGACACCGTCGCTGTCCACTACACCGGAACGCTGGACGACGGATCGCAGTTCGATTCAAGCGACGGGCGCGAGCCCTTGTCGTTCACGCTCGGTGCCGGCGAGGTCATTCCCGGCTTCGAGACCGCCGTGCTCGGCCTTGAGCCCGGCGACTCCACCACCATCGTCATCGCACCTGACGACGCCTACGGTCCGCGTCACGACGAGGCCGTCCAGGAGGTCGCCATGGAGCTCTTCGGCGACAACGTCCCGCCGCTCGGCGTCATCATCACGCTCATTGCACCGGACGGTTCGAAGATGCCGGCGACCGTGGCCGCATTCGCCGAGGACGGGACCACCGCGACCCTCGACTTCAACCATCCGTTGGCCGGCGAGACGCTGCACTTCGATATCGAGCTCGTGGAGATAACCGAAGCCCAGTAGTCGTCAGGTCATTGACGCTGTCGCATGCGAAACCTAAAGTAAAGTCTCTGTAATCAGAGGTTTACTAGCGGAGAGTCACGCATGCTCCACGTCGTTCGATCCAGAACACACACGTTGGTCGTATCGGCGCTATTCGCTGCTCTCATCGCAGCATCAGCGTTGATAGCCATACCCGTCGGCGAGGTGCCGTTCACCCTGCAGACGCTGCTCGTCGCGTTGGCCGCGCTCATCTTGCCGCCGGCTGCCGCAGCGGGCGCCGTCGGTACCTACATTCTCGCAGGTGCTGTGGGATTGCCGGTGTTCGCAGGCGGCAAAGCGGGGCTTGTGGTGCTTGCGGGGCCCACCGGGGGCTTCCTTCTCGGCTTCGCAGGCGGCGCGTGGCTCGGCTCGCTTCTGCGCACCGTTCTGGCCGACCACGTCCGGCCGATGGCTGCCGATATCGTCGCCGTCATCACAGTCGTGGTGATCACCTACCTCGCCGGATGGGCCCAACTCGCGTTCGTCACCGGGATGGACGCGCGCGCGGCTCTTGTTGCGGGCGTCTTGCCGTTCCTGCTCGTCGATGCGCTGAAGGGCGCGGGGGCCGTTGTGGTGGCCGGAACGCTCCGGAGGGCACGACTCGTCTGAGTCCGGCTGTCGCGTGTCAGTCACTCCCTATAAGATGGGGGCAGACATCACGACAGGGAGGGTCGATGGCTCAGCCCGTCCGCTTCATCCACGCTGCAGACTTTCATCTCGACGCGCCCTTCAAAGGCGTGGATGCCACTGACGATCGCGTTCGTCGCGCACTTGTCGAGTCGACGTACCGGGCGCTTGAGGCGGTCATCAGCGAATGCATCGAGCGTCAGGTCGACTTCCTGGTCATCGCGGGTGACGCATACAACAGCCGAGACAAGAGCGTCCGCGCGCAGTTCGCCTTTCAGCGAGCCATGCAGCGACTGGCCGATGCGGAGATCCCCGTCTACATCGTGTGGGGCAATCACGACCCGGCCGACGGCTGGTCTGCAGGGATCACCCTGCCCGAGACCGTCCATGTCTTCTCGGCCAAGAAGGTCGAGCGTGTCGTGTTCGAGCGTGACGGTGCGACCTGCGCGATCTACGGCCGAAGCTACCGTAAGGCTGCCGAGATGGAGAACCTCGCCGTCTCCTTCGTCCGCGATCCGGCGGACACGCTTGCGATAGGCGTCCTGCACGCCAACGTGGGCGGCAGGCGTGAATACGATGACTATGCGCCGTGTTCGGCGGATGATCTCAAGGCCGCGCGCATGGACTACTGGGCGCTCGGGCACATCCACAAGCCCGAGCAGCTGTTCACGGGGGCGGTCACGGCAGCGTACTCGGGGTGTACGCAGGGCCTCGATCCGACCCAGACCGGTGCCCGGGGCTGCTGGGAGGTGTCGCTCGACGACAGCGGCGCGCGCGCGACCTTCGTTCCCACGGCTGCGGTGTTGTGGGACGTGCGCACCGTGGACGTGAGTGACGCCGTCGGCATACAGGACGTTCATGCTGCGCTTGCGGACGCGTGTGATGCTGCCGTCCGCGATGCTGACGGCCGGCCATCGGTGTTGCGAATCGAGGTGGTGGGCCGCGCCGAGGTCCACGCCGAGCTGGCGCGCCCCGGAGTGCTTCGCGACATCGTCAACGAGGTGCGTACCGAGGGAATGGACGCCGAGCCGTGGGTGTGGGTCGATCGTATCCGCGATCACACTCGCCCGGCTATCGACCTGGAGACGCTGCGCGGCTCTGAAGAGTTCGCAGGCGACCTGGTGCGCATGGCCGACGGACTCATCGACGATCCTGATGCGGCGGCTTCGTTCGTTGCCGAGCTCATCGAGCCGTTGCTGGAACGGGCGGGAACAGACCTGCCATCCCCTGATCCGGCTGCCGTGATCGCTGCGGCACGCGACCTGGCGCTCGATCGCCTCCTTACCGAGGAGGACAGATGAGACTGCGCCGTATCGAGGCCGTACGCTTTGGGCGACTCGCTGACGCCTCTCTCGGCGACCTGGGCGATCACCTCACCGTGGTCGAGGGTCCCAACGAGGCCGGTAAGAGCACGTTCACGGCCCTGGTCCGCCACGTGCTCTATGGATTCCCCACTGCTCGCGAGAGAGACCGGCAGTACCTGTCTGCGGCCGGCAAGCGCCAGGGGCGTCTCGTGTTCGAAGAGAACGGATCGCGTTGGGTAGTCGAGCGGAGCGAGGGTCCGCATGGCGGGCCGGTCGAGGTGCGATCACTCGATGGCGTTGCCCGCGGTGCGCTTCTCGACGAGATCTGTGCAGGTGTAAGCCCGCTCGCGTTCAAAGTCGTGTTCGGCTTCGGCCTGGACGAGATGGCGCAGATCGAGAACCTCCGCGGTTCGGACGACGACATCATCGCGCGTCTGTATGCGGCGAGTGCGGGGCTGACCGTGAGCCCCCACGACGTGAGAACGGTACTTGAGAAGGACGCCGAGGAACTGTTCACGCCTCGCGGCAAGACCAAGCGCGCGAACACTCTGTTGGCGCAGATGCGTGATACGCGAGTCGAACTGCGGGTACTCGAGGAGGAGGCCGCGTCGTTCGTGGCTGATCGCGCGCATCTGACCGAACTCGACCGCTCCGTGGCCGATGCGCGCGCCCTGCGCGACGATCGCCGTGCGGCCCATACCGAGGTCGCGCGCGCAACCGAGCGTCTTGCCGAACGGGTAGCTCGCATCGATGCGCTCGAGCAGGAGCTCGTGGGGCTGCGTGCCGAACTGAAGACTGTCACCGACTCGGGCGGCAAGGCGAAGCCCGACGAACGCGTGCTTGCGGTCATGGCCGAACTCGAGGCGTTGGTGGACGAGGCGTCCGCGCATACGCAGGGGCGGAGTGATCTGCGTGACGCCGAGACGGCGCTGGCGCAGGCGCAACGGCGCTTTGATGACGCTGTGGCCCGAACCGGCCGCGGCGCCGAGGAGCTGTTGACCATCGACGCCGGACCCGAGGCCCAGCGAGTGGTAGACGCAGCACGCGACGAGCTGCAGCGACTTGAGCTGGAGGTGGGGTCGCGCTCGCGTGACGTGGAGCGTGCTGAGCTGGCCGCCGCAGAGGCGTCGAAGCTTGCGGATGCCGGCTGCCGCAACGCCGGTGCTGACGGGATGCCTGACCCGCGCGAGACGCTGGCCGAACGGTTCGCGGCCCTCGAGGCGCTTGAGGGAGGACGTCCGGCGCCGGGCCTTGCCCGCACGCTGGATGCGCCGGCGCTTGTGCTGCTGCTGTCGGGGGTCGTCGCTATAGCGGCCGGGCTCTCGCTCAGCGAGTATGTCGCCGTCATGATCGGAGTTGTTCTCGTGCTCGCGGGCGCATTCTTCGTGCTGCGCCGCCGTCGCATGGCGGGGCGCGTGGAAGATGCGCCGGATGCAGCTCTGCAGACGCTGGGCATGACGGTCGCACCCACCGGTATGGAACTGGCACGCATGCGTCGGCTGCTCGATGCCTGCCGGACCGCGCTCACCTCGGAGGACGACGCGCGGCGCTCCGTTGCCGAGGCGGTTCGAGAAGTCGAGTTGGCGCAGTCCACGCTGTCCGCGCGACAGACGATCTGGGATCGCTGGCTTGAAGCAAGTGGCCTGCGCCCGGGCATGGCTCCCTCCGAGGTTTCACAGACGCTCGGACTCGTGCGTGAGGCGGCCGCGTTGCGGACCGCCGTGGACGACGCGCGCGAGTCCGTTGAGCGGTTGCGCACGCGGCTTGATGGCTACGCGCAGCGACTCACGGGTGTGCTCTCACGATTCACCGAGGTCACACCCGAGCCTGGTGAAGACGACATCCCGCTGTTGGTGAGCAAGGCGCGACAGGTGTTTTCCGAAACCCGGCAGAGGCTCACCGGTCGAGAGGAGACCGAGCGCCTGAGTGCGGAGCTGCAGACCCGAGTGAGCGTCGCCGAGCAGAAGGTCGTTCACGCCCGCGAGGAGGCCACGGCGATTCTCGGCAAGTGGGGGATCGCTGACGGCGAGTCTCTTGAGGCGATGGCCGAACGGCAGCGGCTCGCCTTGGAGGAGGCGGAGCGCGAGCACGATGCTCTTGCCGACGAGCGCTCTCGACTCGACGAGCGATTGGCCAAGCGGACCCGCGAGGCGCGTGGCGGGGAGCTCCGGCTGGACCTCGCGGGCCTGAGCGAGCGTATGAGAGACACCGCCGAGGAATACGCGGTGCTACGAGCGGCGGCGAGGCTCATCGGAGTCACTCAGGAACGCTACGAGCGTGAGCGCCAGCCCGAGGTCGTCCGTAGCGCACAGGATGCATTCCGCCTCATCACCAATGACCGGTACGTCGGCCTGACCGTGCCTATTGCCGGGGGTGCGGTGGAGGTCTTCGACGAACGCGCCGAGGGCAAGACCTCCGATGTGCTGTCGCGGGGTACCGCCGAGCAGATGTATCTCGCGCTGAGGCTCGGTCTCATCGGTCAGCTCAATGATGTCGGTCGAGGACTTCCGGTACTGATGGACGATGTCTTGGTGAACTTCGATCCGGAGCGTCGCCGCGGTTCCGCTGAAGCGATCGCCAGGCTTGCGGATGATCGCCAGGTCGTGCTGTTCACCTGCCACCCGGAGACTGCGGAGCTGCTGTCGGCGGTGCGACCTGATACGACGCACATAACACTGGACCGCTGCTGAGTCGATAGGCAGGACCCGGGAAGACTCCCGGGTCCTGCGGTTCGAGTCCTAGTGCGGTTCGGGCACCGGAGGCATCAGCCCCACGCGTTCCGGAGTCTTGCGTGTGAACACCGTCTCCCAGTCGACGTTACCTGTCTTGGTCATGAAGTAGCCGAGCGTGAGTACCGATCCGATAGTCACCGCGAGCCCGGTGAGCCCCTCGAAGAAGAAGCTGTAGCTGAAGAGCACGAGGAAAATGAACTGGCTCGTCGCGACTTCTCTCAGGGCGGGCCCCTTGCCGAGCACGACCCGCAGGTAGCTCACACACAGCCCAACGGACGCAAGAGAGGCGATCACGAACGCTATGTTGATGTCCACGCGATCCACGAGGTACGCGAAGAGCAAGTGGAATGCGAAGAAGCCTGCGGCGAGAAACGCGTAGTTCACGGGATGCAGCTTGATATGCTGCGTTGCCGTCAGTAACACGAGCGCCGCGAAGTAGAACAGCAACGACACGGGTGCGAACAGTGAGATGCGCGAGGCGAGGGGTCCGGGGTTCATCGGTCGGGGCATGGTCAGCGCGATCGACCGACCGCTGACCAGACTGTCGTAGCGCCATGTCAGCGTCTTGCCCATATCGGCGCCGTTGGTCGAGGTGGGCGAGACTGCATCATCCGGGAAGTCGACGTCAGAGAAGTCGGTGTTCATCGTCAGGGTGAAGTCTCTGATGACGCCCACACCGTCTGTGACCGGGACGTAGCGCCACTCATCCAGGCCGTTGGTCCGATAGCCGGTCTCGATGGCCGCAGTAGCACCGGGCGCCAGTGCGAACGAGGCGACGGCGTTTCCCTCGGAGTAGGCGACCGGCACCTCGGCGCCGTCAACCCGTATTGCGAACCCGTCGTAGATGCCGTCCGGTGTAGGGAAGGGGAACTCCACCCGTGCGTCGACGGTCCCAGTGGACGGATTGCTCACACGGTACTGCGCGGCGAAGTCCACCGTGTAGGTGGCGTACCACAGCAGACCCTTCTTGCGCTGGTCGAGCAGGAAGGTCGTGTCGATCGTCGTCGCGTCGAGCTCCAGCGCGTGACTGGCTGCGCCGGCGCCGGGCGCGTAGGTGAACGACGGGACGTACTGTGTCTGTGGTTCACCCCATAGCCCGCCGACACGGTCGTAGAGCGCTGCGCCGGTGTCCTGCGTCCTGTATTCGACCGAGGCTGCGAGTACCATCCACGCCCCTGCGGCCAGCACGAAGATCAATGCGATCGCGATCAGTCTGGGCACCGTCATCTGCGTCTCCCTTTCGCTCCGGACTTCCTGCTATCAGTCTGAAGTGCGGGAGTCGCGGGGGAGTGGCGGTAGGGTGTCGTCGGGGCGACAAACGGGCGGTCGTGCGGCAATGTCAGTCGGCGATGGCGGGGAGTCGGAGGGTGAACGCCGAACCGCCTTCCGGACGGTTGGTTGCGGTGATGCCGCCCGCATGCGCCTGAGCGATGGCCTGGACGATCGCGAGACCGAGTCCCGCGCCGCCGGTCGAGCGGTCCCGGCTCGCCTGCGCGCGGTAGAAACGATCGAACAGGTGCGGAAGGGCGTCCTCAGGGATACCCGGTCCCTGGTCGGCCACGGTCAGAATGGCGCTGTCCTCGTCCGCGGCGAGTACGACGTGGACGATGCCGCCGGATGGCGTCATGCGAGTCGCGTTGTCGAGCAGGTTCGCGATGACTTGCTGCAAACGGTCCGAGTCCCCCAGCACCGTAGGAGCTTCTCCCTCGATGACGACGCTCACGCCGCGCTCGTCCGTCAGCGCCCGCAGTCCTTCGGCAGCACGCTCCGCGATCACCCGCAGCCGTACCCGGCGCAGCGGCAATTCGCCGGTGCCCCCTTCGATGCGCTGGAGTGTGAGAAGGTCATTGGCGAGTCTGGCCAGACGGTCCGATTCCCGCACCATGGTCTCAAGGAAGCGGCGCTCGTCATCGGGGGGCACATCACCGTCGAGCAGCGTCTCCGCCGCACCACGGATCGCGGTCAACGGTGTGCGCAACTCATGACTGACATCCGAGACGAAGCGGGTCTTGCGCCGCTCCTCCTCTTTCAGCTCACGCACGACGCTCTCGACCTCGTCGCCCATCGCGTTGAACGCTTCAGCCACTGCCCGTGTCTCACGTGAACCCATCGGTGTCACACGGACGGCATGGTCGCCCGCTGCGAATGCCTGGGCTCCCTGGCTGAGCTCCTGAAGCGGCGCGGAGAGCCATCGTGAGAGTATCTCGGTGAGTGCAAGAGTCACGGCAACGAACAGCAGCATCACGATCAACAAGCGCATACGGTAGGTCTGCAGGAGAGCGATGATCGAGAACGTCGTCGACGAGGCGTATGACACGCCGACCACCGCATTGCCTCTCAGTATCGGTTCGGCGATGTAGAGGCCGACCCGGTTGTCCCCGGTCACCCGGGTCGCAGCCCCGTAATCCCCTTCAAGAGCAGCACCGACCTCAGCAAGTTTCTCGTAGCCGATACCCAGTCCGTCGTCTCCGGCGGAATCGACGAGAGCGATACCCTCAGCGTCGAGTATGCGGACGCGTGAGAAGATGTCGGGCCCCGCGTCTTGGAGTGCTGCAGACAACTCGGCTGTCTCTGCCGATGAGAGTCTGCCGTCGGACATGTAGGCTTCCGAGACGACTTCTGCCACCAACAGCGCTTCGGTGTGGAGGCGTTCCTCGAGCTTGCGCAGGGCGAAGCCCTCGAGTTCCTTCAGGAAGTAGACGGACAAACCGGCCGCCGCCGTGAGGGCAACGGCAAGGAATGCCGCGAGAAGTCGTGTGCGGATCGATGAGCGCATTCGCTACTCGGCGATGCGATAGCCGTAGCCGCGTACGGTCTCGACGACAGCAGGGTCGACGCCGGCCTTCTCGAGCTTGTCGCGGAGTCGCTTCACGTGCGTATCAACCGTCTTGGTCTCCACGACATACTGCCAGCCCCACGCCTGGCGCAGCAGCTGCTCACGAGAGAGCACCTTGCCCGCGTGATGCATCAGACACGCAAGCAATTCGAACTCACGCGGTGTCAGGTCGATCTCGTTCTCGCCGAAGTGCGCTTCATGGGACGCCTCATCCAGTACGATCCCCGCTGCGGAGACGGGCTGGTCCTCTGCAGACGCGCCCTGGCTGGTACGTCCGGACGACCTCCGCAAAAGCGCCTTGACCCTGGCGAGCAGTTCTCTCACGCCGAACGGCTTGGAAAGGTAGTCATCGCCCCCGATCTCGAGGCCGACCACCTTGTCGAGTTCGGTGTCGCGTGCCGAGAGGAACAGCACGGGGACGTCGCCGTTCGCACGCAGTTTGCGACACACCTCGTACCCGTCCGTGCCCGGCAGCATGATGTCGAGTACGACCAGATCGAACGGTTCGGCCTCGGCAAGCTCGAGCGCTTCGTCGCCGTCGTTTGCGACAGTAACCTCGTAGCCTTCTTTGCGAAGGTTGTAGGATACGAACTGCAGGATCGATTGCTCGTCGTCCACGACGAGGATCTTGGCTGGTGTCGCCGTCATCGGACCTCCCGTTGGTCGCTTGTGGGCGTCTTGGGCGATGATAGCATCGGTATGGTCCCGCTAGCTGCCGCGTTGCTCCTCCGTAACGCAGCCGAACGACAGAGGGGAAGACTCATGATCCTCGCGGTTGACATAGGCAACACGCAGACGGTGCTCGGATTGTTCGAGAACGGTCGGCTTGGCGGGCACTGGCGCATCTCGACTGAGGCTACGCTCACCGCGGACGAACTGAGGGTCCGTCTCGGCGGCCTTCTTGCCCTGGACGGCATACGCTGGGAGTCTGTCGATCGTGTCGTAGTCTCATCGGTGGTTCCCACACTCACCATCGCGTACGAAGAGATGGCTCAGCGCGCAACGGGCCGAGCGCCGATGACGGTCGGACCAGGCGTGAAGACGGGCATGCCTATCCACTACGACAACCCGCACGAGGTCGGCGCCGATCGCATCGTGAACGGCGTTGCGGCGTTCACTGCGCTTGGGGGACCGATAGTCGTTGTGGACTTCGGTACAGCAACCACCCTCGATGTCATCGATGCCGAGGGTGCCTATCTCGGCGGCGCGATCGCGCCAGGAGTCGAGACAAGCGCCGAGGCTTTGTTCAGCCGGGCAGCCAGACTTGCGAAAGTGGATCTCGAGCCGCCCGCAAAGGTGATCGGCACCAACACACGTGCTTCGGTCCAGGCCGGTCTACTGCTGGGAGAGGCGGCCATGGTCGACGGCCTGGTGCGCCGCATCTGGGGAGAACTCGGCGGGGAGTGCCAGGTCATAGCGACCGGTGGTCTTGCGGAGCGTATGGCACCGCTGTGCGAGACGATCGGGCACGTCGATGCGGACCTTACACTCAAAGGACTCATCATCATCTACGAGCGCAACGTCTAAGCGCGGTTCCTGGTATAGGGTTTGCTCCCATGCAGCCGTGAAGTCAACGGTTCGAGAGTGCGCTTGGGAATGGATTCACGTTTGTCCAGGCGAGTCTCGGATGGTACTATCCACGGTGTTCAGGCAAGTGGGCATGCGAGCGGTGGCGGATCTTCTCCGGATGCCACCTTGCCCGATTACGCCACAGCACCTAGCGAATCGCGACAGGCAGACCTGAGTCTGCGGCAAGGAGTGGTTGAGTGAACAAGCGGGCCAAACAGCGTCTTCTGGGCGTGACCGCGCTCATCATCATCGCTGTCGGAGGATTGATCTTCTACACGAGCCAGGGTTCCGGCGCTGGCGCGTACAAGAAGACGGTGGCCGAAGTCGCTACCGACAGTACACTTGTCGGGCAGCAGGTGCAGGTGAGCGGTCCCGTCATCGCAGGGACGTGGATACCCGGCGCGAAGCCGCTCGTCTTCGAGATCAAAGACCAGGATTCCACTGGCGACACCACCCTGCGCGTCATCTGGGACGGCCCGGTTCCGAGTGCCTTCGGGGACGGTACCGTGGCGATCGTGAAGGGTATCGTCGGAGAGGATCGCTCGCTCACCGCGAGCTCGCTCATCACGCAATGCCCGTCGAAGTACGCGTCCGCGACGGGCGCTCTCACGGTCACCGACCTGCTCGGCAAGAAGGCCGAGGTCCAGGACAAGTTCGTGAAGCTCACGGGATACATAGTGTCCGGCTCGATCCAGGGCGCGGATGCCTCCGAACGTTTCTCGATCTCGACCGAATCGGGATCGGGCGACGTCGTCGCAGTCTCGTTCGGCGGGGCCCTCCCTGCGGGTATGGAGGACGGCTCGAAGGTCGTCATCGGCGGTAAGCTCGGCACTGACGGCGTGTTCGCGGCCGATGAAGTGTCGCTAGACGAAGCAGCCCAGTAGTCCCACGACTGGCAGGTCGTTCGAGAATTGGAGTGACACATGGATCTTGCGAGTCTCGGCAACATCCTGTTGGCGCTGGCGAGCATTTGCGCCGTCGCGTCTATCGGCTTCATCGCCTTCGGCACTCGTACCCAGGACGGTGAGGGACTCGTCAAGGTCGGACACTACCTGACCTACGGAGTCCTTGGTTTCACTTCGATGGCGGTCGTGCTACTCGGCGCCGCGTTCCTCGGCGAGAACTTCTCGCTGGAGTACGTCGCGTTCAACCACCCGACTATCGTCGGTCCCTGGGCGTGGCTGTACCGTCTGTCGGGCGTCTGGGCGGGTCGCGAGGGTTCCCTGCTTTTCTGGGAATGGGTGATCGCCATCTTCGGTGCATTCGTCGCGCGCAAGTTCATCGACAAGAACGACCGACTGGGCAGCGTCGCGCTTGCGGTGATCAACTTCGTGCAGCTCTTCTTCCTTGCGGCCCTGTTCATCAAGCTGAACAATCCGTTCCAGGCACTCGACCCCTCCTATCTGGACGCATCGGGCAGGTTGCTGATCGATGCGGCCATGAACCCGCTGCTGCAAAACCCGTGGATGCTCTCGCATCCTCCGACGCTCTTCATTGGCTATGCGGGCCTGGCAGTGCCGTTCGCGTTCGCCGTCGCTGCGCTCATCACGGGAGATACCTCGAACCGTTGGGTCAAGGCCTCCGATCGCATAACGGTGTTCGCCTGGCTGATGCTTGGGATCGGTATCGGATTGGGGTCGGTCTGGGCGTACGTCGAGTTGGCTTTCGGCGGCTACTGGGCATGGGATCCGGTGGAGAATGCGTCGCTTCTGCCCTGGCTCACCGGCGTCGCGCTGATTCACTCGATGACGGTCTACCGACGCAGGGAAGGCTTCCGAACGTGGACGATCTTCCTCGCCGCGCTCACTTTCGTGCTGGTCCTGCTCGGTACATTCATCACGCGCTCCGGCGTTGTCGCGTCGGTACACGCCTTCCAGGAGGACATGCTCTCGTTCTGGCTGTTCATCGTCATGATGGCTGGCTCGATGGGGGCCATCATCGTCGGATTGATCTATCGGCGGAAGGACCTTGGCGGGACCGAGACGTTCGATAGGCTCATCTCAAAAGAGGGTTCGTACTACTTCAACAACCTGATCATGACCATCGCTGCGCTGCTCGTGGCGTACCTCACGATCACATCGGCGTTCAAAGACTGGCCGCTCGCATGGCTGACCTCATGGTGGCCCGGCGCCGGGAAGACGTTCGGCATCGCCACATTCAACACCCTGGCGAGACCGATAGGCATCTTCTACATCTTCGTGATGTCTGTCTGCCCGATCCTGTCATGGGGTGGCGGTGAGCCCGGTTCGTTCATGCGGCGGGCGAAATGGCCGCTTGCGGGTGCGGGAGTGCTGAGCGTGGGCTTCATTGCCCTGTGGTGGTTCGACATGGTGCCCTATTTCCAGCGCGCAGCTGACGGCATGTCGCTGGGTGTCACCAACGTCATCGCCCTCATCGGCCTGATGACTGCGGCACTCGCGATCTCGCTGCCGATCTACCTGTTCATCGACGGCGCACGCAAGCGCGCCGCCGCCAAGAACCAGGGCTTCGGCAGTGCACTGTGGTGGGTCATCACCAAGGCGCGTACGCAGTCGGGCGGCTATCTCACGCACCTGGGCATGGGCGTGATACTGGTCGGCCTCATCGGCTCTACGATGTTCGTGCAGTCTTTCAACACCACGCTCGCGCAGACGCCCGGCGCACAGCTTGAGGCGGGCCGGTATGCATTCGCGTACCAGTCGCTGGAGGAGACCACCGAGGCCAACGGAGACGTCGTGTACACCGCGACGTTGGACGTGCACCGTGACGGCGCAGTCATCGACACGATCGCCCCCCGACTGCTGTTCCCGGCACAGTTGCAGAGCGAGAATCAGTCAACCCAGAAGGTCGATATCACAACGACCTTCGTGAAAGACATCTTCGTGTCGTTCGCCGGTCTCGATCAGGCCGGAAACCTTGCGCTCACGGTCAAGTTCTTCCCGATGCAGTCCTGGGTATGGGCAGGCTTCGTGCTGACCATCATCGGCTCGGCACTCGCCGCGTGGCCCAAGCGTCGTCCGTCTGCAGCGGCCTAGGTCACGGCATGGGGGAGACGCCCTGCACAGGTGCGGCACTGGAGGTTCGGGGACTGACCCGCGCCTTCGGCATGCGCAAGGCCCTGGATGACGTCTCGTTCGATCTGCCCGATGGTGCTTTTCTATCGATATTCGGTCCGAATGGTGCAGGGAAGACCACGCTGGTCAAAGTGCTGACCACGTTGCTCAACCCTTCCGCAGGCACGGCCAAGGTGTGCGGTCTCGATGTGGTGAAAGACGCTGTCGATCTGCGGCATCGCATCGGACTGATCAGCCACAATCCGCTGCTCTATCCCGACCTGACCGCCGAGGAGAACCTGCTCTTCTTCGCCGAGATGTACGGCGTTCCCGATTCCGAGGATCGCGTGCGCGAGCTTCTCGAGAGCGTGGAGCTGGATCACCGGCGCCTCGACCTGACGCGCACGTTCTCACGCGGGATGCTGCAACGACTCTCGATAGCGCGAGCGCTTCTGCACCACCCCGAGATACTGTTCCTGGACGAGCCCTACTCCGGCCTCGACCCTCACGCAATGGACATTCTAGACGCGCTGATCTCACAGATACGCGGGGACCACACCTTCGTCATGATCAGCCACGACCTGACCAAGGGCCTGGAGCTTTGCTCGCACTCGCTGATCCTCGCCGGTGGCCGAGTGGTGCTTTTCGACGAGAAGACCGCGCTTGACGAAGGCGCGTTTCGCGAGACATACCGATCCACAGTGGGGATGGGGGTGGCCTGATGGCGAGTGCGAGCTGGCGCCAGTTCAAGGCGATCCTTCGCAAGGACCTCGTGATGGAGTTCCGTACCCGCGAGATGATCACCTCGATGGGTCTGTACGCGATCCTTACGATGGTGGTCTACCAGATCGCCCTCACCGAGGCCGGTGAGGCGCTCGATGTGCGCCTGGTCATGCCGGGCCTGATCTGGGTGGCGTTCATCTTCATGTCGCTTCTCGGCCTGAACAGGTCGTTCGTGCACGAGAAGGACCAGGGATGCATCGATGCGTTGCTGCTGTCCCCGGTCGATCGCCCGGTCATCTACTTCGCGAAGTTCTCCGGCAATCTGCTCTTCCTGCTCGTGGTCGAGGGGCTGTCACTCCCTGTGTTCGCGTTCCTGTTCTTGCAGGGACGCGAGGGGATAGCGAATCCCATCTGGTTGCTCGCGGCGGTGATGATCGCAGCGTCGGTCGGGATATCCGGCGTCGGTACGTTGCTGGCCACCATGACGGTCAATACGACGGGTAAGGACATCCTGCTCGCTGTGGTGTTCGTGCCGCTCATGTACCCGCTTCTGAGAGCGGCTGTCGGTGCGACCTTCGCCGCTGTTATCGGCGGACCCGGTTCGGTCGAGATGTTCTGGGCATGGATGGCCTGGATCGCCGGGTTCGATGTCATAATGCTGCTCGTAGCCTTCGGGCTCTACGAGTTCGTGATCGGCGCCTAGGCGCCGCGCAGGGAGGGAGCGTTCTTGAATCGCACTACGATAGCGAAGCTGATGCTGGCGATCGGCGGGTTGCTCACGACCGCTGCGTTCTTCATGACGTTCTTCTGGGCGGGTGCGAGCACATTCCCGGACGGCCGCATCGACTTCTCGCAGAAGATCTTCTACTTCCATGTACCGGTGGCGGAAGCATCGTTCCTCGTGTTCTTCTTCACGGCACTCTACGGCGTGAAGTTCCTGCTCACCAAAGAACGTCGGTTTGACACGCGTGCGAGGATCGCGACCGAGGTCACACTCTTCTTCGTGTTGCTCACGATGGCGACCGGGATCCTGTGGACGCGTGTCGCCTGGGGCGTATGGTGGCAGTGGGAGCCCCGGCTGACGACGTATTTCATCATGACGCTGCTCGTCATCGCCTACTTCGTGCTCCGCAACTCAGTGGAGGATGAGGAGAAGCGCGCAGTGTATGCCGCGGCATTCGGCATCCTGGCCTTCATCGATGCGCCGATCTCGTTCTTCATCACCAGGTGGGCCGAGTCGATCCATCCGGTTGTCCTGGCGGGTGGCGAAAGCAGCGGGCTGGAGCCGCCGATGTTGATCACCTTCATCATCGCGCAGGTCGGCATGCTGATGATTGGATACGCGTTCTACGAGATGCGGCTCCACGAAGAGGAAATCAAGGAGCGCCTGGAAGCGCTCAAAGTCACGGTTGGAGGCTAGCAAGATGCTGGATATCTACTCCGAGGTCATGCCCCAGGCTCCCTACGTCATCGCTGCGTACGGGATCATATGGGTCGCACTGCTCGGCTACGTCGGTCTCGTGTTCTCGCGCCTCAAGAGGATCGAGAAGGAGATCAGCGTGGTCGAGGCTGCTGTGAAGCGTCGCGAGAAGTCCGGGTCCTAGAGTCGTCGACGGCGGGAGGTCATAGCGTGGAGCAGTTCTCTATTGTCGCTTTCTGGTTTGCGACCGTGCTCTACGCCGCCGCGACCGTGCTCTACGGGTACTGGTTTCTCAGCAGGCGCCGTGTGTTCTCCTGGTATGCGACGTTTCTGACCGGAGCCGGCTTCCTGTGTCATACGCTCTCGGTCTACTCCCGGTCCCGTGCGACGCAGGGAACGCTGCTCGATGGTCCGAACACTCTGATCTTGCTGGCCTGGGCGCTCGTGCTCGTCTACTTCGCCATGGAGCACGCCATAAAGATCAAGGTCTACGGAACCGCGCTGGTTCCGGTGTCGTTGATCCTGATGATCGTTGCGCAGCTGCTCGTGGCGGCAGGCAGGGGTGGGGCAGCGGTCTCGCCACTCGTAGAGAACTGGAAGGTCGGCATCCACGTCGCTCTGATCACATTCGCGAACGCCGGCTACTTCATCGGCGCAGTCGCATCTCTCGCCTATGTCGTGCAGGAGCGGCAGCTGAAGGGCCACAAGACGAGTGTGCTCTTCAGGAGGCTGCCCCCGCTCGGCGCGATCGACACGATCGCACGTCGGGCGATCGCATTCGCATTCCCGGCATATACCGGGGGGCTCATCCTGGGCGTGTTCCGTGCCTTTGAGACCGACCCTCCCGGCTGGTGGGCCGATCCGCGCGTGGTACTGGCCGGTCTTGTCTGGCTGGTATTCGGGCTGTACCTGTTCCTGCGCTACGGCGGACGTTCTTCGGCCAGGGCAACGGCACTGATCGCGCTTGGCGGCGCCGTTGTCGTTCTTGCTCTCGCGGTCGTGGCGCGTTCCGTGCCGGCCGGGTTCCACATCTTCGGCGTTTAGGACTGATGATCTCGATGGGTCGTGACTATACAACGCGCTACTATCCCGTCTACCTGGACCTGGGCGACAGACTCGCCGTCGTCGTGGGTGGGGGAGCCGTGGCGGCGCGCAAGATACGAACGCTGGTCGACTACGGCGCACGTGTGGCTGTGATCGCTCCGGTTGCGGTTCCCGAGCTGGAGCGGTTCGCGGCGGAGGGCATCGTGTCGCTCGAACGACGCGGCTACGTGCGCGGGGACCTCGAGGGCGCCTTCATCGTCGTGTGTGCGACCGACTCCGAAGAGGTCAACCGCGCGGTCTACGCGGAGGCAGAGCAGCGCGGCTGCCTTGTGAATGTCGTAGACGTGCCCGAGCTATGCAACTTCATCGTCCCGTCGATCGTGCGACGCGGCCAGCTTCAGCTTGCCATCTCGACCGGGGGTGCCGCTCCCGCGGTCGCCAAGAGGCTCCGCCGTCACGTCGAAGAGCACGTGGGCGAGGAATGGGGCCCGTACGTCGAGTTGCTGGGCGAGGTCCGAATGCTCGTGATGGAGCGCGTGCCGGGCGGAGAGGCTGTCCGCAAGCCCATCTTCGAAGCGATCGGCGCCTCTGATCTGCTCGATCGCATCCGTTCGGGCGACTCTCCCTCCGCCGAGGACGTCTATGGCGAGTTCGTCGGTGGCGGATCCCTATGAGGCTCGAGGGTGCCACAGCCATCGTCACCGGCGGGTCGAGCGGAATCGGTCTGGCGACCGCGGAGCTGCTCGCGGCGCGCGGTGCGAACATCGTCATCGTCGCGCGGGACCTCGAGCGATTGGAAGCCGCCAGGGAGGCCGTCGCCGTCGCTGCACAAAGCGACGCGCAGCGGGTCTTGGCCGTATCCTGCGACGTATCCCGCTGGGAGGACGTCAGAGACATGGTTGGCCGGGTGGAGGCCGAGGTCGGCCCCGTCGACCTGCTGATGGCGTGTGCGGGCTACTGCACCCCCATGCGTTTCACGGAGCTTCCGATCGAGGAGTTCCGCTCCCATCTTGACGCGAACCTGCTTGGTGTCACCTACCCCGCTCGCGCTGTAGCTCCCGGGATGATGGAGCGTGGGCATGGCCATATCGCCATGGTCTCATCCATGGGCGGTTTCATCGGCGTCTATGGCTACTCGGCCTACAGTCCTGCAAAGTTCGGCGTGATGGGGCTGGCCGAGGTCTTGCGGTCCGAGCTCAAGCCCCACGGTATCGGCGTGACCGTCATGTGCCCGCCGAACGTCGATACCCCCGGCTACGCCCGCGAGATCGAGATCGAGCCGGCCGAGACGGCGGCGATCAACGGCAACGTGAAGGCTGTCTCACCAAGGTCCATGGCCGAGGTGTTCGTCTCGGCGGTGGAACGCGGCAAGTACCTGGTGGTGCCGGGCCTGATGAACGGCCTGCTGTATCGCCTGAAGGGCCTGTTTCCCGAGCTCTTCTTCATGGTCTTCGACGCTGATGTGGCCAAGGTACGCAAGGCCGCGAAGGACGGAGCTGCATCATGAATCAACCTGATGCGCGTTGTCCGTCAAAGGGCGCCGATGATACGATGATCACGTTCAGGCAAGCGCAGGAGGTGCGCTTCATAGCGCTTCATACCGCCCCCGCCGGGCCTGCTTGCCTGAACAACAATGCACCGCTCCGGCGGGGGCGACCCATGCCCTTACACCCGTGGACCGTCCACGATGAAATGAAGCGAGTCCAATGCATCTGACGCTCGTCGGTCTGAGTCACAAGACCGCGCCCATCGAGATACGGGAGAAGCTGACGTTCCCGGCCCATCGGCAGGCGGATGCGCTGTCGCTGCTCTGTTCCACGGACCAGGTCGCGGAGGCCGTCATCCTCTCGACGTGCAACCGGACCGAGATATACGCGGTCACTGCGGGCGAGGACTCCGGCGTCGACGCTGTCATCGATTTCATGGCCGAGTACCACGACCTCGATCGGCACGAGCTCATTCGCTATCTCTACATCACGCGCGGCGAGGCGGTTGTCAAGCACCTCTTCCGTGTCGTCGCTTCTCTGGATTCGATGGTGATCGGTGAGGCGCAGATCCTCGGTCAGGTCAAAGAGGCCTACGACCACTCGTTTGAGAACGGGGCATCGGGCAGGGCGTTCAACCGCCTGTTCCGCCAATCCTTCGAGGTGGGGAAACGCGTCCGCACCGAGACGGAGATCGGCGAGAACGCGGTGTCCATCAGCTACGCCGCCGTCGAACTCGCCCGCAAGGTGTTCGACTCGCTCGAGGGCCGCACCATCCTCGTGCTTGGAGCAGGCAAGATGAGCGAGTTGACTGCGAAACACCTCCTGAGCAACGGGGTGAAGGCCGTCCTGGTGGCGAATCGCACGTACGAACGAGCGGTTGAGCTCGCCACCCGGTTCGACGGCGAGGCGATCCGCTACGACGACCTGTTCACTCGCATGGCCGAGGCCGACATCGTCATCACGTCGACCGCGGCCCAGCACTACGTCATCACGCGTGAGGCGGTAGCCGCGACGCTGAAAGCACGTGGTGGCCGACCGCTCTTCCTCATCGACATCGCCGTACCGCGGGATATCGAGCCGACGGTCAACGATCTCAGTAACGTCTTCCTCTACGACATCGATGATCTCAACGGTGTGGTGGAGTCCAACCTCGAAGAGCGCATGCGTGAGGCCAGGCGTGCCGAGACCATCATCGAGGAGGAGATCTCGACGTTCCTCGAGTGGCTGGAATCGCTTGAGGTGGTCCCGACGATCACGGCGATCAGGGACAAGGCGGAGGTCATTCGCGAGGCGGAACTCGGCAAGGCTCTCAAACGTCTCGGCAATCTGTCCGAGAAGGACCGTCAGACAGTCGAGGCGCTCACCTGCGCGATCACGAAGAAGATCCTGCACGGTCCCACAGAGCGGCTGCGGCAGGCGGCCAGCACCAAAGACGGCTACACGGTCGTCGAAACGGCACGCCGCCTCTACGGGCTGGAAGAGGCCGACGTGAGGCATGGTCACGGCGTGTTCCGGAACCTGCTCAATCTGCGGGCGAAGGAGCTTGCTGAAGACAAGCGCAAGGAGATGGGGGATTCGATTGGCTGCTGAGCGGACACAGCTCACGATCGGGACACGCGGCAGCAAGCTGGCCCTGTGGCAGAGCAACTACATCAAAGACCGCCTGGAGGCGATCACCGGTCTTCCGGTCGCCCTCAAGATCATCAAGACCACCGGTGACAAGATCTTGGATGTCCCGCTTGCCAAGGTAGGCGGCAAAGGGCTGTTCACCAAGGAGATCGAAGTCGAGCTCATCGCCGGTACGGTGGACCTCGCCGTTCATTCGATGAAAGACGTCCCAACGGAGCTTCCTGACGGGCTCGTCATAGCCGCGACGCCGCAGAGAGTCGATCCGCGCGACGTGATCGTCTCGGGAGGCGACCACACGATCGATTCGCTCCCTGACGGTGCGCGCGTGGGCACGAGTTCGCTGCGCCGTCGTTCGCAGCTGCTAGCGCTCAGGCCTGACGTCGAGATCGTGGACGTGCGCGGCAATCTCGACACGCGTATGCGCAAGGCGGAGGATGGCGAGGTCGATGCGGTCATCCTTGCCTCCGCAGGCATCACGCGTATGGGCTGGGGCGAGCGTATCACCCACTACATCGATCCCGAACAGATGGTACCGGCGGTAGGTCAGGGCGCCATCGGCATCGAGATCCGCGAGGACGACGAGTTCATGCAGCAGGTATGCCGCGAGCTTTCCGACCCCGCGACGCTGACATGCGTGGCAGCCGAGCGGGTCGTCATGCGCATGCTCGAGGGCGGGTGCCAGGTTCCTATCGGTGCGTACTGCCGGGTCACGGGTGCCGACACGCTGGTGATGGACGCGTTCGTCGGATCACTCGACGGTGGGACACTTCTTCGTCACACGCTTGAGGGTGTGGTCGGCGACCCGGTCGCGCTGGGCGAGGCGATGGTGAGTCGACTGCTCGAGATGGGTGCCGATGAGATACTGGCCGAGGTCCGTGCGGGAGTCGAAGATACTCCGAACGGCCTGCTGAAGACGTGAACCGCGTGGCCATCCGGCCGCGCAGCGAGTGAATGGAGCGTGTGATGGGACATCCCATCGTCTATCTGATCGGAGCCGGTCCGGGTGATCCCGGGCTGATGACGGTGAAGGGGCTTGAGCGCATCGCCGAGGCCGACATCGTCGTGTACGACTACCTCGCCAACCCCGTCTTCCTCGAGGGCGCGCGCGAGGATGCCGAGCTCATCTATGTGGGCAAGAAGGGTTTCACCGCACACGTGACGCAGGAGGAGATCAACGCTCTTCTGGTCGCCAAGGCGCTTGAAGATGGCGGCAAGTCGATCGCGCGGCTCAAGGGCGGGGACCCGTTCATCTTCGGCCGCGGTGGCGAAGAGGCGCTTGCGCTTGTGGAGGCCGGCGTCCCGTTCGAGGTCGTCCCGGGCATCAGCTCCGGCTACGCGGCTCCTGCATACGCCGGCATACCGGTCACGCATCGTGGGATCACCACTGAGATGGCGTTCGTGACCGGCCACGAAGACCCGACCAAGCCCGATAGCGATATCGATTGGGCGCATCTGGCCAAGGGAGTTGGCACCGTTTGCTTCTTCATGGGAGTGAAGAACCTGCCCAATATCGTGGAGAACATGGTCGGCAACGGACGTCCGGCGTCCACCCCGGTGGCGCTCGTCCGCTGGGGGACGACTCCTAAGCAGGAAGTCATCACCGGCACACTCGAGGATATCGTCGCCAAGGTGCAGGCTGCCGGCTTCAAGGCTCCGGCGATCACCGTCGTAGGCGAGGTCGTGAAGCTTCGCGAGAAGCTCGCGTGGTTCGAGACGCGTCCGCTCTTCGGCAAGACCGTCGTCGTCACGCGCTCACGCGCACAGGCTTCGGCGCTCAGCAGTGAGCTTCGCAGTCTCGGTGCGGATGTGCTCGAGTTCCCCACGATCGAGATCGTCGACCCCGAGAGCTTCGAGCCGGTCGACTCGGCCATCCGCAATCTTGACGTCTACCACTGGTTGATCCTGACCTCGGTCAACGGCGTCGAGCGCTTCTTCGACCGCCTCGAGAACGCCGACAAGGACGGTCGCGCGCTCCACGGTCTGCGTATCGCGGCCATCGGACCGGCTACGGCAGCCGCATGCATGGATCGCGGCATCCGTCCCGACTTCGTGCCCGAGGAATACCGTGCTGAAGGCGTCTTGGAAGGGCTGTGTGAGCGAGGCGTCGGCAAGGACAGCCGCGTGCTGCTTGCCCGCGCGCTTGAGGCGCGCGAGGTGCTGCCCGAGAAGCTCGCCGAGCGTGGCGCGCTCGTGGACGTCGTGCCTGTCTACCGCACGGTGCTCGGCGCGGGTGACCCGAAGGTGGCCGAGCGCATCGCCGCCGGCGACATCGACATCGTCACGTTCACGTCCAGCTCGACCGTACGCAACTTCGTCGACCTCACGGAAGGCATCGACCTCGCTGATGCTCTCGGTGATACGCTAGTCGCTTCGATCGGCCCTATCACCTCGGAGACCGCGCAAGAGCTCGGTCTGAGTGTGGGAGTAGAGGCCGATGAGTACACGATCCCGGGTCTCGTCGAGGCCGTATTGGGACACCTCGCCAGGAAAGGACAGTAACGTGATCGGTATCTCCAAGCTCTACTGTGGGGCCGTCGAGCCCAGTGACGTGCTCCGCTACAATCGCGACTCCGGCCAGCTGCCGAGTGAGTTGCTGCAGTTCTCGGCGGACAAGAAGCCGGTCGTGGTGTGGAACTGCACGCAGCGCTGCAACCTTAAGTGCGTGCACTGTTACGCGCAGTCCGAGGACCGCAACTATCCCGGTGAGATGAGCACCGAAGAAGGCAAGGCTATGATCGACGACCTCGCCGCTTACGGTGCGCCGGTGCTGCTCTTCTCGGGCGGAGAGCCCACCATCCGCAAGGACCTGCTCGAGCTCATGCACTACGCGAAGTCCAAGGGCATGCGCGTGGTCATCTCCACCAACGGCACCCTCATCACCGAGGAGAAGGCGAAGCAGTTCGCCGAGGTCGGCCTGAGCTATGTGGGCGTCTCGCTGGACGGTGGCCGGGAGACCCACGACAAGTTCCGCGGCATCCCTGGCAGCTTCGACAAGGCCATCGCGGGTATCCGCAACTCGATGAACGCCGGCATCAAGGTCGGCCTGCGCATGACGATCAACAAGCGCAACTGGCAAGACATCCCCGAGCTGTTCAAGGTCATGCGGGAAGAGGGCATCCCGCGTGCATGCTTCTACCATCTCGTCTACACGGGTCGCGGTTCCGAGCTCATGAAGGAGGACCTCGACCACGAGGAGACGCGCAAAGCCGTCCGCCTCATCATGGACGAGACCAAGGCCATGTTCGATGACGGGCTAGAGCCCGAGGTCCTTACCGTGGACAACCATGCCGACGGTCCCTTCCTCTATATGGAGATGCTCAAAGAGGATGCCGATCGTGCCGAGGATGTCTTGCAGCTGTTGCAGTGGAACCAGGGCAACTCGACCGGCAACGGGATCGGCTGCGTGAGCTGGAACGGTGAGGTCTACGCCGACCAGTTCTGGCGCCACTTCTCGCTGGGCAACGTGCGCGAGCGTCCGTTCTCGGAGATCTGGACCGATGTCTCTGGTGACACCGAGCAGTCCGAGATGATGAAGCGCCTCAAGGACAAGAAGCCGTACGTGAAGGGCCGCTGCGCCGAGTGCAAGTGGCTGCAGATCTGCGGTGGCAACTTCCGCGTGCGCGCCGAGGCCGCCACAGGCGACCTGTGGGCACCCGATCCCGCCTGCTATCTCACCGATGAAGAGATCGGTCTGGGTGCAGTGGCCGACATGGCGGATATGGCCGAGGCAGAGGTCGTCGTAGACGCTGCACCCCCTGCGGGCGGCGAGATCGACTAGCTCTACGAGGGGGCCGGACGGGGCCCTCACGGCGTTGACAAAGAGCTGTTAGCTCGGCATTGTATACACTTGCGTTGCCGCCCTTTGGCGGTTGCGAGATGGGGATGTGGCTCAGCTGGGAGAGCGCTGCCTTCGCAAGGCAGAGGTCGTCGGTTCGAATCCGATCATCTCCACCAACGATGACAGTGTCGAGGCGGCCCGCATTCGCGGGGCGCCTCGACTGTTTCAACGGCCGGGTATGCCGACCGGGACGGGCACTATGGGATCGAGGGAGGACACACGGCCATGAGTACAGCGGCAAACGGGTTCCTGACGTGGTTCAACACCTGGGGCAGCGTCATGTATGCGGTCATGCAGATGCTGTTTTGGGCGGCCGCCGGTTTCGCGGCCGTGTATGCCGCTCTGGCGTACAAAAGACTTGTCGCACACAAGATCGCCCGCCACACGGCGGTGGATGCCAAGCCGGTCTTCGAGACGAAGGTCGATATCGACAAGTTCGTCGAGTAGACCCGCCGCTGGGGCGGAGTTCTGTTACCAAGGAGGCGCATGATGGAGTTTCCTACCTACCGGCCGCGTCGTTTGCGCCGGACCGAGACACTGCGTGCGATGGTGCGCGAGACCACGCTTGATACGGGCGATCTCATCTACCCGTTGTTCGTGCTGTTCGGCCAAGGGATTCGCCGAGAAGTCCCGTCCATGCCGGGTGTGTTCAATCTGTCGCTTGATCAACTGCCTGCCGAGATCGATGAGCTCAGGGCTCTGGGTATTCCGGCTGTCATCCTCTTCGGACTGCCTGATCACAAAGACGAGGCAGGCAGTGGCGCGTTCGCCGAGGACGGGATCGTTCAGGAGGCCATCCGAGCCATCAAGGCGCACGACCCGGACTTCTACGTCATAACCGACGTGTGCATGTGCGAATACACCTCACACGGGCACTGTGGAGCGCTCGACGAGAACGGTTGTGTCATCAACGATGTGACGCTTGAGATGCTCGCGTCCACCGCCCTGTCGCATGTGGAGGCCGGCGCCGATATGGTCGCCCCCTCGGACATGATGGACGGCCGGGTAGGCGCGATCCGTGGTGCGCTGGATGCGGAAGGCTTCACCGACGTGCCGATCATGGCCTACTCGGCCAAGTACGCGTCGGCGTACTACGGTCCGTTCCGTGACGCTGCAGATAGTGCGCCGGCGTCCGGTGACAGGCGTGGCTATCAGATGGACCCTGCCAACGGGGAAGAGGCGCTCCGTGAGACCGCTCTGGATATCCAGGAGGGCGCTGACATGGTCATGGTCAAGCCCGCACTTGCGTACATGGACGTCATTCGCCGCGTCAAAGATGAGTTCGGGTATCCCACTGTCGCGTACAACGTAAGCGGCGAATATGCGATGGTGAAGGCTGCGGCTGCCAACGACTGGGTGGATGAGAAGCGGATCGTGCTGGAGACGCTCATGAGCTTCAAGCGTGCCGGAGCCGACCTCATCATCACCTATCACGCAAAGGACGCCGCCCGCTGGCTGAAGGAAGGCTAGGCGAGGCGGATGTCGGCCCGGACGGAATTCCGAACAGCGGAGCACAGGGGGTGCGCGTGAGGATAGCGGTGCTTATACCTTGCTACAACGAGGCGCTGACGATCGCCAAGGTGGTCGAGGACTTCAGGGCGCTCGATCCCGGGGCCTCTGTGTACGTGTATGACAACAACTCGACGGACGGCAGCGCGGATCTCGCACGTGATGCAGGAGCCGTGGTAGTGCCTGAGTATCGACAGGGCAAGGGCCACGTGGTGCGCAGCATGTTCAGAGATATCGACGCCGACTGCTACATCATGGTGGACGGAGACGACACATATCCTGCCGATGAGGCGCTGGCGATGGCGGACTTGATCTTTGATGGTTCCGCTGACATGGTCATCGGGGACCGGCTTTCGAGCACGTACTTCGCCGAGAACACGCGCAAGTTCCACGGCGTCGGCAACCGGCTCGTGCGCTTTATGGTCAACAAGATGTTCGGCAGTCAGGTACACGACATCATGACCGGCAGCCGTGCGTTCAGCCGGCGATTCGTCAAGGCGTTCCCAGTCATCTCGGGCGGCTTCGAGATCGAGACCGAGATGACCATCCATGCGCTGGACAAAGGGTTCCTCATCCGCGAGGTGCCCGTGACCTATCGCGATCGCATCGAGGGGAGCGAGTCCAAGCTCAACACCTTCGGGGACGGCATGCGGGTCATCCGTACGATCTTGCTCCTGTTCAGGGATTACAGGCCGTTCCAGTTCTTTGGAATGATCGCGCTCGTGCTGTTTGGCGTGTCCGTGCTGATGTTCTGGCCGCCGCTCGCGGAGTACATGCGCACGGGCCTTGTGCAGCGGGTGCCCACGCTGGTCGTCTCGATCGCGTTCGGCATCAGCTCGCTGCTGGCGCTGGTGTGCGGAGTGATGCTCGATTCGATTCGCGTCCACTCGCGCCAGTTCTACGAACTCGCACTGACGATGATGGCTCAAGTCGATGCGGATCGGGGAGACCGGCATGAGCGCTCTTAAGCGCACGGCGCTCCGAGCGCTCAGGGCCCTTGCCATCTTCGTCGGCATGATCGCCCTGTTCATCGTGTTGATGACACTGGTCTACTCACTGCCGCAGGACGGCATCATCGCTAATGCTGGGAAGTCAGCCGCTGTGCTGTGCGGCGAGGGTTCGCCGGCAAGACCGATAATCGATGACCTTGCGTATGTTTTGGACAATGCCACCGATGCGCTGATGATCGACACTGCGATACGCGAACCAAGCGATTCTGCACTCACGGCCGCTGTTGCGAACGTACACGAAGGCGCTGTCACTTCCGAAGGCCGTGCTGACACGTTACAGGGACTCGCGGACACGGTGGCTGGGGGTCGGCAGGCGCCTGTTCGATATGCATACTACTGGCATGGCTATCAGGTCGCGCTGCGGCCTGCGCTTATGATTCTTGACTACACGCAGCTGCGGTATCTCAATGTTCTTGCGTTGACGGCTCTCGGATGGATTGTGGCACTCGGGTTGCAGCGTGACGCGGGCGGGATCGCCGCAACAGCATTCGTGTTCGCGCTGGCCGTGTGTGGCTACGCGGTGGTACCGATGGCTCTGCAATACGCGAACATGACCTACTTGATGCTCGCAGCCACCCTTGTGCTGATTGCCATGCTCCGTGCAGGCACTTTCCAGCACATGAACCTGGAGTTCTTCCTCGTGGTCGGCATGCTGACCTCATTCTTCGATTTGTTGACCACGCCACTTCTTACGCTGTGCATACCTCTCGCAGTGCTTCTCATCATCACGTCGAAGTCGGTGAAGCATCCTCTCCGGGCACATCTGGCTGAAATCGTGAAGCTCGCTGCTATGTGGTGTGTCGGCTATGCAGGTGCGTGGGTATCGAAGTGGGTTCTTGCCTCTGCGGTGCTCCACCGCGACTATGTTGCGATTGCCGTTAAGCAGGTGCTATTCCGAACGGGGATGGATGGTCGGTCAGTCGGCCCTGTTGAGGCACTGGTGCGTAATGTCGCCAGACTGACCCCGCCGGGACAAGGGGCATGGCCCTCGCTTGGCGCTGCCGAGAGCGTTGGCCTTGCACTCGGCATCCTGGCCGTCGCGCTTCTGGTGCGCTATCGACGACCGCGCACCGAAATCGCCCGAGCATTCGTGCCAATGCTTCTCGTGCCTGCCCCGTACGTGTGGTTTGTCGTAGCGAGCAATCACTCCGCGATCCACTCATGGTTCACGTACCGGATTCAGCTGGTCTCGGTGTTCGTCGTGATCTACCTCCTGTTGTCCATACCGGACATGGATCGAGTCAGACGAGCGTATTCACCACTGCTCGTTTGGCGGCGCGCTGCGTCGGCCGAAGCGCAAGAGCCAAGCCCTATGGAGGGACGAAGCCATGGCATCAAGTGAGCCCGTCTGGACTCGCGTAATCCGGGTGGTTGCCATCTTCGTCGGCATGATCGCCCTGTTCATCGTGTTGATGACACTGGTCTACTCACTGCCGCAGGACGGCATCATCGCCAACGCTGCCGATTCGGTCGTGGTCATGCTCGATGAGGGCATGTATCCTACCCGGATCCTTGATGACAACAGCTACAGACTCGACAACTACACCGACGCATTGATGATGGACATCGCGGTGCGGGATACAGAACAGTCCGCATTCGTCTCCTCTGTGGCGAACATCCATGACAATGCATTGAGGGCGGGCAATGCGGTCGACCCGCTCCTTAGCCTTGCTGCCACCGCGGTGGGGCAACGGCAGTCTCCCGCTCCGTACGCATACTACTGGCATGGGTATCAGGTGGCGTTGAGGCCTGCGCTCATGGTGCTCGACTACACGCAGATACGGTATCTGAACATGCTGCTGCTCACGCTGCTGGTCGCCTTCGTTGTGGCGGGACTGAAGCGCGATGCCGGCGGCGTCGCTGCCGGTGTGTTCGTGCTTGCCCTGGCCATCACGGGTTATCTGATCGTGCCGATGTCGCTGCAGTACTCCAATATGACGTATCTGACGCTCGTGGCGACCCTCGCTCTGATGCTGATGCTTCGTGCGGGTACGTTTCAGCGGTTCACCATGGAGTTCTTCCTGGTCGTCGGAATGCTGACGTCCTTCTTCGACCTGCTGACGACCCCGCTGCTGACGCTGTGTATGCCGCTTGCGGTGTTGCTCATCATCACATCGAAGTCGAAGACCAAGCCACTGAGCGCCTACATCTACCTCACAGCAAGGCTCAGTGCGGTCTGGGTCATAGGCTACGTCGGCGCATGGGTCGCGAAGTGGGTGCTGGCTACGGTCGTGCTTCCGGGGGACTGGATCACACTCGCTGTGAAACAGGTGCTGTTCCGCACGGGTATGGACGGCGGCACTGCAGGCCCGGTCGCGGCCATCGTTCAGAATCTGACGCGACTCGTCCCCACGGCGGCCGTCGGGACGCTGATGATCGTAGCGGGCATCGTCGTGCTGATCCTGGTCGTGCGTTTTCGCCGGCCCACAGATGAGGTCAAGCGTGCCGCTATCCCGATGATTCTCGCGCCGTTGCCGTATGCGTGGTTCGTGGTGGCCAACAACCACTCGTCGATCCATTCATGGTTCACCTACCGGATCCAGCTCGTGACCGTGTTCACGGTGGCCTACTTCCTGCTGTCGATGTTGGATATGGACCGCGTAAGAGCGGCGTACTCCCGGGCGGTCCTGCGTTCGCCTGAGCCGGTTCCAGGCGAGGGTCGACTCGCTGCGGGACCGGAGGACGACCCGGGTGCGCCCGAGCATGAACTGATGTAGCATGGCTGTCCGCCCCGGTGTGAAGATCCCGGGGGTGGCCATGCTTCTGAATATGGTCGACCCCCGTCCTTCAGCGGGCGGAAACGGAAGAAGGGTCTGCAGACATGGCTGACAACGTAAGGAATGCTGACGCGCGTCCTGATCTGGAGCTCGAGGAGCAGTTCGGAGACGACCGTCCGACGATAGACGAGCAGGAGATGGCCGAGGCCGAGAAGGGCTGCCGGCAGGCCGCCGTGGGAATCCCCCTGGCTGGCCACCCCGGTGGACATCCAGGCGGCACGCAACGCCATGGCGGCGCGCGGTCGATGGGCTTTCGGCCCGGCGGCGGTGAGGCCGCTGCTGCCTACGAGGCGCGCACCGGCATCCAGGCGCCGCGCATTATCGCCTGGGAGATCACCCGCTCCTGCAACCTGAGCTGCGCCCACTGCCGCGCGGCAGCCGAGTTCGGCGCCTACGAGGGCGAGCTGACCCTCGATGAGATCAAGCGCAACATCGACGACATCGTGACGATCACGAACCCGATAATCATCCTTACCGGCGGCGAACCGCTGATGCGCCCAGACATCTGGGAGATCATCGACTACGCGCACGAGAAGGGCGCCATGCCGGTGATCGGCACCAACGCCACACTCATCACCGACGACATAGCGGCGAAGATGGCCGAGCACAGGATCCCGCGTATCTCGGTCAGTGTCGATTTCCCGACCGCGGAAGAGCACGACGCGTTCCGCGGGCAGGTGGGGTGCTTCGACAAGACGATCGAGGGCATCAAGATCGCCAAGCGCCACGGCGTGGGCGTGCAGATCAACATGACGGTCACGACGCTCAACTACAAGAAGGTCGAGGATGTCCACGACCTGGCCGAATCGCTCGGCGTGGATGCGTTCCACATCTTCATGCTGGTGCCCACGGGCCGCGGCGAAGACCTGCTCGACAAGGAACTTCCGCCGGAGGATTACGAGGCCGTGCTCGAGTGGGCGTACGAGCGTCAGAAGACGTCGCCGCTCCACTTCAAGCCCACCGATGCGCCGCACTACTACCGCATCATCCGCCAGAAGGCGAAAGCCGAGGGCAAGAAGGTCACCCGCGAGGAGTACGGACTCGACGCGATGACGCGCGGGTGTCTCGGCGGTATCACGTTCTGCTTCATCAGCCACACGGGCGACATCCAGCCGTGCGGGTATTTCGACATGCAACTGGGCAACGTGAAGAGCCGTCCGTTCTCGCAGATCTGGACCGAATCGAAGGTCTTCAACGAGCTGCGTGACTACTCCCTGCTCAAGGGCAAGTGCGGTGCTTGTGAGTACAAGGCGGTGTGCGGCGGTTGCCGTGCGCGTGCACTGAGTGTGACCGGCGACTATCTCGCCGAAGAGCCGTACTGTGTGTATGTGCCGAAGTCGATGCGCGGGGAGTGTGACTAGCGTAGTGGCATCACTCGTCGAACTCACAGAACTCGATCGCCGGGTCATCTCGACCATCCAGGCCGCCTTCCCGATCAAGGCGCGCCCCTACGCCGTCCTTGCCGAGGACCTCGGCTCGACGGAATCCGACGTGCTCGTGTCGGTCAAACACATGAAGGCGGAAGGTGTCATCCGGCGTATCGGCGCCATCTTCGACTCCCATCGTCTCGGCTACCGGAGCACTCTGTGTGCGATCGCGGTACCCGAGGAGCGCGTTGATGATGTGGCCGCCCTCATCGGCGAGTATCACAACGTCACACACAACTACGAGCGCGAGGACCGCTATAACGTGTGGTTCACGCTCATCGCCCCCTCGCAGGCGCGTATCGACGCGATACTCGATGAGATCGCCGAGAAGACCGGCATCGATGACATCCTCAACCTGCCGGCGATCCGGCTCTTCAAGATCAAGGTGGACTTCGACCTCACCGGCGAGCGCGAGCAGCGCATCGAGGCGCCGCCCATCGTCAAGCCTGCGGAGATCGAGCCGGTGCATTTCAATCGCGAGGAGAAGGCACTGGCTCGCCTGCTTCAGGCCGACCTGCCTCTCGTCGAGCATCCCTTCGCAGCCATTGCGCGCATCTTGCTCGAGTGTGGCTACGACGTGGACGAGTCATGGGTGCTCGAGCGTACGGCTGCATGGGTCGATTCGAAGGTCGTTCGCCGATTCGGCGCCGCCATCAAGCATCACAAGACGGGCTTCTCGGCCAACGCCATGGGCGTCTGGAGCTGCGGAGAAGAGCGCGTCGAGGAGGTCGGGCGGATCATGGCGTCCTTCAAGGAGGTCAGCCACTGCTACCAGCGTCCAACGACCCCGACATGGCCGGCGAATCTGTACACGATGATCCACGGTCGTACCCGCGCGGAGGTCGAATCCGTCGCCGCGCGGATCCACGAGGCCACCGGGCTTGAGACGCCGAGGCTGCTGTACTCCGTCCGGGAGTTCAAGAAGGCCTCTATGAAGTACTTTGCCGAGGGAGACTAGGAGTCCTCATGCACAACGATCGCTCTCGTGAGCTGTTCGCCCAGTCCCGCCGCCTCATTCCGGGCGGGGTCAACTCGCCCGTGCGTGCGTTCAAGAGCGTGGGGGCTGACCCGATCTTCTACGAGCGCGCCAAAGGGTCGCACGTGTGGGATGCGGACGGCAACGAGTATGTCGATTTCGTCGCCTCCTGGGGCCCGATGATCCTGGGGCACGCACCTGAGGTCGTGTTGGACGCGGTTCGCGCGCAACTCGACAAGGGCACCAGCTTCGGCGCGCCTACCGAGATAGAACTCAAGATGGCCGAGGCGGTCTGTGCCGCTGTGCCGTCGATCGAGGAAGTCCGCATGGTCTCCTCGGGCACCGAGGCCACCATGAGCGCTATCCGCCTCGCGCGCGGCTACACCGGCCGGGAGAAGTTCATCAAGTTCGACGGCGACTACCACGGCCACAGCGACGCACTGCTGGTCGCGGCGGGAAGCGGGCTTGTGACGCTCGGCATTCCCTCTACGCCCGGCGTCACGAAGGGTGCGGCGGCCGACACCGTCGTGCTGCCCTACAACGACCTCGAGGCCGTACGCTCGACGCTGGCCGAGATAGGCGAGCAGGTCGCGGCTATCATCCTCGAGCCGATCGCCGGCAACATGGGCGTCGTACCGCCCGCCGAAGGCTTCCTGGCGGGACTGCGCGCGCTGTGCGATGAGCACGGGGTCGTGCTCATCTTCGACGAGGTCATCTCGGGTTTTCGCGTGGCGCTCGGCGGTGCGCAGGAGCGCTACGGTGTCACCCCCGATCTGACCACGCTCGGCAAGATCATCGGCGGAGGCTTCCCGGTGGGCGCCTTCGGCGGCAGGCGCGAGATCATGGAGTGTCTGGCGCCCGTCGGCCCCGTCTACCAGGCGGGAACCCTCTCGGGCAACCCGGTGGCGATGGTCGCCGGGCTGGCGCTTCTCGGCGAGCTGTCGAAACCGGGCGTCTACGACGAGCTTGAGCGCAAGGGCGCGCGCCTGGAAGCCGGTCTCCGTGCGGCGGTCGAGAGCGCCGGGATCGAGGCGTATCTGACGCGCGTCGGCTCGATGGCGTGCATGTTCTTCACGCGCGGACCTGTCACTGACTGGACGAGCGCGGCGACGAGCGACACCGAACGCTACGCGCGCTACTTCAAAGGAATGCTGGAGCGCGGTATCACTCTTGCGCCGAGCCAGTTCGAGGCGACGTTCGTGGGGTTGGCGCATAGTGATGACGACATCGACGCGATGACGGACGCGGCAGGAGAAGTCCTCCGGTCGTTGTAGTACCCTGGAGAGCGTTGTCTCTGTCGAGGCGGCGCCTCTCGTCGATAGGCGATCGCGATACGGGGGTCTACATGAAAGCCATCATTCCGGCCGCGGGTCTTGGGACACGCTTCCTGCCGGCCACCAAAGCTCAGCCCAAAGAGATGCTGCCGGTCGTCGGCAAGCCGGTCATCCAGTACGTGGTGGAAGAGGCTGTTGCGGCGGGTGTCTCGGACATATTGCTCATCACCGGTCGCGGTAAGCGTGCGATCGAGGACCACTTCGACCGCTCACTTGAGCTCGAGGATCTGCTCGAGCGTTCGGGCAACACCGACAAGCTTCGCCAGGTGCGCGCTATCTCCGAGCTGGCTGAGGTGTTCTACGTTCGCCAGAAGCGACCTCGCGGCCTCGGCCACGCGGTGCTGTGCGGTGCAGCTCATACCGGCACTGAGCCGTTCTTCGTGCTTCTCGGCGACGTTCTTGTGCCGAAGAACGACTGTTTGCCACGACTGCGAGAGGTTCACGAGAAGTACGGCGCCTCCGTTCTGGCAGTCACGCCGGTGGAGCAGCAGTACGTCAGCCGCTACGGCGTGATCGCCGGCGTTGAGGTTGAGCCCGGCGTGTGGAAGCTCCAGGACCTGGTCGAGAAGCCGTCGGTCAACGAGGCGCCGAGCAACCTGGCGATCTTCGGCCGCTACCTGTTGACGCCGAAGATCATGGAGATCCTGCCCAAGATCGAGCCCGGGCGGGGCGATGAGATCCAGTTGACCGACGCGCTGCGACAGCTGCTGCGCTCGGAAGACATCTACGCGGTCACGATGGATTGTCACGGCTACGACACCGGCAACGTGCTCTCGTGGCTTGATGCGAACATTCGTCTCGCGCTGGAGACCGAAGAATACGGAGCGGCGCTGCGGGACATCCTCGAGGAGATACTCGAGGGGTAAGGGAGCTGAAGGGTGAAGGTCGTCATACTTGCCGGTGGACTAGGAACCCGGCTCTCCGAAGAGACTGCGGTGCGGCCCAAGCCGATGGCTGAGATCGGCGATAAGCCGATTCTCTGGCACATCATGAAGACATACAGCCACCACGGCTTCAACGACTTCGTGGTCTGTCTCGGCTACAAGGGCTACATGATCAAGGAATACTTCTCGAACTACTTCCTCCACAACTGTGATGTCACGTTTGACATGCGCACGAATGAGATGTCGGTGCACCAGAACGTGAACGAGCCGTGGAAGGTCACGCTTGTAGACACCGGCGCCGATACGATGACGGGTGGTCGGGTGAAGCGAATCCAGCCATACGTCAACGATGAGACCTTCATGCTGACCTATGGCGATGGGGTTGCGAATATCGATATCACGGCGCTGGTCCAGTTCCACAGGGCGCATGGCAAGGCCGCGACGATCACGGCGGTACAGCCGCTCGGCAGGTTTGGCGCGCTGAACCTGGACGGTGAGCGCGTGCGCTCGTTCCGTGAGAAACCACTGGGCGACGGTGATTGGATCAACGGCGGCTTCATGGTGTTCGAGCCGAGCGTGTTCGATCGCATCGAGGGCGACGACACCGTGCTTGAGCGAGAGCCATTGCGGTCGCTGGCTGCAGACGACGCGCTTCGCGCCTACGTGCACGAGGACTTCTGGCAGCCGATGGACACGTTGCGGGACAAGATGGCCCTTGAGGCGCTATGGCTGTCGGGCGAGGCGCCGTGGAAGGTGTGGTGACCGTGCCGGCATCGCTTTTCGGCGGCATCTTCGCCGGACGTCGCGTGCTCATCACCGGGCATACGGGCTTCAAAGGATCCTGGCTGGCGCTGTGGTTGTTGCAGCTGGGTGCCGAGGTGACGGGCTACGCGCTAGAGCCGGAAACCACGCCATCCCTCTATGAAGCACTTGACCTTAGCCGGAACGTTGACAGCCGTATCGCCGACATTCGCGATCGCGACGCTCTAAACGATGTCGTCTCCGCTTGTCGGCCAGAGATCGTGCTGCATCTCGCGGCGCAGCCGCTGGTCCGACGCTCATACGCCCAGCCAGCCTACACGTTGGAGGTCAACGTCATAGGAACGGCGAACTTGCTTGAGGCGATCCGGACGTGTGATGAGACTCGAGTTCTCATAAATGTCACGACGGACAAGGTGTATGCGAATGACGAAGCCGGGGAGCCATTCAAGGAGAGTGACCGGCTTGGTGGTCGGGATGTCTACAGCGCGAGCAAGGCGTGCTCCGAGATCGTGACCTCGGCGTACAGGGATTCCTTCTTCGAGGCGGCGGAGCGGTCCGTGCGGATTGCCACCGCGCGAGCGGGGAACGTGGTCGGTGGCGGAGATTGGACGGCTGACCGCATCGTCCCCGACGTGGTTCGCGCGCTGTCCGAGGGTCGGCCGGTAACGGTCAGGAACCCAGGTGCGGTCCGTCCCTGGCAGCACGTGCTAGAGCCTCTTGCTGGCTACCTGACGTTGGCCCACCACATGTGGGCTGCCGCAGACAACGCCATCGACGCGGTGAATTTCGGTCCGGATACCGGACAGCAGCGTACTGTTGCCGAGGTGGTGGAGCGTGCGATCGCGCGATGGGGAAGCGGATCATGGGTTGCTCCCGAGCTGGGGGGACAGCCGCACGAGGCAGGAGTGCTTCGACTCGATACGGGCCTGGCGCGCGAACTCTTGGCATGGTCACCAGTGTGGGGCTTCGACGCGACCGTCGATCGGACGATCTCATGGTATCGGGCGTACGGGACCGGCAGTTCGTCTGCGGAGGTCCTCTGTCTTGTGGATATCGCCGCCTACCTGGATGCCTTAGAAGTCCTCTGAACGTTGTTCTCCGGGAGTCTCGCCAGGATCGATCGTGCGCTCGATGATGGTGTTCGGGCCACGCTTCACCTGTTTGTAGATTCGCCCGAGATACTCCCCGATGACCCCCAAGAAGAGCGCATTGAGGGTGATTCCGAGCATGATGAGGATCGTAGTAGTTGCGAATCCGGGAGGCCACTCCTGTCCAAACGCCAGGCGGCCCACAAGAAACGCTATGGAGCCGATCAGAGTCAAGAGCGCCACTATGAGTCCGATGTAGCTCGCCACTCTCAGGGGTATGATCGAGTGATTCAGAATCCCGTCGAGTGAAAGAGCGACCAGTCGGCGGAATGTGAACTTACTCTTCCCGGTCTTCCGCTCGGCTCGCTCGTAAGGGATGCCGATCTGGTCGAATCCCATTGCAGCGATCGTCCCACGGAGATACGGTTGAGCATCTTCAAGTCGGGCCAGAACGTCGATGACTTTGCGATCGACAAGGCGGAAGTCACCGGCGTCGAGCTGCAGTGGGTCATCGCTCAGGAACGCAATCAGCCGATAGTATGCCCTGCGGGCCAGCGACAGTATCGGGTTCTCGGGGCGTTTCGCCCGTACTCCATAGACCACCGCAGCACCCGCGACCCAATGTTCAACGAACACGGGGATGAGCTCAGGCGGATCCTGCAGGTCAGCATCGATCTGCACTGCAGCTGCGCCCCGGGATCGGCGGTACGCTTCCAGAATGGAGTGCTGAAAGCCGAAATCGCGTGAGAACCGAAACGCCCTGATCCGGCTGTCCGTCGTCGCGATCTCGGTGATCACATCGAAAGTGGCGTCTGAGCTGTGATTGTCTGTGAATACGATCTCGAATTCGTATCCGTCACCCATCAATGCAAAAGTCTTTGACACGCGCGAATAGACTTCCCGTATGTTGTCCTGCTCGTTCATAACGGGCACGAGCACCGAGATCAGCTGTTTCGTCATGCTTCTGTTCCCCCTTCGATTGCGGGGTGACCGTAGACATCGCGAAGACCGTCAATGAGGCCGATGCGAGGACTCCAAGCGGGGAGCGGTCTCCCGCACCACGGTTGCATGATCTCTCGGGGCCGGTGAGGGCGCATCCCCCAGCGAATCGGGACCGATGAGTTCGTCGCGAGTTCGAACTTCTCCACGAGCTGACGGAGTGTGACCGATTCCGGACCCGCAACAGAGTACACGGAGTCGAGATCCGCTCCGTCGAGAAGGAGCATTGCGGTGTGCAGGAACGCGTCGATAATGTCATCCACGTGCAACGGTCGCACTACCTGGTCGCCCGGACTTGCTCCCAAAGGTTCGCCGCTTTGAGCGGCCGCCGCGACAAGATTCAGAAACTTCGGTCGGGCATCTCCGGGACCGTAGGTGTCAGATAGCTCCAACATGACAGTCTGAAGGGTCGTGTTGCGCCTGTAGTGCTCAGAGAGATCGAGAAACGCGTGCTTCGTTGCCGCGTAGAGGGTCTGCGGGAAATAGTCGCCGGTGCCCCCTGCGTGCGCGGAGTACGTGCCAGCCGCCACCAGACCGCGAGCGCCTGCCGCGCGGGAGGCCGCCAGAACGCGAGCCCCGAACGCCAAATTGGCCTCAACCAGCAAGTCCGACACCGTGGGGTCATCAGACAGTGTTTGGGCTGCCGCCAAGTGCATGACCATATCAGGGCGGAACCCCATCAGCTCATCAGCAAGGTCTGCCGCTCGTCCCGGATCCTCTATTCGGATCGCCCCGCCATGTAGCGGAGCTGGGTCGCCCGCCTGTACGACCGCGCAGGCGATCCACCCCTGGGCAAGGGCCGATCGAAGCAGCCGCCCACCGATGTAGCCGGTCGCGCCGGTGATGATCATTCTCATGCGGTCACCTCGGCGGGCTTGTGTGCAATTGCAAGAATCGACATGCCGATTGGGAGATCGACGTGGCGCAGCGCGTGGACCTCAACGGAGAAGAGCATAGTGAGCGCGGTGTTGACCCAACGTGGGGGCATGTCGATGCCGGTCATCTTCCTTGATCTTGTGATGCGCGCCACCGCTCGAGTTACGTAGGCGATGGGGAGAAGAAGTGTATTGAAGTAGGTGAGTCGATCGACGGTGAGTCCCGAATCCTGCAGCAGGCGCGATAGGTCTGAAGCGACGTACCGTCGATAGTGGGCGTTGATCTCGTCGTGCGGACTCCAGAGCACAGGTAGCGCGGGTACGGTCAGTATGAGACGCCCACCAGGCGTCATCGCAGCTACAGCGCTGCGCAAGGCGGTATCGTCGTGGACGCAGTGCTCCAAGACATCTAGCGCGATTATCATGTCTGCATGTGTCACGGTCGATGTTGCAACATCTTCGAAAGTGCCGCACGATACCGAACACCCTCGATCGCGAGCGACCCTTGCGGCGGCATCACTTGGCTCGACACCCAGCACTGTCGCATGCGGGAAGCGCTGATTCAGTCGCTCCAAGAAGTAGCCCGTGCCGCAGCCAATCTCGACAATGCGGGATTCCGGGCCAATGTCCGTGCCGATGGCTTCCTCGACGATTCGTCTGCGTGTGGCAAACCACCAGTGCATCTGTTCGATGTCTGAGAAGCTGAGAAGGAGTGTTTCGTCCATGTCCGGCATTGTATAGCATTGAACGAATATCGCGATGTGGGAGTGCTGCGCTATCGACGGTTCTCGTTCAAGTATCCTGGTATGGTTCGAAGGCGACGCGCGGCGTCGTGATCTTGCTCTCAAGCTCATGATGCAACCGCGCGGTAGCGTGGGCCGCACGGTTTCGGAGATCGCAAGAGCGGCAGGCAACCCCTTGAGTGACCGTGGATTCGGAGATGGCGGATGAATAGAGACACCTCCCGGGGCAAGTTGCGTGCCCGATCGGCATGGCGTCGGGTACTGGCCCGTCTGTCTGCAGATCGCGAAGTCGTTGCCGTCATATCGCTCTACACGGCGGCTTGGTTCATGTTGTTGTCTGCTAGCGGTCGCTACTGGGATGACTGGGCAGCGCTGGACACGAGTGCCCAGGCCGTGGCGGAGTGGAATCGCATGCAAGGCACCTTCTGGCAGTGGGACTTCCTGAGACTCCTGTCGCTGCTGCCAGGTACGGAACGCATCGGTCACGTCTTGACCTTCGCGCTGTATCTGGTGAGCGCACTCCTCGTTCTCGGCCTCATGCGTAGGTTGAAGGGTGTCAGTGTTCAGGCTCGAGTGATCATCTCGGTGCTTTTCGCGGTGTTCCCGGTGAACGCGGCTCGCTACGCCCATATCGATCTCATGTACGCTGTCGCGTTGGCAGCCTTCCTTCTTGCCTGGTGGCTGATTGCCATTGATCTCGAGGAGCCGCAGGTGTGGCGCCGGGCGTGTGCCGCCGCAATCCTGCTCTTCGCGATGCTTTCGACTGGGTCATTGCTGATGTTCGTCGTGGTGCTCCCCGCGTACGTGATATGGGCGACTGGGCTGTGGCGAGACCCTGGGTCGTGCCGGTCGCTGTTCATCCGCTACGGCTTCATCATTGGCATGCCCGTTGTTGCCTGGACCATCCGCACCGTCGCACTGCGACCGTCCGGCCTCTATGAGGGCTACAACGAGCTCTCCACTCAAGGACTAGCACGCGGAGTCACGTTGCTCTCCACCGCCTTCACCAGTTCATTCGTGGACCCCATAGGGCTGGCGCTTTCGTCCCACATCGGCGTGAAGGTTCTTCTTGGAGTTGCCGTCTACACGATGTTTCTCAGGTTGTTTCCCGGCGACACCAAGACGGTGGAACACTCTTGGGGCAGGCTTCTTGCGCTGACTGGCGCGGGCATGACCACCTTCGCCATCGGGGTCTATCCCTACGTGGCAGTCGGCAAGATCCCACAGTTGTTGGGTTGGGACAGCCGCCATCAGCTGCTGGTGCCTATCGGCGCGGCAATGCTTCTCTACGCACTGGTGGCACTGGCGAGTCGTCTGCTTGGTCTTCAGTCTCGAGCGACACTCTTGATCCTGTGCGTGCTCATGGGTGCATTCATTCTTGCCGACGTGCAAGCCTCGGCTTCGTATCAAGCCGACTGGTACAAGCAGGTGTCCCTAATGCAACGCATGGAACAGAGCGAGGCCATGCAGGCCAACACGCACTTCATATTCACAGATGCCACGGGCGACTTGAACGCTGCGGGCAGGGATTACAGTGCGTATGAGTACAACGGCATGCTGCGAATGGTGTTCGGGGATGCAACCCGGTTTGGAGTGGGGGCGCCGTATATCGATCGGTATGATCCGCTAGTCATGCGGCAGTACGAGCAGTACAACTGCTGGCAGTACGAACCCACGACGGAACGGACATCCGTTGTCATAGAGCGCGGCAGCGTGGATGTGCGGGACGAGCGCGTGCTGCTTCGATTGATGTGGGAAGAGGTGTTCCAGCCATCGGAGTTCCGTCAGGATGTTGCCGATGTGGTCAGAATCCGAACGGAACCGATGCAGCCGGTAACCC
>DDWT01000015.1 GCA_002347365.1 Actinobacteria bacterium UBA2279
CAGTTCGTGGCCGATCTTTTGTCTGGGGACGAGATCGCCGAGTCAGACATTCCGCCCAAACCGGCACTACCTTCCGGTGACGCGGTTGAGCCTTCCGAGGAACCCACGGAGTCTGTGGAGCCAACCACGCCCGCGGACACGTCCACGTCCGGGGTCACTGAGCCCACCGTGGTCGCGCCTACAGGCGATCAGCTCGCCCGCATGTTCTGGGAGCAGGCGGCAAGCCAGGAGCAGATAGGCAAGCTCGTGGCCGGCGAGATCTCCAGCTTCAGCCTGGGCGGCGTTTCCAACAACGGGACCACCGCCAGCGTCCGCGTCACAGCCAACTACAAGGCCGGCGGATCGCTTTCCGGCACCATGGTGCTGCGCAACTACAGCGGCGTGTGGTACTTCAGCTCCATCACCCGCGACGGCAACACGGGCGCCAGCGTCAAATCCATCCCGGCCGACACCGGCATCACGAGCACCATCGTGGCGCAGACGGCCAGCAACCAAGACATTCCCAACGCCATCATCAGCGGCGGCTATAAGACCTGCACCATCAACAGCGTATCGGGCGGCTCGGGCACGGCGACCATCGGGATGACGCTTTCCGGCGGTACCTCGCCGCGCGTCTCCGGCCAGATCGTCTGCGTGAGCAAGGTCATAGGCGGCACGAAGTACTGGTTCATCACCTCGTTCAGACGCTCATAGGTCAGGAGAACACCGGGTGGAGCTACGCGATTACCTGAACGTCATCCGTGCTCGCAAATGGGTCATCATACAGGCAGTCGTGATAGTGACGCTCGTGGCGGTAGTCGTCAGCGTCATTCAGGCGCCTTCCTACGAGTCCGAGGCACGAGTCCTGATCGCCGAGAAAGACACCGGCTCCGCGCTCCTTGGCATGTCGCTTTCCGAGTTCAGCCAGCCCGAGCGAGGCCTGCAGACGCAGGTCCAGCTCATGCAGGTGCGCCCGCTGCTGGAGAACACCATCCGCAAGCTCGACCTGGGCATTGCGCCCGACGACCTCGCGAAGCGCATCACCATCTCCGGCGTGGGCCAGACCAACATCGTGAGCATCAAGGCCACCGACGGCGACTCGCAGATGGCAGCGGACATCGCCAACACCCTTGCCGAGGAGTTCGTGACCTGGAGCCGCGACTACAAGCGCGAGAGCATCCAGGCCGCCATCAACGAGGTTGAGATGCGCCTGGAAGAGTCCAAGACCGAGATCTTGGAGCTGGGCAAGCGCATCAAAGACGAAGGCAAGTCTGACGACCTTTCAGCAGAGCTCTCCATCGCTACAGGCGCGTACACCACGCTTGCCGGGCAGCTCGAGCAACTCAAGATCAACGAGCAGCTCGAGGTGGGCAGCGGACGCATCGTGAGCCCTGCCGTGGTCACAGAAGAGCCGGTGGAACCCAGGCCCGTGCGCAACGGTGCACTCGGCCTGGCAGTGGGCGTGGTGTTCGGGTTGGGTATGGCGTTTCTCTACGAGTATCTGGACAACACGATCAAGTCCTCCGAGGAAGCCGAGGAGTTCTACGGCGCCCCGGTGCTGGGACTCATCCCGGCGGAGAAGTTCGAGAAGGGCGAGAAGCGGCGTCTGACCATCGTGCAGCATGCCGGTTCGCCGGCTGCCGAGGCGTACCGTGTGCTGCGCAACTCGCTGGACTTCGTCAACTTCGAGCACGACATCAAGACGCTGCTGGTGAGCTCCGCCGCACCTGCGGAAGGCAAATCCACGGTGGCCGCCAACCTTGCTGCCGGCCTTGCCCAGGCGGGCAAGAAGGTGGCGTTCGTCAACTGCGACTTCCGGCGTCCCACCACCGATCAGTTCTTCACCGTGAACAACATCATCGGCCTGGCGGATGTGCTGGCCGGTACGAACACACTCAAGGCCGCCTTGCAGCAGCCCATGGCCAATCTGAACCTGCTCGTACTCACCCCCGGGAAGCTCCCGCCCAATCCTTCTGAGCTCCTTGGCTCCAAGAAGATGGAGGAGCTCATCAGGAGCCTGGAAGAGTGGGCGGACTGGGTGATCATCGACTCACCGCCGCTGCTCGCTGTTGCCGACGGTGCCGCGGTGGCTCGCTGGGTACACGGTGTGCTCATGGTGAGCAAGGGTACCGAGTCCACGCGGGACGCCGCACGCAAGGCCCGCGAGATGCTCGACAAGGTGGGCGCTCGCGTAGCCGGTGTGGTGGTGTGGGGTCTTGAAGGCGGCGCCGGTGGCGGTGGCTACGGCTACTACGGCTACGGTAAGTATGGCGGCTATTACTACTACAGTGACTACTATGCGAATACGCCTGCTGACGACAAACGGGGCAACAAGAACGGCAAGTCGGGCAAGCCGACCAAGGCGTCAGCGAAGGCAGTGGATATTCCCGCCGAGGGCGGTATCTACATCCCGCCTGTGAGTCCCGGCCGCAGGTTCCTCCAGGCATTCGGGCGAATCATGACCGGTGTGCTCGTTGCGATCGCGGTCATCGCCATTATCGTGCTAGTGGTGTATTTCCTTGACCAGGCGATGGGGTGGGGGATCATCGCGATGCTCTCACTCGGACTCGGCTGAGGGTTATCGCGTGCGTGATCTAAGAGACCATGCGGGCGGTGGGTCACGAGTTGCGTCGATCGAGCTGCTGTTGGTTGTCGCGGCCGTTGCTGCAGGCCTTCTTGTCGCACAGACGGGGGTGTTGGCGCTCCTGATGCTCGTGCTTCTCGTGACTGGCATTGTCGCTGTCTCGGGCGGTCGGTGGGCACTATCCGGGATTCTTACCTGGTTCGCGCTTCTCCCGACGCAGTTCGTGCCCCCTCTGCGGTTTGCCATCGCCGGTCTCACTTTGGACCCAGTGAAGGTCTTGCTCGTCTGTGTGTTACTCCTCGTATCCTATCAATGGGCTTCACGCGCGCACGGCTCGCGGGGTGAGTTGCCGTTCGACCTGACGGCGCAGGGCTGGCTGACCGTCGCTTTCGTGGGCATGCTTCTGGTCTCGGCTCTCGTTGCCGATCAGCGCATGGATGCGCTTCAGTGGACCGCCCACTGGATCCTGAGCGGACTGGCCGTGGCTGTGATCATTGCTGTATGGCTTGACGGGCGGGGAGAGTCGGGTACGCGAGCATTGCTGTGGAGCATCCTGGGCCTGGGTGTCCTAATTGGAGGGTATACGCTCGTTGAGTCCCTACTGCATGCGAATCCGGTGGTCGAGCTCTGGCTTGATCTGATTTATCGTGCCGAGAGCACGTTCACCATCGCACGCAGTGCAGCAGGTGCGCTTCCCTACAAGCCGTACCAGGTGCCCTACCGCGCCCTATCTCTGATCGGGCATCCTGTGTTCGCCGCTACCATGATGGCACCGGCGGCTGCAGTGGGCGTGGGCGTTGCGGCCACGTGTACAGGATGGCGCAAGGGCATCGCGTTTCTGGCTGCCTTGGTCGTGGTGGTAGGAATTATGGCCACAGGCACTCGGGGCTCTCTGCTCGCATCGGGGGTGGGCATTGCGACCGCCGTCCTCAGTGTGGCGCGACCTGGTACGGCGCGAAGAGGCAGGAGAGCCATAGTCGCGATGGGGTTAGCAGTCGCACTTGTCGTTGGCCTGATGCTCTCGGGTGCCATTCCCGCCATTGGAGCCGCGCAGCGTCTGACGCAGGGCGTCACGTCTTCTGAGTCGTTCGACCATCGGCTGGTGACAGGGACGGCGGCGCTGAGCGTGGCTATTAGACATCCTGTGACAGGCGTGGGTGCGGGTGGTTTCCGGCGGGCCTATGCCGTCGAAGTGAGCGGGCTCGACCCCATCTCGTCGATCGAAGACCCTGCCCGTCTGAGCGTCGACAATATGTACCTACTGGCGGGAGCCGATCTTGGTCTGTTAGCGACTGCTCTTATGGTTTCGCTGATGGTCGGCATGTGGCGCCGCTTCGGGGCGGAGGAGTGGGGAGAGTACTCACCTGCGTTCCGCGGCGCCGTTGCCGCAGTGGCCGTATCGTGGTTCTTTGCTGATGCCCTGTACGTTGCTTCGGCGGCAGTCCTGTTCTGGGTGCTGCTGGGCGCATCGGGGCTGGTGCGCGCCCGATGACAGAGCAGCGTGAGCGCGGGTTTATCGACGGTGCATTCGCGATCGGCTCGGGCACTGTGGCGGTTCGAGCACTGTCAGTGATTCTCGCGATGGGCCTTGGGCGACTTCTGGGTCCGTCCGGGCTCGGTACCTTCTTCACGCTGATGGCAGCTGCCGAGGTGGCGGGTCTGATTGCGGATCTGGGCGTTGGGGTCAACCTTTCACGCGCTGTCGGGCCACTCGATGACCGCGATGCGCTGACAGTGCTCCGCGAGGCTCTCGCGTTGCGTATGATTCTCGCGATTCCGGCAAGCGGGATCTTCTTCGCGTACGTGCTCTCGACTCGTAGCGCGGAGTACGTTGTCCCGGGGCTTCTACTCGCCGGGTACGTGGCGCTCAACGGCGTCATGGTCGTGCTTCGTCAGTGGGCAATGGGACGGGCGAGATTCTCGGTTGCAGGCCGGAGTCTCGTTGTTGCCCAGGTCACGCTGGTTGTCTCGGCGCTTACTACCGCAGCGTGGGGATTGGGAATCGGGGGGCTTGCCGCTGCTGAGTGTCTAGCCGCTGCTGCAGGCTGCGTGTACCTCTTGATGACTCAACGATCCTGGCTTCTTGAGAAGGATTGGGCTGGGCGAGGCGCGCCGCGCGCCAGGAGAATCGGCCGGCTGCTGCTTACCTCGTTGCCGCTTGGCCTTGCTGGATTGCTCGCCACGGCGTACTCGCGCTTCGATCTCGCGCTGGTGTCATTCCTGGTTGGCGATGCTGAGGCCGGTCTGTACGGTGCAGCGCTGCAACCGTATCTTGCGTGCACGGCTCTCGCGGGAGTCTTGTACTCGGTGGTCGTGCCTAACGTCGCACGAGCGCTCCCGTCAGGGCACACGGGAAGCTCCGGGCCCTGGGTGACCGCCACGCGAACGCATGTGATTGGGTGGCTCCTGGCCGCAGTCGTCTACTGTGTTTCGGAGCTGGCGGTGAGGCTGCTGTACGGCAGGGACTTCGCTGCAGCGGTTCCGGTGTTGCAGGTGATGAGCTTTGCGCTGCCCGCAGTCTTCTTCTCCAACGTCGTGCTGGGCCGAGCTGTCGGCGAGAAACGTATGTCGCTTGCTCTATGGATCGGCGTCCTCGGGGTCGTCGGCACCATCGGACTTGAGCTAGCTCTCGTACCCTCAATCGGTTCCCTGGGCGCAGCAACGTCAACACTCGTGGTCGAAACAGCGATAGCGTTGGTTCTCGCTGCCACTGTGCTGAAGAGCCCAGTGCGTGGCTTCGCATGGGTGTGGGTCCCTGCGACAGTCCTCTCAATCGCAGCTGTGGCTACCCAACGGCTGTTGGGCTGGCCCCCATTGGTGCTCCTTCCGGCTGTCATCTCCATTGCGGTCCTTCTCTACCGCAGCGTGAAGAGGCCCGCATGAGTGACCATTCGGCAACCGGAGTCAGTGTTGTGATTCCTGTATACGGCAACACCCCAACACTCTCGCTGGTCATCGAGCGTGTAGATGCGCAGCTGGCGCAACTGCAGGTTCCAGGGGAGATCGTGGTGGTGGACGATGCAAGCCCCTCCCCGGTGATACCGCCGTCGACGCACTCGAAGCTACGTGTGCTACGGAACGAGGAGAACCTCGGTTTCGGTGCGACGGCCAATCTGGGCGTGCATGCATCCGACCATGACGCGGTTCTCCTCCTGAACAGTGACATGGTGCTTCAAGACGGTGCGGTCTCGGTCCTGTTGGGGGCGCTTGCTCGTGAGGACTTCGCGGTCAGTCCCCGCATCGCGATCCGGGAGGAAGAAGGCCCTTGCGAGTCTGTGTCTTACATCTATCTAAGGCGCGGCTCATTCAACGTGGGGCATCTAGGGATGGCCCACGCGGAACTGCTGCCCGCTGAACCGACGGACATTGCGTACTGCTGCGGCGGAGCGATGCTGGTGTGGAGGGAGCGGTTCGAGCACCTCGGAGGATTCTCGGCGCTCTTCTCGCCGTATTACTGGGAAGACGCTGACCTCGGTCTTCGCGCGTGGCGCGTGGGTCTGCGTTCACGGGTGGTGCCCTCTGCCAGAGCCGTGCACATGCACGGCCAGACTATCGGACGTGCGGACCGCGTCAAGGTCAACGCCATCCGACAGGCGCATCGAATCCTGTGGACCCTTGTCAGTCTCGATGGTGCGAGGGTTTGGTGTCGGTACTTGGCATGGGCCCCGCTGAGAGTGCCCTATGATGTTCTGAGGGGCTTAGTGCCCGCACCTTCGTTTAAGATCATTGCCGTCAGGCTGCGCGAGATCCCGAAGCATCTCAGTGCTCGCGATTCTGTGGAGAGTGTTCTCGGCAGGGCGATGACCACACACGAGGTACTCTGTAAGTTCGCTCCGATGGCAAAGGCAGGACGGTGGGGGCGGCTATGAGGGTGCTGGTCGTCTCGAAGATGGCACCGTGGCCCCCGGACAGCGGCGGGCGGGTGCGACTCTGGAACCTACTGAGGCGGCTCTCTGCCCACGCAGAGGTGATGGTCGTAGCCTTTGGAGAGGACGATCGCGCCGTGGACCAGGCTCGAGCGGCGGGGTTCGACCTCCTACTGGTTCCCCCTCCGAAGAGGCCCTCGGGGGTCATCGGGCTGCTCCGCCGCGTTGCTGGAAGCCTGTGGGGTCCTCCGACCGAGGTCGCGCACTGGAAGAGCGACGCAATGACGCAGGCGTTGGCCGAGGCTGTGGATGCATTCCGCCCGGACCTTCTCCAGGTCGAGTTCTACCAGATGCTCCAATACGGTCTTGAATGGGTGTCGCACCTGCCGGTCTCGCTGACGGTGATCGACATCGGTTGGGTCCCGGTGCACCGTGCCGCAAGGCTGTCGGAGGGACTGAAGCGTGTGTATCTCGCTAGGCAGGCGCGTCGAACCCGGCGGTTTGAGGTTGCGGGATACAATAGGCTGCGCGCGGTGTGGGTCATGTCCGAACTCGACGCCTCGGTGTTGCAGAGTGCAGGGGTCAGATGTCCGTCCAGGGTCATTCCGAACGGTGTGGCTGTCGACGAGATTGCGGTCGTGTCTGCGGGAGACGGCTCGCCACGTGCGCTCTTCGTGGGGAGTGCACGGCACATGCCCAACGTTGATGCGCTGCAGTGGTACCTCACACAGGTGCATCCCCTAGTGAGGTCAGCCGTCTCAAAGTACACGCTTGACGTTGTCGGGATGTCGGAGCGGCAGTTCCCCGGGCCGCACCCCGAAGGCGTCGAGTGGCATGGGGTCGTGCCGGATGTCGCGCCTCACTATGACCTGGCGTCCGTCGTCGTAGCCCCGCTTAGGGTTGGTGGTGGCACGCGCATCAAGATCCTCGAGGCGATGGCGTATGGGGTTCCGGTCGTGAGCACTTCCGTTGGCATAGAGGGCATTCAAGCGGATACTGGCATCCACTATACCCTTGCGGATGATCCGCAGGTGTTCGCCGCGGCAGTGTGTGATCTCGTGACTGGATCTGGGCGAGAGATGAGCTCTCGTGCTCGAGAGCTCGTTGAGACACAGTACTCGTGGGATTCTGTGGTGAATGCGCAGATTGCCGGCTACTCGGCGCTGCTCAAGGAGGGCAAGCGAGGTGCCTAGGTCCCGGCAGACGCACTTCTTCGCCTACATGCCGAGGGTAAACGCGACGGCAAGGCAGCGGGCGTACCTGGTTGCCGAGGGCTTGGCTGAGCGCGGTGACAGCCTCGTGCGAGTGCATGCTCCGCTTCGTGACAGTGGTTACAGTCGGTATCTCATACCAAGCGGTATCCTCGACAAGTCGCTATGGCTTGTCGAGATGCTCGTGCGGCGCAGCGTACAGGTTCTTCGTGTGCCCCGTGGAAGCGTTGTCGTCATACAGCGGGAACTCCTGCCCGTGGGCCCCGCTACGCTTGAGCGCGTGCTGCGCCGGAAGGCCTCACAATTGATCGTCGACATCGACGACGCGACGTACGCATTCGCGGAGTCACGCCCTCATTCGCGCGCCGGGCGCATGCTCTTGACCGAAGGGAAGTTCGATCACTTGTGCACGTTGGCTGACCTCGTCGTGTGCGGGAACGATGAGCTTGCGATGCGTGCAAGTCGGTCCGCTCGAGCAGTAACGGTCATTCCGACGAGTCTGGAGTTTCCCCCGATGCCTGATGAGCTTCCCGGGCGCAACGATGGCGCGCTCCGGCTTGGATGGCTCGGCAACCCGGGCAATCTTTCTTCTCTGGCCACGCTTGCGGAGCCCATCCGTCGTTTACGTGCGAAGGGTCTGGATGTGCGGCTTCACGTGATGTCCGCCCGCAATCCCACAGCACCGGAGACTGATGGACTGGACGTGGAATTCGTTCGGTGGGGGCTTGAGGAGGAGGACCTCTTCTTGTCGTCGGTTGATGTGGGAGTAATGCCACTGACAAACGATGAGTACTCGCGCGGGAAGTGCGGCTTCAAGCTGCTGAGGTACATCGCCGCCGGGGTGCCGGTCATGGGGAGCCCCGTCGGGGTAAACGCGGAGATACTGCAAGGTGGTGCTAACGGAGTCGTGGTCGGCGGCCGCGGGGCTTGGGAGGCAGCTATCACGCAGTTCGCTTCAATGAGTCGAGCTCAGAGGTCCGAAATGGCTCAACATGCCTACGAGTGGGCCTGCTCCAGGTACTCGTTGGCGCCGGCTGTCGCGGCCTGGCGCGCTGTGCTTTGGGGAGAATCAGTGTGAGGATCCTGCAACTGTCTAACGTCCAACACTCGGACACGCCCACCAGCCAGATTCACTTGGCGCGCGCGTTAGCATCACGGCACGCGATCTTGTACGTGGACACCCTCGGAAACCGCGCACCCGGTGCTGGCGGGAAACGGGACATTGCGAAGGTCGTGAGGAGGCTGGCCGCCTCAACGCACGGACCAGAGCACCTTGGCGAGGGTCTCTGGGCACTCGCGCCCTTGGCAATCCCGGGATCTACGGGTATGTGGACCGGGCTGATCGACAGAGTCACTCTGGTTGCGCAGGTGAAAGCGGGGTTGCGGCGCGCGGGCGCATTGCCACCCGACGTCGTTTGGGTGGCGAGTCCCTCGAGTGTGCGCGTAGCGCGGCAGTTCGATGTGCCGGTGGTCTACTACTGCACTGACGACACGTCCGCGTTCCCGGCCGTCAATGCTCGGTCGGTTCTGACCGATGAAGCCGAGATCCTAGCCCGAGCGGCCGCAGTCGTCGTCGTCTCGGATTCTCTCGCGTCCGTTCTGAAGGCGAGAGGCGCGAAGAACGTGACGGTCCTCGAGAATGGCGTCGCGACTGCGCTGTTCGAGGACCCACCGCAGGGAGCAGTCGAGGCTGCGCGGGAACTCATGGGGCCGCACATCTCCGGTCGCAAGGTGGCCGTGTTGACGGGCACGCTGGACGACAGAACGGATCTGGGTGTGCTCGATGAGGTTGCGCGAGCGCTGCCGGACGTCGACTTCCTCATCGCCGGCCCAAGGATGCCCTCTCTGCACGGTTCGCTGCCCCAGCGGGACAACATCCGCTACCTCGGCCGCGTTGATCACGAGTTGGCCGCAGGGCTGGTGTCTCAGGCGGACGTCTGCATAGCCCCGTACGCAGACACCGAAGTTGTGCGCAGAAGCAGTCCACTCAAGGTGATGGAATATCTTGCGTCGGGAACGCCAGTCGTGGCCACAGACGTGGTACCTCTGCGGCCCTATGTGGACGTGGTTCAACTGGCCCACAGTGTGCGGCAGTTCAGTGAAGCCGTGCGAGCCGCGCTTGCCGTCACTGATGCGAAGTCAGCGCAGGCGCGCCGTCGACGGGTCTCGGGGATGGCGTGGTCGGCAGTGGCGGCACGATTCGAAACAGTGCTCGAGTCGGTCGTGGCCGAGAGCGGACGGTGAGAGTCACGTGGACGGCGTAGCGCTCGTACATGACTACTTGACTCAGTTTGGTGGAGCCGAACGGGTGGCCGCAGAGTTGTGTCGAATCTTCCCTGGCGCGCCCCTCTACACCACGGTCTATCGTCCAGAGCGCACCTGGGCGGATTTCGAGGGCGTCGACATTCGCTGCAGCTACCTGCAGCACCTCGGTCCTCTCGCAAACCGACATCGCACACTCCTTCCATTGTATCCGCGCGCCATCGAGCGGCTGCGTATCGAGCCGGTCGGCCTGGTGCTGAGCAACTCGAGCGCTTTTGCGAAGGGTGTGCATCCGCCCCCGGGGGCTACGCACGTGTGCTATTGTCACAATCCCATGCGCTTTGCTTGGCGTTCGTCTGACTACCTTGAGCGGGAGCAATTGCCGGGCGTGGTGAAGCGCGCACTCAGGGCGTACATGGCGCGCCTCCGCGAGTGGGACCTCGAACGCAATAAGGACGTGGATCTCTTCCTGGCGAACTCGGCGAACGTCCAACAGCGCATTGCGAGTTGGTACAAGCGTGACTCGCTGGTCCTGCACCCGCCAACTTCGATGCCCTTATGGCCGGCCTCGCCGAGGCCCGCCGCTGGTCACATTCTCGTGGTGTCTCGGCTTGTGGGTTACAAACGGATCGACCTCCCTATTGAGGCAGCACGTATCCTCGGGATGCCACTAGTGGTGGTGGGAGAGGGGCCGGACCGCCAACGCCTGGAGGGCCTCGCGGGCGGTACCGTTCGGTTCGCGGGGCGGGTCAGCGACGAGGAACTGGAGGGACTGTACGACTCAGCGGTTGCACTCGCATTTCCGGGAGAAGAGGATTTCGGTCTGGTTCCGGTCGAGGCGATGGCCAGAGGAGTCCCGGTGGTCGCTTTTGCCGCCGGCGGCGCCCTTGAGACTGTGGTCGAAGGAGTTACGGGCGTGTTCTTTGAGCAGGAGACCGCAGACGATCTCGCGAAAGCCCTGGATAGATGCTTGCGGATGACCTGGGATCCAGGCGCTCTACGGCAGCAGGCGGAGGAGTTCTCGGCGGAGGCATTTCGGAGAAACCTGCTGGGAATACTTAGCGAACGCAACTGCCTCACATAGACGGAAGTCTCGGGCCGCTGTGGTAACGGGAGGTTCTGACGTGCTCGTGGTCACTCGACGAGGGAGTCGATGCGAGTCAAGCCGACGCAAGTCAAGCCGACGACCGTGTGTAGGGAGTGGCGTCATGTCTGCCGGGCGCAGGTCGCGCACCACGGCCATGCGCAATGTCGCGTGAATCCAAGCGCGTCATTGTCCGCCACGGAAGGTTCAGGGCTGATTGCTTCAGGACCATTATGTGTAGTCGGCGGCACGTGGCACATGTAGTCTGGACCCGGGGCTGCATGGGAGCGCGTCTCGTCCCTATGGCGCGTTGGACGACGATGGCCCGTGATAGTATCAACATACATGTCGTAAGTCAGATGGAGGGCTATTGAGGGGCATCATCCTTGCCGGCGGCCATGGGAGCAGGCTTCACCCCATAACGCTCGCAACCTCCAAGCAGCTGCTTGCCGTCTACGACAAGCCCATGATCTACTACCCGCTGTCGGTGCTCATGCTCGCAGGCATCCGTGAGGTACTCGTGATCACCACCCCGGTGGACGCGCCCGCCTTCGAGCGGCTTCTCGGCGATGGCTCTCAGTGGGGCATCTCACTCTCCTACGCCGTGCAACCCAAGCCCGACGGGCTCGCGCAGGCGTTCATCATCGGCGAGGAGTTCCTGGGCGGAGGGCCGGCATGTCTCGTGCTGGGCGACAACATCTTCTTCGGCACCGGCATGGTCGAGATGCTGCGCAGCGCGCGAGATGCCGCTACGCAAGGCGGCGCGGTCGTCTTCGGCTACAAGGTGAGCGATCCGGAACGCTACGGCGTTGTGGAGTTCGATGCTGAGGGCAAGGCGCTCTCGATCGAGGAGAAGCCGCAGCACCCTCGCTCCAACTACGCGGTGACGGGGCTTTACTTCTACGACGCGCGCGTGTGCGAGCTCGCCAAGACGGTTCGCCCGTCTGAGCGCGGGGAGCTTGAGATCACCGCGCTCAACAACCTGTATCTGGGTGAGGGTACGCTGTCGGTGCGTGTCATGAGCCGCGGCATCGCATGGCTTGATACCGGCACGCCCGACTCGCTCATGGAGGCCGCCTCTTTCGTTCAGACGATCGAGAAGCGACAGGGCCAGAAGGTCGCCTGTTTGGAAGAAATCGCGTATCACATGGGATTCATCGATGAGGCGTCTCTGCGCAAAGCAGCAGAAGGCACCTCGTCTGAGTACTACAAGTATCTGCTGGAACTGTGAGGAGTACGAGATGATCGATGGTGTGAGGATCGAGGTGCTCAACGTCATTCCGGATGACCGCGGCTTTCTCATGGAGATGTTCCGCAGTGATTCGCCAGACTTCATCAAGTTCGGCCAGGTGTATATGACATGCGTCTACCCGGGCGTGGTGAAAGCCTGGCACTACCACAAGAAGCAGACCGACAACTTCATCTGCGTGTCCGGCATGGCCAAGGTCGCGTTGCACGACACACGCGAGGATTCACCCACCAAAGGTGAGACCAACACGTTCGTCATCGGCTGGCAACGCCAGCGCAGGCTCACCATCCCGGCGGGCGTCTACCATGGTTTCACCGCGGTGGGTTCCGAGCCGGTGAACATCATCAACGTCCCGACCGAAGTCTACGACTACAGCGAGCCGGATGAGTATCGCCGCCCGTTCGACGACCCGGAGATCGGCTACGACTGGGGCGTGAGCAACGGATGAGATCGTCTCGGTCGTGGGGCGGGATGACCCGTGCGTTTGTCAACACAGTCGCATCTACTGCTTGGGTTGGCAGGCGGACACGGTTGTTCATATACCGTTTCTTCGGGGTTTCGGTGGGCAGGGCAGACGTACGACCTGGATGCTTTCTCGGCAACCCATCCATCCGAATCGGTGATGGCACATTCATCAACTGGCGCGTGTTCATTGATGGCGCCGGAAGCGTGGCTATTGAGTCAGAATGCTCAATCGGCATGGATGTGCTGCTGCTAACGTCAAGCCACCAGGTCGGCCCACCATCGAGGCGTGCTGGACTTGGGGACCACAAGGACATTGTGGTGGGTGCTGGATCATGGATTGGAGCGCGGGCTGTGATTCTGCCCGGTGTCCGAATCGGCCCGGGATGCGTGATAGGCGCAGGGTCTGTGGTCACGCGTGACACTGAGCCCAACTGCGTCTACGCGGGCAATCCTGCGCGGAAGTTGCGACATATTGACGCCCCAGAGGAGGTGCTTCCATTGTGAGGCTACTCGTATGCGGCGGGGCCGGGTTCATCGGCTCCGCGTTCGTGCGTCGGCAACTGCAGCTGCGAGATGACGTCGAGGTCGTGTGCTTCGACAAGCTCACCTACGCCGGCAATCTGGACAACCTGTTGCCGGTGGCTGGCGACCCGCGCTACACGTTCGTCCACGGCGACATCGGCGACCGCGAGACGCTTGAGGCGGCCGCCGCGGGTGTGGACGCCATCGTCAACTTTGCTGCTGAAACGCACGTCGACCGCTCGATCGCAGAGCCCGACGCCTTCATTCGCACGGATGTCCTGGGCACGCATACGCTGCTGGAACTCGTGCGCGAGCGCGGCATCGGCCGCTTCGTGCAGGTCTCCACAGACGAGGTCTACGGCAGCATCGACGAGGGTTCATTCACGGAGGAGAGCCAGATCACGCCGTCCAGTCCTTACTCAGCAAGCAAGGCCGGTGGCGACCTGCAGGTGCTGGCGTATCACCGCACCTTCGACCTGCCGGTGATGATCACGCGCGGGTCCAACACCTACGGGCCGTACCAGTACCCGGAGAAGCTCATCCCGCTGTTCGTGACCAACGCGCTGGAAGGCGAGCAGCTGCCGCTGTACGGCGACGGCATGAACGTGCGCGACTGGCTGCACGTGGACGATCACTGCTCCGGCATCGAGTGGGTGCTGGCCAACGGCAGCCCCGGTGAGATCTACAACGTGGGCGGCGGCAACGAGCGCACCAACCGCGAGATCACGTCCATCATCCTCGATGAGCTGGGGTTGGGCGGTGACGTCATCCGCCGGGTGGCCGACCGCCCCGGTCACGACCGCCGCTACTCGCTGGACACCGCGAAGTTGCGTACCCAGGGATGGGCGCCGGGCGTGGAGTTCGAGGAAGGACTGCGCGACACGATCCGCTGGTACCGTGACAACCCGCAGTGGTGGAACAAGATCAAGCACCACACCGAGGAGTTCGCCGACTGGCGCAAGCGCTGGTATGAGGAGCGTGCCTGAGCGTGAGTACCGCGTACCTGATCGCTGGCTCGGGCGGGATGCTCGGCACAGCACTGCAAACGGTGCTCTCGGCGCGAGGTGCGCGCTTTGATGCGCCAGCTGAGGGCGGGTTCGACATCACCGATGCCGCGCAGGTCGCGGTTCGCGTGAGGGACTTCGCACACTTGCTGGAGACCGACGAACGCGGCGTACTCATCAACGCCGCGGCGTACACCAACGTGGAACGCGCAGAAGACGATGAGACCACCGCGTACGCGGTCAACGACACCGGTGCAGCCAACCTAGCACGCGCCGCGCGCGACGCGGGGATTGGTCTCGTGCACGTATCGACTGACTTCATCTTCGATGGCGCCAAGACCGGTGCCTACAACGAGCAGGACGAGCCCAACCCGCTGTCCGTCTACGGCGCCTCGAAGCTGGCAGGGGAGCGATCGGTGCTTGAAGCGGATCCTTCGGCTCTGATCGTCCGCACTGCGTGGGTGTACGGTCCGGCGGGTGTCAACTTCCCGGTGAAGATTCTGACGGCTGCCCGTGAGGGCCGTGCGCTGAAGGGGGTCACGGACGAAGTGGGCTCGCCAACCTACACCCTGGACCTCGCGGCGGGGCTGCTCGACCTTGAGGACGCCGGTGCCACCGGACTCTTCCACCTGGCGGGTGCGGGCTCGTGCTCGCGCTACGAACTTGCGTGTGAGGTACTGAAGCTAGCGAGACTGGATGTCGCAGTGGAGCCGGTTCTCTCGGGCAGCTTCACGGTCCGGGCGGCGCGTCCGGCGAACTCGGTGCTGGACTGCACGAAGGCGTCAGTGCTGGGCGTTATGATGCCTACATGGGAAGACGGACTGCGTCGTTTCCTGAAGTAGCGGCATATAGGCGTACCTGCTTGCCGCTGACGGACCGTTTCCCTACGATGAGCAGGGGATCCAGCAAAGCGCCGACTTACGAACGAGGGGGAGTCTCGCGAAGGTGATTGCGGCTGCGCCTGATACCGGATACGTCGAGCGCCATCGGCGTCGCCGCGTAGTTGTCTCGATACTTCTGTTCACTGACACGCTTGCGCTGCTCTCGGCAACGCTGCTTGCTGAGTTCATCCGCTTCGGCATGCTCACCGCCGAGGTAGGGATCGACCAGATCTCCGGAGTTCTGTCGTACTTCCAGGTGTCGTTCCTGGTGACCGGGCTCTGGCTTGTCGCACTGTGGCTCGGGCGGCTCTACGATCTTGAGCGCCTCACATGGGGTTCCGGCGAGTTTGCCAGCGTCATTCGATCGCTGGCCATCGGCGTGATCGCCTTCATCGTCTTCACCTATGTCATCAAGACCCCGGGGCTCTCGCGCGCATGGACGCTGCTAGCGTTTTCGTTAGCGGTCGTCTTCGTGAGCTTGGGACGTCTTGTGGTGCGTATCGGGCTGCAGGCGGCGCGGAAGAGGGGCACGTTTCTGCGCCGGACCCTGCTGGTGGGCTGCAACGCTGAGGGCTGCGACATACTGCGCCTGCTCACCCGGCATCAGGAGAGTGGACTTGCGGTCTGCGGCCTGTTGGTCTCCACCGGTGACGACGCCACCGACCTGCTAGTCGTGAACGGTCCCATCCCGGTATGGGGCACCGCTCGCGATGTCCGGACGGTCGCTTGCGAGCACCAGATCGACACGGTGATCATCGCCTCCACCGCGTTCAGCCACGAGGTCGTGTCTAAGATCGTGAACGACCTGCGCGGTATGGACGTGTCCATCCAGATATCGTCGGGACTGTTCGAGATACTGACCTCCCGGATCATGGTCCGCGAGGTTGCCGGCATTCCGCTGATCACGGTGCGCAGCGTCTCGTTCTCACCGTCTCAGCATCTGACCAAACGCATCTTCGATATCGTGGTCGCCTCGGCCATCCTCCTGGTGGGATTGCCGCTATGGGTGGTGCTTGTCCTCGCTATCAAGCTCGATAGTCGCGGTCCCGTGCTGTATCGGCAGACGCGCATCGGGCAGGACGGGTTTCCCTTCGGCATGTACAAGTTCCGGTCCATGTGTGTGGATGCAGATGCGCGGCTGGAGGCGCTGAAGGCGTCGAATGAGGCTACCGGGCCGCTTTTCAAGATGAAGAACGATCCGCGCGTGACACGGGTGGGCAAGTGGATGCGCAAGTTCTCGATAGACGAGTTCCCGCAGTTGCTCAACGTGATGGCGGGGAAGATGTCGCTTGTGGGGCCTCGGCCACCGCTGCCCGCTGAGACCGAAGCGTATACGGATCACAGCTGGCGCCGCATGGAAGTGCCGCCGGGCATGACGGGCCTGTGGCAGGT
>DDWT01000035.1 GCA_002347365.1 Actinobacteria bacterium UBA2279
CGATGCTGCTGCCGGGTTTCGGCACGATCCCCCCCATTGCTTGCTACACCTAACGTGTGTGCCCATCAGCTGCGCGCCCCTCGGCACGCTTCTTGTTCGAGTCTACCTGACTGAAGGCGCGCTTTCTGCTCGAAGCACGGGTCAGGTGTGCCTGCGTGATTCCTACAGCTTCCCCGCGTAGACCATGCGTTCGATGGGAGTCGAGGCCAGGTCGCGTCCTGTTGGCTCCACGTATCGCAACGCCAGTTCCTCGTATGTCGGGTGCTCGAGCACATGCCACCCATACCGGCCGAGGAAAGCGGCTACCTCATCAGGGTCCAGGCCCCAGAGCCACAGCTTCTCCTTGTCGACGTACTTCCGGCGCAACTCGTCTTGACCGAATGTGTCGCTGCCGTCCAAGAACGACTGCAGCCCGTAGGTGAATGCGAGGCGACTGCCGGGTACCGCCCGTGACAGGAAGCCGAAGGTGGCCTCAATGCCCTCCGCAGTCAGATACTGTGTGACCGCTTCGAGGATGAAGAACGTTCGAGCGTCCGCCGAGTAGCCCGCTGCAACCAGGCTGGAGCCCAGCTCCTCCCGATCGAAGTCGATCGCCACGAGCGTCGGGTTTGCAGGGGCGGCTGGGAACAGCCGACTGAGCGCTCGCCGCTTCGCCTCGATGTTCTCGGGCTGGTCGACCTCCCATGCGGGAGTGTCAGCGAGTTCCGGCAACCGGTACAAGCGCGTATCGAGCCCCGCGCCCAGATTCACGATCGCATCGACTTGGCCGATCGCCTCGGCAAGCTTCTCGTCGATGTAGCGTTTCCGAACCATGATTCCGCCCCAGATGCCCGGTGCGGGCTTCTCCAGCGATCTGACGAACCAATCCCGAATAGACGCCGGCTTGGTCATCCGGACGATCGCGCGCATGCTACCTGGCAGCATTCCGGACGCCAGATCGTCGTCTAAGACTCGCTGTCCCGGCGGGAAGTGCTGCTCAATAGCGACAGTCACTGTTGGCCCAGCACCAGTCTTGCCTGCAGCTTTGGTCATCGCGGTCCCTTCCGACACCGTCCCTGCGTTCGTAGAGCCGGGGCTATCTCATCTAACGTCTTCGGGCGTGAGCTGAAGCGCGCCCCGCCCCACTTCTCTGCCCGAGTCTACCGCACACAGACGCGCCTTCTACTCGACGCCCGGATCAGGCAGTGGCCTGCCGGCAGAATGCGGAACCTAACGGGCCATGGCGGCGATGAAACTCAGTGCGGTGACGACATCGAGTGTGTTGACCAGCACGTGGACGATAGTCGTGACGTAGAGATTGCGGCGCTGTGCCGCATACACCATCGGGATCATCCCCAGCGTTCTGGTGATGAACTGCCACGGAGTCCAGATGTGGTAGATCGCGAACAACAGACTATGCAGGACAGGCGCCCATTTGCCGGCATACTTCATGCGAGGCAAGAGGAATCCTCGGAAGTAGAACTCCTCGACGATCGGGCCAACGACAACTCCGAACACGGCCACCAGCGTGTAGGTCCAGATCAGCGCGGTTCTCGAGTACTCTGCGGTCAGACCGCTCTCGAGCATGGGCGTCCAGGCGAATAGCGTCTGTTGCAGCATGGCGTCGACGGGTTTCATCAGGGTGAAGATGATTCCGACAATCACGAAAAGGCCAGGCACCCATACGAAGTACTGCCAAGTCGGTATCCGAATCCGGTACAGCACGATGCCGCGCAGCGAGTAGCTGCCGTTTCTCTTGCGGCCCCGGTAGAGCAGATAGCCCAATTCAACGGGAACGAGGATCAGGGCGACCGTGGCCATGAGTGCGGCTATAGAGGGGAATCCCCACTGGCGAACGATCGGAACGAGTGCGAAATAGCACAGGCCGATGAGTATGCCAGGGCCCAGGTGCAGCAGCACGGATCGGCCGACCGAATGCTGCTCGACGGGGCGGTCAGAGTCCATCGATCTCCTTCAGCTGAGAAGTCCTCCACCAACTGCCTAGCGTATGTGCGCTTCCAGAGTACACAACCATGCGCGCGCCTGGTGGAAGCGCGGGTTGGGCGAGCGGTCTATCGTCCCAAGACCACGTCGATCCCGTACAAGACGAGATCGAGCTTGGCTTCGGGGAGAGTACCAACACGGGCTGTGAGGCAGTCGCGATCGAGTGTCACGATCTGCGAGACGTTGGCCACAGAGTCCTTAGGAAGGCCCGTCGTCGAAGAGTCGAGGGCGACGTTTCCAGGTGCATCTGCCCAGCGCATGTTGCTCGTGAGCGGGACACACACGACCGTCGAGATGCGGCTGCGGTTGAATGAGTCAGCCTGCACGACGACGACCGGACGGCGGAAGCCGGGTTCTGAGCCCTGAGGCTCACCGAGGTCAGCCCACCAGATCTCGCCTTGGGCGATCACCACTCAGAGCTTTCGAGGGTGCGTTTGGCTGCCTCGGTGGCGAAAGCGGTGTCGGGCTGTTCCTCAGCGCAGATCGCGTCGAGCGCTTCTGTGACGCTGTCCGCCGAGTGACGCGCAACGTACTCACGTACCGCACGGCTGTAAAGCTGGCTGCGCGACTGGTTGAGTTCGCGCGCAAGCTTCTCAGCTTCCGTGAACACGTCATCTGGTATCGAGATCGCAGTCTTCATACCGAAAGTATAACCGAGCGAAAGGGAACGACAACCTGGATTCTCGCCGCCACCGCTTCGTCTAACGTGTTAGCGCTTCGCCAGCGGCGCGTCGGCGAGTGCCTCCGAGTCGAGTCTACTTCACGAGGCGCGCGTCTGATGGAAGTGCGAGTTAAGCCCACAGTCGTGAGCCTACTCCTCGACGCCAGGCAAGATGGCATTGATCGAGGCGAACTCGCCCCGCTTCTCAACCAGCACATCGAATCGATACGCCCCCGTGTCCGACATCGTGCGCTCGAAGTCTTCGAGTGCGACCTCAGTGTGGTTGATCGAGTAGGTCGTCTGCTCTGTCGCGTAGCCATACCAACGTGGACCCTCTTCATCAGTCAGGTTACCGATGGCAAGGAAGACAAACCGCGATGTATCGACATCCTGCCTGGGAATCTCCATTGGCCGTAGTCCCAGGTGTCGGCCTTCCGGGATGAGTACGGGGCCGACATCTTGCGGTGTCCCGAGGTTAGGACTGCAGGCTGCAGCGACAAGTGCGAATGCGACTGCCAAGAACAGTGTGGCGTGGCGCAATCCTTGGCGAGATCTGACGGACCTGCTGTTCAAGTGACCACTCCCCCTATACCTGTTGGGCCTCACGTGCTATTGCATGTGCGGCGGCCCACGCCCTACATCATTCTGGCGCTCGCACCGTCCGCCTCGATGCCGGGGTAAGACCAATCACCGTGGCTGCGGGTCGGAGTCTCCGAACGTTGAGGAGGAACCTTCCGCCCTGTCAGAACAAGCGGACAGACGCGCCTCACGACGACGGGAGCGCTCGCTTGCCTGCTTGGCATCGGCTTTCCTGCCCCAGTAGCCCTTGCCCCGCTTGGGTCCTCCGTGCTCCGACTTGACTCGACCCCATGCCATCGGTCCCGCTCCTATGCTGAGATGTGCAACTTCAGGCCGAGCGAGTGCACGACTTTCTGCACCGTCCCGAACTCCGGGTTGCCGTCTGATGAGAGTGCTTTGTACAGGCTCTCGCGACCAAGACCGGTTTCGCGGGCGATCTCTGTCATCCCTTTGGCGCGGGCGACGTCACCGAGTGCAGCTGCGAGCATTGCCGGATCGTCCTCTTCGATAGCTGCATCGAGGTAGGCCGCAACCGCCTCATCCGAGTCGAGGTACTTAGCAGGATCCCAAGAGGTTGTGAATGTCTTTGTCTTAGTCATGTGCGGTCCCCTCACAGGCCTCGGGCGAGCTCTTTGGCGCGCTCTATGTCTTGCTTCTGACTCGACTTGTCGCCACCGACGAGCAGGATGACCAACATATCGCCGTTCTGCTTCACGTAGATGCGATAGCCGGGCCCATACGTGACACGGAGTTCGGATACTCCCTCGCCGACTGGTTTGATGTCGCCGAAGTTGCCGAGGGAAAGCCGACGTATCCGAGCGAGGATGCGCGCCTTCGCCTGAAGGTCACGTAGCTTCTCGAACCATGACTCGTACTCCGCTGTCTGCCGAATCTCAATCACGTATAGAGTGTATCCCCAAAGATACCCACGCGCAATCGTCGCGATTGGAAAGGGGACGTGTGATTCGG
>DDWT01000032.1 GCA_002347365.1 Actinobacteria bacterium UBA2279
CCGTCGGTCACCAGGTTGATCCACAGGATCTGCAGCGGGAGCAGTGCGGGCTTGTCGGCGAAGAACGTGGTGATGAAGATGATCAGGACCTCGGAGACGTTGCACGAAAGCAGGAAGAGTATGAACTTCTTCAAGTTGTCATAGACGCTCCTGCCGAGGCTCACGGCGTCCACTATCGTCGCGAAGTTGTCGTCGGCCAGCACCATGTCGGCCGCTTCACGAGAGACGTCGGTCCCCACCTTGCCCATCGCCACACCGATGTCGGCCTTCTTGAGTGCGGGCGCGTCGTTCACACCATCACCCGTCATCGCAACGATGTGTCCCCGTCTCTTGAGCGCGTCCACGATACGCAACTTGTGCTCGGGGTTCACGCGCGCGTAGATACGCACGTCTTCGACGGCATCGTACAGGTCGTCATCGGACATCGCCTCGAGCTCGCGGCCGGTCACAACCCGCTTGCCTTCGAGTAGCCCTATCTCGGCACCGATCGCCTGTGCTGTGAGGGCATGATCGCCGGTCACCATTGCGACGTGGATGCCTGCTTTGTGGCATAGATCGATCGCCTCGGTCACCTCGACCCGTGGCGGGTCGACGAGTCCCATCACGCCTACGTAGGTGAGATCGCGCTCTACATCTTCTCCCTCGCCTGACTCGTCTTCGGGCAACTCGCGGAAGGCGAATGCAAGCGTCCGGTAGCCGCTCGATGCGAGCGTCTCGTTCGTGGAGGCGATGGAGGCACGCAACGTCTCGGTCATCGGCACGGTCTCACCGTGGATGCGCGCGTTCGTGCATAGTCCCAAGACGACGTCGGCGCCGCCCTTCACGTATGCAAGACGCTCGCCGTCGATGGCGTGCACGGTTGTCATACGTTTGCGCTCGGAGTCGAATGGCACCTCTGCGACACGCCGCGGGCGATTGCGCCCGGCGTCGAGCTCGTCCGCCGCCACGATGAGTGCGGTCTCGGTGGGGTCACCTACCAGCTGTCCATCCGCGGTGAAGTGGGCATCGTTGCAGTTGGCGGCGATCTCGACGAGCAGGTCCAGATCGGCGGGCTCGGCTTTGCGGTCCTCTGGAGACAGCCCCCAATCAGGGGTGATGGCGATGAGGTCGGTGCCCACCAGCAGGCGGCGGACCGTCATCTCGTTGCGGGTCAGCGTCCCGGTCTTGTCCGAGCAGATGAAGCTCGTGGAACCCAGCGTCTCCACCGCGTGAAGCTTGCGAACGATGGCGTTTCGCTCGGCCATCTGGCGTACGCCGAGGGAGAGGGCGACCGTCACGATAGCCGGGAGACCTTCGGGGATCGCTGCGACCGCGAGTGAGATCGCAACGAGTAGCGCGACCGTCAGGCGCGAGCGGAACGCATCATGGGTGAGCGCCTGGGCGAACGTCTCGCCTGTAGCCTGCCAGGCCTGGTAGACGCCGACAGCGAAAACGATTGCGGCGATGGCGAGGATGAGAAGCGCGATACGCTTGCCGACGCTTTTCAGCTCGCGCTGCAGGGGCGTCTTCTCGTCCTCCTGGGCGGCGAGCAGGTCGGCGATGTGGCCCATCTCCGTGTTCTGCCCGCTCCCCGTCACAACGAAGCGGCCGCGACCGACAGCGGCCGAGGTGGCCGCAAACACCATCGTCGTACGGTCGCCAAGGCTGGCGTCCAAAGTCACCGGTGCATCCACGTGTTTGGTGACGGGTCGGCTTTCTCCCGTGAGAGACGCCTCTTCGACTCTCATGGCCCCGACTTCAAGCAGACGTCCATCGGCAGGAATCTTGTCGCCCGCCTCCAGCAACACGACGTCGCCCGGAACCAGTGTCGAGGCTGCGACCTCCTGCTCAATACCGTCGCGCAGGACGGTTGCGGTGGGTGCCGAGAGCTGACGGAGCGCTTCGAGAGCCTGTTCGGCACGGTACTCCTGGATGAAGCCGAGGATGCCGTTGAGCAGCAGGATCGCGGTGATAGCGACCGCTTCGATCATCTGTCCCTCGAATGCGGATATCGCGACTGCAGCCATAAGCACCCAGATCATGAAGTCGTTGAACTGAGCGAGGAACATGCGCCACGCAGGAGCCTTCTCGGCTTTCTGAAGCTCGTTGGGGCCGTACTCGGCAAGCCTGCGCGTGGCCTCATCCGCGGAGAGGCCGTTCTCGGCGTCAGTGCCAAGCAGGGCGACCACCTCGCCGGCGGGCATGGCATGAGCCCTGGAGCTGATGTCCGAGGCAGTCACAACGGTTTCTGGCATATTTGTCCTCCTGCATAGAAAGAGACCTTCGGCGGTTGAGTCGCCGAAGGTCTCGCGGTCACAACGTTCTGTGATGGCAGGGCCGGGGCTCATCGCCCGAGATTGTCGGCCTGCCTCCGCCCGAGGGCGGGGGCTACTCCCCTTCGCAAGCAAGGCTAGTGCAATGCGCTCACCCCGACAAGAGGTCAGTCTTCAGGGCACCCGACGCCGCGGCACAGGCGCGCGCTGAGGTTGCGCCCTGTGGGTGTTGCGGCGAGGCCGCCGAGCGCGGTCTCTCGCAGCGATGGGGGAATGCTTCTGCCCACATGCCCCATCGCATCGATCACCTCGTCGAGCGGTATCGGGAAACGCAGTCCCGCAAGTGCCATCTCCGCCGAGGAGAGCGCGATCGCAGTCCCCGTTGCGTTACGCGCCACGCAGGGCACCTCGACAAGCCCGCCCACAGGGTCACAAACGAGGCCGAGCAGCCCTTGAAGCGCGAAAGCAGCCGCGTGACCTGCCTGCTCGGGCGTGCCACCCGCGAGTTCTACCGCAGCCACGGCGCCCATGGCTGCCGCAGAGCCTATCTCAGCCTGACAGCCGCCCGCCGCGCCGGAAAGCGTCGCGCGAGCGGCGATCACGCCTCCAACCGAGGCAGCGGCGAGCAAGGCCAGGACGGTGCTGTCACGCGACACACCGAGCGTGCGCGAGATGGTGACGAGTACGGCGGGCAGTACTCCCGAGGCGCCGCCCGTGGGCGCTGCGACGACGCGTCCCATGCGGGCGTTCACTTCAGCGACGGCAAGCGCAGCAGCGATCGCATCGTGCATCCGACCGTCGATGATGCGAGGAGTCGCGGAATGGAGCGCGACGGCCTGACCGCCAGTGAGTCCCGAACGGGATAGCTCGGATTCTGTAAGGCCTCGTTCGACGGCTTCTTCCATGACAGTCAGCGTCTCGGCCATACGTACGGCGATGTCCGCTGCATCGCTCGCGGAATCCTCTGCTTCGCGCGCGAGCGCAGCACGACCGAGCGAGCCATGCTCGCCGGCAGCTTTGAGAAGCTCCGCGAAGCTTGCGTATGCCATGAGGTCCTCCGTTCGTATTCGCTGTTGTGGATTGTACGCCAGCCGGCGACACGGTGTGCTTGACTCGGTGTTGGCACGGTAGTAGCTTTAGCTGTGCAGAAGCATTAGTACAGACTAAGCACAGAGTTTCGAGGAGGTTCACATGCCAGGTCAAGGACGAGGACACGGTCGGGGCCATGGTCGCGGCTTTGGCATGGGCAGGGGCCGAGTCGCCTGGGAAGGCGACTCCACGCTCGACATGACGCGACCGGGCGATGAGTTCGAGATCGTCGAGGTCGGCGACGAGCGTGCCCGCATGCACGCGCTGCGTTTCGGTATGGCCGAAGGCGCGCGCGTATCGTGCGTCACGCGAGTCCCGGCCGGACCGATCGTTTTGAAGTGCGGCCGACAGGAGATCGCCGTCGGTCGTCATCTGGCGCGCCGCATCCGGGTCCGCCGCTACCAGCAGGGAGTGGCGTAGATGGCGAAGACCGCACACTGCCACGGCCCCAACTCGCTCATCGCCCGTGAGGGCGTCGAGACCGTGGTGCTCGCCGGCAACCCGAACGTGGGAAAGTCGGTCGTCTTCGGTGCGCTGACAGGCATCTACGTGGACGTCTCCAACTACCCTGGCACCACCGTCGAACTGACGCGCGGAGCCGTAGAGGGCCGAGATCTGGTCGATACCCCCGGCGTGTATGGCGTGTCGTCTTTCAACGACGAGGAAGCCGTTGCGCGTGACATCATCCTGGACGCCGACATCGTCGTAAACGTGGTTGATGCTGCGCACATCGAACGTGATCTCTTCCTCACACTGCAGCTGCTCGACATGGGCAAGCGGATGGTGGTCGCGCTCAATATGGCCGATGAGGCCCGCGCGCTGGGAGTCGCTATCGACCGTGATCTGCTCGAGGACCTTCTCGGCGTACCCGTCATCGAGACCGTGGCGACAAAAGGTATCGGCATTCCCGAACTAGTATCCTTGCTCGATCACGCCCGGGTCGGACATGCTGCACCCGAGTCCGAGACCGAACTCATCTCGATGGCCGCACGGGTGGGCTCGCGTGCCGAGGCCATGATGGTGCTCGAGGGCGACGCGATCGTCGCCGAGAGGCACGGCGTTCCCGCAGGAGATGCGCGCGACTCCATATACATAGCGCGGCGTGCGCGCGTGAACGACATGGTCAGCCACGTGCTGACCGAGACGCAAGACGGCGTCCGGTTCTCGGCCAGACTGTCGCGGGCCATGATGAACCCGTTCACCGGTATCCCGCTGCTCGGCCTGTTGCTGTGGGCGATGTACATCGTCTTGGGCCAGTGGATCGCGGGCGGCGTCGTGGGAGTGCTCGAGGAAGGCCTCATGCAAGGCTACTGGGAGCCGCTCGTGCGCGGTGTGGTCGAAGGCTTTGCGCCTGTCGGCTCGGCGGTACACACGCTACTAGCCGGCGAGTTCGGCATGCTGACGATGACGCCCACCTACCTGATCGGCGTCATTCTGCCGCTTGTGACCGGCTTCTACCTACTGCTCTCGCTGCTCGAAGACTCCGGATATCTGCCGAGGATAGCCGCGCTTGCCGACCGCTCTCTGACCGGCATCGGCCTCAATGGGCGCGCGGTCATCCCGCTGATCCTGGGTCTGGGTTGCGTGACGATGGGCACGCTCACCACGCGCATCCTCGGCAGCAGGCGGGAGCGCTTCATCGCCACCGCGCTCATGGCCATCGCGGTGCCCTGCTCGGCGCAGATCGCCGTGATCGCCGCACTGATGGCGGGTGTGGGTCCGCTGTACGCGGCCGGCTACTTTGCGGCGCTGCTGGCGATATTCGTCGCGGTCGGCACCGCGCTTGACAAGCTGACGCCCGGTGTTTCCACCGACCTGCTGATCGACCTGCCGAGCCTGCGTCTGCCGCGCGCCGACAACGTGCTACGCAAGACCGTCACCAAGGTCTGGCACTTCATGAAGGAGGTCACGCTGTTCTTCCTTGCGGGAGCTGCCATCATCTCGCTACTCCAGATCACCGGCGCCCTTGCGTGGATACAAGATGCGCTCATCCCGCTCACCGTCGGCTGGCTGCACCTGCCCAAGGAGGCCGCAACGGCGTTCGTGATGGGCTTCGTGCGGCGCGACTTCGGCGCGGCCGGCTTCTTCACGATGGATCTTTCGACGGCACAACTCCTGGTCGCGATGGTGACCATCACGCTCTTCGTGCCCTGCATCGCCAGCAGCATGGTGATCTTGAAGGAGCGCGGTTGGCGCTTTCTGGCCGGGTTGATCACCGGCTCGTTGGGCCTGGCCTTCCTCGTGGGCGGTCTGCTCACACGCGTGTTGGAGGTGTTCTAGATGACCGAGAAGACAGTGGCGACACCTTTCACCGCGGGCACGCGGATGCGCTGCCCCCAGTGCGGTCTGGTGGCGGACGGTATCCGCTGCCCGCGGTGCAATTCGATGAAGCTCGTCGCATGCACGGGCGCATGCCGTGCGTGCAAGACGAAATGCGGTCAGAGTTCCTGACGCGGTGGCCGAGAGGATTCTCGCGCGGTTGGGCGAGTTGGAAGTCGCAGGCTAGACCGCTGGGACCTGCCGGACACTCGACACTCCATCGAGGGCCGCCACCGAAGCAGCGATCTCCTCGGGGACAGGCTGGTCGGTCGCGATGAGCATCAGCGCTCGCGCCCCCCGGCGTTCGCGCGACACCTGCATGCCCGCAATGTTGATGACATCGGCCGCCAGTCTTGCGGTCACAGCAGCGACGACTCCGGGCTGGTCGTGGTGAACGACTGCCAGTACGGGCAGCTCGCCGGTGATCTCAACGGGGAAGTCGTCGATGAGCGTCACGACGACGTCGCCGCCACCAAGCGAGGAGCCGCGCACGAGCCATTCGCGCCCCTCGGCATCGGTCAGTTCGAGCTGCGCCGTATTGGGATGAACCTCACCGAGGTCCGCTTCGTCAAAAGAGAAGTCGAGTCCCTCGGCTTCGGCCAGCGCGAACGCATCACGGATCCGCGGATCATCGGGGGCGAACCCGAGCAGTCCGGCGACGAGCGCCAGATCGGTTCCATGGCCCCGGCCGGTGGTGGCGAACGAGCCGTGCAGCAGGATTCGCGCTTTGCGAGGTGTTTCGCCGAGAATCGCGCGAGCCAGCCTGCCGAGACGGGCGGCGCCCGCTGTATGGCTCGAAGAGGGTCCGATCATGACGGGCCCGACGATCTCGAAGAGGCTACGTTGGCGTGTCATGTGCTGAGTGTATAGCAACAAGCATCGACCGCGCGCCATACGGTTGAGCGTGAGACCGGTGCGGAGTATGCTCTTCGGGCGCGTAAGCGCTGTTCAGGCAAGCGAGATGAGAGGATCACCAATGTCCGAAACAAGTGCCGTCCGCAGCAAGACGGTTCCGATGCTGCTCGGTGTGGTTGCCGTGCTGCTGCTCGCCATCGTGCTGCTGCTCGTCCTTGGCAACAAGGCCGACACCGCGACGACCGATACTACCGGCACGACCGGTACGACAAGCACGGGCGCGGTTGCGCAGCCGGGCATGGGCTCGTCCACCGCAGCCGAGTTCGACCCGGCTACGGCGACCAAGGTTCCCGAGGGTGTCACCCCGGAGGAGTACGTGTCGCAGTACTACCAGGCCATCATCGACAAAGAGTACGAGAAGGCCTTTGTGATGCAGCCGGCCACAAGCCAGGCTGGCAACAACGCCGCTGATTTTGCGGCGACGCAGACCGGCTACGGCATGGTCTCCTTCAAGATAGAGAGCGCCACCGAAGAGGGCGACACCGCGATCGTCAGCGCGTCGCAGGATCTTGGGGCCAACGGAATGTGGGCCGCGCAGTGGACCTTCGTCCAGTACGAGGGCGGATGGGTGGTTCAGTCCCGCGCAGTGGGTATGGCTCAGTAGTCCACTTCTGGCACACGCTTCTGATGCACGGCGTCCCGAAAAGTCGGGGCGCCGTGCTAGTCTTTCCGCATGGCTTCTGACGCGCTTTCGCGCTTCCTCGTCCCGGGCACCGACCCGGACATCTCGGCCGCGTATGCGACCTTGGCGGAGCGCGCACACACGGCGGTGTTCGGCTTCGAAGACGAACTTGCGTTCATCGATCTGGAGACCACGGGATTCGATCGCTTCCGAGACGAGATCATCGAGGTAGCGGTCGTCATCATGCGCGGACTTGAGGAAGTCGAGCGCTACACCACACTGGTGAAGCCGAAGCGCCCCATCCTCAAAGAGACCACGCAACTCACCGGCATCGATGATGCGATGGTGGCCGAAGCGCCGCCCATCGAGAGCGTCATCGGGCGCCTCGTCGAGGTGGTTGGCAAGCGCGATATGGTCGCCCACAACGCCAGCTTCGACCGCGAGTTCCTCGAGGCGGCTGGCGCGGGCCCCACGCGGCTTCGCGGACGCTGGCTCGACTCGCTCGCCCTATCGCGTATCGCGCTGCCACGACTGCGCAGCCACCGACTCGTCGATCTTTCAGCCGCGTTCGAGATCGATGCGGGCAGCTGTCATCGCGCCTGTGACGACACGGACGCACTTGTCGGTGTGTGGCGGGTGCTGCTCACCGGGCTCGATGCGCAGTCCGACGTCGTGCTCGCCGAGCTCGTGCGCATCCTGAGCGCGACCTCGCCGCTGGGCGGGGTGGTCGCGCATCTGGCGGCAGGGCGGAGGCCGAAGGGCGCATTCGACCTCAAGTCATTGCGACAAGAACGACTGCGTCACGAGAAGCACGAGTCGATGGCGGATGCCGCCGAGATGGAACTGGTCTGCCCGCCCGCCGAAGAAGTCCTCGCCGAGTTCTCGGCGGAAGGCACCGTTGGCCGCATGTATCCAGGCTACGAACAGCGTGGCGAGCAGGCGCAGATGGCCGAGGCGGTTCTGACGGCGTTCGCCGGATCGACACACCTCGCGGTAGAAGCGGGGACCGGCGTGGGCAAGTCGGTGGCGTACCTGGTGCCGGCCGCGCGTTTCTCGCTTGCCAACCACGTGGCGGTGGGCGTTGCCACGAAGACCAACACGCTGATGGACCAGCTCGTCTACGGTGAGCTGCCAGCGCTGTCCGAGGCGCTCGGCGGCTGTCTGCGATACGTCTCGCTCAAAGGCTACGAACACTACATCTGCCTGCGAAAGCTGCAGCGCGCACTTGACACAGACACAGGAGACGACGAGCTGCGTGAAGCGCTCGCCATGCTCGTGGCGTGGGCAGCGCAGAGTTCGTGGGGTGACGTGGATGCGGTCAACTTGCATTGGCCGCAGGGGCTCAAGCGTGCGCTTGCGGCCTCGGCAGCGGACTGCACGAAGAAGCGCTGCCGCTACTGGCCGCAACTCTGCTATCTGCACGGGCAACGCCGCCGTGCGACGCAGGCGCACATCGTCGTCACCAACCACGCGCTTCTCTTCTGCGACCTCACCACGGACGGCGGTATCCTCCCGCCGGTGCGTCACTGGGTGATCGACGAGGCCCATGGCGCCGAAGATGAGGCGCGCAAGCAGCTTTCGTTCGGCACCTCGCACCAAACGCTCGCGGGTCTGCTCGGCGGCCTTCACGTGAAGGGCCGTGGCGGCTACCTGGATGCGCTGCGTGCGAAGGTCGCGGTGGAAGCGGAGGTCGTGGGTTCGCATCTTGCCGAGACGATCGACTCGATGCGCGAGACCGTGGCGCTGGCGAGCACGCTTGCCGACTCATTCTTCGACTTCGTGAAGGACCTGGGTGCGCAAGGCGAAGGCGACTACGACCGCGTGGATCTGCGGATAACACCCCAGATGCGCGAAACCGGCGCCTGGGGGACTGCGGCAGGCGTGGGCCGCTCGCTCGCCAAGCGGCTTGAGGAGATCATGCGCTCAGGGCGCGGTGTGGTGACCGGCCTCGAGGAGCTTGGCGAAGGGTACACCGAGTCGCGCTACGACCTCGCAGGCCAGCTTTCCGGCCTGGCGCAGCAACTCGACGGGCTCGTGCTCGTACTCGAGGGCGAGGACGAAGGTCGCGTCTACAGCGTGACGGCCGACCGCAGGCGAGACCAGCGGGCGGAAGCGCTCGCGGCATCCTGCCTCGACGTGGGTGCGGTGCTGGTCGAGGAACTCTATCCGCGGCTACACTCGGTGGTCTACACCTCGGCCACGATCGCCACCGGTGACGACTTCAGTCACTTCCTGCGGGCCGTGGGGCTCGATCGCGTTCCCGAGGAGAAGCGCCGCACGCTGCGGTTGGCGTCCAGCTACGACTTCGAGCGCCAGATGGCGGTCTTCGTGCCCAACGACCTGCCGGAGCCCGGCTCGCGCGGCTATCTCGATGCGCTCGAGGAGTTGCTCTTGGGGGTGCACGTAGCGATGGGCGGCTCGGTGCTCACGCTGTTCACGAACCGCCGGGACATGACCGAGCTTCACCGCCGTCTGGTCGACCGGCTGGAGCGCGAGGGACTGCGGTTGCTCGTCCAGAGCTCAGGCGCGTCGCGGAAACGACTGCGCGATGAGTTCCTGGTCGACGAGAAGCTCTCGCTGTTTGCGACGAAGTCGTTCTGGGAGGGTTTCGATGCGAAGGGCGACACGTTGCGTTGCGTGGTGATTCCGCGACTTCCGTTCGGACCGGTGCGCGACCCACTTTATGAGGAGCGTCGCGACCGCGATGCGCGCGCATGGGACCATTACTATCTGCCCGAGGCGGTTCTCGAACTCAAGCAGGCGGCCGGGCGCCTCATCCGATCCGGAACGGATAGTGGTTGCCTGGTGCTGGCAGACGCACGGCTTGTCAGCGGCAAGGGCTACGCGCGCAAGTTCCTCGAGTCGTTGCCGGTGCGCGACGTGGAGACTCTGGCGGCCAAGACGGTGGTCGAGGAGATGACACGCAGGTTCGGGGGATGAAACCCTACCCCTCGAGCTCGTTCAGCAGCTCCTCGGCCAGCGCGTGCACGGCATCGCGCATCTCGGCGGGTCCGGTGACCCCGGCGGTTCCCATCGCGGCGGCGACCCGGCGGGCCAGCCAGCCTGTCGTGGCGTAGGGCACGTTCGCATCAGCGCCGCCGTCATCACTGAGAGTGATCGTCGCCTGCGGCCAGTCGCGCTCCTCAAGCCCGCTCGCGTCGTCGAATCGTACACTCGCGTTGCCGGCCGTCGCGCTCATATCGAACGCCGCGCTGCCGTCGCGTCCGCTCGCAACGCGCGCGAAGCGCTCGCCTGTCGGACTCGCATCGCGAATGCGATCGAGGCGGAACGTGCGTTCCTCGGCCAGACCCTCGTCGAGTGCCTCCAGGTACCATGCGCCGCGGTGGTTGAAGACGCGGTACGGGCGGACCCTGCGCGATCGCGTCGTACCGCTTGATGCCGAGAAGTACGTGATCTCCACACTCTCGCTGACATCGGCGGCACTCACGATCGTGGCGTACACGTCGCCGAGTCCTTCGCCTGATGTGGCCGTGCGTACGCGATCCGCCAGGCAGTCGGCGTCCACTTCCGCTGTGGCGACAGCGGCAAGGCGTCCTAGAAGCGGATCTCCAGCGGCAAACCCCGCGGTCTCCAGAGCTGCGACAAGCGCGCGTGCCTCGCGTGCCGTCAGTCGCACGGGACGATCGAGAGCCGGTAGTCCCATGCCCACGACGACGGTCTCGCCGTCGATGAAGACATCCACGAGGTCGTACGGGTCGAATGGCGGCACACCGCACATGGAGAGCGTCGTAATGTCGGCGGCGAGCTCCTGCGGGTTCGCACCCACCATCGCCGCCAGTGCGGACAGCTGGAGCTCGGCACCGGGTTTCAGGCTCGGCAGGATGGCGAGCAGCCGGCGGGTCCTCTCGGCGGCGGTCGTCTTAGGCGCCATGGCGGTCCACCACCTTTCGCAAGCCGGCGGCGAGCGTCTCGCGCAACTCGGGAGGCGAGAGCGGCACGATGCCGGGCCCGTTCTCCACGATCCAGCGGGCGAGCCGCGACAGGTCAGCCGCGTTCACGGTCCAGCTCAGGCTACCGTCCGGCTGCGTCTCCAGCACTCCCCGGCCGCCCGTGAGGCGCGGTGCACGCCAGGCGTCTTCCGCCGAGAAGCGCAGCACGCACTCGACGGAGACATCGCCGTACTGGAACGGAAGCAGCATGTGGTCCGCCACGGAGAAACCCGCCGGGACTTCAAAATCGGGGGATCCGGGTTTGCGGGTGTTCACACCGGCATCGCGCATGCGCCGCACCGCGTAGGTGCGTGTCTGGTCTCGCTCGACGTCCCTGCCCACCAGGTACCAGCGCCCGTCGCGAAAGAAGACGCCGTACGGTTCGGTCTCGTGGGTACGGTCCGCGCCTGCGGCGTTCGTGTAGCCGAAACGTACGCGCTTGCGACCGGCGACCGCCTCGGCGAGCTCCGACGCGAGGACGCCCTGTTCCGCAGGTGTCTCGTCAGCGAGTACGCTGGCCACGGCAGACTCGCTATGGCCGCCGCCCAGCTTCGCGACGGCGATCGAAAGATCGGCGCCGAAGGGGAATCCGGGATCGCTTGCGAGTGCCGCCGCGACCGCTCTCAGCGTCGCGCGTTCGGCCTCGGTGAGTTCCAGCTCGGCGGCGTAGCTCGCATCGGCGTCCAGGCGGTACGCGGGCACTCCTTCGATATCGAGTACCTCAAGTGAGAGTCCGAACGCCCGCAGCTGCTTCTTGTCGCGCTCGAACATGCGGAGGAACGCCTCTTCATCCTGCCCCTCCGGGTAGCCGAAGACATCCGTGCGGATCGTCTCGGCAGAGATCGGATTGCGCGTTGAGGCGAGCAGGAGTGCGAGATTGACCAGGCGTTCTGTTGCCTCTGACATGCGGCCTCCCGTCGGGGTGTCCGCACGATTCTACAGCTCTTCGACCTGAGGAGAAAAAGAAACGAGGTGCGCGGGGGGAGCGCACCTCGTTAACTCAGACCGGCGATATCCACCCATGAGGGGGGAGGAGCGGGCGGGTCGCACAGGCCTCGAATCGATATTAGCAATACACGTGCCAGAAGTGAATCCGTGCGGCAGAACACGAAGAGTGCCGGTTCTCGCGCTTGCTCTGGTCGCAAGTGGGGACTACAAAGGGAGGGGCCGTCGAGGGTGAACGAAGGGGTGCGAGTGGGCATGAAGGGCGACAGCATCAACGTCACACAAGATGACGCACTTTCGGACAGGACTTCCGGTAAAGGCGTGCGTGCATGGGTCGTCATTGTTGCGGCGCTCGTCATCGTGCTTGTCGGCGTCGTGGCGTGCGCGGGCGCGAAACAGACGAGCAAGGTGCGTGAAGCCGAGAGCAAGCTCGATGAGGCGGTCTCCTTGCTGGCGGATGTCGAGGACGCGGTGATCGCGGCCGACGATGTCATCCAGGCCGAGATAACCCCGACGCTCGAGACCACCGCGACAGCCGCACTTGCCATGCTCCCCCAGGCACGTACCGATCTTGGTCGCGCGATCGGGCTGCTCACGGCGGCGCGTCCCGACCTTCGCGAGGACGACCAGGTTCTTGCCCAGGTCCTGCAGACTGCTGCAGAGGCACGTTCAGACATGCTGGACGAAGCCGAGAAGATACTGTCGGCCAACAAGGCTGCGGCGGGCGCACTGCAGCCGGCCACCGATGCCTGGGCGCTGGTTGCCGCGGCCGAGAAGCTCAGCCAGGACGCCGTGGCGCAGTACAACAAGCACACGACCGATAGCGTCAAACAGTCGACCGCGTTCTCGACTCAGGCGAAGTTGAAGCTTGCCGAGGCGCGCTCGGCACTGGGTACAGCGACTGCGACGTTTCCCGATGCGGACCTGACGCGATTCGTGGAGTACATCGATGCGCGCTACAAGCTGTTGGACAGTTCCATCGCCATCGACACGGCATGGCTCGGAGGCAAGGTCGAGCAGGCGAACGGGATGCTCGCGGCGTATGCAGCAGAGGAGGCGGCGCTCATCGAGCTTGGGAAGAAACTGCCGACCTCGCCGACTGTCGCGATCGCGGATGCGTATGAGGCGCTTGCCGCCGAGCCGACAGACCGTTACTACACGGCCCGCGATCGAGCACGAGCAGCAGACGATCAAGTGCGTGAGCTTGGCGCGAAAACGGAGGAGTGACCGAGGAGAGGAGCACGGATGTCTGACGCGTTCTGGTCGAGTTGGGTGTGGCCGCTTGCCACCGGGATCATCGGATTCGCCTACGTGACGCTGCTTGTCATGCAGTGGTACCGCCGCCGCAAGCCGCACCAACTCGCCTGGGCGGTCGGCTTTCTGTTCTATGCGGTGGCGGCCGTGATGGAGGCGTGGTCGGAGAAGACGCTTGTCTGGGATCCCACGGTGTATCGCATCTACATCGTGCTCGCCGCCTCGCTGGTCGGGTTTCTCGGCCTGGGCACGCTCTACCTCATCACCAAGAAGCGCACCCTGGGCAACATCTACCTGGCGTTCATCCTGGTGTGCCTCGTGGTCTTCTTCTATGGCACCTTCACGACTGAGCTCATGATGGACAAGCTCGTCCCCGGCATCACCGTGGGCGGGCAAGCGCTGGGATCGGGCGGGTCGTTCCCGCGCATCATGTCGTTGCCGTTCAACATCACCGGCACGCTCTTGCTGCTGGGCGGATCGACCTACTCGATCATCAAGTTCTGGTCCAAGAAGGAGTATCGCTACCGCGCCTGGGCGAACGTCCTCATCATCATCGGAACGCTGCTCATAGCGGGCGCAGGCTCGATGGCACGCGCAGGGAGCACGGTCGGCCTCTATCCGGGCGAGATGGTCGCCTCGGCGGTCTTGCTCGCCGGCTTCCTGATGGCGGGGACGCTGGAGAAGGGTGCCAAGAAGATCAAAGCGCGCAGGGCAGCCACAGCGGATTAGCCCTCGTCGTAGCCAGAACCAAGCCGTGCGAGTGCGCCAACGTCGAACACGATGACGTTGGCGTTTCGCACTTCCAGCACCTCGTCATCGCGCAGCTTCCCGAAGGCACGCGACAGCGTCTCGGGCACGGTGCCGAGCGACGCCGCCAGTTCGGTCTTCGTCATGCCGAGAGATACCTTCAGCCCCTCCTCGGTGGCCTCGCCCACGGCGAGTGATCTCTGGAACAGATAGCGGGCCAGTCTTCCGGGGACATCGAGCGCGAGCGTCTGCACAACGCTGGTGAGGTTGACGACCTTCGAGGCGAGGTCGGCGATGAGACTGCGCGCCACATCCGGCTCGGCGGCCATGAGGTCGTAGAGTGCCTCACGCGGAAGCCAGGCGACTGTAGACGGTGTGACGGCTTCAACGTGCGCCGGGTACCTGCCGCCGGCGAGTGCAGCGACGGCGGCAAGCGGATCGCTCGCCTGCAGGGTCTCGAACGTGATCGTGCGCCCGTCTGCCTGGAGGTGGTAGACGCGGGCCTTGCCGGTAACCAGCACCCCGAAGCGTTCGGCGGCATCGCCTTCGGCTGCAAGAGGGGTGCCCCGCGGGACGTCTATCACGTGTGCCCGGGACGCAAGGTTCGAGATGGCCTCGTCAGAAGCCGGTCTCCATAGCCTGCATGCGCGCAAGGCTTTCTCTACATCGGGACGTGTACGGGACAAGGGCTGCTCCTTTGTGGCGGTCACCTTGAAGAGTCACCGTCGGTTTGACCTTCGTCAAGGATGCGTACGCACTGATGGGGTACGGTCATCTCGGCACAAGGGCGCTGACGCGAGGAGAGTAAAGGGATGAGCGAGCGTTTCCGGGAGCGGATGAGCGATCCGGCTGTGGTCAAAGACACTCGTCTCCTCGGTGATTTCTGCGCCATCTACTGCCGGGGCATGCATGCAGACGCCGTGCGTACGCCGCTTGCCAGCGAGGGTGCAGAACTGGGCGTGTACGGTCGCAAGCTGCCCGTCGTGTGTGAGGAGTGCGCCGCACTGCTGCGCTACGCCGAGCAGCGCCGGGCGCTGTGTCCCAAAGACCCCAAGCCGTTCTGCAGCCACTGCGATACCCACTGCTACAGGCCCGACATGCGCGAGTACATGCGCCAGGTGATGCGCTACGCGGGTCCGCGCTCGATGGTGCACGGCCACGCCATCGACGGGATCAGGCACCTCATCGATGGCCGCAAACACCACAAGGAGATGCGCCGCACCGAGGGTGCGTAGCGCGCGAGGAGAGGACACCCCCCATGAGCACCACTACTGTCCGACAGATCGTCCGGATCGACGAAGAGCTCTGCACCGGCTGCGGCCTGTGCGTATCCCCGTGCGCCGAGGGCGCTATCCAGATCATCGACGGCAAGGCGAAGGTCATCCGCGAGGAGTTGTGCGACGGCGCTGGCTTCTGCCTGGGCGTCTGCCCCACCGGTGCGCTGACGATCGAGGAGCGCGAGACTGTTGCGTTCGATCACGAGGCCGCCGAGGAGATCATCGCCGAGAAGCTCAAGACTTACATCCCGCAGGTCTGCTTCAACTGCGGAACCGACGAGGACCACGCGCCGCTGCTGCCTGTGCGCACCAAAGGCCAGAGCACGTGGGTATGTACTCGCTGCCTGCCTGCATTGATACACGGCTAGCCGAGAGGGGGCGGCGGACCCTAAGGCGTCCGGCGCTCAGACAGTCCTCGCGGGGGCCCTCGACACCTGCGGACGCTCGTCCGCGTCCTCCGGTGTCTCCCCCAGCTGCGGAAGCTCGCGGCGGACGCCTTAGGGTCCGCCTCTCAATCACTAGGAGGTCGCTATGTTCTGTAACCAGTGTGAGCAAGCCAACAAAGGAGTCGCCTGCACCACCGTGGGCGTGTGCGGCAAGAAGCCCGAGGTCGCGGCATTGCAGGATCTCGTGATCGAGGCGGTCATCGGGCTGTCGCTCTGGGCCGTCGAAGCCCGCAAGCTCGCTATCGTCGACGAGGAGACCGACCGTCTCGCCTATCGCGCTGTGTTCCACACCGTCACCAACGTGGACTTCGATCCGGAGAGCCTGGCCGTCGTCATCCGTGAGGTGTACGACGCCACCGCGGCGCTGCGTGAGCGCGTGCTGGCTGCCGGCGGTGACGTATCCGGCGACGACCACGCCGCGGCGTTCGTGCCCGCAGCGACCCTCGAAGAACTCGTCGCGCAGGGTGGAGCGGTGGGACTCTTCTCGGACAGGACCGAGGACGACGACATCCGGGCCCTGATGCAGACGACCATCTACGGTGTGAAGGGCTTTGCGGCCTACGCCGACCATGCGGCCGTCCTGGGCCAGGAGGACCCGGCCATCGCAGGCGAGATGTACGCGCTGTTCGCGGCGCTCACCGACCGCTCGCTCAGCCTTCAGGACTGGGTGGGACTTGCGCTCAAGTGCGGCGAGGTCAACCTACGAGCGATGGAGATTCTGGACGCTGCCAACACCGGCGCCTACGGGCACCCGGTACCCACGGAGGTGCCTCTCGGCCACCGTCCCAACAAGGCGATCGTCGTCTCCGGACACGACCTGAAGGACCTGAGGGACCTGCTGGAGCAGACCGAGGGCCTTGGCATCGACATCTACACCCACGGCGAGATGCTGCCGGCGCACGGCTACCCGGAGCTGAAGAAGTACCCGCACTTTTACGGGCACTACGGCACCGCGTGGCAGAACCAGCGTCGTGAGTTCGACGCGTTCCCCGGAACGATCCTGATGACGACGAACTGCATTCAGTCGCCCAAAGAGAGCTACCTCGGCAACATCTTCACCACCGGGAACGTCGAGTGGCCGGGTGCGACGCACGTGCGCAACGGGGAGTTCAAAGAGGTCATCGATCGTGCGCTCGAACTGCCCGGCTTCACTGACGAATTTGACGGCGCCTCCGTGATGGTCGGCTTCGGTCGCAACGCAGTGCTCGCAGTGGCCCCGACGGTCATCGATGCCGTGAAGAGCGGCGCCATCCGCCACTTCTTCCTGGTGGGCGGCTGTGACGGCGCCAAGCCGGGCCGCAGCTACTACACCGAGTTCGTGGAGCAGGCGCCCGATGACACTGTCGTCCTGACGCTCGCCTGCGGCAAGTTCCGCTTCTTNNACTACACCGAATTCGTGGAAAAGGTGCCCTCCGACTGCGTGGTCCTGACCCTGGCCTGCGGCAAGTTCCGCTTCTTCGACAAGCAGCTGGGCGATATCGGCGGCATCCCGCGGCTGCTCGATGTGGGCCAGTGCAACGATGCGTACAGCGCCATCAAGATCGCGGTCGCGCTTGCCGAGGCTTTCGATGTGGGCGTCAACGACCTCCCGCTATCGATGATCCTGTCGTGGTACGAGCAGAAGGCCGTCGCTATCCTGCTGACGCTGCTGCATCTCGGCATCACCGATATCAGGCTTGGGCCCACCCTGCCCGCATTCATCACTCCGAACGTCCTGCAGGTGCTCGTGGACACCTTCGGCATCAAGCCCATCGCGGCTTCCGCTGCCGAAGACCTCGAGACGATCCTCGGACCGGCGGCGTAGGTGAGAAGTGCGCTCAGAAGCGTAGCGATCGGCTTCGGTTGGACGATTGCCGTGATCGTGCTGCTTGCGGTCGTGCTGTACTCCTTCGGCGGGCCCATGCGCCCGTCGGGGGAGGCGCGCGACGCGTACGCCGTGCTCGTCGCTGAGGGCCTGGCCGAGCCGGTCGATGCGCGTCTTGTCGTCCCGATACCGGGTTGCACCTGCCACAGCGATGACCCCGCTGCGGTAGTGCCGCACGCCGAGTACCGTTTGCGCGACTGCTCACGGTGCCACTAGCGTTCGCGAGCGGGTGTAAGCTATCCCAGAAACGTCCGCACACGCTCAAGGAGCACAGTGAAACGCCGCGTTGGATCAGGCCTTGTTGTTGTCGCGGCGATCGCATTGGCGCTGCTCGCTTTCGCGCTTTGCGCCCACTCCACGTTCCCGCTGGGACCCGTGCGTGTCGGTGCCTCGTTCTCGGTTGGCCCGGGTCGGACGACGCTTGCTTTGCCGCCCTTCGGATCGGTCCGCGCACGTACCCACGATGCGCCGATTCGGCTGGAGGTCCGGCTGGAGGACGTCGCGATCTCCGAAGTAGAACGCTGGTTCGATGAGGGTGTTCCGAGTGGGGATTCGCTTGCGGGTCTGCAGGCCGAGGCCTACCGGGGACTTGCCGCATCCTTCGGGCTGGGCCTTGTAGCGGCGTGTCTGATTTCAGCGCTGGTCCTGACCGCCGGGCGCGCTCCACGGCGCCGATCGGTCATTGTGACCGGGCTTGTGGTACTGGCGCTGGTCGTCTGCGGCGGTTGGGGGCTTGTCTCCTTCGATACCCAGGCGTTCAACCAGCCCACATACGAAGGGGCCCTCGCTTATGCGCCCGGTCTCGTCTCGGCAGTCCAGCAACGCCTGGCCGACGTCGGCGACCTGCAGCAGAAGGTCCGCGCCGTGGCAGGTGATCTCGCTTCCTACTACGGCACTCCCCAGGTATTCGCATCCGGTGGAGCGATGCCCGGCACCATACGCGTTCTGCACATCTCGGACACGCATCTCGACCCCGTGGGCACAGAGCTGGCCGGTCAGCTGGCCGAGGCCTTCGACGTTGCATTCGTCATCCATACGGGTGACATCAATATCTACGGGACATCGGTCGAGGCATCCGTGGCGGCGTCCACGGTCGACACGTCGCGTCCTCTCGTCTTCGTGCCCGGCAACCATGACTCCCCGGACGTGGTGCGCGCGCTCGCGGCACTTGACGACGTGACCGTTCTTGAGGAGACGTCGACCGTGCTCGCGGGCATACGCGTCTTCGGCGTGCCGGACCCGGTCAGCCGGGGCTTCGACGTCGAGCCCGACGCCTCGCGCATGGAGGAGCTTGCGGCATCTGCGGTCTCGGCCCTGTGGGACGTGCGCACAACACAGGACGCGGCTCCGGATATCATCGCGATTCACAATCCCGCGATGGAGCGGCCGTTCGCCGGACTCGCTCCCATCGTGCTGAGTGGCCACACGCACTCGCCACGGCTGTACTTCCGGGACGACACGTGGTGGCTGAACGCGGGCACGACAGGCGGGATAGCCTTCGGCGAACCGGAAGGCCCGCATACGGCGTATTCGGCGGCCATCCTGCACTACTCGGCCACGCTGCCGCGCCGCCTGGTGGCCATCGACCGCATCCAGATAGACGGGAAGACGCGGGAGACGTCTCTGCGCCGCACAGCGATAGAAGCGGAATAGGGTTGTAGCGCGAGACGCATCGGCTCGCGGTATGATAGCAGCGAGGCGTGATCAGCGCCGACATGCCGCCGTCCCTCCCCGGGAGGAGCGATGACGCAGCTCTCCGAACATCTTCATCAACTGGCCGAGACGATAGGCCCTCGTCCGGCGACCACTGACGCCGAGGCACAGGCCGCCGACTACATCGAGGGCGTATTCGAAAGTCGCGGCTTGCCGGTCGAGCGACAGGAGTTCGACTGTCCTCGCACCTATGCTTGGGCGTTCATCATCTACCACGCGCTGACCATCGGGGCAGCAGTGCTCGCGAACTGGTTCGCCTGGCCGGCGCTTGCCATCGCCGTCGCGGTGGCTGTTGTGATGTGGTTCGACCTGGACACACGCTGGGGGCTTTCGCGCATCATGCCGAAAGGTCCGAGCCAGAACATCATCGCGCGCCATGCGCCGAAAGCTCGTCGCAACGAGCGGCTGCGCAAGGTCGTCATCGTTGCGCACTACGATTCGGCGAAGGCGTCGCTCGCCTTCAGTCCGGGGCTTGTGAAGAACTTCAACCTGACCTTCGGACTCATGAAGTGGTTGACGTTCCTCACGCCTGTCGCGATCCTCGTTCTTGCTCTTCCGTGGACGCAAGACTGGAGGCCGTACACCTGGTACGCAGCGCTTGCTGTCTGTGCGTACCTGATCGTGCCACTGCTCATCAACCTCCACCGCGAACTGCTCATGCACGCGACTGACGGAGCGAACGACAACGCATCTGGCGTTGCCGCGATGCTCGGCATCATGGAGCAGACCGTACCTGAACCCGAGCAGCGCACGATGGCGACCCAGCCGATACGGCGCACACCCGAGGCGGCATTCGACGCTGACGTAGTGCTGGAGGACGCGCTGCTCTCCTACACACCCGTGGACGGCTCTCCGCGCGCTGCAGAGCCGGTGGCTCCGACGCGCCCCGCTCTGGAGACGTTCGACGATCTTGGTTGGGAAACCACGACCATGCCGGCGATCCAGCAGCAGTCGAGCCTCAGCTTCGAGGAGCCCGCATACCCGTCAAGTCCGCCTCGACGCGCCGATGACTTCGACGACGACGAGCCTGATCTTCCCATCGAGCTGGAGGACAAGGCGCCCGAACCCTCGGGGCGCAAGCGGCTCTTCGGTCGCAAGGGTGAATCTGGTGAACGACATGGCGTGCGTGACTGGTTGGGTCTGGGCGGCGGCTTCGACGTGCGCAAAGAAGGCAAGAGCATCGGCACCTGGGACGCGCTCGCGGATGATGAAGAGGACGGGTTCGGATTCAAAGGCGGCGCTGCTGGTCCGCTCGGATTCGACGACCCGGGTTTCGCTGCCGAAGAAGCATCGCGCATCCGTCGCCGCGTCACGAACAGCATCGATCGCGCGCTGTCCGAGAAAGAGATATGGTTCGTCGCAACAGGTGCCGAAGAGGTCGGCACATGCGGTATGCAGGCATTTCTCGCGGCATACGGCGAAGAGTTGCGCGACGCGCTCATCATCAACCTGGATAACCTCGGTGCGGGGGCGCTGGCCTGGATAACATCCGAGGGCATGGCACGGCACTATCACTGCGATCGCCGACTGGCCTCCTCGGCCAAACGCGTGGCCCGAGAGAACGATCTCCCGATTCGAGGCAGGGAGTACAGGGGTCTTTCGACTGACGCTACACCGGCGCTCGCCCGGCGTTTCAAAGCGATGAGCATCATGGCGTTCGACATCAACGGGCGACTGCCGCACTGGCATTGGCACACGGACACTGTGGACAACGTTGCCGAGTCGAACCTGGATCTCGCGGCCGACTTCGTCACCAAGCTCATCCGGGAGCTCTAGAGGTTTGCGGTCGTGTGACCGGGCATCGTGCATGGTACACTCGGCAGCCAGGGGGCGCGCTATGGCGCGCCCGTACTGATTCGGAGGCCCTTGTTGAACCAGAGCCGAATCGCAAAGACGCTTGCGCGAACCGCCGTTGTCTCCTGGCGTGACCAACCCACGCAGTATGACATCGAGGCGCTGAGGGCCAACCTCGAGCGCGTAGGCCTCGTGATCCGCGTGCGTTGGGTCATTGTCGCGGCACTGGCGGTCTTCTCGGTTGTAGCCGCTCTGGTCTACGGCTCGAGCGTCGCGTTCGACCAGCTCATCAGCAACATGACGATCCCGGCCATCGCGCTGCTGTTCGTACTCATGTACAACGGCTTCTACGAGGTCACACTGCGTAAAGTGGGCAACGTCGCCTTCCTCAATCAGGCACAGTTGATCTTCGACATCGTGGTGACCTCCGTGCTCGTTTACTACAGCGGCGGCGTCTACTCGTGGTTCAGTTCGATGTACCTGTTGTTCATCCTCGAGGGTGCGTTCATCCTGCCAAAACGCCATCACGTGTGGCTGCTGGTGTTCGCCTCGGCCACACTCTACGGCTTCATACTCGCCGCGGAGTACTGGGGATGGATCCCTCACGTGGACATGCCATTCGTAGACAACGGGCTATACGCGAACGCGACCTACGTTCTCGTTCGGTATCTATGGAAAGTGACCCTGTACGCCGGTGCCGGCACGATCGGCATGCTCATGATGAAGCGCATCCACGTGAGAGAGCGAGAGCTGCGCGAGTCCTCGTTCGTGGACGAGACGACGGGTCTGTACAACCGCCAGTACTTCCACCGGGTCCTCAATGCCGAGGTGGATCGCGCGCGTCGCGATCGCGGTACAGTCGGGCTCATCCTCATCGATATCTATCAGTTCGGGGAATTCAACCGGATCTTCGGTGTCGAAGTGGGCGATGAGATCCTCTCAGCCATCGCGAATGAAGTGAGAAGTGTTCTGAATGAAGGTCACACCGAAGACGGCTACGAGGTCAACGTCGCATGTCGCGTCGGCGGCGAGGAGCTGGCCGTCATCGTGCCGGAGACACTGCGGTACGTGACGGATGCAGATCCGGCCCAAGTCCACGTGCGGGCACTTGCCGAGATCATCCGTGAGCGCATCGAGGCATTCCGGATGCGAGGGCTGGGTGTCACGCTGAGCCTCGGAGTGGCGGTTGCTCCCAACAACGGTGAGAGCGGCGATACCCTGCTGGATGCTGCGGACAGGGCGCTCTACGCTGCCTCTGAGGCCGGAGGCAACCAGGTCGTGGTTGCGTGGGAGACCGAACTCGAGGACCCCGAAGGGCGGGTGTGAACTCTGAACCGTCCACGCGTCGCCGTTACCGCAGGCATCGCCGTGCTGTCCGCCGTTACCGCGCTTGGGATAGCGGTGTGGCTCATGACTGCCCCCTGGTTCACCGAGCTGGCCGCGCCGCGGCAGGTGGACACCGTTCGTGCAGGACTCACGCAGGAACGCATGGTCGAACTGGCGGGCCGGGTTCGCATGTTCGTGACGGATGCCGACGCGCCGGCATTGCCGGCAGTGATCGACGGCCGACCTGCATTCGATGCGGACGCAGTCTCGCACCTGATAGACGTTCGCAACGTGGTGCTGCTCGGCAGGTGGGCGACACTTCTGTCGGCCGCGCTGCTACTCATTGCGGGACTCTATGCTGTCTCGACGAATCACAGAGCCGAACTCGGCGAGGGGCTCAAGTGGGGAGGGCTGCTGCTGCTGGCGGGCGTCGCATCGTCCATGCTTGCCGGACTTCTCGATTTCGACAGCCTCTTCGCAGCATTCCATGGGCTCTTCTTCCAGCCTGGGACATGGATGTTCTCCGCAGATTCGCTACTCATCCTGGTGTTCCCGGCGGGCTTCTGGGTACTTGCTGCAGCGATCACCGGTGTTGTGGCTACGACGCTGGGGGTCGCCCTCGTGCTAGCAGGGCGTTTCTCGCTTACCCAAGCTTAATGTTCACAATCGGGCAAGAAGTGTACACTTGCTGAAGAAGGCACGAATCGAGGGGGTAGACCCCCGTGCAAACGGGGGAAAGTCTAGATTCCATCAGGCGAGGAGGTGAGCCGACACATGGCAGCTAAAGAAGGTTATTGCGTGAAGTGCAAGGCGAAGCGTGAGATCAAGGATGCTAAGGAAATCACGATGAAGAACGGGCGGCCCGCCACACAGGGCTTGTGCCCTGAGTGCGGGACCAAGATGTTCAAGATCGGCAAGTAGCTCGCCCTAGGGCGTTGTTAGACCTGTAGCGGGCGTCGTCCATTCCGGACGACGCCCGTCTGCGTGTTGGGGTATTGACGCGAGCCCACGCCAGGAATAGGTTTCGTAGATGTTCTTCTGGGGCCCGTGTCTTCACAAGTAGCGTACGGAGGGTATCCTCAAGATATGAATATCGTCGTTGTCGGTTGCGGTCGCGTGGGCTCACAGCTCGCGACAATGCTCTCGATCGAAGGCCACAATGTCGTGGTCATCGACCGGGATGAGAACGCTTTCCGCCGTCTGGGCAGCACCTTCAACGGCGTCACCATCAGGGGCCTTGGTTTCGATGAGGATATCCTTGAGCAAGCGGGCATCCGCGAGGCAGACGCGTTTGCCGCAGTCACCAACCTCGACAACACCAACCTCATGGCAGCCGAGGTGGCCCGCAAGCTCTTCGGTGTGAAACACGTCGTTGCGCGTCTGTACAACCCCGTGCGCGAGCGCACCTACCAGCAGCTCAACCTCGACTACGTGTGCGGTACCACTCTGGTGGCTGAAACGCTCATGGACAAGATCCGCTCGGGTCATGGCCACCATCTCAACAGCATCGGCGACATAGAGGTCATTGAATTCAAAGCCGATGCCGACATCGAAGGTCGTAAACTCCGCGACGTCGAGATCGAGAACCGCTTTCGCATCTTCGCGGTCACACGTGGTCCGATGTCGTTTATCCCTGAACCCGACACGATCATGCGGGAAGGCGACATCATCTTCGCTTCGGTGAAGGGTCAAGCCTATCCCAAGATCGAGAAGTACATGGAGGACTAAGCCGTGTACATCGTGGTAAACGGCGGTGGCAAGGTCGCGTCCTACCTTGCCAAGACGCTACTCGAGCGCAACCACAACGTCGCTCTCATCGAGAAGCGAGAGGACATCGCCCACAAACTGGCCGGTGAGTTGCCCGGTTCGCCCCTCATCGTGCGAGGCGACGGGTGCGACGCAGCCTACCAGGAGGATGCAGGCGTAGGCCGGGCAGACGTGTTTGTCGCTGCGACCGGCGACGACGACGACAATCTGGTGTCTTGCCAGCTCGCCAAAGTCGCGTTCGGGGTGCCCCGGACGGTCGCACGGGTGAACAACCCGAAAAACGAGCACATCTTCAACGCGCTCGGCATAGAGGCCATCTCATCCACCACGATCATCTCGCGCATGATCGAGGAGGAAGCAACCGTGGGCGACATCCACACGCTGAGTGCGCTTCGCAAGGGCGACATGGCGATCGTTGAAGTGACGCTGCCGGTTGACCGCTGCGTCGTATGCGGCAAGAAAGTCGTCGACCTCGATCTTCCGGCCGACTGCATACTCATCGCCCTCATGCGCGGCGACGAAGTCATAACCGTTCATGGTGATACCGAGATGCAACCGGGGGACACGGTCATCGCCTTCACCGCCGTGGAGCGCGAGAAGACGCTGAAAAAGGCGTTGACGGGGGAGTAGTGCCGTGAAGGTGCAGACGAGCCGGCACAAGGCTCGTCAATATGCGATCGCCATGCTGCTCGAGGCTGCCTATGTCATGCTGATGGCCGGTCTCGCGCTGCTCGTGGCACTTGTGGCTGAGTGGATCATCCGATGATCCTTCGGCCGCGCAAAGACGACCACCTCATCGTTGGCAAATACATCGGCAAGATCGTCGTCGGCGTGGGGCTGCTGATGGCGGTCCCCTTGATCACATCACTCATCTTCGGCGAGTGGGACACGGCACTCGACTTCGTCATCGGCATGGGTGCGTGCTTCGCGTTCGGTTTCGGTATCCAGATCGTATGCCGTACCGAGAAGGATCTGCGCTGGAGTCACGGATTGGTCGTGGCATCCGGCTCCTGGATCGCAGCAACGGTGCTCGGGGCCCTCCCGCACTGGCTGTCGGGCCACGAGGGTAGCTACCTGGATGCCATGTTCGACCTGATGAGCGGGTACACGACCACGGGCCTGTACCTCATTCAGGACCTCGACCACATCTCCTACGGTCTGAACATGTGGCGCCATCTCCTGACGTACGCTGGTGGCCAGGGAATCGTGGTCATCGCGCTGACGTTCCTGGTGAAAGGCACGGCGGGCGCCTACAAACTCTACGTCGGCGAGGGCAAAGACGAGCGTCTGCTGCCGAATGTCGTCGGCACCGCTCGTGCAATATGGCTGGTGAGCCTGACATGGCTCGGTGTGGGCGCCGCGGCGCTTGCTATCACGGGCCTGGTTCTCGGGCAAGATCCCGTCCGGGCGCTGCTTCACGGACTCTGGGTGTTCATGGGTGCATGGAGCACGGGTGGATTCGCTCCGCAGTCCTACAACACGATGTGGTTCCATTCCCCGGTCTATGAAGTGCTGTGCATCATCATCTTCGTGGCGGGTTCGTTCAACTTCGCCCTGCACTGGGCTGTCTGGCAGGGGGACCGCAAGGAGCTTCGACGTAATCTCGAAGTCGTGAGTTTCACGGTCACGGCGTTCGTGACCGTCTCGGTGGCCACGTTCGGCCTGTCTCGCCTCGGCGTGTATCCCGATGCTGTGAACCTGTTCCGCAAGGCCTTCTATCAGGTCATGTCGGGACACACGACCACAGGCTTCTCGACAATCTACTCACGGGCGTTCGTCACGCAATGGGGGCCGATCGCCATGCTCGCGACCACCGTGGCGATGGCCATCGGTGCCTCGGCATGTTCGACCGGCGGAGGTATCAAGGGCATCCGCGTCGGCGTGCTCACCAAGGCGTACCTCCAAGACGTACGACGGCATATCTCTCCTGACAGCGCCGTGATCGTGGAGCGATACCACCACATCCGGGACATCATGCTGGGCGACCGGGTGGTTCGCTCGGCGCTCATGATCACGCTCGCATACGTGACCGCGTACGCAGTGCTCACCGTGCTGGGCGTGCTGCTGGGCTACGACTTCACCCAGGCCGCGTTCGAGGGCGTGTCGGCGGCATCCAACACCGGGCTGTCATGCGGCATCACCGCCCCCGCGATGCCGACCATTCTGAAATGGGCCTACATCGTCGCGATGTGGATGGGCCGACTCGAGTTCATGTCAGTCCTTGCCCTCTTCGGTCACTTCTATGCGATCTTGAGGGGGAAGTGATGCGGCGCGCTACCCTGGCTTGCCTTGTGGCCGGCGCGCTGCTGCTGTCGCCGGGTGCGGCGTTGGCCGAGGAGCAAACGGTGTCGCCGAGAGTGCCGCTTTCGGTCAACTCCCCGTCCAGTGGTGAGCTCGTTGAACGGCCGGGCATGTTCGACGGCATGGTCGTCACGTTCAGCGGCGAGGCCATCGGTGAGGCGATGGTACGCGGGCACTGGGCGTGGATCCACCTGAACGACGATGCGTACATGGAGCGCAATATCGAGGAGGGCGCACCGCTCGGCGGGCTGAACACGGGGATGCCGGTGTGGGTTCCAGCTGTGGAAGCGGCCGAGATAGGCGTCTATGGAGACTACCGTCACGAGGGCGATATCGTGCAAGTGCGTGGCGTCTTCAACTCTGCCTGCCCCGAGCACGGGGGCGACATGGACATCCATGCGGTGCATGTCGATATCGTTCGGGCGGGGCGCGAGGTCGAAGATCCGGTATCGGGAACGAAGCTCACCTGGGCGATCGTCGCCGCGCTTGCCGCCGGTGCTCTCTTCGCGCTTGATCGCAATCTCGACAAGATACGAGAGTGGCAGCGCGCGCTGCAGTCAAGCAGGTGATTTGCCGGCTCGCCGCCCGGTGATACAATACCCGACGCGTCACAAGACGCGGGCGTAGCTCAGTTGGTAGAGCGAAAGCTTCCCAAGCTTTAGGTCGCGGGTTCGAGTCCCGTCGCCCGCTCCAACAGATTCAGACAAGGGCCGCCCAGCGCGGCCCTTGGTGTACCCGCAGCCGTGCATCTTGCGAGAGCCGCCGCCCGTCGTTTGGTACTCGCATCGCCTGAGAATCGGGATTACACTAGCGAACATAGGTTCGATTCCGCCGCCCCTCACTCTCCCCGGTGGACATTGGGAGGAGTCATCATGAGGCGGCTTTGTTGTTCGATCATCCTGGCGGCGGCGATGCTGGGGGCACTGTCTGTGCCACTGCAGGCGAATGCTGCCGACGGGGTCCTGCTTGGCTACGGTGCGACATACACCCTCGAAGGTGCGCAGCGCACGCATCGCGGCGTGGATCTCGCCGTTGCGGCCGGAGATGCCGCAACGAGTCTTGTGGCCGGAGTTGTGAGTTTCTGCGGTCGCGTGCCTGCCGACGACGGGGGGAGTGTCCTTGCGGTGACGGTACGAACAGCCGACGGGATGCTCGTGACGGTACACCCCCTCGCAGAGTGCTGGGTCAGCCTGAACGCAGCGGTGTCGATGGGGGACGACCTAGGCATGGTCGCTGATACGGGAGATGGTTCGACTGCCGGGGCGCACCTGCATCTAAGCGCCCGCCGCGGCGATGCCTATCTGGATCCCTCGTTCCTGCTTGTCGAGATCGCTGAACCGCAGCCGCAGCCAGTCACGGTCCCGGTCGCGCAATCTGCATCATCCGTAGACCAGTCACCCGGGAGCGGTGCCGCGGCTGCGGCAGTCGCGGTGCAGCCGGCAGTCGCTGCGGAGAGTCCGAGCGTGGAGGCGGTCGTGCCAGTGTCCGCTCCCGCTGGAGAGGTACCTGCGGTCTCTACGGTCTCCGCAGTTGCGCCGATCGCCATCGACGATCCTTCGCCGACCGCTGCGCGGCCCGACTACCGTTCAGTCGACGTCTCCTGGATGACAAGAGCGTTCGAGAGCTCAGCCGCGGGCCGAGGCGTGCTCGCCGCGTCGGGCGTTGCACTGGCTGCTTTGGCGGGCTCCCTCGTACGACGCCGAATACTGGTCGCGGGGGAGGCGGGATAGCGGTCGATATGTGTCAGGAAATCGCAGCGTGTCAGAGGCGTGGAGTAAGCGTTGTAGGGGCGGTCGGTCTCTGATACACTGCGAGGGCTTCATTTCCTGCTCCGGGCTGACGCCTTCAGTGTCCCGGGGCCGCTGTAGCCCAAGGGAGGTGAACAAGTGAAGGCTTACGAACTTATGCTTATCATCAATTCCACCCTCGACGACGAGGCGCGGGAAGCTGTCCTTGAGAAAACTCGGGGCGTCATCACCGCTGACGGTATCGTCGATTCTGAGGATGCATGGGGCAAGCGCCGTCTGGCTTTCGAGATCGACAGCCACACTGACGGCGACTACCACGTCATGCAGTTCCATGCGACTACGGCTGTCGTTGCCGAGCTCGACCGCGTCCTGCGCATTACCGATCAGGTCGTCCGATTCATGATCGTGCGGCGCGACGACATCAAAGAGTAGTAGCGCTGCATCCCGACCGATCAGGACGGGCGTGTGACGGCGGCCATGTAGGCCGCAGAGACGAGGTAGGAACCATGGGCATCAACCGGGTAGTGATCACCGGCAATCTGACGAGGGACCCCGAGCTGCGCTCCACCAGTGGTGGCATGAGCGTGCTGAAGCTTGGTGTCGCAGTCAACGATCGGCGCAAGAACCAGACAACCGGCGAATGGGAAGACGTCCCGAACTTCGTGGATGTCACCATCTTCGGCTCGCGTGGCGAGGCGCTGTCACGCTTCCTCAGCAAGGGGTCCAAGGTTGCGATCGAGGGCAAGCTTCGCTGGAGCCAGTGGGAGAACCCGCAGGGCGAGAAGCGCAGCAAGCTCGAGGTCATCGCCGACGAGGTCGAGTTCCTTTCATCTCGCGATGGAGGATCGAGTGGCGGTCATAGTGGACCGTCCACACCGGCTCCCGAGATAGCTGACGGTGAAGAGATCCCGTTCTAGTTCCCATCAAGACATCCAGCCGACGGCGGTACCCTCCCGCCGAGCGGCCAGCCAAAGGTCCACGATAGGACCCGAAGGGAGGCAACAAGTGAGCGATTACGCACGACGCCCCAAGCGTAAGTACTGCGTGTTCTGCAAGGACCACGCCGAGTACATCGACTACAAGGACGTCAACACACTGCGCAAGTTCATGACGGACCGCGGGAAGATCAAGCCGCGTCGCGTCTCGGGCAACTGCGCTCAGCACCAGCACCAGATCGCAACTGCCGTGAAGCGTGCCCGTGAGATGGCACTCGTGCCCTACACGGTGCCGGTCATCAGCGGCAAGGTCGACGGGAAGCGCGGTCGATAGGTCGTCCGCTGACGCGAGCGGCGACCCCGCCGTTCGCTGTCGTCCGGTTACAGGCATGGGCTCAACGGTGGCCTCCGATGGTCGCTTGTTAGGAGCGCCTGCGCAGGCTTAGAGTGAGAAGCACCTCATGTCCGGGAGACCGGTCGAGAGGAAACGAACAAGGAGTAGCGATGAAGGTCATCCTTACACAGGATGTGAAGGGACGAGGCCAGGAAGGCGACATCATCGACGTCGCCCGTGGCTTCGCCGTGAACTTCCTGCTGCCGCGCAAGCTCGCCCTCGAGGCGACGCCCGGCAACATCAAACAGCTCGGCGCGCGGATGCACAACATCCAGAAGCGCGAAACCGCTCTGCGTGGTCAGGCCGAAGGCGTGGCCGCTGCAGTTGAGGGCAAGACCGTCACCGTCAAGGCCAAGGCTGGCGACGAGGGCAAGCTCTACGGTTCGATCACGTCCTCGATGATCGCTGATGCGATCGCCGAGCAGCTCGGTGTTGAAGTCGATCGCAAGAAGCTCGACGTGCACGCGCACATCAAGACGCTTGGCGAGCACGTGGTTCAGCTCCACGTCTACTACGACGTGAAGGCTGATGTCACGGTCAAAGTCGTGGCCGAGGGCGCCGTCGAGACACCGGTCGCGGAGATCGTGGCCGAGGTTGTCGAGGTTACAGTTGAAGAAGAGCCCGTCGCCGAGGTAGCTGAAGAGGCCGCCGAGGACGCCGACGAGCAGGAGTAACGCGCCGGACGGTCTGCCGGAGGCGACCGCCCACACGGGCGGCGCCCTCGGCGGTCCACGGGGGAGCATGGATGGCAGATAGCGCGGAGCGTAGGCTGGCAGAGCGCGTGCCGCCCCATAACCTCGAGGCTGAGCAGTCCCTGCTCGGCTCGATGTTCCTCTCCGCCGAGGCGGTCGAGTCGTGCCTTGGCATGGTGACCCCCGAGGATTTCTATCGCTCCGCTCATGCCCGGATATTCGAGGCTATCAACGAGCTCAACAGCCGTGGCGAACCGATCGACCAGATCACCGTCGCGGACCGGCTTGAGGCCACCGGTCGACTTGATGCCGCCGGGGGAAAGCCATACCTGCTCGACATCACCAGCATGGTCCCCACGGCGGCCAACGCTGCCTACTACGGCGAGATCGTGAAGCGGACTTCAATGTTGCGTCAGCTCATCGGTGCGTCCAACAAGATCGCGACGATGTCGTATGAGAACCCGGACGATATCGACCACGTGGTCGAGGAGTCCGAGCGAGCGGTCTTCGAAGTCACCAACAAGCGCGTGTCGAGCAACTTCCGTGCGCTTCCGGAACTGATGAAGAGTGGTTTTGACCAGATCGAGCAGCTCTACGACCGCAAGGCACATATCACTGGCGTTCCCACAGGCTTCCCGGACCTCGACAAGATCCTTGCGGGTCTGCACCGCGGCGATCTGATCATTCTTGCCGCGCGTCCGTCGGTGGGCAAGACCGCCTTCGCCCTCAACGTCGCCGTCAATGCCGCCAAGGCGGGCCACCCGGTTGCCGTCTTCAGCCTGGAGATGTCAGCCGAACAGCTCGTGCAGCGCATCTTGTGCGCGGAGGCGCGCATCGACAGTCAGCGTCTGCGTACCGGCTATCTGAAGGACAGTGACTGGCCCCAGATCATGCAGGCGATGGGTCGGCTCGCGAGCACTTCCCTGTGGGTGGACGACACCCCGGCTATCTCGATCCTGGAGGTGCGCGCGAAGGCGCGGCGCCTTCTGCGGGACAAGGGGAACGGACTGATCATCGTCGACTACCTGCAGCTGATGCAGCCCCAGAACCGCCGCTCCGAGAACCGCCAGGTCGAGATTGCCGAGATCAGCCGCGGGCTCAAGATCCTCGCCAAGGAACTCGATGTCCCTATCGTTGCGCTCTCACAGTTGTCGAGAGCCGTTGAACAGCGCGCAGGCAAGCGGCCCCAGCTCTCCGACCTTCGCGAGTCCGGCGCCATCGAGCAAGACGCCGACGTCGTCATGTTCATCGACCGCAACACGGATGCACGCGGCGAGGACGACGAAGGCCGCCCGAACAAGGGCGAGGCAGAGATCATCGTCGCCAAGCACCGCAACGGGCCTACGGACAACTGCCATCTTGCGTATCTGTCGCAGTACACCAAGTTCGTGCCCATGGCGCGGGACGTGCCGTAGTCCTACTCGGCAGGAAACTCCTTCGGCACGCGGCCGATCGCCCGGATCGAGCAGCGCGAGACACGTCTGAGTCCCAGCTCGTCTGCGCGCTCGCGCACCGTCTTTCGCCCGACTCCGGGATTCAGGTACACGTCGAAGATCGAGCGGCCAAAGCGCTTCTCAAGCCCCGCCAGGTCATCGAGCACCTGCAAGGCTGCGTCTTCTTTCAGGTACAGCGAAACGCGGTCCGGCAAGTCGGGCAGCGCACTGACGGACGCGAAGACGGGCAATCCCTCGATCGTGTCGGCCTTCGGGTTGACTGGCCAGACCTCCCATCCCTCCTGCACATAGGCACGGACCGCCTTGTTGCCGAACTTCGCGCGGTCCGATGAGGCTCCCACGATGGCGATCGTGCGCTTTCGCGCCAATGGATCAGGGGCGACGGTCTTAAGAGGGAGCGCCTCGCTCATGTGCGCATCATCTTCTCGAACTCTGCCGGGTTCCATCCCACCATCGCCTTGTCGCCCACCTGGATGACCGGCACGCCGTACTGTCCGGTCATGGTCACCATTCGCTTGCGCCCACCCATGTCGGTGACGATGTTGACGTCGGAGTACTCGATGCCCTTGTCCGCGAAGTACCTCTTCGCGTATGTGCAGTACGGTCATGTGGGCGTGGTGAAGATAGTCACACGCTTGGAATGCTGGGCCTTGGACGCCATCGCCGGGCTCCTCTCGCGGGTGATATGAACGACGCGTGACCGCGCCACCTGTTACCTCCCCCGGCACCTGCCGAGAGAAACCAGACCACCTTCGGGTACACTCATGGCTGTCGCGCACGCACAGCAGGCCGAGGAGGCTTCATGAGCAAGGAACGCTACGACGTCGTCATCGTCGGTGCGGGACCGGCAGGCATATTCGCTGCGATCGAACTCGTTCGATCCGGCCGCGGACTGCGTATCCTGCTGGCCGAGCGGGGGAAGCCTATCCCCAAGCGTCATTGCCCCGCACGCCAGACGCACTGCGTAGGCTGCGACACATGCGCGATCATGACGGGTTGGGGTGGCGCCGGCGCCTTCTCGGATGGCAAGCTCACCCTTACGACGGAGGTCGGCGGGTGGCTGGGCGAATACGTGGGAATCGAAGCCCTCGAGCGACTCGTCGGGGATTCGGACCGCGTTTGGCTCGAGTTCGGTGCGACCACGGAGGTGCACCAGCCGGATCCCGAGACTGCCGAGCGGCTGTCGCGCGAGGCTACACTCGCCGAGATGCGCCTCATACCGATGCGTATCCGTCACATCGGCACCGATCGGTCTCCGCAGGTGCTCCAGGCCATGTATGACTACCTGGCCGAGCAGGGGGTCGATGTCCGCACCGGCACGCGGGCGTCGCGCATCCTTGCCGAGAACGGTCATGTCACCGGTGTGGAGCTGGATGGCGGCGAGGTCATAGTGGCCGACGCGGTCATTGCTGCGCCCGGCCGTGATGGCGCTGACTGGCTGGCGGAGCAGGCGCACGAGCTCGGCATAGGGCTCGTGAACAACGCCGTCGACATCGGCGTTCGCGTAGAAGTCCCGGCTCCTGTGATGGAGCGGTTGACGGAGCACCTCTACGAGGCGAAGCTCATCTACTACTCGAAGCAGTTCGGCGATCAGGTCCGGACGTTTTGCATGAATCCCTACGGCGAGGTCACCACCGAGAGCTACGGCGACATCGTCACCGTCAATGGCCACTCGTTCGCCGAGCAGCGCACGGGCAACACGAACTTCGCTGTGCTCGTCTCGCAGACCTTCACGCACCCGTTCACCGAGCCCATCACGTACGGCTCCTCCATCGCGCGCCTGGCGAACCTTCTTGGTGAGGGCATCATCGTCCAGCGGCTGGGTGACCTGCGTTCGGGGCGCCGTTCGACAGCGAAGCGCATCGCACAGTCCGTCGTCGAGCCGACCATGCCCCAGGCGACGCCGGGCGACTTGAGCTTCGTGCTGCCGTACCGGCACCTCGCCGACATCCTGGAGTTCCTCGACGCGTTGGACACTCTGGCCCCGGGTGTGGCGGCGGACGGCACGCTTCTGTACGGCATCGAGGTGAAGTTCTACTCTTCGCGACTCGAGCTGGACTCCACCCTGCAGACGCAGGTGGCGGGGCTCTATGCGATCGGCGATGGCGCCGGCGTGACTCGAGGACTCGTGCAGTCCAGCGCGAGCGGTCTGGTGGCCGCGCGCGCGGTCATCCGCGCGGGGATCGGGTAGCAGCTCGCGGTGTACCGGCGAAGTCGAACGGAGGTGCATGGCACCCCGGCGACCGTGCATGGGTGTGTCGTGACGAGTCGGCTCACCGTGCCGTGGTGCGCCCCGGTCTGGTGAGCTTGACCGTCTCTAGATACGCCGGTACTTCTTCAGCGCCAGGATGTTGCCGATGAAGAAGACCATCGCGAAGCCCCACAGCACTCCGAGGTCGGCCGCGACGCCACTGAAGTCTGCGCCGCGCAGCATGACCGCGCGCATCGCCTCGGCACCATAGGTGACAGGGAATGCTTTGCCGAGCGCCTGCATCCATTCGGGCGTCTGTGACAGATCGAACATGCCCGAGAGCAGGATCTGCGGGATGACGATGATCTGCATGAGCTGCATGACCTGGAGCTCGGTGTTGGCGAACTCGGAAACAAGGATGCCGAGGGTCAGCGAGACGAGCGCCATCGACAGCGCGATCACTAGCACCAGCCAGAACGCACCGAGATTGGGGAAGCCGACCCAGTAGATCGATGCCCACACGACGATCGAACTCTGTGCGAGCGTGAAGAGTCCGAAGCCCTGCACGTACCCCAAGACGAGCTCCCACCGGTGGATCGGTGTGGCCATGAGACGCTCCAGCGTGCCGCCGGTGCGCTCGCGCACGAAGCTGATGCCGCTGGTGATGAAGACGTAGAAGAACACGAACACGCCGATGAACACCGGGCCGTAGAAGTCGAAGATGCGCATGTCTTCAGAGCCGTGCACGTAGGTGACCTCAGGTGCAGCAGGCGGCTCGAAGGTGGGAAGCGTTATGTACTCGGCGGGGTCGATGGTGATGCCGCTTGGTAACGTGATGGGCTTGATATCGGGCTTTGCCGTCGCGAGGGTCTCGATCTGCGCCTGGCTCACTGCGCGCAGAACCGCACCGGTCTTCGAGGGGTCGGAGCCTTCGACCCAAACGCGCACGGTGTCCCCGTCCTGCATCACGAAGCCATCGGCGTCGTTATCGGCGAGGGCCTGCAGCGCATCGGCCTCGCTGGCAGTCTCGACCCGCGCGCCCGCATCCTGCATGGCGCTCACGAAATCGGTGGACGTATCCTGCGTGAGCACGAGCGGCTCGTAGTCAGGTGAGCCGAAGATGACATTGAGCAAGAACAGGGCGAGCACGGGTGCGACGATCATCATGAACAACGTCCGGGGATCGTGCTTGAACTGCCGGAGGATCCGAAGGCTGACCGCGAACGCATTACGCATCGGGGCCACCCCCTTCGGCCATCGACGCCATCTCGGCTCTCGCGTAGTGCAGGAATGCGTCCTCGAGCGTGGCGGTGCCCGTGCGCTCGCGAAGCTCGTCCGGAGTCCCCATCGCGATGAAGACGCCGTCGCGGATCATCGCGAGGCGATCGCATCGCTCGGCTTCGTCCATCACGTGCGTGGTGACGATAAGCGTCCTGCCCGCGTCGGTCATGCGGCGGAACGACTCCCAGATATCCACGCGGTACAGTGGATCCAGACCGATCGTCGGCTCGTCGAGGATGAGCAGCTCGGGCTCGTGCAGGATGGCGGTCGCGAGAGAGAGGCGGCGACGCATGCCGCCGGAGTAGTCGCGCGCCAGTTTGCCCGGCTCCACCGTGAGGTGTGCGGTCTCCAGAGCCTTCTCGCCCGCCCGCTTGAGTGCGGCACCCGTGAGCCCGTAGATGGCGCCGAAGAAGGCGAGGTTCTCGGCGGCGGTGAGGTCGGTGTAAAGCGCATCGGACTGCGCCATGTAACCCATGCGGCGCATGAGCCTCAACGACGGCATCGGCTCACCGAACGCTTCGACGCTGCCGGACACCGGTTCGGCCACCCCGGCGATGACGTTGGCCAGCGTTGTCTTCCCGGCGCCCGATGGGCCCAGCAGCCCCAGGATCTCGCCACGCTCGACGTTGAGAGAGACGCCATGAAGCACCTCCTGGTGACCGAAACGCTGTACGATGTCGCAGGCGCTAAGGATGGGCATACTCACTCCTGTATGAGGCGTGCGGGTCTTCACACAGCCTACGCCGGGCGACGAAGGTCGCCGAGAAGTCCCGCACACCCTCGCGCAAGCGACGGCTTCACGCTATCGTGGATGTATAGGAATCAACCACTTCTGTATCACTATGAAGGAGAGTCCATATGATCAAGGTTGCGGTGTGGGGAACGGGCATGATGGGGCAGGGTCTTCTCGGCTTCCTGCTGGACAGGCCCAACGACGTTGAACTCGTGGGCGCCATCGTCACCAACCCCGCCAAAGAGGGAAAGACGGTCGGTGAGCTGCTCGGTCGTGACTGTGACGTTGAGATGACGACAGACTACGCAGCGGTGCTTGCCGAGAAGCCCGACGTCGTCTGCATCTGCACGCAGAGCAACCTTGACGAGATAACCTCGCAGGTCGAGCCGTGCATGAGGGCCGGCGCGAACGTGTTGTGTATCGCCGAGACACTTGCCTATCCGTGGGCGAGCGACGAGGAGTGGGCGGATCGCATCGAGGAGCTGGCGCAGGAGTACGACGTGTCGATCATGGGCACGGGCATCAACCCCGGCTTCATCCTCGATGCGATGATCGTCGCCTGGACGTCTATCTGCCTACGCGTCGACAAGATCGAGGCTCAGCGCGTGAACGACCTTTCGCCCTTCGGTCCCACGGTCATGGCGAGCCAGGGCGTGGGCACGACCGTCGAGCAGTTCGAGGCCGGTGTCGCGGATGGGACGATCGTTGGTCACATCGGTTTCCCCGAGTCCATCGGCCTCATCGCGGACGCTCTCGGCTGGACGATCGATCGCATCGAGGAGACGCGCGAGCCCATCGTCACCACCGTAGAGCGCTCGACCCCGCACGTGACGGTGAAGCCTGGCGACGTGGCTGGCTGCAAGCAGATCGGTCGCGGGTACGTGGGCGACGAGCTCAAGATCGAGCTCATCCACCCCCAGCAGATACATCCCGAGATGGAGGGTGTGAGCACCGGCGACTACATCAAGATCTACGGCGATCCTGAAGTGAATATGGTGAACAGCCCTGAGATCCCCGGCGGCAAGGGTACCTACGCCAGCACCGGCAACTACATCCCGATGCTCGTTGATGCTCCCGCAGGTCTACTTACCGTGGTGGACATGCCGATCCCGAGATTCTGGGCCCCGACCGTCTAGAGGTGACCGATGATGTCTGACGCCGAGCGCTGCTTTGAAGGCGACTGGGTTGAGGTAGAGCGCGTCTTGCTCGAGCCCGCCGACCGCGCGACCAACCTGCCGGACGACACCGCGGCTCAGCCGCTACTGGTCTGGGTGAAGGGCTTTGCCCGGACGGCTGCTGCCGTGGGCGATCAGCTCGAGGTCGAGACGATGACCGGCCGCCTCGTCAGCGGTCGGCTGACCGAGGTGAACCCGGGCTATTTCCATACCTTCGGCAAGCCGGCGCCGGAGCTCACGCATGTGGGCCGAGACCTGCGAGAGCGCCTCGCGGTCTATCGTGCCCACGCGAAGGCCGGTGAGTGACATGGCCGGACGCACCGAAGCGATACTCGCGCGCAAGGGCGAGATCATGAAGCGGGCGCTCGGCATGGATTACGCCGAGTTCGAGCGCAGCCCCATCGCCTTCGACTACGAAGGCCTGATGAGCGCGCATGGCTACTCGCTGCAGGACATCATCGGCATCCAGCTGGCGGCGGGTGTAGGCTCCACGCCGCTGCTCGAGCTGCGCAACCTCACCGACCTCGTGCGCTCGTATGCCGAGCCGGGCCACGGCGCGCGCATCTTCGTCAAAGATGAGGCCGCCAACATGGCCGGCTCGTTCAAGGACCGGCGCGCCAGCATCAGCATCCACGTGGCGAAGGAGAAGGGCTACGAGGGCGTCATCGCCGCCACCAGCGGCAACTACGGCGCAGCCGTCTCCAGCCAGGCCGCGCGTGCGGCGCTCAAGTGCATCATCGTGCAGGAGGCGTTCGACTCCCACCACGTGGGTCAGCCAGAGATCATCGAGAAGTCCCGCATCTGCGAAGCATTCGGCGCCGAGGTCGTCCAGCTCTCGGTGGGCCCGGAGCTCTTCAGCCACATGCTCGAGCTGCTGGATGAGACCGGCTACCTGGCCGCCTCGCTCTACTCGGCGTTCGGCGTATCGGGCATCGAGACGCTCGGCTACGAGCTTGCCGAGGAGATGACCGCGGTCACCGGCGCTCCGCCCACGCACGTGGTCGTCACGCACGCCGGCGGCGGCAACACCACCGGCACCGCGCGGGGCCTGAAGCGCGCGGGCGCAACCACCGAGATCGTGAGCGCGAGTGTCGACCTCTCCGGCCTGCACATGGCGAGCGATCATGACTTCAACCGCAAGAGCTTCACCACCGGGCACACCGGTTTCGGCGTGCCGTTCGCCACATGGCCGGACCGTGCGGATGTCCCGCGAAACGCGGCGCGAGCGCTACGCTACATGGACCGCTACCTCACCGTCAGCCAGGGCGAGGTCTTCTATGTGACCGAGGCGATGGCCAAGCTCGAAGGCCTCGAGCGTGGTCCGTCCGGCAACACCGCGATGGCAGCAGCCATGTCACTCGCGCGTGACCTGCCGAGCGATGCGACCGTCGTTGTCCAGGAGACCGAGTACACCGGCGCCGGCAAGCACCACTGGGCGCAGCTCAACTTCGCGCGACAGCAGGGCATCGAGGTGCGGGCGGGCGACCCGAAAGACAACGTGCCCGGCAAGAGCATCATCATCCCCGAGCGCCCCGAGCAGATCCGCGCGAAGGACTTCGAGCTGAGCAAGATGCACCGCAGCTACGTGCGCAACGCGCTCGCTCACGCGCCGGAGGGCTACGTTCCCACGCCCGAAGACATCGTGTTCCTGGCCGAGGACGCCAATACGACGCCGGCAGCCGTCGAGGAGATCATCGCCGGGCTCAAGGAGGGGTAGGCGCGCCTACGGCCTACAGAAGTCGGATCTCCACCGGTGTGTCGATCCCGACGAAGGCTTTGCGGTCTGCCGTGACGAGCGGGCAGTCGAGTTCGACCGCGAGCTGCAAGAAGAGTGCGTCGTAGATGGAGAGGTTGTGGCGGTACGAAAGACGAAGCGCGTTTGACAGGCGCTTCACAGACGACGGAAAGAGCTCGAGGCGGTAGGCGTCGAGCTCGCCGACGAGGGCCGTCCCCGACTCCTCATTCAGGTACGAGGAATTGCGCACGGCACTGCAGAGTTCGACATGGAGGAAGTCCGGCGCCGCGAGGACCAGCTCACCACTCTCGTGAGCATCGAGGAGCGCCTCGGCCGCCTGCACGCCAGATTCGTTGTCGGGACACAGCCACTTATATGCGACGGAGGAGTCGATGACTGTCACGTTCACCGCTTTGCCTCCCCGCGCCATTCGCGATCACGTTCACGCCGCGTGAAGTCGATCATTTCCTGCACGGCTTCGGACGGCAGCTTTGCCCCGATGCGTTGCCAGGTCGTCCGCGCCCGCTGAATGTCTTTGCGGCGCCTCTCCTCCGCGGAAAGGTTCTTGATATCGGAGACATAGCGCGAGCTGGCCTCGGCGATGAAGCCGCTACGACTCATGCCCAGTTCTTGGGCGACCTTGTCGATCTCGCCAACCAGATCTTCCGGCAGCGAGACATTCACTTTGTACACGCCCACGACGCGCACCTCCTGCAGATACACCAGACAGATACAACAGAAGTGTATCTACTCACTCTGACACGCGTCAAGCGGCGCCGCGTTCCTGGAAGCCGGCCCAGGGTTAAGGGTCATCGGCGGGTTTGCCCCATGACGCGGACCATCCTACACTTCGATATGCGTTGGAGTGGGGGATGTGCCCGTGGCAACAGCGATTGGAGCATTGTGAGCGAGGCGAACCGTACATCTCGGGTCGGTACGGCGATACTCGTCGTGGTCATCGTTGCGCTTGCTATCGTCATCGTGCAGCTGCTGGGCTCACCGGCAGATGGCGACTCTGATGCCGCCACCGGGACCGGTACCGTCGCCGCGATCGACGCCGTCGCCGCCTATGATGCGGCGCTTCAGGAGGGGCGACCCATCTACGTGCTGTTCCACTCGCGTACGTGCCAGTCGTGCATCGAGATCGACGCCGTGGCGCAGGTGGTGGTCCCCGAGTACGAGGGACGCGTGAGCTTTGTTGACGTGATCACCGACGAGGACTCCAGCAAGGAGCTCGCATTGCGCTTCCCGTTCCAGTTCATCCCGACGTCGTACTTTCTTCTGCCGGATGGCACCGTGCATTCGACGTATACAGGCGTTCTGGATGCCGGGGCGATGCGCGTGCAGATGGACAGCTTGCTCGCAGCCGACTGAGGCCGCATGATTGCATAGAAGGTCAAGTGAACTGCATAGTGCGACGGAGGCATGTAGATGGTCCGACCTGATACCTTCCATGAGGTCCGAGAACACCTCGCTGATCTTTCCGACGAGCAGCTGGAGGCTCGATTCTGGGAGCTCTCGAACAAGGTCGTCGAGCCACTCGTGGAGCTTGCGCGCACTCATACGTCGCCCTCCATCGAGCGCAGCGTGCTCATGCGCATGGGCATCGACTCCACCACGTGTATGGCGGTCGTCGCCGAGTGTGAGAAGCGCGGGCTTCTCGGCCATGGAGTGGGACACGTCGTCTACGTCTGCATGCAGGAGTGGGGATGTGAGGCGCCAGAGGCAGCGAAACGTCTTGCCGAGGGAGACGGTTGGGAGATCGTCGACGCGAAGTGGGGTGGAGCGCGATGAGCGACCGCCTTCCGCCGCTCGATCCCAACGTGAAGCTGGATGTGGAAGCGCTGCTCGACGGGCTTGCGGACTACCGCCCGCGCCGGCACGGCTGGACCTGGCGCACGCAGGTGCCCGGGCAGCAGATGTATGAGTTCACCTATCACGAGACCGCCGAACCGCTGAAGCAGTCGATCCCACTGCCGGCTGCGCACTACTTCGACAACATCGACCCGCAGCCTGACTGTGTCATCACCACCGAGATCGCCTCCGGGCGGCCGGAAGACGACATCCGCCGCATGCGAATGGCCGCCTGGCACGGCGCTGACCACATCATGGTGATCCGTACGGCGGGTCAATCGCATATCGATGGTTTGCTCGAGGGCACACCGGAAGGCGTGGGCGGCATCGCCGTCACGCGCAAGCAATGCCGTTTGTCTCGGCGGGCACTGGACCTGATCGAGGACGAGGTGGGGCGGCCCATCAACTACCACAGCTACGTGAGCGGCGTGGCGGGACCCGAGATCGCGGTCATGTTCGCCGAGGAAGGTGTGAACGGCGCGCACCAGGACCCGCAGTACAACGTGCTGTACCGCAACATCAACATGTACCGCAGCTTCGTGGACGCGGCTGTGGCCAAGCACGTGATGGCGGCGGCCGGGATCCTGCAGATCGACGGTGCGCACAACGCGAACGCCACGGCCGTCAAGGCGTGGAAGGTCATGCCCGAGCTGCTCGTGCAGCACGCCATCAACTGCGCGTACTCTGTGGCGGTTGGCATGCCCAAAGAGAACATCGCGCTCTCCACGGTGCCGCCGGACGCGGCGCCCGCGCCGTGTATGCGCATGGACCTGCCCTACGCGATCGCGCTGCGTGACCTGTTCGGCGAATACAAGATGCGTGCGCAGCAGAACACCCGCTACATGGAGTCCGATGGCCGAGACGCCACGGTCTCCCACGTCATGAACCTGATGATCTCGCGGCTGACCAGCGCGGATATCCAGTCCACGATCACACCCGATGAGGGTCGCAATGTTCCGTGGCACTACAACAACGTGGCTGCCGTGGACACCGCCAAGCAGTCGCTGCTGGGCATGGATGGTCTTCGCGAGATGGTGCGCATCGACCGGGAGAACCCCGAGCTCAAGACGCGCGTGCGCGAGATCAAGGAGCGCGCGGTGCTCTTCCTGGAAGCGATGCTCGCCGACGGCGGGTACTTCGCGGGTGTGGAGGACGCGTACTTCGTCGACAGCGGCGAGTACCCGGAGACCAACGACGACGGCATCGCGCGGTGTTCCGACGGCGGGGTGGCCGAGGGAACCATCGTGCCGCGCGCCGACGACTACATGGCGCCGGTGTGCAACCACTTCGGCGAGAACCACCTGCCGGAGGGTTTCCGCGGTCGGACGTACGGCGAAGCGGCGCCATGCGACCTGATCGGCGGATGCACGCTCTGCGACGACGCCAAGGTGCCGTTCATCGATGAGCTGGACCCCACCGACAACGCAGTCATGCGGCTTATGCAGACTGCAGAAGACCGCGCCAAGGGCCTTATCAAGCCCGAGGTCGAGTGGGCGGGAGACGGCATCGTCGCCGTCACGATGTTCCTGCCGGTGGGCGAGCGCGTGGCCGAGGCCGCTGCGCTCGAGCTGGGCAAGGCGATGAACCTCAAGGATTGCGAGGTCATCCACAAGCGGGTCATGCACCCTGCCGAGGGCACACACCTCGAGCTCAAAGGCCGCCTGGACGTGGCGATCGATCCGAAGACGCTCGTCATCCCCGAGCCACCCGAAGTCCTCACTGACGAGGAGATCCGCGAGTTCGTGCACGACCGCAACCTGCGTGTGGTGGCGGCAACCGTGGGCAGCGACGAGCACTCGGTAGGTATGCGCGAGATCATCGACATCAAGCACGGCGGTCTGGAGAAGTGGAGCTTCGGCGTCACCTACCTCGGCACCAGCGTGCCCATCGACAAGGTGTTGGACGCAGCCATCGAACACGGCGCCAGCGCGGTGCTCATCTCGACGATCATCACCCATGGCGATATGCACCGCGTCCAGATGGAGAAGCTCGCCGACCTGGCCACCGAGAAGGGTGTCCGAGACAGGGTGCTGCTGATCGCCGGTGGCACACAGGTGACAGACGAGCTCGCCCGCGCCTGGGGCATGGACGCCGGCTTCGGGCGAAGGACGAAGGGCCTCGATGTGGCGAGCTTCATCGTGAAGGCGATGCGGGAGCGAGGGCTGTAGGCGAGCGGGTCAGTCCCGAATCCCTCTCCCTGACGGGCGATAGGAATACACACCGATACACACTCATGCTACGATTCCATGTATGAAGTACCGCCGCCTGAACATCACGCTTCCCGAGGAGACACTCACCCGCGCGGACACCTTCGCGAAAGCCGAGCGCTACTCGAGAAGCGCACTGATCGCCGCGGCGCTGGACGCGTTCGTGTCTGGCGAGGTGGACGGCTCGAGCATGGCTGGCGAGTCAGGTGTCGCGTACGCACCAGAGGCCGTAGGCCTGAACCCTGCCGTCAAGCCGCTCATCCCCGCGATCATCGATGCGTGCCGGAAGCACGGCGCCGTCTACGCCGCGCTTGTGGGGTCCTCGACTCAGCCGGATCCGCTGGTTCTACCGAGGGATCTGGACCTGCTCATAAGGTTCGGGCCTGAGTGGGAGGAGCGGGCCGATCAGTACTTTGACCTTCGCGACGACCTGTCGGCGCTCTCCGGGAAGCCGGTCGACCTGATAGAAGTCGACGCCGTGACTAATCCGCTTCTCCGTAAGGAGTTCGAGCGGACCAAGGTCGTGCTCCTTGAGGTCGCGTGACGAACAGGTAGCAGTACTCGACGCCATTCATGCTGGCGAGTGGGTCGTGGCGCGAGTCGCAGGACTGACGCTGGAGCACTTCAGTGGCGATGAGGTCCTGCGTGCTGCGATCGAGCGGAAGCTCGAGGTCGTTGGCGAGGCGCTCTCGCGGGCCGAGAGGGCAGGAGCTGATCTTGCCGGCGCGGTCCCCCAGCTCCGGAAGGTGATCGGTCTCCGAAACGTCCTGGCACATGCCTACGACATGGTGGACGCGAAGCTGATCTACGCAATCTCGGTGAACCACGTGCCCATCCTGCTGGAGGCGCTACACCGAATCCTGGCCACAGACGACGCCGAGTGACGCTCACCCTCCTGTGCAGAGCGTCTCCGCCGAGAGCGGGACGCGTGCCTACGCAGCGTGCCGCAGCGTTGCGAGCGCGCGGAGTAGGGTCCGGGTCCCGGAGCTGCCGAAATCGACCGTGAGGGTCTCGTGGCCGATCTTGACCACGGTGCCCACTCCCCAGCTCGCGTGGAAGACGGAGTCTCCCACCTTGAGCGGATCCGTCGGGCTGATCTCAGAGGACTTCGAATGCTCCTCCGGAGCCAGCTCCGCCAGGAACTTCAGTGCAGCCTTGCTCTCTCTGCCCTCCAGCTCCTCGGCAAGCTTGGAGACGGAGTTCCCAAGACTGGCTACCACGTTGTCGCCGAGTTCCCAGATGACAGCCGGCTTCAGCCGCCGTATTGCGTAGAGTTTCAGGCTGTCCCTCAGTGTGTCGAAGGCGCGTGCGAGCACCAGTGTGCCTCCCGGGCCCGCCTTCGCAAGGCAACTCACGGCTGTCTCAGAGAGACTGGAGCGGCGGCCCGCCGTCACGACGGCCACTGCCACGCCCACGAGCGGATCATCGTGCCTGGTGCGCGCTTCACGTGTGTCATCACGTAGAGACTTCGTGATTCGGCCTGCGATGACACGCAGGCAATCGCTCATGATGCCCAGAGTGGTCTCTTCGTCAGCCGGGGCCTTCGACATAAGGGCATCGAGCACTGCGCATGAGGCCTCCCCCGACAGGCCCGCCTTCTTGTGGGCTGCCTGCACCACGATGGGCGCGAAGGTCGTAGCGTGTTTCTTGAGCCAGACCGCAAGTCGTTCGATGGACTCGGCGTCTTCGGCCGCAAGTAAGCCGGCTACTGTGGCGTCGCTGAGACCCACGGGCTCCGCGTCAGCGGAGTCGACGGGAGGGTTCATGATATTGGATTTCGTATCCACTGGAGTCGTATCGCCTCGGATGCTAGTAGTGCGCTGTCACTGCGCGGACCTCGACCATCGGGGGGAACTCGATCGAGTTCCGAACGAAGCGTGCTGGGAGGCCGGATACTACATTCTACCACGTGAGCAGCGCGCCTGGTGAAGGGACGACGTTCGTACTATGGTTGCCGTGGGGGCTCGATAAGGCGAGGAGATAGCGATGAGGACCCGAATCAGCATAGCGGCCCTGCTGCTGATGGTGCTCCTGGCGCTGGCGTCACCCGCTCTTGCTGCCAGCGTCGCCGTCCAACCCGGCAACGCCACTGCGGATGGTTTCCTCCCATCCACAGGGTGCGGTTGTCATGGCCCCCTCGTCGCAGCCTGGTCGCCGTCGATGCATGCCCAGGCGATCGTGGACCCCGTGTTCCTCACCAAGGTAGCTGAAGCACAGGCGGAAGCGGGAGAAGAGACCGCGATCTTCTGCAAGCGGTGCCATTCGCCGATCGGCAACATGACAGGAGACTCCGACGGAGTCGCCAGCGAGGTCGCGGGCGAGGGCGTCACCTGCATGTTCTGTCACCAGGTCACCGGTCTGGACGGTGAACCGGCCAACACCGGCTTCCTGCTGCAACCCGACCTCACTCGGCGAGCGCAACTCACCGACCCTGCGGCCCCCCATCCTGCGACATACTCCGAGCTCCACACGACCGCCGAGTTCTGCGGCGGATGCCACAACGTGGACCACCCCACCAACGGCACGCATCTCGAATCGACCTACGCCGAGTGGGCGTCGAGCCCCTACGCGGACGAAGGCATAGTGTGCCAGGACTGCCACATGAGCAGCGCCCCCGGCGTCATCGGGCCGAGCACCGGCACGGCGTGCTCCACCGGTAAGGAGCGCGACAACATCTTCTCGATGTCGTTTGTCGGCGCCAACGTCGGGCAGGGTCCTTCGGATGCCTCGACCGCGCTGTTGAAGACCGCAGCCAGCATCGAGCTACAGTCGCCCGAGGTCGTCTCGGCAGGATCGGTAGCCACCATGACGGTCACCATCACCAACAAGGGTGCCGGTCACTATCTGCCCACCGGCCTCACCGAGGTACGCGAGATGTGGCTCAGCGTGTATGCCAAGGGCGTGGACGGGGCGATCACCCAGATCGGGGAGCGGCTCTTCCACACCGTGATGAAGGGTGCAGACGGCTCGTTCCCGGTCGAGATGTGGGATGCCGTCGGGATACAGAGCGATGATCGCATCCCGCCGCGGGAGTCGGCGCGCGAGGAGTACTTCTTCGAGATGCCGGCGGATGCCGAGAGCATCACGGTGTTCGCGGTGCTGAACTATCGTTCGGTACCAGATGAGCTAGCCGAGAAGGCCGGCGTGGAGAACCCCACGACAGAGATGGTGTCCACGAGCCAGGCTGTGTTCGCAACGCAGGGCGCCAAGGATGCGGCATCTGCGGAGGGCACAACTGACGCAACGGACACTCAGGGACTGAGCATATGGGTCGTTGTCCTTGGCGCGGTACTTGTCCTTGCGGTTGCCGCTTTGACCGGCGCGAAGATCCTGGCGTCACACAAGCGGCTGAAGCAAGGCTGAGCGCGCCACGCAGGGTCAGATCCTCGTTGGCTCGGGTTCTCCATTCCGCGTCGCTCCTTCCACCCTGTCCACGGGTGATCTCACGTGGTGAGTGCTTGTGAATGGCGGCGCAAGTGGCAGAAAACACTGTAGCTGAGATATGGGAGGCCTCGGTATCACCAGCAAGTATCAAAGATTGCGATATTGACACATATTACAAAGGAAAGAAGAATCAGTGAACACACGAGCGGACGCGTGTGAGCCAATCAGAGGGTAGGGTGCCCGAACGGTGGCAGTGCCGGCTGCCTTCGGGCGAGCGCCCAACCACATACATGGAGCCCCCTTACCAACTCCGTGAAAGTCACAAACGGGAGTCCCTACCCTCTGATTGGCTCACACGCATCGTTTGCGGAGGGTTCTTCGCGTGTCGACATGTCGCACGGTGGTCTCGACCGTGGTCTCGGAGATCGTCAGACCCCCGAGCACACCTCCTTGGGAGACCGCCGCTGCGTTGGGTGACCGGCCCCGGATCGTCGGCCACGTTGAAGATAGGAGAGCCGGGCCCGCAGGGTTCGGCTCTTCGCTATTCGGAGGCGATCTTCTCGGCAAGCAATTCCCGCATGCTCTTCGGCGCCTGGCCGGTGAGCTTCTCGATGCCACCAAGGTGGGCCTTCTCCATGCGGTGCTCGGCGATGGCGATGTACATCGTCGCGAGAACCACAGCATCCTGCTCAGACATGCCCTCCTCCATGCGAATCTGCACGTAGTCGGCGGGCTCCGCAGGGACGTAGATGATGTCCTCGCCGGTCACTTCTGCTGCGATCTTGCACAGATCCTCGGTCGACAACATCTCGGGACCGACGAACTCGGGGATGGTGCCCGCGATCTTGTCCGAGAGCAGCAACTTGGCGGTCGCGCGCGCGATGTCGTCGCGTGACACGTATGGCGCCTTGCCGCTGGCGGTCGGATAGGGGATACTCCCCAGCTCGATGATGCTTGGGAGCCAGTCGACGAGTTCATCAGCGTACGGACCGGTGCGTATGATCGTCCACGGAAGCCTGCTCTGGAACAGCGCCATCTCGGCGTAGACGTTCGCAGGGTTGAGCGCGAACGGATTGCCCGGAGTGGTGCCCTCCAGGGTGTACGTCAACAGGTGCTTGACCTTCGCATACCTCGCCGAGCGAATCGCATTGTCGTACTGTTCGTGCCGCTCGGCCACCAGTGCTCTGGACGGTATGATCAGGAGTCGTTCGACGCCTTTGAAGGCCGGCTCCAGCGAATCCGTGTCGTCGTAGTCGCCCTGGCGTACGGTCACTCCGAGGTCGGCGAAGTCCGAGAGCTTCTCGGGCGTGCGCGTGATGGCGATGACGTCCTCGGCGGGGACGAGCTCCAAGAGCCGGGTGACCACCAGTCTGCCGAGTCTGCCGCTGGCTCCGACGATTCCTATCTTCACGAGTGCCTCCTCGTTTCGGGTGCGGTCAACAGCGTAGCGCATCGCACCGGCAAGGGTGCGACGGGTTGACCCACCGCGCCGGAAGGCATGCAATGGAGGCAGACATCCCGCCGAGAGGAGCGCGCGTGACGCCTGAGCCCCGACGCATCGACGCACTGGTCGCCGAGATCGGCTCCACCACCACGGTCGTTAGCGCGTTCGACGGTCTCGCGGGCTTCCCGCAGACGACGCCGCATCTGCTGGGACAGGGTTTCGCCGCAACGAGTGTGGGCGAGGGTGACGTGGGTATCGGACTCGACGCCGCACGCACGATGCTGGAAGGCAAACTCGGTCCGCTTGCGTCCGACGTCACGGTGGCGACTTCCTCGGCAGCGGGCGGGCTCCGCATGACCGTGCACGGTCTCACCCAGAAGATGACGGCGATGGCCGCGCGCGAGGCGGCGCTGGGCGCGGGCGCGGTCGTCCGCTACCAGACCGCAGGCAAGTTGCGCGACGGCGACCTGCGCGAGATCGAGGCGGTGCGCCCCAATCTGGTGCTGCTCGCCGGCGGCGTGGAGGGCGGCGACGCCGAGGTCGTGCTGCACAACGCGCAGCGACTGACGGCACTCATGGTGCGGCCGGTGGTCGTCTACGCCGGCAACTCCGTGGTGGCCGAGGAGGCCCGCGAGCTCCTGGAGAGCGCCGGCTTCGGCGTGCTCATCACGCGCAACGTCTATCCCGCGGTGGACGAGCTCGACATCTTGCCGGCGCGTCACGTCATCCACGACGCGTTCGAGGAGCACATCATCCACGCACCGGGCATGGAGCGCATCGGCGAGTGGGCGAGCGGGCGCATCCTGCCCACCCCGGGTGCCGTGCTGATCGCCGCCGAGCTGCTTGCCTCTGCCGAGGGAGATCTCGTTGTCGTGGACGTGGGTGGCGCTACCACCGACGTGCACTCGGTGACCGACGGCAGCCCGGAGATAGCCGCTATCACGCTCGATCCGCAACCGCACGCCAAGCGCACGGTCGAGGGTGATCTGGGGACCTTCGTGAGCGCCGCCACTGTAGCCGAGCTGCTGCCACCCGAGCAGCGCCCCGACCCCCTGCCGCCCGCGCTCCCCGCCACGCCGGCGGAGATCGCGGCCGCCGCGCTGCTCGCGCGCACCGCCACCGTCACGGGCATGCAACGCCATGCGGGCGCGCTCACACACTTGTACACGCCAACGGGTCGCAAGACGGTGGCGCGCGGCCGCGATCTTACCGCGTGCCGACTCGTCGTCGGCACCGGCGGCGCGCTCACCCGCCTTCCGGGTGGCATCGAGATGCTGCGCGCCGCCGTCGGCGATGGCGGGGAGCGCTTGCTGCCACCCGCAGACGCGCGGATCGCGCTCGATCGCGACTACGTCTTCGCGTGCTGCGGCGCGCTCGCCTCGCGCTTCCCGGCCGAGGCGGTCGTCGCGCTGATGCGCAGGAGCATGGGGGAGTAGCCGGTTGTGGCGTCGCGGGGACGGCGCTACAGGAGGGGGACGATGATGAGGGGCACGTGGTCTGCTCGATGGCTGGGCTCGGCACTTGCGGTGGTGGCGCTCTCACTGGTGCTCGCGGCCTGCGGAGGAACGTCGGATCCGAAGGGCGTGGACGAGCCCGGCGGTATCCCGGACGACCCGGAGCTCGTCAACGAGGCGGCACAGGACGTCGACCTCATCCCTGCGGGAACCGAGATCGCCGAGGGCGGCGGCGGACCTATCCAGTACACCTTCCGCGAGGAGTGGCGCCGCGCACTGCCCGAGGCGCAGAAGTGGCGTATCGGCGCGTATCTCATCTCGGCGGTGGGCGACTACATCAACAACGAGGGTGTGCCCAGTGAGTGGCGCTTCTCGTTCATCTCGGACAGAGACCCCGGCGAGCTGCTGTTCGTCTACATGGACCCGTGGGGAAAGATCACCCGAACCGAGGAGCTCGCAGACGACGAGATGATGGCCAACGTCAGCGAGTACGACAAACCGATGGCGTATGAGGTCATCGACAGCGATGTGGCCGTGCGGATCGCCACCGACCAGCTCGGCGAACGCTACAACCTGGCCGACACGAAAGACCCGCGCATCTCGCTCGGCTGGAGCGCGATAGACGGCTCGGGTCCGTACTGGGAGTACAGCCTGTTCGACAACGCGACGGCGACCTACATCTTCGCGCAGATCGATGCGCTGACAGGAGAGGTGACCGAGCAGGAGTAGACTACTCGGCCGGTACGGGCGCCGGCTTTCTCACCATGTGAAGGAGCCGCTCCTTGCGATTCTCCAGCAGGTCGTAAACGACCGGCACCACGATCAGTGTGAGCGCCGTGGAGGTCGTCAGTCCGCCCACCACGATGATCGCGAGCGACTGTGACGACATCACGCCGCCGCCCATGCCGCTTGCCATCGGGATCAGCGCCATGATCGTGGTGAGTGCCGTCATCATGATCGGGCGCATGCGGTTCGCACCTGCATCGAGCAGTGCGTCATGTCGCGAAAGCCCGTCGGCGAGTTTCTGGTTCACACGCTCGATGAACATGATGGCGTTGGTCGTCACCAGACCGATGAGCATCAGCGCACCGATCATTGCAGGCATGTCGAGGGGCTGTCCGGTGATGAACAGGCCGACGATGCCGCCGATGATAGCGAGCGGGAGCGAGAACATGATGGCCAGCGGCGCGATCGCCTCACCGAACGTGAGTACCATGACCAGGTAGACAGCCGCGATCGCGACGAGCATGGCGATGCCCAGCTGCTTGAAGCTCTCGTTCATCATGCTGGCGATGCCCGAGGTCTCCACCTCGACGCCCTTGGGAAGATCGAGCTCGCCTACTGCGGCCTCCACCGCGGTGATGACCGTGCTCGTATCGCGGACGGTGACGGCTGCCGAGACCGAGGCGAATTCGCGCCCGTCACGGGTGAGTACGGAGACGGGCGTCTCGATCACTGCCACGTCAGCGATATCGCCGATGCGGATCTCGTCGCCCAGCGGCGTGGAGAGGGTGTGGTCGGCGATCGTCTGAGCAGATGTCACCTCGCCCAGCTGTGTGATGTATTTGACCTCGGTGTCTCGACCGTCGAGCTCGATGAAGCCCGCGCTCTGCTCGGCAACGTAGCCGCGCACCATACCCGCGACCATCGCCGCGTTCAGGCCGACATCGGCAGCCTTCACCTGATCGACGTCCACGGTGATCTGCGGACGGGTCTCGCTGAGGTTGCTCGTGACGTTTTGGAGGCCGTCGAGTCCTGCGATCGCGCCCTCGATCTGTGTTGCGGCTGTGCCGATGGCCTCCATCGTGGGCCCGGTCACGACCAGGTCGACCGAGTTGGCCGAGCCGCCCATGGATGAGATCTCGCCCACCTTGACCTCGGCGCCGTCAGCGAGCAGCGGGTCGGCGAGCGCGTGCATGCGCTTGCCGGCTTCGGTCATGTCGGTCTCGGGATCGAAGGCCACGAAGACCGTACCGCGGTTGCCGCTGAGCGCGCCGCCGCCCACCATGCTGAAGCCGCCCGATGAGCGAACTGAAGTCGTGTAGAAGATGACGTGGTCTTCGGTGGCCAGGCCCTTCTCGATGCGCGCCAGGGCGGCGTCGACATCGGCGGGAGCGTAGCCTGCCGGATACTCCACGTCGATCTGGATGTAGGGCTCAGACATGGAGCTCATGAAGCCCATGCCGATGACCGGGACCAGGGCCAGCGAGCCGGCCAGCAGCAGAGCTGCCGTGACCATGACGACGCCCTTGTGGCCGAGCGCCCACTCCAGCGTGCGCCGGTAGGCACGTCCCGTTCGGGTGTTGCCCTCGTCGCGAGGCTTGACCTTGGTGTCCAGCAGCGACCACTTGGCCAGCAGCGGCACGACCGTCACAGACACCAGCAGCGAGGCCGCGAGCGCGACCGCCACAGTGAGCGCGAAGGGCGTGAAGATCTTGCCGACGATCCCCTCGACCAGTGCCATGGGAGCGAAGACCGCCATCGTCGTGATGGTGGACGACGTGATGGCGCTGGAGACCTCGGAAGTGGCCTTGCGGATCATCTCGGGCGTACGCTCTGCGCCCGCCTGGATGTGGTTGAAGATGTTCTCGATGACAACGATGGAGTCGTCCACGACCCGGCCGATGGCCACGGTGAGACCACCCAGAGTCATGATGTTCATCGTCACGCCGACGAACTTCATGGCGAGAAGCGCGATGATGACCGACAGCGGGATCGATATCGCCGAGATGATCGTAGAGCGCCAGTTGCGCAGGAACAGCAGGATGATCATAAAGGCGAACAGCGCGCCCAGCAGACCCTCCCGGATCATGTCCGCGATCGAGTCCTCGATGATGACGGAGCCGTCGTAGGTGTAGTTGATCTCGGCGTCGGCCGGCAGCTGAGAACTCACTGCCTCCAGTGCGTCACGCACACCCTGCGCCGTGTCGACGGTGTTGGCCTCCTGGGTCTTGACGATGTCGAACAGCACGGCGGGCTTGCCGGCCGCCCGGCTGAAGGAGCTGCCGGAGCCGTCGTCATAACTCAAGTCAGCCAATTCGCCGAGAGAAACGAGTTCGATCTCAAGCTCACCCATCTCCATGTCCGGCGATACCGTCATGGAACCGGAGGGCGCCGACATCGAAGGCATGCTCGGGGGAGCGGTCGCGCTGCCGGCCGCTGCCTGCAGCGCTGCCAGCTGTGCTTTAAGCCCGCTGACCGCGCTGGTCAGACCCGGGATCACCTGGGTTTCGAGGGCGGTAGCGGTTGCGTCCGCGGTCATGTACTCGGGTGTGTTCGTCGCGTCCTGGCTCTCCAGGTCGCGCATCACGGACTGCGCGCCTGTGAGCTGGATCTTCGCGTCCAGCAACTGCGCCTGCAGGTCTTGCAGTGCGGCTACCATTCCGGTCTGCATGCCAAGACCCGCGGCCATGTCGCCCATGCCGGTCCCGATGCTTCCCACAGCACTGCCAAGCTGGCCCACGGCGCCGCCGATCTGGCCGACCGCACTGCCGAGAGCCCCCATGCCCTCGCCCATCTGGGCGAAAGCGTCAGCGTACATCTCGTTCGCGTTCGGGTAGATGGCGATCTGCAGGTTCTCGAGATCCTCGATGCTGTTGATGGCGCCGCTGACACGGATCGGGTTGTCTACGGAGTCGATCTGCACCGAGCCGATGGGGAACGACAGATTGGCGGCCTGGAGCTGTTGGATGACGCCGGATTCGGTCAGTCCCTTGTCTGCAAGGACATCCGCTTTGAAGGCGATCTTGATCGTCTCGGCGGTCTCGGCGCTACTGTTGACCTCGCCCACGCCGTCAACGGACTCGAGCGCAGGGATGACGACGTCGCGGACGGCCGCCTGCAGCTCCTCGGGTGAGTCGCCGCCCGAGACGGCGAACTTGAGGATCGGCTGCGAGCCCATGCTCACGCGGCTCGTCGTGGATTCCATGATGTTGTCGGGAAGCTCCAGCGTCTTCAGGACCTCGTTGATGGCCGACTCGGCCAGATCCATGTCCGAGGAGTAGCTGAACTCGGCTACCACGACGGAGACCGAGTCGCTTGAGGTGGACTGCACCGTCTTCAGGCCGTCTATCTGGCCGATGGCCTGTTCGATCGGACGGGTCACCTTGTCATGCACGTCGGCGGGTGCGGCTCCCGGGTACGGCGTGACGATCGCGACGATCGGGATGGAGATGTCGGGCATCGTCTCTTTCTTCAGCAGGGTCGAAGAGTAGAGACCGCCGACGATGACCATGATCGCCGCCATGACGATGACGGCCGAGTTTCTCAGGCTGAAGCGCGTGATGCGGTCCATGTGGTTCCTTTCCGTGACAGGCGAATGCCTGCGGTTACGTGATGCGTATCCGTGGGCGGGGCTAGCCGTTCTCGGCTGCCATCGTCTCGATGAGGGTTGCCATGACGCGTGCGAGCACGCGGAGGTCTTCAGGCGGCAGTGTAGCGGTGTACCGGCGCATCGCTTCGCGCCGCTCCTGCTCCGCTTCTTCGAGGCGCGCCAGCCCCGTCTCGCTGAGTGTGACGTGCACGACCCTGCGGTCGGATGCGTCGTGCTCTCGTCTGACGAGCTCGCGGTCCTCTAGCGTCTGGAGCGCCATGGAGGCCGCGGAGTTCTTCATCCCGCACGATTCGGCCACGTCAGATACGCGCATCGGACCGACGTCGCGCAGCGTACGCAACAGCAGGTAGTGGGGCAGGGCAAGGTCGGTGGAACTCGAGCCCAGGCCATAGCGCCCATTCATCATGCGCGCCATCAGGATGGCTCCAGCGCCGATCTCGTCGAGCAGCGCGTCAGCATCCATGTGGTCGATATTAGTTTCATGCGCTGAATGGTTCATGCGCTGAACTATATGCACACGCCAGGTATCCGTCAACTCGCGGAAGCGAGATCGATACAGCGCGGGTACACTGATGTCGAGTGAATGCATTCGGCGAAAGGGTGCGCATGCCCGCTCAAGCCACCATCACCATCGATCTCTCGAAGATCACCGAGAACGCCCGCCGTGTCGTCGAGGCGCTCGGCGGACGCGAAGTCTTCGGCGTCACCAAGGTGACCTGCGGTTCGCCGGAGGTCGCGCGCGCGATGCTCGCAGGCGGCGTGACCGGGCTCGCCGATTCGCGGCTCGAGAACCTCGCAGGTCTGCGCGACGCGGGTATCACCGCGCCGCTGTGGCTGCTGCGCGCTCCCGTGCCTTCGCTTGCCGAGGAGACCGTGCGAGTCGCAGACGTCTCGCTGGAGAGCGAGATCGAGACTGTCGTGGCGCTCGATATCGCTGCCGGGCGTCTCGGCAGAAGGCACGCCGTGGTGGCTATGGTGGACCTCGGCGACCTGCGCGAAGGCATGATGCCCGAGGATCTGCCGGCGTTCGTGGACGCCGTGGAGGCGCTGCCCAACATCGACCTGCATGGCGTCGGTGTGAGCCTCACCTGCTACGGGGCGATCGTGCCGACCGCCGAGAACCTGAGCGAGCTGGTCGCGCTTACGCAGTCTACAGAAGCGCGCATCGGGCGCCGACTCTACGTAAGCGGCGGCATGTCGAGTTCGCTGGACGCGCTCGTTCAGGGCGTCCTGCCGGAGCGCGTGGACGGCTTGCGCATCGGCGAAAGCATCCTGTTGGGCGTGAGCACCGTGACGCGCGACCCCATCCTCGACCTGCACACGGATGCGATCGTTGCACAAGCCCCCGTCATCGAGGTCATGCGCAAGCCGAGCAAGCCGCGCGGCATCAGTGCGCAGGACGCGTTCGGCGGACGGCCGGTCTTCGAGGATCGCGGCGAGCGGCTGCGTGCGATCTGCGCGGTCGGCCGGCAGGATGCGCCGCCCGAGGGACTGCGGCCGCTGGATGAGGGCGTGGAAGTGCTGGGCGCGTCAAGCGACCATCTCGTCCTGGATGTGGACGCGATGCCCACCGCGCCGCAGGTGGGGGACACGCTGCGCTTCGTGCCGGACTACAGCGCGACACTGCGGTTGTTCACCTCACCATACGTGGACAAGGCCTACATCGGAGCCTAGGTGTTGTGCGCCTGATCTCGCGGGGGGCTGTTCTCGGCGGGCAATGAGACCGTGAAGGTCGTACCGACAGCCTCGGCGCTTTGCACGTCGATCTTCCCGCCGTGAGCCGTCACGCTGGTGTTCGCGATCGCAAGACCAAGCCCGAAGCTGCCGCTCTCTCTAGCGCGTGCGGTGTCCACGCGATGGAAGCGCTCGAACACGCGTGGGAGTTCGGAGGCTGGGATTCCAACTCCGGTATCCGAAACGTTCACGTGGACAACACTCCAGTCGCGCTCGATCCGGATATCGACATTCCCGTCTGCGGGGGTGTACTTGATCGCGTTCTCCATGAGATTAGCGAAGACCTGGCGGAGCTGCTCGACATCGCCTTCCACGGTCAAATCGATCTCTGTGGGAGCCGAGACGGTGAGCTTGATCGAGCGTCCCTCGGCCACGGGCGTGAACTCGGTGTGCAATGTGCTAAGCACGTCTCCGAGCGCCACCCGGGGCCGGTTTCCGGGCCCCGCCTGCTCGACGCGGGCCAGGGTCAGCATCTGCTCGGTGAGTCGCGTCATCCGGTCGACGTCGCCTTCCATGGCGCGCATCATCTCGCGAAGTTCATCGGCTTCGCGAGGACGTGATCGTGCGAGGCTGAGTTGCGTCTTGAGCATGCCGAGCGGGGTGCGCAGCTCGTGCGACACGTCGGAGGTCAGCTGCCGCTCGTGCTGGAACGACTCATCCAGGCGCTCGAGCATCGTGTTGAACGTCTGTGCCAGGCCGCCGACTTCGTCGTCCGTCTGCTGCGCCTCGATGCGCTGGCTCAGATCCGCCGCACTGATCCGTCGGGCGGTCTCTGTGATGTCGGCTACGGGAGCGAGCGCGCGTTTGGTGAGGAAGAGCCCGCCCGAGGCCGAGAGAAGCAGTACGAGCGGGATGGCGATGGCGAAGCTGACGAGGACTTGCTGCGTCCGGGTAAGGCCAGGATTAAGAGCGCTGAGAAACCCGCTCGGGATCTCTCAGGTTCGCTCAGCGGTCTCACAGGTTGCCGGGCGCAGGATGCAGTAGTCCGCAACAACATGTGAAAGGAGTCCGAGATGGATAAGCGCAAGAAGGTCACGCTGATCTCCGCGATGGCTGCGGCTCTGGCGACGAGTGCTTTGGTCGCGACTGCCGCACTGGCTACTCCGGCCCAGACGCCGGCGCCGGCCGACAAGGCGAGCGCAGTAGCGTCTCAGCCCGCCGAGGCTGCCGAGACCGACGGAGTCAACCACGAGTTCGACGGCGAAGAGGTCGGCAACAATGGCGACGGCGTCGCGGATGCCGGCGACGCGCTCGAGACCAAGTAGCACCTGTTCTACCCCTCTCTCCTAGCGAAGAGCTCCCGTTTCCGGGGGCTCTTCGTCGTGTCGCTCGTACACGGGGTATGGTGGGGGTACGAAGAACTCTCAGCGTTTACTCAGGTTCGCGGACGCACCATGGTCATACGTTCGGCAATCGAAGGATTCTCGCGCATGCGTCTACTGGTGGTCGAAGATGAAGTCCGACTCGCGTCCTACCTCAAGCGGGGGCTGGAGGCCGAAGGCTACGCCGTCGACATCGCTGCGACCGGTACCGATGGTCTATGGATGGCCACCGAGCAGCCTTACGACGCGATGCTGCTCGACATCATGTTGCCGGGCATGAACGGCTACAAGGTCTGCGAGGAGCTGCGCCAGAAGGGCAACTGGGTCCCTATCCTGATGCTCACCGCCAAAGACGGCGAGTACGATGAGGCCGAAGCCCTGGACACCGGCGCGGATGACTTCCTCTCCAAGCCCTTCTCGTTCGTCGTGTTGCTTGCACGGCTTCGTGCGCTGCTGCGACGCGGTTCTGCCGAGCGGCCCCCGGTGCTCGCGACAGGAGACCTGACGCTGGATCCTTCCTCGCGATTGGTCGCACGCGGCGGTGTACGGATCGACCTCACGCCACGCGAGTACGCGCTCCTTGAGTTCTTCATGCGTCACCCCGGGGACGTGTTGCCCAAGCGAGACATCATCGAGCACGTGTGGGACTGGGAGTTCGAAGGCGACCCGAACATCATCGAGGTGTACGTGGGATACCTCCGCAAGAAGATCGACGTGCCCTTCGGCTGCGATTCGCTCAAGACCGTGCGTGGCGCGGGCTACCGTCTGGACGCCTCCAATGGCTGAGATCAAGACACGTCTGCGTTCTCTCACCGGCGGGATCCGCTTCCGGACAACCGCGCTGGCTACGCTGGCGGTCGCCGTCGCACTCGCGGCTAGCGGTGTCGCACTCGTCTACGTGTCGCGGGCCGGGCTTCGTGACTCCGTGCAGGCGGCTGCCGAGACACGCGCACAAGACATCGCAGTACTCGCCGAGCAAGACTTGCTGCCCGTACCCCTGCCCGGTCGCGGCGATGCTCTCGTCGCGCAGGTCGTGGGAGGGAACGACCGCGTGCTCTCGTGGACCGCAGACATCGAGGGTGAAGGGCCGCTCGGCGGCGAACGCCTCGAAGCGGGTCAGCAGATCACCCGAGATATCACGCAGGCAGATGCCGGGGATTCTCAGGCCCAAGGTGGCGCTTTTGGCGAAGATAGGGCGCTTCTCGTGGCGCGCGGTGTCTCGACCCCGAACGGCACGGTAACGGTCATCGTGGTCGCCTCGCTCGGCGTCGTGGACAGATCGATCGGAGTGTTCCAAAACGTGCTTCTGATCGTCTTGCCGCTGATCTTGGCCGTGACAGCGGTGATCGTGTGGCTGCTCACCGGTCGCGCGCTGGCGCCTGTTGAGGGCATACGGCTGCGCGCGGCGGAGATATCCGCGTCAGAGCCGGGACGTCGCGTACCGGTACCGGCTTCGACCGACGAGGTACACCGGCTGGCGCTCACGATCAACGAGATGCTCGACCGTCTCGAGGACTCGGCCGAGCGGCAACGGCGTTTCGTGGGAGACGCCTCGCACGAGCTCCGCAGTCCGGTGGCGGCCGTCCAGACGATGCTCGACGTCGCACAACTTCATCCCGGCAGTGTCGACGTCCCGACGTTGCTGGAAGACGTCCGCCGGGAGAATGCGCGCCTCGAGGGTCTGACACATGACATGCTCATGCTTGCCCGTCATGCTGAGCGCGCGATAGATACCGGCACGTTGAGTGTCGATCTTGAGCGCGTGCTTGCCGATGAGATCGTCTCGGCAAGTGCTCGCTCAGCTGTGCCAGTGCTCCTCGAGGCCACCGGCCCCCTGATGGTGGTGGGCGATCGCGCACAGCTTGGACGCGTCTTGCGCAACCTGCTCGATAACGCGCTGCGTCACGCAGAATCCACGGTCTGGGTGGACGCAGGCGTGGAAGGTGCGGACGTGGTGATGCAGGTCAGCGACGACGGCGTCGGCATTGCCGAGGCCGATCAGGAACGCGTCTTCGAGCGTTTCGTCCGTCTGGATGAGGGTCGTGCCCGTGCTGATGGCGGCGCCGGTCTTGGACTCGCCGTCTGTAGAGCGCTCATCGAGGCACACGGCGGCAGCGTGCGCGTGGTCGACCCGCTGCGCGGCGGCGCGACACTCGAGGTCCGGCTGCCGAAGGCGTAGTGGGCGCCCATTCCCGCTATTCGGCCTCATCCAGCGATGTACAGCAAACTACATCGTATGTTCGCTTGTCTGGTCGCCTATCCCCGGTCGTACGATAAAGGGCACCCGCAACGGGCACCCGCAAACGCAGCAGGGGCGCGTCGTCTGCCGTAAGCATGCGGCGCATGGCACGTGGGGAGGCGCATATGCGAGGGAAGACCAGGCAGTTCGTAGCGCTGGTGGCGATCCTGGCGCTCATTGTCCCTGCTACCGCGATGGCTGTGGTCCCGCGAGATGCGGTGGACACTCGTGGATGGGGTGCGAGAAGCGACAAGCGTGCTCATCCCCTCGGCGACAAGCAGGCGGACCTGAAGAAGCAGGCGATCGAGGCCCTACTCAAAGGCAAGGCCGGCGGCGCGACCTACGAGGTGGAGAGCGGCGAGTTCGTCGAGGTCGCGAGTGTGGGCGAGGGCGATGTATGGACCGTCCCGGGCGAGTTTGCAGACTACCCGCACAACAAGATCCCTGAGCCTGATCGAACGGTGGACAACTCCACGATCTGGGTCGAGGACTTCAGCAGGGATTACTACCGCGAGATGCTCTTCGAGGATGCTCCAGGCGTTAACTCGATGCGCGAGTACTTCCTCGAGCAGTCGAGCGGCCGGTACACGGTCAAAGGCGATGTGGCCGAGTGGGTTCCGGTTCCCGGCGACGCGGTCACCTACGACGATGGCGACCCCGGCCCCGGCACCGCCACCAACGTCTGGCAGTTCCTCATCGACTCCGTCGACGGCTGGTACGACATGCAGATAGCCGCAGGCAAGACGCCCGCACAGATCGACGAGTACCTCGCGGGCTTCGACGTCTGGGACCGCTACGACTTTGACGGTGATGGTGAGTTCAATGAGCCCGACGGCTACGTCGACCACTTCCAGTCGCTGCACTCCGGCGAAGGCAACGAGGCCGGCGGCGGTGAGCTGGGCGACGACTCCATCTGGAGCCACAGCTGGTATGCGTATTACACGCTGATCGGCGAAGAGGGGCCGATCGTTCCCGGCGACACCCCCCAAGCGAACCTGTACGGCGGCATCCAGGTCGGCGACAGCGGCTACTGGATCGGCGACTACACCATTCAGCCTGAGAACGGCGGCGTAGGCGTGTTCACGCACGAGTACACGCACGACCTGGGCATACCGGACCTCTACGACACGACCGGCACCGGCGAGAACGGAACCGCGTTCTGGACGCTTATGTCGTCGGGATCCTGGCTGTCGGAGAGCCCGTGGGATCTCGGCTCCAAGCCGAATCACCTCGGCTCATGGGAGAAGCTGCACCTGGGTTGGCTGGACTACGCGCAGGCCGAGTCAGGCAAGCGTTCGGTCCATACCCTGGGCCCTGCCGAGTACAACAACACCAAGGCACAGGCACTCGTGGTGAACCTGCCGGACAAGCTTGTCGAGCAAGACATCGGCGACCCGTACAAGGGTGAGTGGTTCTTCTACAGCGGTGCCGGCGACAACCTCGACAACTACATGTACCGCCCGGTGACGCTCCCGGCCGGAGCGGTTCTCTCGGCCATGGTCAGCTATCAGATCGAGCTCAACTGGGACTACGCATACGTGGTCGTTTCAACCAACGGCGGCCTTAGCTGGCAGAGCGTTGAGACGAACCTGTCGACGACCACAAACCCCAACGGCCAGAACTTCGGTTTCGGCATCACGGGTTCCACCAAGAAGTGGACCAGGCTCACGGCCGATCTCTCGGCGTACGAAGGTGACGTGCTCGTGGGCTTCCGGTACTGGACCGACGGCGCGCTCACCGAGCCTGGCTTCATGGCGGACGAGGTGGAGATCACCGACTATCCGCTGGATGGCGCCGAGATCGACGACGGCACGTGGACGTTCGATGGTTTCAAGCGGACGACCGGTTTCGAGTCCGGCTACTACGTCAACTACTACCTGGCCGAGTTCAGACAGTACTGGGGTTATGACGAGACGCTGCGCAATGCGTACAACTGGGGCTTCGAGAAGGGCAAAGACGCCGCGATCAACTGGGCCGAGCGCTTCCCGTACCAGGACGGGCTGCTCATCTGGTACTGCGATGACTCGCAGACCGACAACAACGTGGGCGTGCACCCCGGTAGCGGCTTCGCGCTCGTCATAGACGCGCATCCGGTGCCCCTGATACGGCCCGACAAGAAGGTCTGGCGCAATCGCATCCAGAGCTACGACTCCACATTCGGCTTCGACGCGACCGACGCGCTCGCGCTGCACTACAACAGCAGGGACTGCTCTATCCCGAGCCTGGCGGCAGTGCCGGTCTTCAACGACACGCTGTCGTACTGGGATCCTAAGAATCCCACCGGTAGCGTCATCACACCGGTGACCGGGACCAAGATCGAGGTTCTCGGACTAAGCTCTGACGGCATGTACATGGATGTGCGGGTGGCGCCTGCCAAGTAGAGGGGGGCGGTGCACGCGACACAAGGGGGGCGGCGCAGCGCGCGTCGCCCCCCTACACATCTCCGGACGGAGCATGCTTCTGGCAGGATGAGTCTGCTCGGCTGGCGCGCTACTCGGCCACCACGCGGTAGACCGTGCCGCCACCGAAATCCACCACGTACAACTCACCGTCATCGTCCTGGCCGAAGCTCACCAGTGAGAATCCCGTCTCCAGCAGCAACCGGTTCTCGATCGTGCCGTCGGCGGCCCGCCGCAGACCCCACAGGTCACCGCTCCCGAAATCGCCGTACAAGTAGGTGCCCCACATCGCCTCATACGCCGCGCCACGATAGACGTAGCCGCCGGTGGTGGATTGCCCCGCGCCACGGCCGTACTCGATCACCGGCATCGTGAAGTCGCCGGTGACTGCGTTCGACCCGGGCGGGAAGGGGTGCGTGGCCTCGTAGGTGTTCCAGCCGTAGTTCTCCCCGCCTGCCGAGGAGGCCGGCGCGAAGTCGATCTCCTCCCAGGTGTTCTGGCCCACATCGCCGATCCACAGATCCCCGGTCTCGCGGTCGAACGACCATCGCCACGGGTTGCGCAGGCCGTATGCCCAGATCTCGGGCAGTGCGTTGGGGGTGCTGACGAACGGGTTGTCGGCCGGCACCGAGTAGGCGCCACCGCCGGCCACGTCGATGCGCAACAGCTTGCCCAGCAGCACACCCAGCCGCTGCCCATTGCCCTTGGGATCGCCGCCGCTACCGCCGTCGCCCATGCCTACATACAGGTAGCCGTCCGGCCCGAAGGCGATCATCCCGCCGTTGTGGTTCGCGAACGGCTGCGCGATCGTGAGCAGCTTCTGCTCGCTCGTGCGGTCCACCACCTCACCGCTGACCTTGAAGCGCGAGATCGTCGTGGAGCCTTTGCGGTCCGTGTAGTCCACATAGACGTAGCCGTCGGTGGAGAACGTGGGCGAGAATGCCATCCCCAGAAGTCCGCGCTCGCTGTCGGTGCTGACCGCGTCACTCATGTCGAGGAAGGGCGTGGCCGAGCGAACCCCACCGCGCACCAGCCACGCGCGGCCGGACTTCTCCAGCACGAACAGTCGGTCCGAGCCGTCACCGGCGCCCGTCACGAAGAGCGGCTGATCGAAGCCGTCGATCAGCTTCTCCAGCCTCACGGAGAGCTCCGCGAGCGGCACCGGTTGCGGAGCCGCCGGTTCCGGCGCGACGGTGGGCTGCTCCGACGCGGGCGGGTCGGGCTGCACCACGACCGGCTGGGTGTCGGTACCGCCGCAGCCGATGAGCCCGAACAGCATTCCGCCGACCAGCGCGGCCGCGAGTGCGATCCGTCGTATCGCCATCATGCCCTCCTAGACTTCGCGATCTGCTGATCGCGTACCGGCATCGGGGAGTATGTTCCCAAGCGACTTGCGTGGACTCCGCCCTCGCGCACGGTGGTATAGTCGCACTATCAATTCATCCGGGTGCAGAGGGGCGCCGAGATGACCGCCTCCTCCAGTACCCGGGCACATGGGTGGAGGAGACCATGGACGGGGACCCCAAGGACGTCGCGGCAGACTCTGAAGAGCCGAAGGTGTTCCGCATCGCGCAGATCGACACCCCTGGCAGCTCGAAGATGGATCGGCGCAAGTTCGTCAAGGCGACCGTAGCAGGCGTCGGTGCGGCCGCGGCCGCCACGATCCTCTCGGGATGCGATCCGGAGCCTGGCGATGAACCGGCGGCGGAGCCGATCGAACCGGCCGAACCGGCAGAGCCGGTCGAAGAGGAAGCGCCGATCGAAGAGGAACCCGAGGAGCCCGTCGACGAAGAACCCAGCGACGAGGACAGCGACACCATCGGGATCATATGCACGTGTGACACAGAAGGATGCAGTTGCGTAGGGAACTGCACATGCAACTCGGTCAGCACCCCGGGTAGCCACTACTGGTACCCGAGCTGAGACCCGGGACGTGCACGCGGGAGGCGAGATGAGCGTCTCATGGCGTCCGCTCGGCGATACCACCTTCCTGATCACGCGACCGTCCCGCTTGCCATTACTGTATGCGCCACTTCAGGACCTCGTCATGGAGGTGAATGACGCCTACGCGCGCCATTTCCAGGCGGCGCTGGATGGAGATGCGGACTCTGCGCGAGCCATCGGCGTCGAACCGGGGATGTTGGAGGCACTCGCGGTCGTCACCCCCAACGCGCGCAAGAAGTTCAACCCGTCGTGGCCGGAAGCGTTCGAGCCCACATCCGTCACGCTCTTTCTCACTCATAAGTGCACGTTGCGCTGCACCTACTGCTACTGCGAGGGCGGCTCCGGCCGCGATATCGACTGGCCGGTGCTCGAAGCATCGGTTCTGTTCGCCCTGGAGAATGCCGCCCGTCTCGGCCGCGATCTCACTGTGGCATTCCATGGCGGGGATGTGGGCGCGGTATGGCCGTTGTTCCAACGCGCCGTCGAGTTCATCGAGGCAGCCGCAGCCGATGCGGACGTGAACGTGACGATGAACACCGGCACGAACGGCCTGTATTCGGAGTCCCAGGCGACCTACATCGCGCAGCACATGGGCAGTGCCACGGTCTCGATCGACGGGTTGCCGGAGGTGCATGATCGCTATCGCGTGACACCCGGATCGGGGCCTTCGCTGGAGATGATCTTGCGATCGGTCCGCATCTTCGAGAACAACGGGCTTGCGTACACCATCAGGATGACGGTGACTGCTGAGTCGCTGCCACTGCTGACCGAGAGTGTCGAATACCTGTGCGAACACACCAAAGCGCAGGTCATCCGTGCCGAGCCGATGTACTCACGGGGTCGTGCGAGCGCCTCGGAGCTGGAAGCACCCAGGCCCCATGCGTTCGTCGAGGCGTTCCGCGAGGCAAGTATGGTAGCGCATACCCGAGGCCGCCAACTCACCTACTCCGGTGCACGTCCCGGCGGCGTGGTGCCGGCATTCTGCACCTATCCCAGTCCCACCTTCGGTGTCACACCCGATGGTGATCTCAGCTGCTGCTACGAGGTCCTTCGCCCCGATGACCCTCTCTCGGGAGAGTTCTTCTACGGCCATGTTGAGGCGGACGGCTCGGCGATCCATGTTGACCACTCCAAGATCGCCACCATCCGCAACGTTGCCGCGCAGCGTCGCGCGGCTTGTGCCGGGTGCTTCTGCGTGTTCTCATGCGCCGGCGATTGCGCAGCCAAGGCGTTCGACGGCGGCAGGCTTGCAGGTGAGATGTCCACACGTTGCGAGATCACCCGAGCGCTCGTGCTCGACATGCTCGAAGATGCGCTTGGGGGCGCGTGATGGACGAGGCCGTGACGACGTTGCAGCCGGAGTGCCTCACCGTGTTCCTCAACAACCGGTGCAACCTCGCTTGCAGCTACTGTCACTCGGGAGCCTCGGCCACGCGGGAGCCTGCGCTCTCGAGCGAGGCCGTGGCCGATGCGGCGCGGATCGTCGCCCGGTCGTGTGCCGGGCGCGGAGTACCCATGACGTTCGTGCTGCACGGAGGAGGCGAGCCGCTGCTGGACCGGGAGGACGCAGCGCGTGCGCTTGGCATCGTGCGCTTGCAGGCCGCGAGTGCCGGGGTGGCGCTCAGCACGTACGTCGCCACGAACGGCGTTCTGCCCGAGATGACCGCGCGATGGGCTGCCGCCGAGTTCGGTCTCATCGGCCTATCGTGCGATGGGCCGCCTGACGTGCAGGATGTGCAGCGCCCACGTCGCAACGGCGAGCCCACATCGGCGGTCGTCGAGCGCACGGCGGCGATCTTGCGAGAAGGCGGTGCGCACTTCCACGTACGGGCGACGATCACCCCGGCCACTGTCACCCGGCAGCGAGACGTGGTGGCGTACGCCATCAAGGTGCTGCGACCGGCCGAGGTGCGCCTGGAACCCGTGTACGACAACCCGTCCCGGATGCCCGGGCTCATGGCCGAAGACGCCCCTGCTTTCGTGCAGGGCTTCTTGGAGGCACGGCGCTACGGTGCGGAGCAGGGCGTGCCGGTGACGACGTCGCTGTCTCGGCCAGGGGAGCGGCACGGCCCCTACTGCAACGTGTTGCGCCACGTGGTGAACCTGGCACCAGGCGACTTCGCCACCGGGTGCTTTGTGGAGTCGCGCGCTCAAGGTGCGCTCGACCGCGGCGTGCACATCGGCTCGCCCGGCACCTCGGGTCGCTTCGAGCTGGACGACGCGCGCATTGCAGCGTTGGTCGCCGTTTGCGGTCGCGTGCCGGATGAGTGCGCCGGCTGCCCCATCGAGCACGCCTGTTCCCGCGGCTGCCCGGACGTATGCGCGCTGGACGCCGCTGTGTCCGAGACGGTACGCCTGCACGACACGTTCCGCTGTCGCGCTCAGCGGCTTCTGGCGGAGGAGGCGGCTCTCGCATGAGCCACACGGCTCCGCACATCGATCCCGAAGAGGTGTACGTGCTCCCGCTCGCGGACCGCTGGCTCGTCTTCGCGCCCGGGACCTGGAGCGTTGCCGTCGTCAACCACCTTGCGCTCGGCGAGCTGGCGCAGTGCTGCGAGCCCGGACATGTGGCGCCGTCGCTGGACGCGCTGGAGCTGTGGCAGACGCTCACGATCCCCGCGAGCGACGAGTCCCGGCATCGCCCGCCGGAAGGTGGCAAGCTCGTCATCATGCCCACCCGCGCATGCAACATCAGCTGCGTCCATTGCGACTTCGGCTGCCCCGATGCTCCGCTCACCGTGCTCGATCCCCGGCTCGCCTATCCGCTGATCGACCGGGTCCTTGCCCGTGCCGTTCGCGACGGCGAGCCCGTCATGCGTGTCCACTTCTTCGGCGGCGAACCGCTCGTGGCGCGGCGGTCGGTCGAGGCGATCGTCGCTTACACGCGCCAAGCGTGCGCGAGTGCGCACATCGCACCGTGGTTCGAGCTCACCACCAACGGCGTGTGCGGCCCGGATGCGGTGGCGTTTCTCGGCAATGAGATCGATTCTGTGGTCGTGTCGCTGGACGGGGACGAGGAGCTCCACAACAGCCTGCGTCGGCATCGCGACGGGCGCGGAACGTACGCGGAGGTGGCCGAGACACTCCGCCAGCTGGGGCGCTACCCGTGCGAGCTGTGCGTCCGGATGTGCGTCACCGACCGGTCGGTGGGCACCTTGCCTGATCTGGCCGAGAAGTTCTGCTCCGAGTTCGACCTCAGCGTGCTTGCGTTCGAGACGCTGGCCGAGACACCCGGCTCCACCGCGGCGGGGCTGCACGCGCCGAGCCCGCATGAGTTCGCGCTGAACTTCATGGAGGCCGAGACTGTCGGTGCCGAGCATGGTGTCCGCGTGGTGCACGGGCCATCCGAGCTCGTCGGACCGCGGTCGACGTCGTGTCCGCTGGGCACCGGTTCGTTCATGCTGTGGCCGGACGGCGCCATCACCGGGTGTTATCTCGAGCCCGAGCGGTGGCGCGCGCGCGGTCTTGAGCTGTCATTCGGACAAGTGGATGAGGCGGGCGCGGTGCATGTCGATGAGCGACAGATCGAGAGGATCGCGAAGATACTGGAGCGCAAGCCGCGATGCGAGCGCTGTTTTTGTCGCTACACCTGTGCGGGCGGCTGTCGAGTGGATCAGACTCCGCCGCGCTGCAGCCGGTTTTATGACGATCGATGCCATGCGATCCGCCTTATCACTGCGAGTCGCCTGCTGCTCAGCGTCGGTGCCACTACGGAAGCCGCCGCGCTTCTGGTGAACGAGATGGCTGCTGCAGGGCTGGCGTCCAACGCTGATGACCGGCTGCGCACGTGGGCGAAGGTCGTGTGAGGTGGCGAACCTGTCCATCACACGACGGTGCGAGCGCGACTGCAGCTTCTGTTTCGCGGCCGAGGAACGCCGCCGTGAGCCGCTCGACATGTCGGCCGAGACCTTCGAAGGCGCGTTGGATTTCCTGGAGCATTCAGGAGTTCCCGACGCACGCCTGCTGGGCGGCGAGCCCACGTCGCATCCGGCGTTCACCTCGCTGGCGGACCGCGCGCTGGAGCGCGGCTTCGCGCTCACGGTCATGACAGGCGGCCTCGTGCCCCCTGCCGCGCTGGAGTATCTGGCGTCGCTACCTTCCGGGCGCGTGACGGTCTTTCTGAACGCTGCGGTGCCCGGCGTCGACAGCGACTCACTCGTGGCGGCGCAGGAGCGCGTGTGCGATGCGTTGCGCGATCGCATCGAGCCCGGCGTGACGCTTGTCTCGGCGGATATCGATCCAAGCTTCCTGCTGGAGGGTATCGAGCGGCACGGCCTGCGGCGCAGCGTGCGCATCGGCGTGGCGCACCCCATCGCCGGCGGCGCGAACGTGAGTGTGCCCACAGGCGAGCTGCGTGCGGTGGGCGCGAGCATCGAGGCGTTCGTGACGCGAGCGGAGGTGCGTGGGGTGAGCGTGGGGTTCGACTGCGGCATCACGCCGTGCATGTTCTCCGAGGAGTTCACCGCGATGCACCCGGACGTCATCGAGAGCGTGGGCCTGCGCTGCGGACCCATCGTGGACGTGCTCCCCGAGGGGGATACGATCGCGTGCTACGCGCTTGCGTCGCTGGCGCGTCTGCGGCTCGACGGATGCATGACGCGCGGCGAGTTGATCGCCGCCTTTGCCGAGGCGCTGGGCGACGGACTGCCCGGCATCTTCGAGGAGTGCGTGGAGTGCGCGCACCGGGCGGCCGGGCGCTGCACGGGCGGTTGCCGGGCACGCCGGACGAACGGGGGCGCGTGATGCGCTGGGTGCTGCCCTACATCGACCAATCTCCGGAGTTCTGGGCCCGTGTGGCCGAGGCGGTCGTGCCGGATACGGCGAGCGTCTACTTCCCCATGCCCGCAAGTCCCATCGGTTCCGGGCGGCCTCCGCTACCTGCCGAGCACCTGCAGGGGTTTCTCGGCGTGGATGATGTTGAGAAGTGTGTGCTGCTCAACCCGGTCGTGCACGACGGGTCCGCCGCTCGCGCGTTCGCGGCGGTGGAGCCCCGGTTGCGCACGCTCGTCGATGAGCACGGTGTGGCCGAGGCGGTCGTGGGCAGCGTGGGGCTCGCGCGCCTGCTGCGAGAGGCATTCCCGCAGCTTCAGCTGGCGGCGTCAACGCTGCTCGACGTCCGCACGCCTGCGCAGATCGTCTACCTGGAGGGAGTCTTTGACTCGCTCACCCCGGGCGACGGCGTCATGCGCGATCTACCCGCGCTGCGGGCGCTGCGCGAGGCGTGGCCCGGCGCACTGCGACTGATGGTGAACGAGGGGTGCCTGCCCGGCTGCGTCTATCGCACGCAGCACTTCTTCGAGATGAACTCGGCAGATCCGATGCCCGCATCGTTGTGTGCCGGGCTACTGGAGCGCGAGCCGTGGCTGGCGCTCACCGGCGCGTGGGTGCTGCCGCAGCACCTCGATCTGTTCGACGGCCTCTACGATGAGCTCAAGCTCGACGGCCGAGTGACACTGCAAGATCCCGGACACTACCTGCGCGTGCTGTCAGCTTACGTGAGCCGCACGCCGCTCGATCTGGCCGAGATAGGCGGTGGCCCTGCGACCGCGCCGGGCGTGCCGCCTATCAGCCGCGAGTTCTACACACATACGCTGACCTGCGCGAAGACCTGCGCGAGCTGCGATGTGTGCCGCGCATACCTCACGAGCGGTAGCGGGCGGGCCGAGGCGTGAGCGTGGCCGGCGACGCCCGCATCGCATGGGAGCGGGCACGCGAACGCTATCCGGCTGACGCACACCTGCCGCTGCCGAGATGGGCGACCCGGGGGCTGCCCGACGGACCCGAGGAGGCGTGGGACGCGATCGCGCGCGTCTCGGCGGAGCGCTCCGGAGCGCTCTCAGTCTACGTGCACATCCCGTTCTGTGAGACGCGCTGCCCGTTCTGCGACTGCCACGCCACGATCGCGCCGCGCGGTTCGCGGGAAGCTGTCGACCGCTATATCGATGCGCTGACCAGCGAGATCGCGGCCTTCGCAGCGCTTCCCGGCCTTGCCGGGCGACCCGTCACCACGGTGCACTTCGGGGGCGGCACACCGCTCGCCATCGGTGCCGAGGCCTTCAAGCATATTGTGACCGTGCTGCGCGAGTCGCTCGGCACGCACGGGGCGACCGAGTGGGCGCTCGAGACCACCTCGCGACTGCTCGACGACGCACACATCGATGTGCTCGACGGGCTCGGTTTCAAGCGCATACACGTGGGCGTGCAGTCGCTGCAGTCGCAGCTGCGGCGGATCCTCGGCCGCCGCGAGCAGCCGCACGAGGTGCTGGAGCGCATCGCCGCGTGTCTGGAGCGCGGGTGGGTGGTCTCGGCGGATCTGCTCTACGGCCTGCCCGGCCAGGTTGGCGCGATGCTGCGCGAGGACATCACGATGCTCGCCGACGCAGGCATCCACGGCATCTCGCTCTACCACCTTAACGCCGGGCCGCACAACGTGCGCTTCATGACGCAGCATGGGTTGGCCGAGCGCGACGAGACACGGCTTTGCGAGGATTTCATGTTGCTTGCCGAGGGGGCCGCGCTGCTCGAGGAACTCGGCTTCCCGCGCAACCACGTCACGCACTTCGCACGGCCCGAGGACGCCAACCTGTACTCGCGACACGCGCTTCGCGGCGAGGATCTGCTGGCAGTGGGCTCGTCGGCCGACGGCGTGATGGGGCCGTACTTCTACCGGCACGTGGAGCTGGACGGCTATGGGAGCGCGATTGGCCCTGTGCCGCTTTCCGGCGGTGGCGCGTACACCGCGGCGGAGGAACGCGCCCGGCCGCTGGTCACACGTCTGATGGCCGCTGAGGTATTCGCCGACGGTCTGGACGATGTCTCGCTTGCGTTTTGCGGGGAACTTGAGGCGACGGGCTTGCTGGAGCGTGCGAATCGCGGCGGCGTGTGGCGCCTGACGACAGCGGGTTCCTGGTTCTCGGGTGCGATGTGCGCCGAGGCTTGGAGCCTCTACGACGGCGCTAGAACCAGCCGATAAGCCCCAGGCCGCGGTTCGCGCATATCGTGAAGAAGCACTGCAGGCTCATCATCTCGTCGGCGTTGGTCGGCGATCCGGTATAGCGCGTGCGCGCGTAGTCGTTGATCTCGGCCAGCTCTTCAGGTGAGACCGCATTGAGCTTGGCGGCCATCTCGCGCACGGTCTCGGGTGGCAGCCATTCTGTGGTGAGACTCACCTCGGTGACCTCGAAGACGACGTCCCAGTACACCTTGCCGCGGAAAGAGCCGTCGTTGCCGCTGAACAACCCGCCACAAAGCTCGATCCCGGCGTTGAAGAACGCGCGCTCGTCCTCCTCGGTCAGCATGACGTCGTCCGACGAACGCGACGCATACGTGTCCAGGCCCATGGCAGACCTCCCTCGCGCTTACTACTATACGCGCAGGTCAGGCGGTGGCACGATGATCTCGTAAGGGGGATTCATGTACACCGCGCTGATCGCAGCAGTGTTCGCGTCAACGGCAACGGCCTATCTCATCGGCTATGCGTTCGTCGCGCCCCGAGAAGCGTTCGTTCGCACCCGTTTTGGCATCTACGTGCTTGTGGCCATGGGACTCACGTTCATGCTCCTGCCACCGCAGATGACGAGTCTGGATGCACTGACCGGTGCACTGGGCGCGCAGCTGCCCCCGGCCATCCACAACGCGCTTGGCGTGCCGGAGGGGTTCAGCCCCGGAGTCTACCTGGCGGTGTGGATCGTGCTGCTGATCGCGGGCTTCCTTGCCGGCTTGCGCGTCTGGGACGCGGGCAAGCCCGGCTGGCGCCCGGGGACGCGGGCGACCTCGGAATCGGCAGTGGAGCGGGTACAGGGACTGTTGCCGCTCGCCGGATCGCTGGACGAGGTCTTCGAGATGCTCGCCAAGTCACCGCTTTCCATGCGTGACATCGAGTTCATCGAGCCGCAGTTGCTACTCGCCGGTGCGCGGTTCTCCGCCCAACTGCCCGACAAGCGCAGCGATGCCTTCAGCATGGTGTCCAAGCGCGTGCCGATGTCCATCGCCGTGCGCGTGACCGAGCTGCTGCAGCAGGGCGCTGCCGAGAAGACCTCGGCCCGCTAGCCCACCGGCTGCTGTCTGCGAGCCGCATGGCCGAAGGGTATACTCAAGCCAGGAGGGGACGGTTTGGGTCGAGCTCAGCAGCAGCGTTTCTGTACCGCGTGCGGACGTCCGCTTTTTGCGGGCACAAGGTTCTGCACGTACTGCGGCGCTGCCGTACCGGCTCCCCGGAAGTCCCCCTATCGCATCTTCAAAGTCCTCGTCCCCGTGTGGCTCGTGCTGCTTGTGCTCGCCGTCGCCGTCGGCGTTGGCAGCGGCGTCCTGAACGCGGCGATCCACTCAGAAGACCTCGAGGGCACGCACGCGGGAGACGCTATAGGGCGCTACGGCGAGCCGCCGGCGTTCTGGCTCTCCGACGGTCCCGGGACACCCGGCGATAACGACTACCTCCGCATCGAGCAGTGGGTCTACCCCGACCAGGGCGTGATCCTGCACTTCCACGACGGCCGTCTGCTGGCCACCGAGCAGGTCACCTTCAGCGAGGAGGTGGCGCGCACGAACGTCTCGCCCACCTCGCTTTCGAGGTGGATGCGCCAAAGCGACGTGGAGGGCATGCTTTCCGAGAAGGGCACGCTGCTGCCGGGCGTGGACACCCCCTATGACGGGCTCGAGGCCTTCGCGTACCCGCGCAATCACCTGCTGATCGGCTACCTGGACGGCAAGTTCTTCTCGGCACAGACGTATTAGGGGGGGCAGACGATGCAGTACGTGGCCATAGTCGCAGTGGTCTTCATCATGGTGACGAGCCTCGTGGCCGGGGGCATAGCCGGGCGCAAGGGGTTTGAGAAGGCGACCGACCGCAACACCGGCATCTCCAAGGTCTCATCCGACGAGTTCCAGACGGCCGACCTCAACAAGATCCAGAGAGACGACCGTCAGGGGCAGGTGGAGGTGGCGGTCGCCATCGCCGAGGTCGCGTTGAGCGCACAGAGCATCGCCGCGCCGGGGGTGTCACCCAACCCCCTCAAGATCGGGTTCTCCGACGGCATGACCATCGGCAGCTATGTGGCCAGCGTGGCCGACAGGGTGGGGAGCGACCCTTCGGCCGGAGCGCAGGGTGCGCCCTCGAATGCCGCGCCAGCGGGCGACGCGGGACCAAAGCCGCTGCCGGGCGATAGCGGCGTGGACGTCGCCACCGCGCCCGATGACTACTACGTGGGCTGGTACTTCACATACGAGGGCAGGCGTTACATCAAGGTGACGACGGTGGCCGACTTCCAGAAGGTGAGCACTGTCGAGCAAGTGATGGGGTTTGGCTACCCGGAGGACCCCGTCAAGAAGGTGGCGCTCACCAAGGCCTCGTGGAGCCAGGCCGATCCAACGTTCCTCATCGGCGACAACGTCACATCATGGTCCGAGGACGCAGGAGAACGCGGTATCCTTGGCGGTGTGGAGTACTACTTCAGCTTGAGCATGAACATACCGCAGAAGTACCGCTGAGCGCCGGAGGCGTATCTTGGTCGGGATCCTCGTTGGAGTCGCCGTGCTTTCGGGTGCGGCGGCGTATCTCGTCGGACACGCGTTCGTCGCGTCACGCGGCTCGTTTCTGCGTTCGATGACCGGCGGTATCGTGCTCGCCGGCTGCGTGCTGTTCGCCCTGCTCGTTCCGCCCACACTTCTCAGCCTTGCCGAGACGAACGCGATCGCTCCCGGCCTCTACCGCCTGCTGTGGGTGGGCCTGATGAGCGCGGGGCTTCTCGGCGGAATGCGCGCGTGGCGCCTGGCCGGACGCATGCAAGGAATCAGCTCGTTCACGCTGGACGAATCGCCGGTCAGCCGCGCCGAGAGCGCACTGCTGCTCGCCGACTCACTTACCGCCGCGCTCGACGTGCTGGGACGTGAGAACGTGAGTGCGAAGGATGCCGAGCGACTCGCGGGCAAGATCAGCACGATAGGCGCGCGCTACTGGTTCCAGCTGCCCGAGAAGGACAGCGAGGTCTACCGCCTGGTGTCCGGCTATGTTCCGGCTGCCATCGCAGCGAGCATCACCGGGTCGCTGCTCAAAGGCGCGGCACGCAAGAAGTAGGGGATTCAGGGTGAGGGTCAGGCGAATCGCTCATTCCCAAGTGAGTCGTTCCTTGAGGTCGTTCAGGTTGTGATGCGGCAGAAGTCCGTCACGCTGAAGTCGCCCCACGACGATGCCTGGTGCGATGTCTATCGAGTCCGCAAAGGCGACGATGCGCGCTTTGGTGGGGTGCCCGCCCGCCAGGAATCCCACGTATGCGACCTGTGGGATCAACATGTTCGCCGCAAAGTCGTTGGCGCGTTTCTCGGCGGCAGGGTCCTTGTCCAGGTCGCAGATGCTCCTGTGCTGGCGGTCATCGAGCAGCAGGTGACCCGCCTCGTGGTAGAGGCTGAACCACACCTGGTCCGCAGTCTTGTAGCGCAGGCCCAGCTCGATCACCGCCCGTGTGCGTGATGCCCACCAGCTGGCGGCATGGCAACGGGTCTTCGGAAGATCCGGAACGAACACGACGGCGACACCGGCGGCGGCACACTCGCATGTGATCGCGTCTTGCCACACGTTGGCACCCGCGCGGCTGAGCGGCCGGAGTCGCTCCAGCGCGGCCTGGAACCGGCGCTCGCTGAAGGGCTCTGTCTGGATGGACTCGGCTGCAATCTCGCCGGCGCGTATCCAGGCTGCGATCGCCGGCGTCGCGGGTGTGTACGCTGTGCTCATGCGGGCGGCGAGGCGACGGGGAGAGCCCCAGTAGGTTCTGAAGGCATCCACGGACGACACGCCAAAGTAGCCGAGCACGTCCTCGGGACCCGCGTCCTGCGCGATGAAGCCGCGCTTGGCCATCTCCTTCAGGGGGAACGAGGCAGCCCACTCGGTCTGGGCGTCAAGCTCCTGCTGCTGGCGCTGCCGCGCGAGGAGATCCCGATACTGCGCCTCGGCAGCGTTCCAGAACGAGGACGGTGCTCCCAGCACGCGCTCCAGCTCGATCGCTGTCTCGTGCGTGAGGGGGGCTTTGCCGTTCACCAGTTGGCTCACGAATTTCTCGCTCTTGCCGAGCCGGACGGCGAAGTCGGTCTGTGTGATGCCGCGATCATCGAGGATCTCGCGGATCGTCTCGCCGGGCGCCACGGGAACATCCGGTGTCCAGCGATATGCGGTGTCAGTCGCCATGGTAGTCGGTCACCTCCATGATCTCGATCGAAGTCACAGCGGTCCAGTCAAGTCCTCCGTCGGGTTTGGTGGGAGGCGGGTTCTCCCTGGGGCGAAACACCAGGCGGAGACCTCCACGGACGTCCACGGCCAACTGGCCGGCCCGATCCCCGTACAGTTCATGGCAGCGTCCGGACAGTGTGCGCATCACGTCCAGGGAGTCGGCGGCTGCAAGTTCTGTCATGCGATGCACCAAGGCCTTTGATGCTTCCGCTCCGTATGCCTGAGTCCGACCCTTAGCTGCAGCGAGATCCCCCTCGAGCTTCTTCGTCCTGAAGAAGACTTCCACGCACACTCCATCGCAGATTTACTGATACGGTAAAGATAGCAGTATTTACCGATGAGGTAAAGACTGGCGTGAGCGCAGGTGCTCACCAGGCAGCATGATGCGAACTTCGGCGACGGTTCGGCCCATACAGCACCCGAAGTTGTGGGGTTTCGCCTGATAACCCTGTTGCTGCGAAGTCCGCCGACCTCGCCGCCTATGCTGCCCGGGAGGCGATGGCCTCGGCCACCTCCGTTGCTGATGCGCCGAGGGTAAGCAATGACTTCACCAGCAGATCGAGGGAGACCGTGGCGTCGGCCGCCTCCATCTTCGCCACGCGGGACTGGCTTGAGTGCAGGCGGACGGCGACTTGGGTCTGGGTCCAACCGCGCTCAGTGCGGAGTGCGCGCAGGTGATCTGCGAGCCCAAGCTTCATCGCGATGAAGGCGCTCTCGGCAGGACTGAGCTCCAGGAATTCGTCGACTGTGCCCACGCGCCAACCAGCTGCAGTCAGCCGGGCCCGCTTCTTCTCGTCCATGATCAACCCTCGCTTTCGTTGGTGCTGTCACAGGAGTGTATGTCAGATACGACATACTCACAACAGTCAGGCAGAATCCAACCGGGTATCAACACGCTAAGCTATCCAGGGGAGGTAACCCGCATGTCGCTTCACGCCATTCTTGGCCGAGAAGACCCGACGCCGTGGCTGCTCGCATCCGATGAGCCGCAGGCGCGCTGGATCGCGCGTCCCGATGCCGCCACCCACGCGGAGGTGCTGGCGCATCCGGCCACCGAGCGGCTGCTGGAGATGCTGCCCGCAAGCTGGGAGGAGCCGACCACCGCGAGCGGCCACAACAAGCCCGAGCTTTCCACCAACGTGCTCGACCTGCTCGCGGAGTTCGGCGTCACCGAGGCCGACGACCCGCGCATCGGCACGCTGCTTGACGGCATGCTGGAGCACACCGACGCCGACGGCCGCTTCCTCGCGCACGGCGCGCAGCACGGCGGCCCGCCCGTGTGGGGGTGCGTGCCCTGCGACACGCACGCGATCGTCGACGTGCTGGGACGCTTCGGGCGGGCGAGCGATCCGCGTCTGCGCCGCGCGCTCGCAGCCGCCGAGAGCGACCTCATGCCCACCGACCTCGGGCTGGCGTGGGGATGCCGTCCCGATCCGGCCACCGGCTTTCGCGGCCCCGGCCGCAAGTCAGAGCCCTGCCCGCAGACGACGCTGGAGGCGCTGCGCGCGTTCAGCTGGCTGCCCGCCGATGAGCGCCCGGCGCAGCTGGCGGAGGTTGCGCACACCGCGCTCGAGGTCTGGCGGCAGCGCGCCACGCGCAAGCCCTACATGATGGGGCACGGTCGGCAGTTCAAGACCGTGAAGTGGCCGCCCACCTGGTACGGCGCCTACGAGGTCGTCGACACGCTCGGCCGCCTGCCGGAGCTGTGGCGCGGCGTGCTGGAGGACCGCGTCTCCATGGCCGAGATAACCGCGTGCCTGCTCGCCTACAACGTGTCGGCCGACGGGCGGGTCACGCCGCTCTCCGCGTTCAAGGGCTGGGAGTGGCTGAGCCTGGGCGACAAGAAGCAGCCGTCACCGATCGCCACCGCGATGGTGTGGGCGCGTCTGCAGCGCCGCGACTGGCTTGCCGAGGAGATCGCGGCGGTCGACGTGATGCGCCTGGCGAGCTCCAAGGGCGGCAGCGGGACGCCTATGGCGCCGAGGGTGTAGGGACTAGCCCAGCAGCTCGCTGAGGAAGTCGCGTCGCGGTCTGGTGCTAGGACCACCTGAAATGTTATCATGTGATAACGGAAAGGAACCGGCGCATGGTCGAACGTGCTCAGGTCTCCCTATTCTTGGATCAGATGCGAGCATGTGCGACCTGCAACTTCCGACTAGAGCGGCGAACCAAGAACATGGAGACGCTTGCTCAACTTGGTATGACCATCAAGGATGCGAAGTCTCGCATCCTCAGACTCACGCTCAACGACTACGTGAGCGGTCCCACTCCAAGGTCGGAGAACTCGTCTCAGGAGGCCTGGGTATTCCAACTGGAAATCGACGGGGTAGTCATCTACGTGAAAGTGAGCATCCGGCTGGAGCCGGCCCGCTGCTTGTGCGTGTCGTTTCACGAGGCCGAGCGGCCCATGATGCGACCTTACGCACAGGAGGCGAAGGGGGAGAGATAATGAAGACACCGCTTGAGTGCTTTGAGTGCGGACATCTGGTCACCCCCACGATCGAGGAGCGGATTGAGGTCCTGCCTGTTCGAGGTGAGGATGTTGAGGTCTGCGCCCGGGTCGGGGTGTGCCCCCACTGTGGTGTGGACATGTCTGTGACCGAGCTGGACGAGGCGACGCTTATCACGGCATTCAACACCTACAGGCAGCGGCACGGACTGCTGGCGCCTGAGGAGATGGTTCGGCTTCGTGAGCGGTACGGGCTTGGTCAGCGCGCCTTCTCGCTACTCCTTGGCTGGGGAGAGATCACTCTTCATCGGTACGAGAGTGGCTCCCTGCAGGACGCGGCTCATAATGCGCAGTTGCGAATGGCGGCGGACCCTGCCAACGTCCGAATACTGTTGGAGGCAAACGGGCACCGGCTGACCGTGCGCCAGCGCGCCAAGCTGGAGGTTGCCCTTGGAGCACTCGAAGCTGGTGGGACGGCGTCGGATGCGTGCTCGTGTGAAGACCGATTCGTCGTCCGAGAGGAACAGGACGCCTACGGGGGATGGCGCAAGCTCGAGGTGTCTAAGCTGCGCGAGATGATGATCTTCTTCGCGCGATTGCCGGAGATGTTCCCCACCAAGCTGAACAAGCTGCTCTTCTATGCGGACTTCCTGCACTTCAAGAGGCACGGTGTCTCCATCAGTGGCTCGCCGTATCTGGCGTTCCCGTATGGACCTGTGCCTGATCACTACGGCACGATTCGCGCGGATCTCTGTGAATCCGGAGCACTCGCGACGCGGGAAGTCTATGGCCCGGATTGGGGGGGCGAGATTCTCACTGCGGAGCGTGCTGTGGACAAGGACTTGTTCACAGCCGAGGAGCTAGAGACGCTGCAGGAAGTCGCAACGGGTCTTGCCGGGCTCACTGCCTCCAGGATCGCTGAGCTATCCCACAAAGAAGCGGCGTGGTCCAACACGCCGCACAGGGACATGATCAGCTACGAGTGGGCGAAGGAGCTCAAGGCGATTGGTGCGGATGATGACCAGGCAGATGTCAGCACTCTCGATGTGACTCGAGAAGCGCCCCCTAACCCAGCAGCTCGCTGAGGAAGTCGCGACGCGAGTGCAGGATGCGGAGCACCACGATGGCTGCGTCCGCGGCCCGGTAGAAGACGACATACGGCTCCACCACGATGAACCGCACGCCTGGCGTGACCAGCTCAAACTCCTCCGGCGACAGCGTGACACCCATATCGGGGAAGTCCGCCAGCCGATCGACTGCTTGCTGCAGTCGCGACAGCAGGGCGTATGCCGCTGCGACGTCGTGCTCGCTCACGTATGCGAAAGCCGAATCGAGGTCATCGGCCGCAGCCGGTGTGAACCGGACGGCGCGCCTACCGTTGGCTGTCATCGACCCGCGTCCTCACGCGATCGAACACGGACGCCGCGTCGAGTAGCGCCTGGCCGCCTTCGATCTGTCGGTCGGCCGCGAGCAGACGGGCCTGCAACTTCACGCGCGCCTCAGCGCGCTGGTACGCCTCGTAGCTCATGACAACGAGGTCTGCCTCGCCGTTGCGGGTAAGGACCACGGGTTCGTCGATGGAGTGGCACAGGTCGGCGAAGCCGGTGTAGTCCTGACGGATCGCTGTGGACGGCTTGATGCGCATGGGGCGCCTCCGGATTCGGGCTCTGGTGCGTATGTCATTTAGATATCCGAATTCTATCACCTCCTGCGTGCGTGATGCTGCTTCCGTGATGATGGGCTCCACCGCTATCCGAAGCCTGACCGGCATCTATCCGACCACCGATCCCGGTGTCACACCCCTCTGCTACGCTTCTACCATGAGCACACGATTATCGAAATCACGCTTCCAGAAAGGCCTGCAGTGTCCGAGGGCGCTGTGGCTGTCGGTGCACGAGCCTCAGGCCGCCGCGCCGGTCATGGAGTCCAAGCAGTGGATCTTCGACCAGGGCACCGAGGTGGGCCGGCTCGCACAGCAGCTCTTCGCCGGCGGCGTGGAGGTCACCGAGGACTACCGTCACCAGCGTGAGGCGATCGAGACGACACGCCGCCTCATCGAAGACGGCGCAACCGTCCTCTACGAGCCCGCCTTCTACTTCGACGGTGTGCTCGTGCGCGTGGACGTGCTCGTGAAGACCGGCGACGTGTGGGACCTCTACGAAGTGAAGTCCACTACCAAGGTGAGGCCCGAGCACGTGACCGACGCCGCGGTGCAGACCTACGTCGTTGAAGGCTGCGGCCTCACCGTTCGACGGGTGAGCATCGTGCACCTCGATACGTCCTACGTCTACGAGGGCGGCGAGTACGACGTCTCCTCGCTCTTCACCGTCGCGGACGTGACCGCCGAGGCGCGCGCGTTCATGCCTGAGGTCCCGCAGCTACTGGAGTCGTTCCGCACCATGCTGGAAGGCCCTGAGCCCGAGGTCCGTGTGGGCAGCCGGTGCACCACTCCCTACGAGTGTGACTTCAGCGCCCGATGTCACGCGTTCATGCCTGCCGAGCACCCCATCACCAACCTGCCGCGCCTGTCGGAGCGAGCGCTGCACGCACTGCTCGATCTGGGAGTCACCTGCATCCGCGATATCCCTGACGACTTCAGCGGGCTGACGTCCGCTCAGGCGCAGACGGTCGCCGCGGTCAAAGCTGGCGAGCCGCTGATTCGGAGCGACGGCCTTGCTGCGGCGCTGGGCGCGCTCACTTGGCCCGTCTACCATCTCGATTTCGAGACCATCAACCCCGCGCTTCCCCTGTGGCCTGGCACGCGGCCCTACCAGGTCATCCCGTTCCAATACTCGATCCACGTGCATCAGCGAGACGGCAGCTTCGAGCATCGCGAGTATCTGCACACCGACGGCACCGACCCGCGTCGCCCTCTCGCCGAGCGGATGCTCGCTGACCTTGGCGAGGCCGGTTCGATCACTCACTACACGTCATTCGAGCGTCAGCGGCTTGAGGGTCTCGCAGCCGCGTTCCCTGATCTTGCCGGGCGCATCGAAGCGGTCCTTAGCCGGCTCTTCGACCTCGAGCCGGTCATCAAGCGGTTCACCACACACCCGGACGCCTGCGGGCGCACGAGCATCAAATACGTGTTGCCGGCCTGGTGCCCCGACATGTCCTACGCGGGCCTGGAGATCGGCGACGGTCAGACCGCGAGCGTGCGTTACACCATGGCCGTTCGCGGGATGCTTTCTGCCGAGGAGACCGAGCAGCTGTATGCGGATCTGCTCGTCTACTGCGGACAGGACACCTTCGCGATGGTGCGGTTGCTGGAGAGGCTGAGGGAGGAGTGCGGGTGAGGCCGAAGGCTCGGTGCGTCGGCTTCATTCCAGACTATATTTCGTGTAGCAGAAGTAGATGCCTTGAGGTACTATCGTGACATGAAGTATACCATTCACACAACTCACGACGATCCACCCTCCGGCCTCGAGCGCTCTCTAGGTCCTTCCCAAGCACGTTTGCTTCTCAAGCTTGCGGAACGCTTCGGCTCGTCGTTTACGGCTGAGCAAGTCCGTGGTGACCCCACGATTCAGGATCCGCATCTAAAGGGACGCTTGAACGACCTTGTGACAAAGGGCTGGCTATTCAGTCTGGGTCGGGGAGCCTATATGATCGTGCCACTTGAGGCAGGCCCCGACTCTAGCTCGTACGCCGTCAATCGCTACTTGGCGGCGGCCACGATCGCAGGCGATCGCGACTACTACCTCTCGTACCGCACGGCGATGGAGCTGCACGGCATGACGCTTCATCCCTGGCGTTCGGTGTACCTGTCCACGTCCTCCAGGCTGCGTGTTCGGGAGATCCAACACTATTCGATCCAGCCCGTAACAGTGGCGCCGGAGCGCTTGTGGGGGACGGTGACGGCCGAGGTCATTCCCGATCATCGGGTCAACGTGTCATCGCGGGCTCGCACGATTGTGGACTGCATCGATCGACCAGGGTATGCCGGTGGCTTTGCGGACGTTGCCCTCGGTCTCACGCTCCTAGGTGACGATTTCGTCGCCACAGATGCTGTGGACGCCGCACTTCGATATGGCAGGGTATCGGTGATCAAACGTCTGGGCGTCCTCATCGACCTACTGGCGCCACAGCAACGCGCCGCGGTCGAGCCGCTGCTGTCGCGCGTCGATCGTACGCCGCACGTTATGGATCCGCAGTCGCCACGTGGGGGACGCCTCAACTCTCGGTGGGGAATCTGGATGAACATCTCCGAGGACGAACTCTTGCAAGAGACGGTCTCATGATCCGCCGACCGGAGATAGGGAAGCTCGCGTTTCGGTACCAGGTGCCCGAGCGCACGATACAGAAGGACTACATCATCACCCGGGTGCTGAGAGAACTGGCGCCAGCCATGGCGTCGGTCGGCTTACGCTTCAAGGGAGGGACCTGTCTCAAGAAGTGCTTCTTTGCCGAGTACCGGTTCTCTGAGGATCTGGACTTCACGCTCGAGCAGCCCGCGCTCGCCAATCAGGCCTACGCTGAACTTGATTCAGTTGCCGGGCGGCTCACGGTTAGTGGTCTGACAATGGAGCTCGGAGACCCGATCGTGAGACCAACCGGGCGCACGTATCACGCGGCGGTGACCGGTCCGTTGGGCGGCGGGGACAAGCTCAAGATCGACATCACCGCACCCGAGCTGCTGATGTTCGAGGCAGTATACAAGCCGCTTTTCGATGAGTATTCGGATGCCGAGATGTCGGTGTGCGTGCGCTGCTATGCACTTGAGGAGATCTTCCTGGAAAAGCTCGTGTGTCTCCTCGATCCGAAGAGAATTCAGCCTCGTGACCTCTACGATCTTGTGTCGCTCTCCAATGACGGAGCGGTGGATGTCCAGGCCGCGTGTTGGCGGTTCAACGAGAAAGCGCGGTTCAAGCGACTTGACCCGTCTGGACTTCGGGAGGCATTTGATCGCAAGAGCGTCCAGCTCAAGCGGGCATGGGAGACGCAATTGAGCGAGCAACTGCCTCCGGAGAACCTGCCCGGTTATGAGGACAGTGTGCGCCGCTTGCTGCGGTTGCTGAAGGAGCACGGACTGGCGGGCTGATGGCAGCCCGCTCGCTGAGCCCGGGCGTGCCGCCCTCGCCGTCAGGCGATTAAGCACCTAAACTCCTAGGAGATTAGTGGCCCAACCACCGGGCGAGGCGCACCTCATGATGTCACGGATCGTCCGCACACGCTCCGTAAGCCTACTCTCGCTCACGCTGCGCATGCTCGCGCCGTGGCTGGCGGTGGGCGTCTTCTGGCTGGGCTTTGGGGATGCGTGGCTTGCGATCCTGGCGTACCACGCGCAGATCTTGCTGTGGTCGCTGGGGCGGCCCTTGGGTTTGCGTCGCCCTATGCGTGACCGCATCACGTGGCTGATCGCGCTCTCCGCGCTGGCGGGCCCCGCTCTCTGGCTTCTGCTCCCGCACATCACGAGGACGGACCTGGGCGGCTGGCTTGCCCTGCACGGCCTGAGCGGCGCGTCGCTCGTGGTGATGATCGCGTACTTTGGACTGGTGCATCCGCTGTTGGAGCAGGCGCACTGGACGCCGCTTCGGGAGGCCACGCCAATTGCGCACGTCGCCTTCGCCGGCTACCACATGCTGGTGCTGGCGTCGCTCCTGACGCCGCCGTGGCTCGTGGTCTGCTCCGTGATACTCACGGCTGCGTCCGTGGTGTGGCAGGAGATGACGCGGAGGACAGGCAGCGCATGGGTGGCGGTCGCGTCTCACATGGCGGCGGATGCCGGGATTGTGCTGGTGGCGTGGCTCGTGAGATGAGGGATGGGACTGCATGGCAATCCGGGCTGAGGCCACTGTGAGGAGCGCTAGCGTTCATCTCCGATGATATAGAGCGCGCCGAAGATCACGATCAACCAGAAACCGCCGCACAAGAAGTCTCTCATGGTGGAGCCTCGTTCCACGAACTGGCCGAATGCGAGTTCGTATGACAGGATATGCGCACGGTCTGACACCGCGTTGCCAAACCGCTCATATCCTAAGGGCGTGTACTCGCCGTTGACGCCCGCTCATGCTACTGCCGGCCTTGCGCCCGCAGTCTCAGGGATGTAGATCATCGTCATCCCCGAGAGCGCTCCGCCCGAGAAGGTGGGCACCGCACTTGACGGTAACAACTGCATCGACTGGGTGGGCGACCGGACACCGCACGGCAAGGGACTGCTCGTCGCCTCGCGCGAACCGTACACGCTGACCCGCATCGACGCGTAGAACCCAGTACACCGCCACATCCTACCGCTGCCCATCGAAGGACCGCGCACGCTGACGCTCTTCGCGGTCTGGACGCTGCCCGACGAGCGCGGTCACTACACGGGACACCTGTGGCGCGCTCTGCAGGAGTATGAGTCGCTCCTGACCGGCGATGTGCTCCTGATCGGCGACTTCAACAGCAACGCGATCTGGGATGACAAGCACCGCCGAGCGGTCAGCCACTCCGACATCGTCACATGGCTTGCCGAGCGGGACATCGTGAGCCTGTACCACGAGCAGAGCGGCATCTTGACCGTGGTCAGTCAGGCCTTGCTCTGTTCGGTTTCAGGAGTAGTCGGACACATGCGACTTCGAACAGGGCCCGACAATCTGGCACGCCGCTTTCCGCGTTCAAGGGCTGGGAGTGGCTGAGCCTGGGCGACAAGAAGCAGCCGTCACCGATCGCCACCGCGATGGTGTGGGCGCGCCTGCAGCTCTTCGATTGGCTTGCCGAGGAGATCGCGGCGGTCGACGTGATGCGCCTGGCAAGCTCCAAGGGCGGCAACGGGACGCCACAGGGGCCGAGGGTGTAGGGGCTAGCCGCTAGCCGAGCATGCCCATCGCAGTGGATCACATGCGGTACTACCCCTGAGAGTCAACTCACTTGCGCATTGCATATCGGTCGCGCTCCCAGTGGCCGCTCTACGTGGAATAGACAAGCTGCACTCTATTGGGCCGGATCTTGTCGAACACCTTCGTCATGCCGAGGCTACTGTGTGAGCACAACAGGCAGCGCCCGGGATGTCCTGCGAGCGATGGCACGGGTAGTGTACTGAGCTCCTCAGAGAAGACACAGGTGAGGCCGCTCGGATTGCTCCGCGCGGCCTCAGGTGACCTCCCGACTCATGACATCCCTTCTAGTGCTTTGTCTTGTCGACCAGCACGTACCCGCTGCCGGACTTGCTGGTCGGCGGGAGTGGGTTGCCCTTGACTGACGTAACTTCGTGACCGGTACGCCCGCCGCGTGGCCCCACCTCCTCGTACTGACCGGACGTCGGGGTAGCCTGCCCAGGGCTCAGCTTCTTGAGACTCATCTTGTTCACCACCTTCCTTCTATAGGCACGTTGTATTTGGTTGACAGAATAGGCTAGAATAGTCTCATGCGTCAACCTAGGAGGCTTGCTCATGTCCATCGGCACCCGCCTACGCCAGTACCGCACCGCACGCAGCTACACGCTCGATGACCTCGTCGGGCGCATGGGTGGCGTCGTCACGAAGCAAGCGCTCTCGAAGTATGAGCACGATCGAGCTATGCCTCGACCGACGGTGCTCAGGGCGCTTGCCCGCGCGCTCGACATCAAGGTGTCACGCTTGGTCTCGGAGCCGGAGTACAGGTTTGAGCTCGTCGCGTACCGCGCGCTCGCTTCACTCCCGAAGAAGGAACAAGAGACGATCGAGAATACCGTGCAGCTCGAGCTCGAGCGGCGGCTTGCGCTCATAGACAAGCTCGGCATCGCACATGTTTTCCCGTTCGAGAGTGCCGAGACACCCATTGGCGATGTGAGCTCCGCTGAATACGTTGCGGGTGAGCTGCGGCATGCCTGGAACCTGGGCGGCGGACCGATCTCCAGCATCGTGGACACGCTTGAGTCCAAGGGTGTGCACCTGATCGACATCGATACAGAGCGGAAGTTTGACGGTCTGGCGGTCATCGCTACAGACGAGTACGGCGAGCGCGTCGCATGTGGAATCGTAGCGCGCCGAGAGGTGTCCCGCGCGCGCCAGCGGATGAGCCATGCGCATGAGCTTGGTCATCTGTCGATGCAGGTTGCCGATGGCGTTGACGATGAAGCTGCCGCTCGCCTCTTCGCAGGCGCCTTCCTGTACCCAGGCGATGCGGTTCGCGCTGAGTTTGGCTCGCACCGGAACAGGATCACGGCCGACGAGCTTCTTGCTGCCAAGCGGCGATGGGGCATGAGCATCCAGGGCGTGCTCTACCGGCTCCGCGATCTCCAGATCATCGACGAGACTAGCTACAAGTGGTGGTGCATGTACATCAATCGCGTGGGTTGGCGTACGGAAGAACCGGGCGAGGAGCCTCGCGAACACTCGACATGGATCGAGACATACGCGCATCGCGCGGCTGCGGAAGGACTGATTGCCCAAGAGACGCTGGCGGAGTACGTCCCTACCGTAGGCAGCAGGACGGTGCCCGAAGATATCGATCGACGTGCGCTGTTGAAGCTTCCGCTGGCCGAACGCCACGCAACCATGAAGGCGCACGCCGACGCACACGCCGCCGAGTACAACCGGACGATCGATCACGATTGGCTCGACGCCGGACTGGGCGAATGGGACCACGAGGATGAGTAGTCCCAAGCGCGGAGAGATCTGGCTAGCAGATCTTGAACCGACAGTCGGTCAGGAGATCAACAAGACCCGTCCCGTCGTTGTCGTTTCCGGGGACGCGTTCGGGGTCCTCGCGCTCAGGTTGGCCGCGCCTATCACCGGCGCGACGCCCGCGAAGGCGGGGAAGGTCTGGCTGGTTCCGCTCCGCCCCACCGCATCAAACGGGCTGTCCAAGGAGTCCGTCGTTGATGTCTTTCAAGTGCGCTCACTCTCTGTAGCGCGTCTCATGAGGCAGATTGGTGTCATGAGTTCGGATGACCTGGCCGAAGTGACAGCCGCGATTGCTGTTGTGCTGGAGGTGGAGTAGCTGGTGTTTGGCGCGATCGATTGGTACGGGGCAACTCACGGCGGCATTCAGCTAGCGCTATGGCTTCACGGGCAGGCGACGAGTACCATGAGCCCACGTTGCATGCCAGTATCACTCAGCGCTCATCCCCGATGATGCAGAGTGCCCCGAGTATCACGATCACCCAGAGCCCAGCGCACAAGACGTCTTTCATAGCGCGCTCACGGCGTCAGTGTGCACCCACACCGTCTCCTTCGCTGCAATCGCGCTCGTGAGACGTTTCAGATCCTCAGGCCAGGCATGCCCGCCGCCATGGATCACATGCGGCACAACCCCTGAGCGTTCAGCCCACGTGCGCATCGCACACCTGTCGCGCTCCCAGTAGCCGCTCCACATGGACCAGACGAGCTCCACCCTATCGGGTCCGATCTTGTCGAACACCTTCGTCATGCCGAGGCTGCTGCGTGAGCACATCAGGTAGCGTCCTGGCCGCGTCGCGAGTTCGTCGCTGCTGACCCTGCTTTGACGGCTCATCTCATAGACAAGGTCCATCATGCCGGCGTCCTTGAGGCGCTGGACCTGGTAGGGCGAGAAGCTCACTCGCACGTCGTCCCAGGTGAACTGCGGAATAGACTTCGACGGCGGTGTAAGCTTCATCAGCACATACGCCTGGTAGGGGTCGATCACCAGCAGCCGTTCACTGCGCCTGGCGGCGCGGAAGCACGACACCAGCCGGTCGACATTCTGCCCCGACGCGACGACCGCAACAAGACTGCCCTTACTGTCCCTGGCCAGCTTGACGAGTTCGTTCTCGACATCCGATTCGCTACTGAGCCCATGTGTTCCACCCGAAGAGCCGAGGGTGGTTCCTTCGACAAGTAGCCAGTCGACGCCATGGAGACGCTGATCAGTCAGCATGTTCTCAAAGCGGAAGCCGGTACGCCCGTGCGCCCTTAGATCACCGGTGTAGAGAAGGCGCTGCCCATCTGCTTCGACAAGCAATGCACGCGAGTCCGGGGCTGCGTGGTCGACAGGAATCGCTGTCACACTGATGGATACAAACTCAAACGGCTTGTTCGATGGCAGGCGACGCAGGTCTGCCGGAAGCGCCGAGTCAGGGAAGAAGATACGTCCGACCTCCAGGATAGCGAGCGTGCCTTCGCTGCCGTACACCGGAATCTCAGGATGGGCGTGGTGAGCTAGGCCGTAGTGATCGAGATGGGAGTGAGTCAGGATGGTCGCTGCGATGTCAGGTGCGCCGGGGTCGTGCGGATAGAGACCCGGTATGTCACGCAGCACGCCTTCACTTAGTAGTTCGGCCGTTGGTCGGCGTGGCGTATCGAAAGGGAAGTCGCCGCCGTCCGGCGCGACCAGCGGCATGCCGAGGTCGAGAAGGATGCGCGTGCCATCGCTGGCGTTGACCTCGATACACATCCCGCCGATCTCATGCTGCCCGCGATGGATCTGATAGTTCAACGGTGCTCCAGCCCTGGTGGATCAGTTTCTACACCCTGAATACCACTGGGGTCTGACACCAAAGGCTACTCGTGCGTTTCAGCGATGACTTGGTCGATCGTTCTCAGGTTATCGGCGAAGAGTGCATAGCCAGCGTAGGTCACCGTCGCAATCCGATAGTCGGCACGCTCGTGGGGTGGCAGCTTTTTGAGTTCACGCCCAAGGATGGTCGATGACGGCTGATGGTTGGCGAGGATGAATAGCACTTCGGGGCGAGTACTCACCTCCGTGATCTTGAAATCGCGCATCCGCTTCGGAAGCGAAGGAAGGCCCAGGCGCTGCTTCAGCTCAAACATGCTCACTAGTTCTTCGCACAGCAGAGCGAAGGGTCCCGAGATATCCTCGCCCGGCTCAGGAGTGAGGAATCGTTCCATGTCTAGAACGTGCTTGATCAATCCGGGCGAGAGCTCATCCGAATCCCTCTTCAACTGGGGCGATGCCAGAGCACCGTCTCCGGCCTTCATCTCCATGATCACGGGGGTGACGACACCGCTCGCCCGGCTCTTGCCTTCTGCGGGCCAGCGGAACCCTACCATGTCGAACCGGTAGTTCGCCTTCTGCTCAGGAAACGCACTTGGAGACTGCGCGTATTCGATGTCGACGACCACATAGTCCGAGGCATTGCCGCTCCAATGACGGTTGTTGTCACGAACGACGGCCTGTTGGTACTCCCGCTCGATCTTGGGGTGGAGAGAGAAGCGTATGTCCATGGCCTGCTTGTAGTGGGCAAAGGCGTCAACCCAGCCCTCAGCATCAGCGACTGTCTTGATGGTCTTGGCGGGCGCCATGGCTGGCCGCCTGGAAGGGTAGGCCTCTCCGTCACCGAAGTAGCGTTCATCAAACTCTGTTCGGAACCTCGCGCCCTTGGCTTGTTCGTGGATACCGAGCAGACGACCGCCACGGTAGTAGATGTCGACGTAGCCGTTGCGTATCTCAAGGCTGAGCGTGTCGTCGTTTCGCACGCGCTCGACAAGCGGTTGGAGTACTCCCGCCTTCAGCTGAAGCTCGAACTCGTGGTTGATTCCCCGCTGAAGTCCCTTGTCTACCATGCTGCTGCCTTTCCCCCGATGTAATCTGAAGTATTGCATGACGGGCTGAAAGAACTCATAACCCGAAGGCCACAGGTTCAAGTCCTGCCTCCCCGACCAAGCGACTTGCAGATCAGAGACATACAGGGTCACTGGCCTGCTTGCCTTCTAGGGGTCGTGTCAACAGGTTCTGTTGCACATGCCTACAGCCGTGTTGGCAATGGCTTATGAACATCTGATGAGGGATGATTGAGGGAGAATCCTTTCTTGGAAGGGTGACGGATGCCAATCTTCTCAGCGTTTCTGCTTCCCTTGCCGAACGCCATGGTGCTTCCGGAAGGGATGACCTTCTTCAGGGTTGATGACCCTGAAATTCCAGTAGTCGTCGCGATGGACGCAGATACTTGGGACATGCCTGACGGACATGACGTTTCGGTTAGGTTCTTCCTGTTCGAGACCCAGGAAGAGCCCTACGGTATTGATGTGAATGCCTGGGAGTACCTCAACGCCCTGCTCATACCAGAGGATGAGAGAAGGCTTTCGGGAGTGAAGCGGGTCGACGGTTGCCAGTCGGTGGCACTTGCGGTTGCCCGAGTGCTAGACGGGGACGGGGACCTCTCTCCGGTCTTCGACCGATGCTTGGAATGGACACGGTGTATCTGTGCGGTCTGGCGACACGCGGCTGCCTCGCACGTACTGCTGCCTGAGTATGACTCGCTCCCCGCTGTAATCTCCTCTGCCACGTACGACGGTGACCTGAAGGTGTTCACCCCAGGGCACCTTGTGCTGAGAGTTGGCATGCCGGGCGCCGCTGCGGGGTTCCCTGGCGAGCCGGAAGAATTCGCACAGAGGTTCGCGAACATGTTCCTGGGATTGCATATGAAGCATCCTGGTGGCGTCTACCAGGATCGTGTGCTGGAGGCACGGTCTTGTCTCTTCCGACACGGCCAGCGGGATAACAGCGTCGTTCTGGCCAGTGCGGCAGTTGAGACGCTTGTGAATACCACGTTGACTACGCTTGCGTGGGAGTCGGGCCTATCATCCGCCGAGGCTGCGCAGAAGTACTTCAAGGGGCAGGGCCTGCGGACGCGGGTACGAGTGCACCTGTCCGACCTCTTGTCTGGCGACTGGGATCCTAGCGGGAGCGGGGCGGTCGCGCAGTGGGACAAAAGGTTGGCCGAACTGCGGCATCGTGTGGTGCATGAAGGCTATTTGCCGACCCGCGCAGAAGCGGTAGCAGCATTGGAGGCGCTCAACAGTTTCGAACGGCATGTCATTGAACGAGTAGCCGCAAATGCTGGCCGATACCCAATGACGGCTACTCTGGTGGCTGCCAGAGAAGGACTTGAGAGGCATGACGCCTACACCGAGGAGTTCAGGCAATGGCTTGAAGAGAATTGGGACGAGGATACGCTGGACTCGTACCTGCAGTGGTGCGATGAGGTGTACGCGAGCCGTAGAGGCCTATGAGTGCGCCGGCCTGCCAACGTGAATCGAGGAACAGGTAGTTTCTGTGCGAGGAATCGGCTTGTTGGGAGTGTTGGCCGCGGTCCCGATACCTTGGCGAACTGTCGAGCCTTGTGCCCCAACTGCCACCGACGAATGCACTCGTTGGATCTTGGAGACCATCGTAGACTCCTTGTGACTGGCCGCGATGAGCACAGGGAAGAGGATGCTGATCGTGGACATTAGGCGCGAGATGGAGTGGATCCATCGAGAGCCGTCTGTAGTTATCGCGAGTCCGTGAGTAGGGAGGAGCCTACGTTGGCAATCATCGCAACACTGAAGGCGAATGGTGCGGCAGTGGAGTTTCACACGAAGGAATTCACCATTACCGGCATAGGCAGGGTCACGCACGAACACGTGGCGGCGCTTGACAGGGGTAACGGTCTGCACTGGGTAGGCGCCGAGGCGAAGGAGTGGTTCTACTCGTCAGCCGTCGTTGAGGCGGTAGGCCAGGCTGCGAGGGCAGGCGGCTACTCAGACGACGATGTTCACAAGTACCTACTCGCCCTTCCTACTGCCTACTACCGTGACGAGTTCCTGCATATCTACGAGTCGTCGGAGACCTATAGGGGCAAATGGAACTGGGCGGCCTTCCTGTTTGGTGGGTTCTGGGCTGCGTTGCGCGGCTTGTGGCATGTCGTCGCAGTATGGTTGGCAGTTGTGCTTCTCATCAAGATGGTGACGGATGGTGCGGTCACCACGCTGGTAGACCCCCGCACTGGCACGGTGACGACAACCTACGATGCAATCAGGCCAATACTGCAGACCACGGCGGTGCTGGGTCTGGGTGCGTGGATTGGCCTTCGCGGCAACTTCATGCTGTACAGCAAGCAGGTGAAGGAGAAGTACGTGTTCTTCTAAGAAGTGTGCTCTTGGTTGCCGGATGCTGGTTGCCCGCGGTGGTCCCTGCAGGGGGCGAAAGAGGCTGTTGATGCGACTCTCCGTGTCAACACAGTGTCAACAGAATGTGCCAGAACAGGCCGAAACGAGCCATATGGACATAGATAGACCCCCTGGCATTTGCGCAGCCAGAGGGCCTATCCTGTACTCAGCTAGACGTAGCTGGAAACCGCTTGGGCTGACTCATAACCCGAAGGTCACAGGTTCAAATCCTGTCCCAGCGACCAGAACTTATAGCAGGTCAGACATGGTAGACGTGTCTGGCCTGTTTGCTTTGTGCGAGAGTGTTTCTAACACTTTTTCTAACACTTCGGTTCGAGATCGCCGTAGGCGCCCTCCGTGGCTCACCCGAGCTTGAGGTGAGCGGCGTTGTGGGTTATTGTCGATATCATGTGATATCGTGCTTAGCTCAGTACTAGGAAGGACCGTGCGGTCGCAATGACCTCGGAGAAGGTACTAGGTCTTGCAGTCAGGTATGGCGAGCACTTTTCGCCCCCTGACGGCACCATCGCTGTTCATCGAGAGATTCTGCAGAACGAGGGGTACGTGTGGTTTGGCAAGATGGGCGCGAAGATCGGGGGCCCCCGGACTGCCGCGCTCAGGGAACAGATTGAGGCCGGAATAGAGACGCCTTTGATACTCGTTCGAGCTCGCGTCAACGGCCGGACTGTCCACTACTGCCGAATTAGTAGCTTCACTCGCGAGCGGCCATCGAAGGAAGAGTCGCACTGCATACCCAGTTACTATCGTCGTCGTGAAGACGTTGGAGTGTGGTTCCGCCTGACCAGTATGGATCAAGTCAGACCCGGATGGTTGAATGATGCCACGGTCTGTTCGAGCCAGCGGCCCCTACCACAAACCTTGGCAACCAGCGTCGCATCATTCTTCTATGTGGCGACACCTATTCTTGGAGTGAGCGGGTACACCGATTGAGTGACATGCGGCCAACACAAATGGTGCTGCCAGCCGGCGCGGCGGCCGAGCCGGTGTTTCCTGCCACCAGGTATCAGGGAAGCAAGGCCAAGATCATCGGCTGGCTCTCTGGAGTGCTTCGCGACCTTGGTGGAGCAACACTGCTCGATGCTTTTGGGGGCACGGGGGTTGTTGGCTACACCATGAAGAGAGCAGGGTTATCGGTCACGTACAACGACCTGCTCACAGCGAACGTCCAGGTGGGTCTTGCGCTGATTGAGAACCGCAATGTGACGCTGCACCCTGACCGCGTCCACGACCTTCTCGAAGAGGCGGAATCCTCAAGCCCAGGCTTCATTGCTTCGACATTCGACGACATCTACTTCACTCATGATGAGAACGTCTGGCTTGATCACATGGCGCCGGCCATTGGTCGCATGGAAGAGCCTCATGAACGGGCTATCGCCTATTTTGCCCTGTTCCAGGCCTGTATCGCAAAGCGTCCCTACAACCTTTTCCATCGCAAGAATCTCTACATGCGTTTGGCCGAGGTTGACCGTTCGTTCGGCAACAAGGCGACTTGGGATACGCCGTTTCCCGAGATGTTTCAGCGTTTCGTCTCGGAGGCCAACCGCGCCGTCTTCGACAACGGGCATCCGAACTTCGCTAGGCACGGTGATGCAGCGGAGATCACCGGTGACTTTGATGTCGTCTACATCGACACTCCCTACGTTTCCGGCAAAGGCGTGTCAGTGGACTACGGGCAGTTCTATCACTTCCTAGACGGCCTGGTGCGCTATGACGAATGGCCACATCTCGTTGACATGTCCAGCAAGCACAGAAGGTTGAAGCCGATCAAGAACGAGTGGAACGACAAGCGCACCGTTCGTGAGGCATTCGACCGCCTTTTTCAGAGACACGCTTCTTCGAAGCTGGCAGTTTCCTACAGAAGCGATGGCATACCAACAATCGATGAACTTGCAGACATGATGCGAGAGCACAAGTCGCATGTCGAGGTAGTTCCCTACGGACAATACACATACGTGCTTTCGAAGAACAACAGCTCCCGAGAGGTGCTGATCGTCGGCACCTAAGCTCTCTGTTTCCATGCATCATACCCGGCGAGGTTTCGGTAAGGTTGGGTCGCGAGTCCCGCCTCTCGCGAATCAGTCGCGTTCAGGTAGTTGCACCAGTATTCTTCGAACACATCACTGCCTCGCCGTTCGAAGGGGCCAGTGCCAGAAAGCAGCTGCGTCAAGTTAGTGACAGCGCCGATGTTTCGTGTGTTGCCGCTCCCGGGTCTGTCAAGAGCGATCTGGTACTTCTCGTGAACGAAGAACCTGAAGTCATGAACGGGCGAGACAATGTCGTCAATCTCACCAACCAAGACGGGCTGACCGTCCGACTCCGGTCGCTTGCTGTAGACGACACCAAGTATCACGTGAGCGGCGTAGTCGCGGTACGGGAAGGTGATGTTCGCCGTTCCGCCGCGCATGTAGCCGAAGTACGAGCCCAGTGTCATGCCATTGACTACGCCTGGCCGCACCAGGTAGGTCGTCTTGATGTCCACGGCGAACTTGACTCCGGTGCCTTGGTGCACGAGGGAGTAGTCCGGATAGTGGTTCTGCGCTGAGGGCATGATGAGTTTAAAACTCTGTTCTCTAGCGAAACGCACCATGTGTGGGTGCAGTTGCATTTCCATTATTTTGCTGCTCAGCTTGGTGTCGAGCGGAATCGGATACACCAACTGCTGATCATCCACCACACCCTTGATGCTCCAACTGCCATCATCGGAGGTCAGCTCACCCGAGAACGCAGCGACCGATGCCTGGAGTGCTGCGATGAACGCCTGCTTGTCCATGAATCTCCTCGTCAACCGTCCGACGAGTAGAAATCTTACACCTTTCGGGTAGATAGCCCGAAGGTCAGGGAAGCCGGCAGAGGATGGGCTGCAGTGGGTATTCGCTGGTAGAGGTCGTATTGGCCTCCCTCTGGTGGCTGTCTTGACGCCCTTCTTCTAACATTGCTTCTAACACTTGCTGTCTGAGGAGTGCCTCCTGAGCGACTTCTTCAAGATCAAGAACAAGGTGAGCGGTCCTCAGTGCAAGACGTGGGAGGACGAAGAATACCTTCAATGCCTCCGATGTGGCCTTCGAAACTCCGATGAGTCCACGCGGAAGTGCGGAAGTTGTGTTGTGATCTGCGATGAGGTCGCGATCCACATCGTCCATGAACTCGGACTTGGTTGCCTGGTACACGAGCATGGGGCGGCTCCTGTGGGGAGGCGGGATGCTGTGTCCAGGATAGCAGGAGGCTCGCATCAAGCTGCGGGCGGCACTCAACCTCTCTCTCCTCAACTCCGATACAATCAGAATGTCAGGTCTTACCTGTGCGCACTGATGTCACGGGGGTGGCAGTGGGGGATTCAACGCAGCATGCGCTCCATCCCGATCCGGATCTCTTCATCCGGATCGCTGAGAACGCCCTCCTCGTAGCCGATGACCTCAGGCAGGACTACTTTCAATCCACCCTCGGCATCGCTCGCTCGATGCGAGAAGGATTCCGTACAGGTTCAGGCAAGTATCAGATCGCTCCTGTTGCCCCTGAACCGCTTGATTCATGCGCTGTCGCCTTTGTAGATGGCGGTCTGTCTAAGATCGATGTAGGTATCGCCACGCCCCTGATCGTTCGCGCTGGCATCTTCAGGGTGAAGCAGGGCGAAGCCGATCTAGAGAAGCGCGAGACGTTCGACCATTTCCCATTGATGCTTGGCCAGCTTCGTGGCGGTCTGAAGGCGAACTCCAAGTACGGCGATGTGGTTCGGCAACTCGTTGAGCTAGGCGCTCTTGTGACTGCGCTAGAAGACGAGCGCTTCTCGGACATCAGAGTCCTGATGCTGCACGGTCCACTACAGTTCGTCAGCGGTCCATTCTTCGAGCACTGGTTCTTCCCTGAGGACTATGAGCTGATGCTTGGCAGAAGCGAGCGACCCCATGTGCTGCCAGTACTCAGCCAGTTCGCTGACTGGTGCAAGACGTGCCCACTCAACGGGACGGATCGCTGCAATCACGACATCGATGACCAGCACCTCCCCGCCGTCTGCATGCTGGCTTTCCTGCAGCACTACATCTTCGCACGAGCAGCCGAGAAGGACGTCTTACTGTGTGGCGTGGTGGAGCGCTCCTTCGGTCGGGGCGTGACTCGGTACGTCGTGCGTCAGATGCTGGAGAACAGTCCGGAGGTCTTCGACCGACTCCTCACCGTTCTCGACATGAAAGGGCGCGCCACCAACTCCCAAGTTGAGGCAATCTTGGACGCCACGCGTTACAACGACGCGATCCTGCTCTCGCTGGCGCTGAATCGCGGCGAGGCGCTGGAGTGGTACCCGGTCAACCCTCGGCTGAAGATCCAAGACGAGCGTGTCGCGCTCTTCCCTGACGTGCAGAACACGTTCGTTCGTGTGACGTCTGCCAAGTACCCCATGCGAATTGAGATACCGGCACTCTATGACGCTGCGGAGTGCGAGGAGGTGCTACGGCGGTCGTTCGAGTACGCCTCACTGCTGCCGGGCTACGCGTTTCCGATAGGGCTCGACATCGTGGACAAGTTCGCGGCGATTCCGGGATGGATGACCAAGGCATATCGCCAGCTGATCCTCTCGGAATACGGTCGGCTGCTGACCGGTGAGTTCGTGGAGATGACGGATACCGAGGCACTCAAGTCGATGATCATGATGCGCGGAAGCGGCCGCAGAAGCCGCGAAACGAGACCGGGGGTCTGATTCGTGGAGAAGAGCGAGAGCACACCTGTGGGAACGGTAGTGGGGGTCAGCTCGACCACCGAGTTCCAGATGCAGGTCCGACCAGACGCCGTCCGGGCGCAGGATCTGGTGGCGATTGACACTATCGAGGGTGGCGAGACCTTCCGCGTGTGGGCGAAGGTCGGGACAATCGAGCGACTGAACCCGTTGTTCCCCCGCGAGGCGGCTCAAGAGCTGGCCTTCCAGGGCCGTGACCCGGTGGATTCGGTCGTGTCGATGTCTCGAGAGATGATCACCGCTACCTGCAAGGTCATCGGCGTACAGCGCGATGGTCGCCTCGAACCACCCAAGTACCCTGTGCAGCCGGCAGGGCGGGTCTACGTTCCGCCAGCGGATGAGATCGAGTCGTTCCTTGTGGGCGATACGCCGGAGCATCGCCGCCTCTACCTGGGAACCGAGCGCGGCAACAAGGATGTCAACGTGTTTGTGGACGGTCACATGGTGGTGTCTCGGCATCTTGCCGTGCTGGCTTCCACCGGTGCGGGGAAGACGGTTGCCACGCGCAAGTTGCTTGAAGAGCTCATGATCAAGGGCTACCCCATCCTCATCTTCGATCCGCACGGCGACTACTCGGGGCTTCACATCGCCAAGCACACCAAGGTCACCACCTACTTGCCGGAGATTCGCATCGCCGATGAGGAGTTCGACCAAGTCATCAGCTACATCCGAGGCATGTCTGGCGAGGTCATAACGCCACCACAAGAGCAGCTTCTCGCGGGCATCATGGAGGTCCTTACCGACGAGTCGAAGCGTTCTCGGTTGAGCGCGACACTCGATAGCCATGAGGTGGGTGCGCTGCAGAAGACCGTGGCGCACGACCACTTCTACGCCATCGCGGAGATCGCGGAGAAGATCGCGATGCTCAAGGGCGGGGACGACAGAGCACCCCTGCCCCGAGAGGTGTCCCAGCTCTCGACCGGGCTCAACGTTGGCAGCTCGACGGCGAATGCCGTTCGTCGCCAAAGCCGCAGAGCCGGGTGGCAGTACTGGAACATGATCAAGACGAACCGGAAGTACGCGGCGGCGTCAAAGCCTCTCCCGGCAGGCAAAGACCTTCACTCGATCATCGAGAAAGGCGCGGTGGCGATAGTCTCGCTCGAGGGCTACTCGGACGAGCTGCGGCAATCGATCGTGGCGGGCATTCTCTCGCGGCTGCTGAGTGATCGCATCGATGAGAAGGTGCCCCGCTTCCTGACGGTCATCGAAGAGGCGCACAACTTCATTCCCAACCGGATCGACGGCGCGGACGCTCCATCGCTCCCTATCATCAAGCAGATCGCTACCGAGGGCCGCAAGTACGGCATGGGTCTGGTTTTCATCAGCCAGCGACCCAGTCGCATTGATGCAACCGTGCTTTCGCAGGCCAACAGCTACCTGATCCTACGCATCGTGAATCCCAACGATCAGAAGTACATTCGCGACGTAGTTGAGACGATGGGTGAAGATGAGGCGAAGGCGCTGCCCAACCTGAATACGGGTGAGGCGCTCCTGTCGGGGCTGTTCACGCGGATTCCAGTGATGGTGAAGGTGCAGAAGAGCCTAAGCGAGGGCAAGCACGAGGAAGATGACTTCCTCGCGGAAGGCGCTGCCACGGACGTGTCAGTTGCGGCAGAAGACCCAAGTGGATGGAACAACGGAGGCTAGCGCATGATCGATCTTCATGCAGTACTCAAGTCACTTGCCTCGAAGCGCCCAATCTTCCATTCGGAAGCCGATTTTCAGCTCGCCCTGGGCATGGAGATTGAGCGCCAGCACCCTCACGCTGAGGTGCGTCTGGAGTACAAGCCGTTTCCGGGCGAGCGTGTGCATTTGGACATGTGGGTGCATCACGATGGTCGCTGGCTGGCCATCGAACTGAAGTACAAGGCACGCGCCGTGAGCGTTGACTGGCGCGGTGAACGGTTCGAGCTTGTTGGGCAGGGCGCACAGGACCTGAGTGGCTACGACGTGTGGAAGGACGTGACCCGGGTCGAGCGCATCTGTGGAGAGTTCGAACACACCGATGGCTACGTCGTACTACTGAGCAACGATGACTCTATCTGGCGACGTGTTTCAGCTACCGACGCGAGTGTAGGTGCCTGGTCGATCTGTGTCTGGAACCCTCTACTGGGCCTCGCATGCTGGAGAAGGAACGATGAAGTCTCGCGCGACGCCCCTGACTCTCGGCAACTCGTATGACTTGCACTGGGCGGATTATGCGCGCCTCGGAGTGGGTGCAGGAGAGACCTTCCGTCTACTAGTCATGCCGGTGAAGAAGCCGGAGACACAGCAGGCGGTAGCGCCGACTCCGCGGCGCCTTGCGGATCCAGTCTCTCCGCCGAAGGGGGCCACTCCGCGTCAGACTCGTGGAAGTGGTCGACGCTCCAAGTACGCGCCTGTCGTGGAGTATCTGTCCCAAGTCGGCAGGGATCGCGTTGAGCTCACGTACGAGCAGATCGAGGAGATGATCGCAGGCCCGCTCCCGCCGGTTGCATACGAGTACCGTTCCGCGTGGGCAAACACCAAGGGGACAACGTGGCCTCTCATGCGTTTAGTCCTTGCGGCCGACTGGAAGGTGGAGTCTGTGCAGATGGGTCACAAGGTTGTGTTTGGGCGAGTCGCGGGATAGAAGAATGTCCCGCATACTCGCATTCACATCTGAACCCTCTGACTGGCAGGCGCTTCTTGCGGATCCGCAGAAGCAGTGGCGCATGGGTTACTCGGCACGGACCCTGGCGTACTCTTGGGAGAGCGTCGACGGATTCCCGCCAGAAGTCGCGGCGACCTTTGAGAGCGCGACTGAGCCACTTCTCACGGACCTGANNACCTGACGCCCTTACTCGCAGTCCCGGAGTTCAAGGTGCCTCTCCCGGGCGGTTCGCGTGCGTCCCAGAACGACCTCTTTGTGCTGGCGCGCTCACCTGCGGGTCCTGTAGTGATCATGGTCGAGGGCAAGGTGAACGAGCCATTCGGGCCAACGGTCGGTGAATGGCTGACGGATGCGTCGCGGGGCAAGAAGGCGCGTTTGCGCGCGCTGATGCGAGCGGTTGGACTCACCACTCAGCCGCCAGCCAGCATTCACTATCAGCTTCTGCATCGGGCCGCATCGGCCGTCATCACCGCGGAGCAGTATCGCGCGGCCGCCGCAGTCATGTTGGTGCACTCGTTCAGCCAGAAGCACGCATGGTGGGATGATTACCGCGCATTCGCGGCGCAATTCGGGGTGGTTGCGGAGAGGGGAGTCGTGCAGCGTATCGGCGCTGACTCCCCGGTGCCGTTATTCGGAGTCTGGGTGACTGGCGATTCTGCGTATCTGGAGAAGTAGCCCCATGCCCTTCCCTGATCCAACACCCGAAGACCTTGCGACCGTCCGCAAGGTCCTCACCACGGTCGTGCGGGGCGAGCGCTTCTGCGACGGCTACATCGAAAGCATGCTTGATGCGGGCGTGGTACGGGCGGCGGTGCGCCGACTGAAGGAGCTTGCGGAGCTCTCGTAATGCTGCGTGTTACTCACCCAGGGGCGACTCAACAACCGGTGGTTGACATTGAGGCTGTCTGTAGCGACACTGATAGTATCTCAAGCAGATAGAAAGCATGTAATTGATGACAGTGCGTACAACACCCAAGGGTCTTGCTCCGCTTCTGGAGTTGCTCGAACTTGAGCAGCCACGAGTCGTTGCAGCCCGTGATCTCGCACGCATCGCCCGTGAGGCGGGAGTGGAGTGGCCGTTGAACGTGATTGCGCAGAGACTTCGGGAGCGGGGATGGCTGCTGCCACTTGCAACCAGGGGCGTCTGGGAGTTCGCGCCGGCCGCACGTGCGGGTGCGTTCGGCTCAGGTGACCCCCTTATCGAGCTTCGCGCGGTTCTCGCACGCGATCCAGCATCACCATATGCCGTCGCTGCTGAATCTGCCGCCTTCTTGCTTGGACTATCCAGCCGCAGACCGGACACGGAGAGCATCGGTGCCCCGCCCGATGCTAGGCCGCCCAGGGCATTGGGAGGCTTGCGTGTCGTGCGGTGGTCTCCCTGTGTTGAGCTAGTCCGGCGAGACGGCCTTCCTGTGTGGTCGCGCGAGACGCTGCTCGCCTTCATGGCTACAAGACCATCGGGCTACCATGACTGGCCCAACGTGGGTGAATGGCTCAGGCAAGCCGCATCCACCGTACGCGTCGATGAACTCGCACGCGAGCTTGAGGGGCGCTCGGCCGGGTCGTGGGCACGTGCTGCATACCTGCTGGAATCAGGGGATGCACGAGAGGCCGCGCACGCGCTGGACGCTCAGGCGCCATCTGGCTCCGGCCCCTACTACCTCGGTGACCGTTCACGACCCGGGCGGCACAACCGGACCTATGACGTGATCGACTCGACTGGCATCGAGGTGGGTACCGAGTGATCACGGAAGGCCATCTCGTCAGGCACTTTCAAGGGCGGCGCGGTGGCCGCGGACCGGCGATCATTGACATCGCGCAAGACCACCTGCTCGCGCATCTGGAGCGTGAAGGATTCTTCGAGCTGGGAGTTGCACTCAAGGGTGGAACCGCTCTGCGCAAATTCTGGGCAGGAAACGCCGGGCGCTTCTCCACCGATCTCGACTTCGCGGGGATGGATGATTCCTCGGCAGCGCTGCTGGTGGACCTGGTGGATGGGACGCAGGTGGGACAGTTCAGCTTTGGTGTGGAGGAACTCGATGGTACTCAGCGCATGCGGCTGCTCATCACGAGTCCCTTTGGTGAGGTCGATCTGCCGGCGCGCCTCGACCTTGGCAGGAGATCGCTCTGGCTTCGCCCACAGCCCATGACCATGCTGCCGATGCCCATCCATCAACGCTACGAGTTCCCGGTACCGGTGATACCGGCGGTGCGTCTTGAGGAGACCGTCGCAGAGAAGCTTGCGCGATATCGGCGCACATCACTTGCGCGTGACTTGTACGATCTCGCCTGGGTCTCAGCGAAGCCCTTCGACGAGCAGCTCGTGAGGCGTCTACTGATCTTGAAGGTATGGTCTGATGTGATCGACGATGGTCTGGGCGATAGGCCGTTCGATCCAGAGGAGATCTTGCGTGAACGCTCCGCTGATGAGTTTCAGCCAGAAGCCATCGGCTACCTCACCACGCCGGTAGATGTGCCCGCCTGGATCGCTGCGGTTCGCAAGCGATTCGGATTCTTGCGAGAACTGGACGCGCAGGAAGTGGGCTGGGCTCACTGCAGCAAACGGGAAGAGTGGGAGGTGCGGCAGGCGATCACCGCACTCTCTGCCGACTGATATCCTGCTGCCTACCCCAGCTCGCCCCTCTACCCCTCCGGGTAGAAGAACCCGTTCATCCCCGGCGTCCCGCCTCCCGCGCTTCCGCCCAGGTAGGAGCCATCGGTGCCACGGATGCCGTAGGCGCTCAGTAGCGGCGAGCCCGTCGTCTGCAGCGCGATGTTGAGCAGGTCGCGCTGCATGACGTCCGTCTCGGCCAGCCTGGTCTCCACCTGCAGCCTGCCATCTTCCATCTCCACGGAGTCGATGGCGGCATACCACGTCTCGTTGGCGCCCAGCGCGATGAGTCCGCCGGGGCCGTAGACGCTCGCAAGCCAAGCCTGGACCTCCGCGGCCGTTGTGGGAGCGGCGGGCAGCGCGTACACGATCTCCATCGGGGCCGCGTCGAACTGGCCCGACGAGTTGAGCTTGCTGATCGCTCCGTCGGCGGTCACCAGCGCATTGTTGGGCGCGAAGCTGATCTCGTATGCGCTCATGGCGTCGTTGATTGCGGTCTGCTTGCGGTTGGTGACCTCGTAGTCGCCGCCGGTGCTGCTCCATGCGACGTGCACCACCGCCACCGGCGCGCCAAGGTAGGTCTCCAGCGTCACGTCGGTGACGTCGCCGTACCACTCGGCATCCGCGTGGTCGCGGTCGATCGCGGCCTTGAGGTCGGCGGGGCTCGCGATCCCGGCGTTGGAGCTACCACCGCTGCCACCCGAGGAGGAACCGGTGCCGCTCGTGCCGTCTTCGGCGCTTCCACCGCCTCCACCGCATCCGGCTACCGTCAGTGCGAGTGCACACGCGAGGGCTACCACCAGCAAGCGCTTCATTGCGACCTCCGTAAGTCTGGGCGCCGGACTATGGCACCAGTGTAGCGTGGTGCGCCGCTCGGCTGTAGGGACCTTTCTTTCGGGGAGAAGGACCTCAGCTCCTCGTCGTTAGATGCAAAGGCAAGGCCCGCCCCCGAGGGGACGGGCCTTTGTGCGTGGCACGGTTCCGCGGTCTTCTGCTCGTAGTGGTAGATCTTCACGGTGATGAAGCCGCTGTTGTCGCCGTAGTAGTCATCGCTGATGGTGAATACGAGTGGGCTGTCGGTGCCCATCACCTCAAGCGTGTAGAGGTGCTCGGAGTTGAATGTCGGTGGCTGCCAGTCGACGACGCCGCCATCGATCCACACCTGCAGCCGGGTAGACGCCTGCTCGTACCAGCCCGCCACTCCGCCGGGAGAATGCGCGGCGTCTCGCAGGTTGTACTGCGCGTCTGCGATGCCGTACTCGCCCCAGCTGGCGAACCGGTATGTTCCGCTCGCTTCGAGCAGGTAGCACTCATCAGACGCAAGCGGGATGTTGCTTGGATACTCGATAGGCAGGAAAGTCCCGGTGCCGTACGGATACACCTGCACCGTGTCAACCAGTGCCGGTTCCGTGATGTTGTACACCGTGTAGGTCGCCCAGTTCTTGCCGGGGAATCCCGGACCCTCGCTCCAGGCGCTCTCGGAGACCGCTTCGTGATCGAGCACCTCGACGTCTGAGGTGATGCACAGCTGGTAGCGCACGCCACCGGGATTCACCTGAGGGTCGTCGGTCGGCCATGCGGCGTTCACGCCGGTAACGGTCATCTCGTTCACATCGGTTCCCAGTTCGTCGAGCAGGTCGTAGGTGTGCACAACTCCCCACGCCGCAGATGACGGATCGGGCAGGTACGTCGTGCTGAACACCGTCTGGCTGCGCCAATCGCCCAGCAGGTTGACCGTGTCTACGGTCGTGTTGTTGACCTTGAGCTCGAACGCATTGTCCACGGCAATCTTCATGATTGCGCTCGTGGGCGTGCCCTCGATCACGAACTCCTCGTAGAAGTCTGCGAGGTCGCCGTTGCGCGGATCTGTCGCATCGTCCCACACCCACTTGGCGAGCGTGCCGATGTCGTGCTCGAACATGGTGTGCTTGTCGGCGCTCCGGACCTCACCGACACCGGTGGCGTCGCAGGCACGCGCGCGGGCTTTGGCCCCAACATCCGCACGGTCATGCAGATCAAGGTCGCTCCGAAGACCGCGGCGCCTGCCTTCGATCTGGCGGCCCTGCAGGCCGCGTTCGTCTCGACAGACACCCGGCAGGGCGTCTTCGAGTCGTCGCAGAACAAGATCATCATCCCGGACAGCCGCTA
>DDWT01000031.1 GCA_002347365.1 Actinobacteria bacterium UBA2279
TACCCACGTCCAAGGTGCTGCCCGGTGATCTCCTGTTTCCAAGGATAGATTGTCGTACATGTTTCCTTGTGTGAAGGACACATGTATGCTACGGTTTCCTTGGCGAAAGGAAACCAATGGATACAATCGAGAAGTTGATAGTCGACTTCCAGGAACGCCCCCTGCCCGTCGTCAGCCCTCGACTCACGACTCTTCCGGATGCATCGAGCATGGCCCGGGTCGTCATAGGAATGCGCCGGTCGGGCAAGACCTATCTGCTGTTCCAAGAGATGCAGCGGCTCATTGATGCAGGCGTCGAGAAGAACCGACTCCTATACGTCAACTTCGAAGACGACCGTTTGCAGCCGCTTGAGCCCAACGTGCTCGATCGGACACTCGAGACCTTCTACCGGCTGAATCCAACCGCGCGCTCCAAAGACGCATACCTCTTCTTTGATGAGATCCAAGCGGTCAGCGGCTGGTCGCGTTTCGCGCGCCGTGTCCTCGATACCGAGTCGGTGCGCCTCTACGTGTCCGGATCATCGGCCAAGATGCTCTCGACTGAAGTCGCCACCGAGTTCCGCGGACGTGGCTACGCGGTCGAACTGCTTCCGCTGAGCTTTGCCGAGTCGCTGCTGTACTCCAATGTCGAGCTGCCCACGAATAGCCCCGGATCACGCATGCGGTCGAAACTCGAAGCGGCATTCGCGAAGTATCTTCGAGTCGGAGGATTTCCCGACGTGCAAGATCTGGTTGAAGCCGAACGCATTCAGACGCTACAGGACTACGTCCAGCTTGTACTGCTGCGCGATATCATCGATCGCCATGGGGTCAAGAACGTCAACGCAGTGCGCTACTTCGCCCTCGCGCTCCTGCAGTCATCCAGCTCGCTCACGTCGGTCAACAAGATCGCGAACGATCTGAAGTCCCGGGGCGTCGCTGTCGGCAAAGACACGCTCTACGACCTGCTGGACTACTTCGTTGACGCGTTTTTGCTCTTCACGATCCCTGTCTTCGATCGTTCTTTGCGCGTTCGAGAGGCGAATCCGAAGAAGGCATACGCCATCGACCCGGGGCTCGCATACGCAGTCTCGCCTGCGGGTGTCTCGAACCCGGGAGCGCGACTCGAAAACGCCGTGTACCTGGAGTTGCGTCGGCGTTTGCGGGGGACCCGCGATGGCGCGATCTCCTACTACTCCACCGCTGCAGGAACCGAAGTAGACTTCATCGTCGGAGATGCCGAGACCGATCAAGGCACTCAACTACTCCAGGTGTGTGCGGACATGTCAAAGACTGAAACCCGCGAACGCGAAATCCGCGCCCTTATGGACGCCATGAAAGAAACCGGACTCCAAGAATCGACCATCGTGACGATGCATGATTCAGAACGCATCACTGTGGACGGCGGCGTCATCAATGTCGTGCCCGCGTGGGCCTGGATGCTGGGGGTCTAGGCAGAGCCGGGAACGACTCGCGCCATGATGGCGTGCCCCCGCGACCAAGTGCCGGAAAAACCCCACGAACCGGTCCCATTTAGGTGCTACCATGTACGAGTTCACGCGCGGTCCGTACGCTTTTCGCCCTCGTAGCTCAGGGGATAGAGCACAGGTTTCCTAAACCTGGTGTCGCATGTTCGAATCATGCCGGGGGCACCAAACGCACGAAGGCGTCCGACCACCGTCGGGCGCCTTCTTTCGTCTTCTCGTCGGCCGCTGCCACGCTCCTGCACTCAATTAGTGCTTTGTGGCAGGGATTCATTTCAGACAAGCCGAATACGTCTCTTGGAGAAGTGCGCTCCGAGGAGGGGTGTCTGCATGGACGAGACTCACGAAGACCGTCGAGCATTCACGCACGTCCGCGCGCTGATGACGCACACCGGCGAGGGGTTTGTCGCCCTCACGCCAGCCGGCGACGTGCGTCTGATGAACGAGGTCGCCGAGGCGATACTGGGTCGAACGCGGGCCGAGGGTCTCGGCCAGCCGATTGAGACCCTTGGTGTCCCGGTGCTGGCGCAGACCGCCCGGGCGGTGATCGCCGCAGCCGACTGTTCGGCGCCCCAGACGGTGACGCTCGCGCTCAGTGGTCGCGACCTGCTCTGCACGGTCGCCCCCTATCACGATGCGGACTCCTGCGGCGTGGTCATCACCATCCGCGACCAGTCCGAGCTCACGCGGTCGCGCAAGCGGGCAGAAGCGATCCTGCAAAGCACTGCCGATGGCCTGATCGTCTACTCCGCTCAAAACCGCATCACCTTCATCAACAACACCGCATCTTTGATGCTTGGCATCCCCGTCGAGGAGCTGCTCGAGAGCGATCGCAACCTGTGGTCCATCTTCGGCCTGGAACCTCTCGACACGTTCGACCCGCGGCGAGGCGGCAGCCAGGTCCGCGAGGTCACCCTCGAAGAGCCGATGCATCGTGTGGTGGATGTTCGGACCGACCCTGTCATCGATGACCATGGCCTTTATCTCGGCTTCGTGGCGACGGTGCACGACGTCACCGCCGAGCGCGAGATCGGTCAGATGAAGAACGAGTTCGTCTCCACCGTCAGCCACGAGCTCCGCACGCCGCTGACGTCGATCAAAGGCTACGTGGACCTCATACTTGATGAGGAAGCCGGCGAGATCAACGCGATCCAGCGCGAGTTCCTCTCGATCGTCAAAGACAACTCCGACCGTCTCGTCGAGCTCATCAACGATCTGCTCGACATCTCACGCATCGAGTCGGGCCGCATCCATCTGAAGGTCCAGCCACTTCAGGTATCCGAGCGGATCAAGGGTGCCGTCGACACGTTCCGCGCAGTACTCGAACAGGCGGGCCGCACCATCACTGTCGACGTGCCCGAAGACCTGCCGCGTGCGGCCGGCGACCCTGACCGCGTTGGCCAGGTCCTCATCAACTTCATCAGCAACGCTATCAAGTACTCGCCGGAGGGCGGCAACGTCTGGGTGAGCGCCGAGGCGGACGACGATTTCGTCCGGGTGAGTGTCACAGATCAGGGGATCGGCATCTCCGAGGAAGACATGGCGCAGTTGTTCACCAAGTTCTACCGCGTCGACTCCAAACTGACCCGCGAGATCGGAGGAACCGGTCTCGGTCTGTCCATCGTCAAGAGCATCATCGAGCTTCTCGGCGGTCAGGTCGGCTGCGAGAGCGCACCGGGCGAAGGAAGCACCTTCTGGTTCACACTACCGCGTGCTTCCTCGGATCTCGTGCGGATGCCCACCATCGAGGGGCCGGGCGGCGTCGGCGGCACCGTTCTCGTTGTCGACCAGAACCCCGAGGTCGCAGATCTCATCGAGACCTACCTCTTCAAGCGCGGTTACGACGTTCTCAAAGCGCACTCGTCTGAAGAGGCCTTCGACCTGGCGATCTCGGAGTCACCCGCGGTCATCACGATGGACGTCATGCTGGAAGACGGTAAGGGCTTCGAACTCCTGAAGAAACTCACCAACACCCCGATGACGTCGCGGATCCCGGTAGTCGTACTCTCCATCATCTGCGACGAAGGCCGCAGTCAACGCATGGGCGCATCGGGGTATCTCGAGAAGCCGATCGACAGGGACAAGCTGGCTTCGATCATCGACGATCTGGTGGGATCGGTGGCATCCCCGGTGATCATGGTCGTCGACGACGACAAGCGCATCAACGATCTGCTCTGCACCAACCTGAAATCGCTCGGCTACGCCGTCATCGCCGCGTACGACGGCCGTGAGGCGATGGTGGCGGTTCGCACGAAGCGACCCGACATGATCCTGCTCGACCTGCGCATGCCGATCATGGACGGGTATCAGGTAATCGAGGAGCTCAAGGGCAACCCGGAGACAAGAGAGATCCCCGTCGTGATCATGACCGCCTACCACCTTGATGAATCGCGGGCGGGGGTACTCGATCTCGCTGCGGCGCAGATATCCAAGCCGATCGATGAGAACAAACTGGTCGAACGTATCCAGGCACTGGTAACCGAAAGAGAGTCACGATAGCGTCCGCCGGACGCAGAACGAAGACATGAACCGAAAGGGAGGGGCCATGAAGGGCAAGATCCTCGTCGTGGACGACGAACCGAACATCCAGAGGCTTTTGACCGTCACACTGACCAACCGCGGTTTCGAAGTCATCACCGCAGACAACGGCATCGAGGCCCTCGCCTTGGCCAAGACCGAGAAGCCGAACCTTATCTGCCTCGACGTCATGATGCCGCGCATGACCGGGCATGAGGTGCACGACAAGCTACGCGAGCGCCCGGAGACCAAAGACATCCCGATCCTGTTCCTCTCGGCAGCGGGCACCTTCGAGGAGCAGGCGACCCAGATGAAGGACGGCAACGTCGACTACATCCCGAAGCCGTTCAAGCCCTCCGAGGTCGCCGACCACATCGAGAGCATGCTCGACCCTCAGAAGCGCGACGCCTTCGAGCGCGAGCGCGGCAAGCGCGAGGCCAAGCTGCAGAAGATCGTCGAGATCATGCATCGCGACCACGACGCCTAGGGAGGGACGCGCTTGGCACCGGTGAAGATACTCGTCGCAGACGACAACCAGCAGATCCGCCTGCTCGTCTCCGCAGCCCTTCGCAGTCTGGGCCATGAGCTTCTCCTGGCCGTCGACGGCGAGGAGGCGTTGAAGGTGGCGACCGAAGAGTTACCGGACCTCGTGCTGCTCGATGTGCAGATGCCGCAGTTGGATGGCTTCGAGGTGCTCACGTTCCTGCGGAAACGTCCGGAGACCGCCCAGATCAAGGTCGTCATGCTGACGACGGCGGCGCAGACCGCCGACAAGAAGCGTGGGGCGGAACTCGGCGCCATCGACTACGTCGTCAAGCCGTTCGAGCCCAAGGTCCTGCGTGCGGTCGTGGAGCGCGCACTCGAATTCTGATCGTGGGCCGCGACTCACGCGTTGGCGTACGACGGGCTAGCGGCCCACGCGCGTCCAGCGGCAAACGCGTGCCTCGGCCATCTCGAGCAGCTCGTACAGCACGACACCCAGCAAGGCCATCGCGATGATCCCGGCGAACATCTCGCTGTAGGCGATACGTCCCCACGCGTCCAGGATGTAGTAGCCCAACCCGCTCGTCCCGGCTACCGACTCCGAGAAGAACAGCACGGCTATCGCCGTGCCCGTGCCGATGCGCAACGCGGTGAAGATGTCGGGCAGCGCCGCAGGCACGACGACGTGCCGGAAGACCTGGCCCCGTGTCGCGCCCAGCGATCGTACCGAAAGCACGGAGGCGACGGGGATCCCACGAGCGGCGTCTCGCGCAGTCACGAGAATCTGGAAGAACACGATGATCGTGATGAGCGCGATCTTGGGCGCGTTGCCTATGCCGAGAAGAACCAGCAACACCGGTAGGAAGACGATCTTCGGGATCGGGTAGGTCAGGAAGACGAGTGGGGCTGCAACCGAGTCGAGTCGAGGGCTGCGGCCGATGAGCAGGCCAAGAGGAGCCCCGAGCACCACGCCGATCGTCATCGAGGCCAGAACGCGCCACGCACTGTCAAGCAACTGCGGGAACAGGTCGCTGCCCCACAGCCGTACGAAGTCGCTGATCGCAGGCGCAGGTCCCGGCAGGGCCGGCGAGCCGACCGCGACGGAGAGCAGCCACCAGCCCGCAAGTAGCACCGCCACTGCGCCGATGTACCCCAGCAGCCGTCTCACTGCACTGCACCCCCCGCTACAACGCCCTCATCGAAGGCGCCTTCGGCGGCGAGCAGGCGGCGAAGTTCGTCGCACCGTTCGTAGAACGCCGGCATCGAACGGTATCCCTCTGATCCCATCTCCGGGTTGTCAACGACAGCTGCTACCCGACCGGGACGCGGAGAGAGCACGACGACACGCCTGCCGAGAAACACAGCCTCTTCGATGGAGTGAGTGACAAGCAGCGCGGTGTGTCTGCGCTGTCGCCAGATCTCAAGGAGTAGTCCCTGGAGGTCCTCCCGTGTGAGCGCATCGAGCGCTGAGAGCGGTTCGTCCATCAGGAGCAGATCGGCGTCGAGAGCCAGCGCGCGGGCCAGTGCCAGACGCTGGCGCATCCCTCCGGACAACTCCCCCGGATAGGCATCGCAAAAGTCGCCCAGGCCGACGCGCTCTAAAGCGGCGCCAGCTCGCTCCATTCGTTCGGAAGCGGACACGTGCCGAACCTCCAGGCCGAGGGCCGCGTTGTGGAAGACCGTCTTCCAAGGCAGCAGACCGAAGTCCTGCAGGATAAGCGCGGTGCGCAGACGAGGTCCGGATATGACCTCACCGTTCACAGCGACATCGCCGCGGCTAGGGGCCAGCAGACCCGCCATGGCGAGCAGCAAGGTCGACTTGCCGCACCCGGACGGGCCTATGATGGCGACCGGCTCGCCCTCGGCAATGGATAGGGAGCACGCGTCGAGGGCGCGGACGGATCGGTCCACACCCTCGTATACGACGTCTATGTTGCGTGCCTCAACGGTTGCCACGGCTAGTTGGGCATCTCCTGGACGAGGTCGGAGTAGCCCATCTCCGCGGTCAGCAGCTCGTTCGCGCGCATCCACGCCAGTACCGCCTCGACCTGCTCGCCGGTGGGGGCAGCCGCCTTGGGATATATGTTCACCTCGTAGCTGTCCTTCAGCGGCTCGGGCAGGCGCGCCTTGTCGACGAGCACCGTGCGCCATGCGTTGGGATCGGCATTGATGATGTCGACCGCTGCATCCCAGGCGCGCAGCAGCTCCCGAACGGTGACCATACCGCCGGGGGTGGCCAGGTACTTGTCCGAGACGCCCAGGACGGTCTGCGTCAGGTTCGTCCCCTGCGTGTCGTCGGCGATCAGCTTCGCACCCTGCAGTTCGGCAAGCGACAGCAGCGGCTCGGGCAGCGCAGCGGCCTCGAGCTTGCCGCTCATCAGCAACTCGAACCGCACGGGGACCTTGGGGACGATCTCCTTCTTCACATCTGCTGCAGCAACACCGGCTCCAGCCATGAGCCCGTCTACGACGTACTCCTGGATGGATGCGGCCGACGTGGCGATCGGTACACCCGCAAGATCGGCAAGCGTCGTGGCTGTCGAACCGGGCTTCGCCACGATGCCGAAACGACCCTCCGCCGGAGTCGCGCCGAGCATCACGGTCACCATTGAGACAGGAGAACCGCCGGCTTCAAGAGCGGCCGAGGCCATGATGTCGCCCATGTAGGCGTCGATCGCGCCCGATGCGAACGCTGCATCCCGCTCCTGCGCAGCCTGGAAAGTCGTGATCTCGACGTCGAGTCCCGCCTCGGCAAAAAGCCCCTCGGCCTCGGCCACCCACAGGGGCAGCGCATCCTCGGTGGTCAGCGTCCCGATCTTGATGGGTACCGTCTCGGCCTCGATCGTGGGCTCGGTGTCGGTCGTCTCGGCGGGCTCATCTTTGGCACAGCCGGCCAGAGCGGTCATCGCCAGAGCAAGTGAAAGGGCAAGAGCAATGAGTCGGGTGGTGCGTGACATTGAAGCTCCCAACGGTCGGCGGTGCTGTTACGGACAGACGGGACGACGCAGGCGGATCTCGTCGCGCACGGGAATGCCGGCGAAACCGGGAATCGCGCTGCCATGATGATCGATCATGATACCGGTCTCGATCTCGACGATCGCAAAACCGTGACGCTGATAGAAATCCAATGCGGGGATGTCGTCGTTGGTGGTCGCGACCTTTAGTGCATTGACTCCTTTGGAGCGGGCCTGCTCCACGGCAGCGTCGACAAGCGCCGAGCCAACGCCCGAACCCTGATGTCCCGGGTAGACCGACAGCAGGACGACCGCAAGCTCACCGCGATCGAGTGCCAGTGAGATGAGCCCGGCAAAGTCGCCTTCATCGGTCTCGGCCACGAGGTTGTCACAGGCCAGCACGTCGAATGTGCGGCCGAAGGAATCGATATCGGTCTCTCCCCATGCGCGGTCGCAGATCTCCTCGATGTCGTGGCGATCGGCAGCGGTGGCGGGACGAACGCTATAGTGCAGGTGTGATGTGGGACGGTCCTCTCGGCACGTGACCGTGAGGCGCGCCTCTGTGAGCGGGAGCTCCTTGCCGCATACCGCACAACGATACTGCGGGTAAGGCATCTCCAGGCTGACGTCTAGATCGGGCGCCACGACCGCTCCTCTCTTCGATGGTGTGCCGCATCGGGCGGACACACCCGACACATTATAGAATAGTCGGAGCAGTGCAAACGGCCGAGGAGTGCCAATGCGTCCCACGGTTCCCTATCTCGACGAGTCGCCCCTCGCCCGCGAGACGTTCGCGCGGGCCTCGGTACTCTATACCGACCTCGACGGAACGCTCGTTGCCAAGGGCGGCAGTGTGCTCGCCGACGCTGAGGGTGCACCGTCCGTGGTGACGGCTGAAGCCATCGTCGCGCTCAACCGTGCCGGCCTCGATGTTGTCCCCGTATCCGGCCGCAACCGCCTTCAGCTGCGCGAACTCACGCAGCTTCTCGGCTGGAACGCCTACATCGCCGAGGCGGGCGCGATCATCGTGCGCGGGACGGACCTTGATGCGGAGGTGCTGCTGGACACCGGCGACTGGCCCGCCGGCATGCTTGCCGAGGGCACGACGCCGTTTGCGGCGATCACGGCTTCGGGCGCGTACGAGGCGCTCACCGCTGCATTCCCGGGTCGTATCGAGCACTTCGCGCCCTGGCAACTCGACCGGGAGGTGACGCTGCTCCTTCGCGGGTGCCTCGATTCGGCTGAAGCCCAGGCCGTGCTCGATGACGTTGAACCTCCCATCGATATCGTGGACAACGGGCAGCTGCGAAGCTATGGGACGCTCACCTGCCGTGACATGGCGCCGCATGCGTATCATGTCGTTCCCCGCGGTGTGTGTAAGGCGCGTGCGATCGAGCTCGACCTCGCCGCAAGGGGACTCTCACGCGAGCAGGCCGTCGCCGTCGGAGACTCGGCCACCGACATCGAGATGGCCTCGGCGGTAAGCGCGGTGGTCCTGGTGAACAACGCGTTCGACAGCCCGGGCGTGCTCTCCGAACTCGCCGATCGCAACACCGACACCATCTTCAGGACCCGCGGAAGCAGGAGCGACGGCTGGGCCGAGATGGCCCGGTTCTGGCTCACCGCGCGGGGCGTGTAGGATTGCATAACCGCTGCTCCTGGCGTAGAATCCGCGTTGCCCGCTCACGCGGGCTTGACAACGTATAAGGCTCCGTTCCGTTAGGTGCGGCTCCTGTTCGAACATAGGCCACTGCCCGGAAATGTCGAGAGACGCCAATGGGTAGAACAGCCCTCGCCGGCTTAAGGCGAAGGATAAGGTGGCTGGGCATCATTCGCCCTACGTCGGACAGTGCTCAAACCTCGACGAGGGAAGGGACCGGTACGGCCGTGTAAGACAGCGGCCGGACCAGCTGCGGGTGCGTCAATGCCCGCCCCGCCAACCCCTCGTCCCCAGCGGACCAGGGGTTTTTCGTTGTCTGTCATGTTGCCGAATGAAGAGGGTCTACGTGATTCCATCAAGTCCGTAGGTCCCGGCTCCCGAATCGCTCGGGGGTACGGGGCCCCACTGAGCGAACCTTCCGGATTCACCGGAAGGGAGGGAGCAGTATGTACTACTTGACCCAGATGCTGGGCAAGCCGGTGGTGGACGCCGCCGGTGAGACCGTCGGCACCATCAATGACGTCGCCATCGCTACAGGCGAGGTCTTCCCGCGCGTCACATCACTCGCGTTCCTTGGTCCGGACAAGACGCCGTTCATGCTGTCGTGGCGCAAGTTCGTGGCTGATATCGACGAGGAGCATGTCGCACTCAACGCCAACCGCGACGAACTCCGCTTCAGCTACCTGCAGTCAGACGAGATCCTTCTGCACCGGGATCTGCTCAATAAGCAGATCGTCGACACGCAGGGCATGAAAGTGGTCCGCGTCAACGACCTCAAGCTCTCCGAGTCACGCAACCAGCTACGTCTGCTGGGTGCCGAGGTGGGCGCCAGAGGCATTCTGCGCGGCCTTGCGCCATGGCTCGAGCGCGGCATCGACCGCGTCATGCGCGCCTTCGGCAAGGGCCTGCCCGAGAACCTCATCGCGTGGAACTACATGGACCTGCTCGACCGCGACCTGTCGCACGTGCAGCTGTCCGTCACACACAAGCGTCTCCACGAGCTGCACCCTGCCGACGTCGCCGACGTCTTGGAGCAGCTGTCCGCGGCGCAGCGCGCCCGGGTGTTCGAGCACCTCGACAACACACAGGCCGCTCTTGCGGTCGCCGAACTTGAAGACGAGTACCAGGCCGGCGTCATCGACGACCTGGGTAGCCAGCGCGCATCCGACATCCTCGAGATGATGGACCCGGACGACGCGGCCGACGTCATCGGCGACCTCCCCTACGACAAGGCCGAGGCCCTTCTGCGCCTGATGGGCGTGGAGGAGTCCGGAACGATTCGGCGCCTCCTGGGCTACAGAGAGAAGACGGCAGGCGGCATCATGACGCCGGAAGTCACTACGGTGACCGAGGAGATGTCGCTGGAGCAGGTCATCACCTACCTGCGCGAAGAAGCCGCCGACAGCGAAACCATCTACTACATCTACGTCGTCGAAGGCGACATGCACCTCACCGGCGTGATCTCACTGCGCGATCTGGTGGTTTCCGAGCCCCACACGCTCGTCGGGGACATCGTCCACCGCGATGTCTTCAACGTGGGCGTGGACGACGACCAGGAAGACGTCGCGGAACTCATGAGCAAGTACGACCTGCTGGCCATGCCGGTCGTGGACGAGACCGGCAAGTTGCTGGGCATCGTCACCGTCGACGATGCGCTCGACGTCTTGGAGGAGGAGTCCGCCGAGGACCTCGCCCTGGCAACCGGGTCGAGCCGCAGCTTCGAGGCTTCGGACGCCTGGAGCTGGCTCGGCCGGAAGTCGGGCTGGGTGACCGTGTGGGCGGTCCTCGGCGTGGGTGCGACGCTGCTGCTCAGCCGCTTCGAGGCAACACTGCAGGAGGTCGTGGCGGTCGCATTCTTCGTACCGCTCGTCATGCGCCTCGCCGAGGAGATATCGAGCCATTCCCTTGCGGTCCTCATCGAGGCCGGTGACCCCGAGGAACGTCCACCGTTCTTGCGTCGGCTCTTCGTCGACGTGCTGGTGGGTATCGGACTGGGCGTCGTGAGCGGATTCCTCGCCTTCGGCCTGCTCGAAGCGCTCGGTGAGACGCTGGAAGTCGCCGTGGCAGTGGCCGGTGCCGTCGGAGGGACAGTGCTCGCCACTACCGCGATCGGCACCCTCGTCCCCTATCTCGCACTCAAGAAGGACGGCTCGGGCTGGCGCGCACCTTCCGTGCTCTTCTCGGCAGGACTTGCCGTGGTGGCCCTTGCGGTCTATCTCATGCTCGCCGCCTACCTCAAGACGAACGTCCGCTTCTAACCGGAAGAGAGACCGGTGGCGAAGCTCAAGGCAAACAAGACACGCTTCCTGGCAGTGCTGGCCGTGATCGGGCCGGGCATCATTGCCGCATCCGCCGGGAATGACTCCGGCGGTATCTCGACGTACTCGGTCGCCGGGGCGCGGTACGGCTACAAGATGCTGTGGATGATGGTCCTGATGACACCGGCGTTCATCATCATCCAGGAGATGGCCGGCCGAATGGGCGCTGTCACGGGCAAGGGATTCGCCGCGCTCATCCGCGAGCGGTTCGGTGTTCGGCCCACCTTCTTCGCCATGCTCCTGCTGCTCGCCAGCAACGCGGCCACGACCATAGCCGAGTTCGCCGGCGTAGCGGCGGCAATGGAGCTGTTCGGCGTCTCTCGGCTGTTCTCGGTGCCGATCGCCGCAGTCGTCGTGTGGCTGCTGGTCGTGCGTGGCAGCTACCGTAATGTCGAGAAGGTGCTGCTGGCGCTCTCCTCCGTGTTCATCGCGTATATCATCTCGGCATTCCTCGCCAAGCCGGACTGGATGGCGGTAGGGCAGGCAATGGTCGTGCCCAGCATCGTACCCGAGGCAGGCTTCGTCGCGCTTGCCATCGGTCTGACCGGTACCACAATCGCCCCATGGATGCAGTTCCTGGTCCAGAGCAACATCGTGGACAAGGGCACGAGCATCAAGGAGTGGCGTATCGCCCGCTTCGACGTCATGGCCGGGGCGCTGGTCGCCAACGTGGTCGCGATCTTCATCATCATCACTACCGGTGCCGTGCTGCACCCTGCGGGCATCGTCATCACGGACGCCGGACAAGCCGCTGCCGCTCTGACGCCGCTTGCAGGCTCCTACGCCACCGTGCTGTTCGCGATCGGGCTTCTCGCAGCATCCGTGCTCTCGGCAGCGGTACTGCCGCTCACCGCCTCGTACGCGATATGCGAAGCGTTCGGATGGGAGTCGGGGCTGGATCGCAAATGGTCCGAAGCGCCCATCTTCAACGGGCTCTACACATTCGTCATCTTCATCGCAGCAGCGGTGATCCTGATCCCGGGTCTGGATCTGATCGCCATCATGCTCGTCTCACAGGTCGTGAACGGTATGATGCTGCCGTTCTTGCTCATCTTCATGATGATCATCATCAATGACCGTCGGATCATGGGGCGCTACGTGAACGGCCGCTTCCACAACGTACTGTCCTGGGGAACGATCGTGGTGGCCATCTCGCTGACCGTGCTGCTGTTGGCTATGACCGTTCTCGGCATCGGCTAGCACGTCGGTCCGCTTGGGGTACGAACCTGTTCAACGATGGTTTAGCTTGATGCTTCATGATTCGAGCAGCTCTGGAGAGGAGTCGCCGATGAACGCCGCCGAGGCCACCGCACGCGCGAAGTCCGAACTGCGCCTGAAGGCGCGGGCTGCGCGGCGCGCGCTCTCACCCGAGGAGCGTGCGGATGCCTCAACGCGCATCGCGCGGGTGGTTCTGTCCCTACCCGAATTGCGCGACGTCAGCGCCGTGCTGGCGTACGGTGCGATGCCCGAGGAGCTGGACCCCGAGCTGGCGATCACCGGACTGTTCAAGCGAGGTGTTCGGTTGGCGCTTCCCCGAGTGATCGGCCCGCGCAAGCTTCAGCTGCATTGGTGGCAACCGGGCGAGCAGCTTCACGTGACCGGGAAGGGCATGCGTGAGCCGCTTCCCACGGCGCCGGTCGCATCGGTGACGGCAATCGACGCTGTTCTCGCACCCGGGGTCGCCTACGACCGCCTGGGATGGCGGTTGGGCTTCGGCGCAGGCTACTATGATGCGCTCTTCGGAGAGTTCGACCCCTCGGTTATGAAGATCGGGGTCGCGTTTGAAGAGCAGGTGTTCCCCGAGCTGCCACACGATGAGAACGACAGGCCTGTCGACCTGGTCATGACGCCCCGGTTCGTCTATCGGCCAAGACGCTGACCCGGAGCTACCAGCCGGATTTCGGCGCATCCAGCTCGTCGAGGCTTACGAAGGTGTAGCCCTTGGCTTGAAGCTGTTCGATGATGACGGGCAGTGCCTTGACCGTCTCGTCACGACTGCCTCCCCCATCATGCAGGAGCACGACGGCGCCGGGGTGGACTCCGGCGATGACCCGCTGGGTGATCTCACTTGCCGAGGCGCCCTCCCAATCCTGCGGGTCGACTGTCCACAGAACGGGCTTGAGGTTCTGGCGCTGCAGCTCCGCGTAGACGGCACCGTTCAAAAGGCCCCCGGGCGGGCGAAACCAGATCGGACGGTTGCCCACGGTCTGCTCGATCAGGCCGGTCGTCCACAGCAGCTCGGTCTCAAGTCGCGCCTGGTCGACATCCGTGAGCACCTCATGCCGGTAGGTGTGGTTCCCAACAGGATGACCTGCCTCGCCCACCCTGCGTGCTACCTCCGGCCACTTCTTGATGTTGATGCCCAGCATGAAGAACGTGGCGGTCACATCATGATCATCAAGAACCCGGAGCACCTGGTCGGTCGCGCCCGGCCAGGGCCCGTCATCGAACGTCAGTGCCACGAGCTTGGTCCCGTCCCCATTCACGCACCGGAGCACCATCGGCTGAGGCGGTTTCACACAGCGGCTCGATACGATGTCACCCGACACGCTCCCCACTCTGCGCAGCTCCGACCCCGGCTCCCCTTCGCAGAGCACTACGAGCCGTGCGCCCTGCCCCCGCGTCTCGATGGGTGCGGGCAGCACCGCGGTCACCTCAACGATCGGCTCGATCACATCGGCTCCGTGGACGACATAGATCCGGTCGCCAGCCTCGATGCTCATCCCAAGATCGACGATCGCCCCGTTGATGTTCACGTGTCCCGGCAGTCCGTCTTTCTCGCGCACGACACGACCGTTCGCCGCGGAGAGCAGATCGCCGGCTTCGGGCGCGAGCCCGGTCCTGCGCAATGCATCGCCGAGTGTGGCTCCATGCGGGACGGCAACCCGCACTCCGTTGACGGTGACGGGAACGCGGGAGAGTGAGCCCTGCATGACAAGGCCCGTCAGCGCAATCACCAACACCAGGATCAGTGTGATGCGGCGCGCAGGAGGATGTGGATCGTCTGTCATGACCCAGTACTATTGCGCGATTCGCTCCACGCGTCCACCCGTAACGGCGAGCAGTTGCCCGCGGGTCATGCGCACCATCGAAGACGGCGTCCCGGCTGCGGGGTAGACGACGTCGAACCGCTCCAGCGAGTCATCGACAAGCACTGTGAGTTCGCCCGGCAGATCGAAGGGCGATACCCCCCCGATCGCGTAACCCGTCGCCGTGCGCACGGTGTCCGCATCGGCGAACGAGGCCTTCTTCCCGCCGAGAAGTCCGGCGATCGCTGCGGTGTCGCCGCGACGATCCCCGGCGACAAGCGCAAGCACCGGGCGGTCATCCACGACGAAGACGAGCGACTTCACGATCTGTCCGAGTTCGCAGCCCATGGCATCGGCCGCCATCTGGGCGGTCTTCGTCGACCGATCGAATGTGAATATCGCCTCGGAAAGACCATGTGCCTCGAGATAGGAGCGGACCCGTTCGGCCGATCCTTGTTTCCGTGGCGATGGCGTACTCCCGGTCGTCTCGGTCATGAGTTCCCTTTCTCACAGTTCGTGACCGGCGAGCGCCTGGCAACTCCAATAGGTATGCGCAGTGACTCCAACACGGCCTCGAGATTCTCGGTCCAGGAGACCAACGAACGCATGTCGAGTTGCATCAAGGGGACATCCGGATGGGGCCTGGATACGGTGAAGCCCATGCGCAGCAGGAACTCCACGCCGACGACAGGCGATGTCTCGAACGCACCCTGCTGGAGGGTGCCGTACGCCTGGACGGTCTTGACTCCACGTGTCGCGAGGTCGCGCAGCGCCACCTGCATCAGAACCTTGCCCAGTCCACGCTGCCTCGCATCCGGCGAGATGTGCATGCACGCGATAAGCACAGCCTTCTCGTCCGGAGGACCGGAGGGCATGACCTGGGCCTGAGGGAAGAACGGAGCAGGTGCGTACTTGATGAAGCCGAGAACCTCTCCGTCCTCGACAGCCGCGCGGCCGCAGTCGCCCCATTCGGAGCGCACACGATCCACCCAGCCGCGGGCGAGCGCCACGTCGCACTTCGCGCCGCAGACATGCTCGAGGCGCTCGGGGGACTCCCAGAACACGCAACCCGCGCATCCCGTGGGTAGCGCTTCTATGAGGTCGCTGGCCAGCGGCTTGAAACGACGTGCCATGGGAGCGTGGTCACTCCTCGTCTTCGTCGGCGGTCCACTTCTTGAGCGTATCCATCATCTTACGCCCGGTACCGGACTTGAACGACCGGCCGACCTTCACGGCAGCCGAGACACCCGAGTCGCATGCCTGCTTGGCCGCACGCTCGCCGCGCACCTTCATCACAGCTGCACCCTTGGCGGATGCAGCCGCAAGTCCACCGGTTGCCTCCAGCTCGTCATATCCGGCTCTCAGCACCACCGCGTCGCCGCGAGGACCGACGATGTACTCCGCAGGGACCTCGAGACGGCCCACCGCCACATCGCCGACCACACCCGTCGACACGCGCAGACCGCGAACAGCACCCGTCTTGAGGGAGATGACCACATCCTGCACCGCACCAACCCGATCGCCGTCCTCAGAGCGAACGGCGATACCTCGCCAGTAGGAACTCTCCTCCCACAGTGTCTCGGTCGCCTTCTGACCCGCCCGGCCGGAGGGGATGCGAACCGAAGAAAGCACCGCATTGCCCTCATCATCGAAATCGACAGCCGAGATGGCGACGTAGCGGGGCCTGCGCTCGAGCAGATAGAGGATGTTTCTGGGTTTGACGACGTAGCCCACCGCACGGGCCTCTTCCGGATGGAAAAGGACGTCGATGATCTTGCCGCGACGCTTCCCGTTCGATCCTAGAACGGGACGCCCTAAGAGTTCGGTGATACGAGCCACGCGTGATCCCTCCATAAAGCACGCCGGCCGCCCGGAGGCGGCCGACGGTACCTACCTATGAGGCGATTCTAGACGACAGGCTCGGCATCTGCACCCGAAGCCTTCTCTGCGACCTTGTCAAGCGTGCTCTCTGCGGCGTGCCCGGCCTTGTCAACGGCACCCTTGGCGGCCTCAGCAGCCTTGGCAACGTTGTCTTTGGCAGCCACGCTTGCCGAGGCGACCTTGTCACGAGCGTCCTTCGACGCACTGTCTACTTGCTCCTTGAGACGATCGCGAGCCGCGTCGATCTTGGCGCGCAACTCCTCGGCCTTCTCGGTGGCGACGTCCTTACCACTGGAGTAGACCTCGGTCAACTTCTCGCGACCGGTCGAGTACAACTCCTTGCCTTCGCCCCAGTACTCATCGGCCTTTTCGGCGATGAACTCGCGGTTCTCCTTGCCGGAGCGCGGCGAGAATAGCAGACCGAGCACTGCGCCAACGATACCGCCGAGCAGGAACGCGCCGAGGATGGACTCACCCCTACGATAGTCGTACATACGATCACTCCTCCGTGAACGAGGTCCCCTGTGCACTGGGACGTGCAAGGCAAATCAGTACTAGATATGTACCCATCACTCTAGCCCATCGAGCGCTGCACGAGCCAGCTTCTCTACCAGCTCTTGGAAACCCACCCCTAACGCGTCGGCCGCCATCGGCAACAACGAGGTCTCTGTCATCCCTGGCGAGGTGTTGCATTCGAGTACGAACGGCGTCCCATCTGCCGCAACGACCATGTCGACGCGACTCACATGACGGCAGCCGAGCAAGACATGCACCTTCTCGGCAAGCCGACGTACCTCGGCTTCCACTTCCGGGGAAAGACGAGCCGGCACGTAGTAGTCTGTCTCGCCCGGGGTGTACATCGCCGAGAAGTCGAACAGGCCCGATTTCGCCACCATCTCGACCGGGGGGAGCACCTGCGGACCATCTCCGAGGTCGAGCACGCTGACCGCAAGTTCAGCACCGTTGATCCAGCGTTCCACGATCGCGGAGGGCCCGAAGGAGAGCGCCGAGAGGAGCGCCTCGGCGAGGCCGTCAGCAGCCTCAACACGCGTGAGGCCGAGCGCGGAACCTTGCTCGGCGGGCTTCACCACGAGCGGGAAGCCTCCAACCGCGTCGGGGATGAGGTCGAGCGCGGTCGCCGCACCCATCTCCTTGAAGGCGTCGGCGCTGAAGGTGACCCACTCCGGCGTGGGGATGTCGTTGTCGCGGAACAGTCGCTTTGAGACGGACTTGTCCCAGGCGAGCGCCGAAGCGACCACGCCGGGTCCGGTGTAAGGAATGCCGAGGAACTCCAATACTTCCTGGATCGTCCCGTCCTCGCCGTACTTCCCGTGCAGCGCGATGTAGGCCGCGTCCGGACGCTCACTTCGCAAGGTGCTGACGAGGTCTGCAGTGACATCAAGGGGAAGCACCCGGTAGCCGCGCTCGGTCAACGCATCGGCCACTCTCTGCCCGCTGCGCAGCGACACCTCGCGCTCCAGCGAGCGGCCGCCCATAAGCACTGCGATCTTCTCTTTCACGCCACTACCCCCTTCGTCGCCGAGACGTCCGGCAGCGCGCCGGCCGCCTGGAACGCACGGTAGAGTTCGAGCCTGTCTTCGAGCACCTCGGCCAGCCGTCGTATCCCTTCGCGTATCGCCTCAGGCTCGGCGTAGCAGAACGCGAGCCGCATGCAGTTGCGTCCCGTAGTGCCATCAGGGTAGAACGCGTCGCCGGCGACGTAGGTCACGCCGCGTTCGATCGCCTCCGGAAGCAACGCCTTGAGATCGAGGAACGCCGGCATGCGCACCCACACGAAGAACCCGCCCTCGGGAGCGGTCCACTCGGCCTCAGCCGGGAAGTGCTCCTCAAGCGCCGCCAGCATCACGTCCCTGCGCTCGCTGTATGCCCGTGTAAGGTCCTGTAGCACCCGGCGCCACCGTGTGCCCGCGAAGTACCGTTCCGCGGTCACCTGGGCGTACGCACTGCCGCACAGGTCCGCAGCCTGTTTGACGAGCAGAACCTTGCCAAGGATCGGCCGTGGGGCAATGACCCAGCCCAGCCGCAGCCCCGGCGCGAAGATCTTGCTGAAGGTGCCGAGGTAGATGACTTCCTCGTCGAGCGCACGCAGAGGACGCATGTGGCCGCCCTCGAAGCGGAGTCGTCCGTACGGGTCGTCTTCGATCACCGGGATGTCATACTCGCGCGCCAGATCGAGCAACCTGCGCCGGCGCTCCGCCGACATGGTCACCCCACCCGGGTTCTGGAAGTTCGGTATCGTGTAGATGAACTTGGCGCCGCGCGGCCCCAGACCCGCGAGCTCCGCCGCTAGCGCGTCGGTGTCCATCCCCTCCTCGTCCATAGGCACGCATATGATGCGTGGCTGATACGCCGAGAAGGCTTGCAGGGCGCCGAGATACGTAGGCCCTTCAGTGATGATGACGTCACCGGGGTCGAGGAAGATCTTCGCGAGCAGATCGAGGGCCTGCTGGGCTCCGGCGGTCACGATGATGTCATCTCGCTTCGCGCGCACCCCTATCTCGGCCATAAGCTCCACGATGACGCTACGCAACTGCGGGCGACCTTCGGAAGAGCCGTACTGCAACGCCTCGGCGCCGAAGTCACGGATAGCCTCGGCCGCGGCATTGGCCACGGCGTCGGTGGGTACCCGGCTTATGTCGGGCATGCCGCCAGCGAACGAGATGATGTCGGCCCGGGATGCAGCGGCAAAAAGGTCGCGCGTTGCCGAGGAACGAACATCGCGCATGCGCTGCGCGTAGCGTCCGTCCCACCTGTCGAAGACGATCCTTGCGGTACCCATCTGCATCACCATTCCCGGACGGCGAGCCGTCCCCGGCAACAACAAAGCGGCCTTCCCTTCGATAGGGCGAGGGCCGCTCGCGGTACCACCTATCTTCACCCGGCGCTCGGACACGCATCCACCGGATCTCGATGTCCCGTCGTATCGGCTCGGGTGCCGCCCGCTTCCTTCGTCTCACCAGAGACGTCCTGGCAGGGGATCTGCGGAGGGGTGGCCGGGCAGATGATGCCCTCTTCCCTCACGTCCACATGACGCTTTGCGGTTCTCACCTGCCCGAAGCCAGGTTGGGCGCTACCTTACAGCGGGTGAGGGCGAAGGGTCAAGTGTGGCGCCCCTCTGTCACCCTCTCGTCAACGCGCCCGCTACCTGCGGCATCCGCGACCTAAGCCCGCGGAGGCGAGCCGTCTCAAGATCGATGTCGGGCGGAGCGGTGCCGTCCAGTATGTGCGCCATCACGCTATCGGCCGTCTTGATCGCGCCGAGACATACCAGATCGTCGTCGTATTCGAAGGACACCCGGAACACCCCATGCCCGTCGCGACTGAAGTCCCACTGGGTCTCCCCCTTGAGACCGCGCGGGGACCCGGAACGCGCCATGAGTTCGATAACGACATGCTCGAACAGGTGAGGCACCTCGGTGTCCGTGATCTCCTCGGCGAACGTCAAGCCCTCGACGTTGTCACACACATGTCTCTTCAGCCCGGGGAGCAGGTCGAACACGCGGCGCACAGCTTCATCGTCGCCGGCTGTTCGCATGCGCTCGTCATCGTCGATCCTGACAACGACGTCTACACGGTCCTGACAGACCGTGACGCTGTGGACGTGCATCTTTCCCCCCAAGCGCCCGTGCGACGGTCAGCGCCGCCGCGTCCCCAGGTAGTACGCGATAGAGACGACCGCGAGCACCGCCACCACCCCCGCGGTGACAAGCTGCGTCGTCCTATCCTGTACCAGCTCTCGTACCTCGCCCTCGGCCAGGTCTTTGATGTGGAGCGTCTTGCTACGCAGGTCTTCTACGGTGATGGGCGTGTCCGCCGAGGTCATTTCTGCATCATCCTCACTTTGATGACGATGAACACCAACGATGCGAGCACGTAGACGCCCCCGATGGCCAGCAACGCACCAGGATAGGTGATCCACTGCGCAAGCAAGATGAACAGTCCGACTGCGATGAAGATGAGCCCGATGACGAGCAGACAGCCGGCAGCACTTGCCGAGATGAGCGTCAGGCCGAGGCGCTGGATAGGCTTGACGACCTTCTCGCGAATGATGGTCTCGGCCTCCTGCCGCACCCAGTCAGAGGCGGTCTGCAGCAGATCGGCGATGGCGTCGATGATCCCCTCGATGCCGCTCTTTGGCGCCTCAGGCGTGGAGCCGGGCTCGACCATACGTAATGCCCCCTTCGTCGGACGGCGACGTTTCATACATACCCTAACGCATGCATGTCGCTGCGTCGTGAACAAGAAGAGACCGGCCACCAGAAGGCGACCGGTCTCAGAGCTGTTGCGAGAAATGCTACTTGCCGAGTATCCGATAGCTCACGGTGCCAACGCCGCCAAAGCCAAGTGCCTTCGCGGTACCGGGGCCAAGATCGAACGTGCGGCCCGCGATGAAGGGCCCGCGATCCTGCACCACAGCCACACACGTCTTGCCCTTGTACTGGAACTCGATACGCGTACCGAACGCCATGCTGCGATGCGCCACGACCATGCTGGTAGGCGTCAACGTGCCGCCGCCTGCCATCGTATGACCGTAGAAGCCCGGGCCGTACCAGGATACCTTCGCGGTCTTCCACCCGCCGGGCGCTCCCGAGCGCGAGACGCTCGTCGTGCGCGTCGTGCGCGCCACCGACTTGACGATCGGGGTTGCAGTCTTCGCTAGCGGGATGAGCGCCACCGTCGTAGCAGTGGCGGTCGCGTTTGCCGCTACGAGCGCATCGCTCTTGGCGGCAGCGTCAAACGTGGTTCCCGTGACAGTGACTGCCGCTGGCGACTCATCGAGGCGCAACGCCGCCTCGGCCTGAGCCATCTGGAGCGGAGCGACTCCCACGCCCAACACGCCTGCGAGAACGAGCGCCAGTGCACCCGTCAATGCCAACGCGGCGGGAACCAGTCTTGCTCGACTACTTGATACCTTCACACGTACCTCCGGGTCCGACTACAGAGCAGGCGGCGTCCCAGGCACAAGAATAGACACGGAATGTGTCGACAGCGGGGAGAAGATGGGGAGAAGCTAGCTGTCTCGTACCTGGCCGCGTGGATCGGCACATCGCCGCCTCGGGCCATAACAAGCACAAGCTATGCTGTTTTGGCTGGACCGATGATCCCTGTGCGAAGCATCGTGCGCCTCGCGTTGACTCGCTGTTCGGGCATTTTCGGCGCCGGTCCCACGAACCGCCTGAGTGGCCGATTCGAACGCCAGTGATGCCCCTTTCAGACCAACAGCCGAGTACGTTAGCACACGCCATGCTGAAATGCCAGCGAACGGACGCTCAGAATCGAACGCCCGTTCGCATTGCAAGCCTCTGAGCTGCAGCTACGGTGTTGGCGTTGATACCTCGGAAGGTAGTCCCGCAAGCCTTGCCAGGACCTCACCGAGCTGATCGATGTATCTCCCGTACGCTGCCCAATCGCCCGACTTCTGCGCGGCGATCGCCTTAGCGTACAGCTCCTGGGCGAGCAGGGCGTCATCGCCCGTGTCGGGCGGCGTCTGACCACCAACCCCATCGGCGCCGTCGGAGACGGCCGGTCCGCTACCGAAGACCGCTGCCAGTGCGCTCTTGAGATCGGCCTCCATCGCCACCTTGTCGCCATAGGCGACAAGCACCCTCGTGAGCTGAGGCATCGCGGTCTTCTCTGCCTGCAGATAGAGCGGCTGTATGTAGACGATCGACGTATCGATAGGGATGACCAGCTGATTTCCGAAGAGCACGCCGCTACCGCGCTGGTTCCACAGCGTCAGCTGCTGACTGATGACCGGATCTTGGTTGACGCGAGCACTGACCTGTTCGGGTCCGAGCACAAGCTTCTGCTTGGGGAATGTGTAGACGATGCGCTTGCCGTAGTCGGCGGGGTCGGACTTTGCCGCCATCCAGCCGATCATGTTGTCTTTGTTCCGAGGCGTGAACGGCATCATCATCATGAAATCCTCGGCGGACTCCTGTGGTAGCTGCATGAGCACATAGAACGGGTCCATCGGCGTCCCTGTGCCGTCGGCACTCTCACCCGGTAGCGCCCACTGGTCTTCTTTGTTGTAGAACACCTGCGGATCTTGCATGTGGTAGGTCTTGTACACCTCGGCCTGGACGCGGAAGAGGTCCTCGGGATAGCGCAGATGTTCGCGCACCGCATCCGGTATCTCAGAGCCGGGCTTCACGAGCTCGGGGAAGACCGCCCTCCATGTGGCGAGCAGCGGATCGGTCTCATCGAAGGCGTAGAGCGTGGTCGTTCCGTCGTACGCATCGACCGTCACCTTCACGCTGTTGCGCATGTAGTTGAGGTCACCGTAAACGGGCTGTGAGTACGGGAAGCGCGAAGAGGCCGTATAGCCATCCACGATCCAAATGACGCGGCCGTCGATGATCGCAGGATACGGGTCGCTGTCCAACGACAGCCACGGTGCAAGCGCACCGAGACGCTCGGTGAGAGAGCGCCGGAAGAGCACCTTGCTTTCGGGTGTGATGTAGGAGCTGAACAGTAGCTGGGGAGCCGAGAACCGCAACGCGAACGCAGCGCGCGTGACCAGGCCGCCCATCTCCACACCGCTGACCCCGTCGTAGCTCGTCGTCGCGTTCTGGTCGCCGACCGGGTAGTCGAACTCCTGGAGATCGGTTCCTGCGATCACGTAGTTGCTTGTCTGTTCGCCGAAGTAGATTCCGGGCTGGGTGACCTCGAGCACGCCGTCTCCGCTCGGCGGGATGTCTTTGAGGATGAAGTCCGGCAGGCCCTGCCCTGTCACCGTGTTGACCGGGCTCACGACCACGCCGTATCCATGCGTGTAGACGAGGTGCTGGTTGACCCATGTCTGCGCCTGTTCGGCAAGCTGACCGACGTTCATCTCACGGACCGAGATCAGCACCTGACTCTGTACGCCATCGATCCTGTAACGGTCGATATCGACGTCGCCGAACTCGTAGTAGGGCCTGATGCCCTGCAGCTGCTGGTAGCTCTGCGCCACGATGGCCGGATCCCACAGACGCACGTTGTCGATCGTGTCGGCGTTGGCCGCGATGTCGCTGGCCACCAGACTCTCCTCGGCAGGGAACGCACGTACCTCTACCTGATCGAGGCCGAATGCGGCGCGCGTCATGCCGATGTTGCGCTCGATGTAGGGAGCCTCGGCAGCAACCTCGTTCGGCGCGACACGGAACTGCTGGACGAGTGCCGGATAGACGCCGCCAATGAGGATCGAGGCTGCAACCCATGCACCGAAAGCGATGGCGGGAAGCCTCCAGCCGCGGAAGCGGATGTTGGCGATCAGCGCAATGCCGGAGAGAAGTGCGATGACGATCAGTATCTGCAACGCCGGGAGCTGTGCGTGGACGTCTGTGTACGAGGCGCCGAGCACCTGGCCGCGCGGCGAGAAGTTCAGCTCGTAGATGTCGATCCAATAGGCGAACGCTCGCACGACCACGATAAGCCCCGCAAGGACCGACAGGTGCGCCTTCACGTGCGGATCAAAACCCTTGAGACGCGCCCATGGCCGGATCGCTCCGGTGAGTACGTGTACTACCGCAGTCAGCAGAAGCGAGAGCAGGAGTGCACCGGTCAACCAGTCTGCGACGTCTCGGTAGACCGGCAGCGTGAAGAAGTAGAACGCGAGGTCCTTGCCGAACTGCGGATCCGTCATGCCGAACGGCACCTGATTCAACCACAGCTGGAAATCGGTCCACTTGCCAGCCATGGCGGCACCGGAGAAGAGCGCGGTCAGCGCGCTCACACCGAACACCGCCCAACCGAAGAAGTGTTCAAGGACTTCGCGAACCTGTCGGATCGCCATCTCGTATCGGAATCCGATCTCATCAGTGCTGCTGAGAACGGCGCGAGGTGCCATCGTCCGTGCGATCCTCAGGTTCACGAACATGATGATGAAGAAGACCGCGCCGAACGCCAGCCCGGTGATCCACTCCGAGGTCAGTGTGGTCCAGAACACTCCCTGCTGGCCCAGACCCTCGAACCACAACAGGTCGGTGAAGAAAGTCGCGACGCCACCTGAGACGGCGAACAAAACGAATAGCACGGCGAGAACGATCGCCAATGGGCGAGGTCGCCTTGGAGTGCGATCGGTCATGGGTCTCCCTTTCATCGAGTGCGTTCTTGAGTATGGTACCCGAGTGCCGACGTGAGTCTCGCTCAGTCTAGAGGAAGTCGGCGACGTCCACGTTCGTGCCACTCGGGTCGAGACACGCCCGTACTTCTCGACCGAGGCTTGCTTCGGGGTCCGAGAGATCGATGTCGACAGGGTCGATCATGCCCCCCGACGCGTCGGCGATCACGCGGATCACGGGTCGAATGGGATCGCGGGGGCTTGGACTCACGACGATCGCGGTCTCGCCGGAAGAGAGCCGCACGATCGAACGCGGGGGATACGCACCCATCAGGCTGACGAACAGTCTCACCAACACGGGGTCGAGCGCCGTACCCGCGTTGCTCACAAGAACCTCAACCGCTTCGGATTGCAAGCGCGCACTGCTGTAGGCCCGCTTGGAGGTCATCGCGTCGTAGGCATCGGCGACCGCAACGATCCTGCTTGCCAGGTGCTGCTGGCGTGGCGGCATCTGCTGAGGATAACCCGCGAGGTCGAGCCGCATATGGTGCTCGAAGATGACGAGGAGCGCCGCCTTGTCGAGTCCCGGTGTCAGCGCTGCATGCTCCGCGCCCAGAACGGGATGCTGGCGCACGGTGGCCCACTCGTCGGAGGTCAGCGGCCCCGGCTTGTTGAGTACGGCAGAGGCGACGGTCATCTTGCCGATATCGTGTAGCAGAGCACCCACGCCGAGCGTTGAAAGAAAGCGGTACTCTTTGGTGAGCATGGAGCCGAGTGCGAGAGAAAGAATCGCCACGTTGACCGAGTGGAAGAATGTGTACTCGTCGTAGTTCTTCAGTCCCGAAAGCTCGAGCATCGCATAGCGATTCGCCAGCACGTTGTCGACGAGACTCCGCACGCTGGCCTTGACCCGGGGCACGTTCAGCGACTCGTTGCCACGCACCAGCTGGTCGAGTTCCCGTAGCAGGTCGATGGCATCGGTGTATGAGACCTTCGCCGCTTTCCGCGCATCATCACCGCTGCCGACCTCCCTCAACACAGTCACGGTGCTGACTTCGATGTGTGCAAGCCCGGCGCTCTGCATCAAAGCGGCGATGCCGCCTCGCTTCTCCATACCCTCCGGATCACTCCCCAGAATGACCGCGAAACGCTCCAGCTCCCTGCGCTCCAACCCTCGCTTGAAGCGCAGTGTGCCTACGCCGATAGCGGTCATGTCACGGATGAGCTGGTCGAACAGGACGCTGTCTTCAGCAAGAAGCTGTTCGCCAAGGAGCAACTCATCTTCGAAGAAGGTGAGCGGGACATCCACGCCCTCCGAATGGTACTGCGCGATCACCGGGAGCAGTTCGTCGATAGCCTGAGACGTCGCAGGGTGATCCGCGGGGTAGAAGCGTATGGTGCGGCGCAACGCATACAGGCGCGCCAGTAGATCGCGAACGCGCTTGACCTGCGGAGCCGAGAACTGCCGGGTAGCACCTGAAACAGCTACCTCTGTCGTGATGTGTTCGATCCCATGGCCGATCGAGGAGGCACCGGCAGCCTCGCGCGCGGCCTGGGGCTCATGCTCGTCGCTCATGTCGTGCCCTCCCCCGCCATCCCCGTGCTCCGCGGTGCCGCAAGCGCGGCCAATGCAGACTCGGCGGCGGTGCGTACTTCACGTGCACGCGCGGTGCGTGCGAAAGTCCTCTGTCGCGCAAGGTCCTCAAGCACGGGCTTCGCATCCGCATCGCCGATCCTGCCGAGAGCCTCGATAGCTTCCACGCGGGGTCCGATCTCGCGGTTCCCTCTCCCGTCACCGCGCGCGACCTCGGCCAGGGGCCGAACCGCGCCGCGAACACCCAGCGTCCCCAGGTAGCGCGCCGCAAGACGCACGTTCTGCTCGTCATCATCGCCGAGTGCCGCGATCAGCATCTCCTCGGCCATTCTGTGCCGAATCCCCGAGAGCGCACGTATGGTCTCCCGGCGCACACGCGCGTCGCTGTGACGTAGCGTTCGGGCGAGGTAGGAGACGATTGAAGCCGCATGAGTGGCGGCAAGGATGCTGACCACGTTTCGAACGACATACCACCGCGGATCGGTCACATGCGATCCAAGGCGTTCGATGTTGTCACTTGCGACCTCGGACAGCAGGTCCACGAGCGCCTTCCTGCCGGCCATGTCGGGCTCATCGGCGAGCACTTCAAGAAGCGGCGGGATCGCGTGGCCGTCGAGAGCCGTGAGCAGATGTCGGCAGGCGGCGTACTCCTTCGTCCCGAATTCGAAGACGCGTAGCGCCTGTGTGACCAAGTGCATCGCGCGGGGACTCGCCAGCAGCTCGATCGCCGCGCGCACTCGTGCGCGTTGTTCCGGATCAAGCGTTTCATCGGTCTCAAGATGAGTCAACACCGCGGCGACATGCGCGGCCGACTCATACTCTCCCCACTCGACCAGAAGAGCGAGGTTGTCCTCAACGAGCGCCAGAAGCGACGCGAACACATCGGGACGGCGCTCCAGGGACGCGATGGACACGAGGGTGGAGAGGATGTCGCCGTCGCTGACGCCTTCGAGCGCTTCAGCCTTCAAGGCGGCGAACTCGACGTCTTCAGCATCGGCGGTTCTGTCCTGTGGAGCGAGATCCACAAGACTCAAGACACTCGCGAGAGCATCCCCGTTGGTGCCCTGTTCAGGAGTCTGCGACTGCAACCGTGTAGGCGCCGCGCCCTCCAGTACTGCCGACATCGCCGTCACGGACGCACCTTGCGCCTCCATCGCGCTCTGGGCGGCCCCGAGCACCTCTTCCCGACTCGCCAGACTGATCGCGGTGAGGTTTCTGATGGCCCGGGCCAAGCCCTCCTGAGAGACAGGGTCGTCACTCAGCGCTGTGACCAGCGCACCGCATATCTCACCGAGGTCGAGCTGACGCAAGACACCCGCGACCGCATCATCGACCCGGGCTTCTTCCAGCAGATGCTCGGTCAGCAGACGGAAGCGGGTGTCTTCTTCAAGACCCATGACCGCCTCGGCGATCGATCTGAATAGGGCCGGCTGGTCTTCGGCGAGCTCGTTTCGGGCGACACGAGACAGCTCCGTGACGACCGCAGCCAGACGTCCCATGGAGACCTCTACCCCGCGCCCGTGCGCCGTCTCCGCAAGATGACGTCCCACCAGACGGGGGCTCTGCGCGAAACGCACGAGCAAGCGTTGGTCACGCGGGCGCGCCAGGTGCCCGCGTTCAAGAATCGCGTCGATCCGGTCTGAGCTCGGCGGCCACTCCTCACCTGCGACCGTCATCTCCTCGGCATCCTCAGGGAGCGCGGCGTCGATGATCTTGGTGCTCACGTCTTTGACCGTGATGCTGTCGATCTGCCGTTCCCACATTCGCGCCTCGAACCCTCCGAAAGAAGCGAGCGCGTCGGGGTGCTCTTGCAGCACGGCCAGGAATTCCACAAGCTCTCGCTCGCTGACACCGGTGTGGAAGCGGAATTCAGCTATGCCGCGGGAGTAGAAATCGCGCGCGAACTCCTCAAAGGCCGGCTGGCCGGGAAGAACCGGTTGGCCGTCGACGATGAGACCCTCTTTGAGAACGTAGAATCGGATGTCGGCGTGCTCGCGAAGAAGATGCCGCAACTGCAAGAGGGCCTCGCGGGCATTCTCACGAGGAATGGCGCTCGCGGGCGGGTAGAGTTTCACCGCTTTATAGGTGACCAAGAGTTGTCTGACGAACCGTTCGACCGGCTCGGGCGCACGTTTGTCATTCCTAGCGGCTGCCACGTGGTGTTCCCCTCGGTGCGGGTGGGGCTCGGATCCATTCGATTATGCCGCTCTGCGCGCACAGATGCTATCATCCGCGCATGGATGACCTCGCGTACTCACTGTTGCTTGCTTCGGCCTCACCGCGTCGCCGTCGGCTGATCGAATGGCTCGGCATTCCCGTCGAGGTGACCTCCGTTGACACACCCGAGGAGCTCGATTCCCCCCTCGCGGTCGACCCTGCAGCGCTAGCGACCTTCATAGCTGTCGAGAAGGCCGTCGCGGCAGCACCGCTTGCGGAGGCAGGACAGCTCGTACTCGCCTGCGACACTATCGTCGTCCATGAGGGCGTCGTTCTGGGGAAGCCGACGGACCTTGAAGATGCCTACCGGATGCTGCGCTCGCTATCTGGCGGGGAACACGAAGTAGTGACGGGTGTCGCACTGCTCAGCGGAGACGGAGAGCCGCACGCGTTCCCGGTCGTGACCCGGGTCCGCATGCACGAACTAACCCGGCAGGACCTCGACGTGTGGGCGGCACGGGGCGAGCTTCTCGGCTGCGCAGGGGCGTACAACATCGAGAGTCACCTCGCGACAGTGGAGTTGAGCGAGTGCTACCGCAACGTCATGGGCCTGCCACTCTGCCACATCTACCTTGCCATGGCATCGGGCGAGATCGAGGGAGTCCCGGCGGGGCTACGCTCTCCGCTCGCCGCATGTGACGCCGACCGATGCGTGAACTGCGCCCTCGGCAGAAGTCTGACTGCCGACTGCTAGACGCGTCGGGCGACGAGCACGATAGACTCGTCGACCTCCGGTTCCAGCGACTTGCCCTCATGGTCACCGTAGATCACGACGTCGGCAAAGCCGGCACGCGAGAGTTCTGCAGTGATCATGTCGTAGGGCATCGCGAAGTGCAGCGAGCGGCGGGTCCGCAGGCTCCAGCCTCCCGACTCGTCGGCATCGAGCGTTGCGGGCCAGCTTTCGATCGTATGCGAGGCATCTCGGACTCCGGGATCGCGAACCAGCGTCACGAAATCGAACAGTATCCCGTCATGCTCCGGAGTGTAGTCAAGCAGCCGAAGGAAGAACTTGTCGCCCCCGGGGGTCTCGCGAAACACCGGATTCATAGTACGCACCCGGTGGTCGATGAGCCGCGCGTGATTGAGATAGTGCAGCACCAAAAGGCCGCCTGGCCGCAGTGCCGACGCGAAGTCGCGCAACGCGGTATGCAGACCCGCGAGCGAGCGCACGTGCGGGAGTGCGTTGCCGGTGCACGTGACAGCATCCACCGGTTCTCCCACGATGCGTGAAACCTCACCGAAGCCGCCTTCGACGATGCGCACGTCACTGCCGGCGCGCTCCGCGTTCTCCCGCGCCAGTTGCAGCATGTCCTTACTCGGATCGATCGCAGTCACGTCGAGGCCCCACGAACGGAACATGATCGCGTGTCGTGAACTGCCCGCACCCACATCGGCCACAGATCGTACATCGGCCTCGGCAAAGACCCGACGGAAGAACGGGCCCTCCCTTTCCAGACGGCGGTCCCAGTTCACGAGCTCGTCGTACTCGCGCTCCTCGTTGTGTATCGCCTCGAACATGCCTTCTAGTCATCCAATCCGAATACCCGCACGGCGTTGCCCCGTGCGATCAGGTCGCGGTCTTTCTCGGACAGGCCTATCTCCTCCAGCGTGCGGAGCTGCTGGTGCTTGATCCACTTGCGGTAGGGTGCCGTTGTTCCCGAATCGGTGCCGAAAAGGACGCGCTCCGGACCGAGCGCTGTCACGGAACGCAGGAACACGTCGCCGAGCGTATAGCCGTTGGGGTCGTAGTCCATCCAGTTGTTCGTCCCGGATGAGTCCAGGCAGACGTTCTTGCACTGGTAGCACAGACGCAGCGCTTCATGCAGATAGCCCGCGCCGAAGTGTGCGATGACGAATGTTATCTCAGGGAAGTCGCGCGCCACCGGAGAGAGGTCGGTGGGGTCCGCATAGCGCATATCACCGGTCGGGTCGACCGTGACACCGTAATGGACGATCATCGGCGCCTTGAGCTCGGCGGCCTTCTCGAAGAAGGGCCGACACGCTGGATCCGAGAGTCGGTAGCTGCGATTGACGGGCAACAGCTTCACGCCTTTGAAGCCCGCCGCCATCTCACGCTCCAGCAGCGCCGCCGCGTAAGGTGTCCGGGGATCGACGTAGGCGAGTGCATGCACGTGTCCCCGGGCCGCCACCAGGAAGTCACGCGTGTATTGCGAGTCTTCGATGACGCTGACGACCAGTGCCTTCGCCACACCGGCATCATGGATACGCTGTGCATACCACTCCGCCATCGTCGACGCGTCCAGGTCCGGCAGAGTCTCATTGCGCTTCCCGAACTTGCGCTCCTGAAGCGCCCGCTTGAAGCGCGGGTTCGCGTCGGGGTTCGATGCGATGAACTCGGCGAACAGAGGCACCGAGAACATGTGCGTGTGCGTGTCCACGACGTCACCGGGCCGCGTGACCGGAGCAGGCTTGAGCGGCGTCACTGCACCACCGGCTCCTCGGGTACCACGATCAACATGACTATGTAGGCGATGATGAGCCCCCCGACGTTGGCCAGCATGAGGCCGATGAATGCCAGCCGCAACAGCGTCGGGTCGATTCCGAAGTACTTGGCCAAGCCGCCGAGCACACCGCCGATCCACTTGTCACTGCGAGAACGGTACAGACGTGTACCCTTCTCGGGCACGTGTGGAGCCGAGCCCCCTCGCGACCACATGATGATGACGACGCCGATGATGATGACAGCCAGACCCCAGCCCGCGTTGCGCGCGTAGTTCCAGCCCGTCCAGAAGATGTCCGGAACCAGACCCAGACGCCAGATCGAGAGCCAGATACCGACCACCACCAACATGACGCCGATGATGAGTGCCGGCTTGCCATCGCCCTGCTTGAAGGGATCCTGCGGTACGGGCCCTTGCGGGTGTTCGTTGCTCACGTTTCCTCCTCGGGATGCCTAGTAGAGCTCGATGCCGATCGAACCGACACCTGCGTTGACGGTTATCTCGTAATACGCGTCCCCTTCATCAAAGCCGGAAGTCTCATATCGCTTGTCGTCGCCACCGGACAACCGCTTCAGCCCGCTGTCCACACTGACCGCGCTGAGTCCACCTTTGATGCGCAGGCGTACCTGCGCGCCTTCGGGGATTCGCAACTTCAATGACGAGACGCCGGCATCCACCTCGACAGGGACCGCATGAACGCCGACGACCGACGATATCGTGCCAAGCTTCACGCTCGTGTCAGAGACCCCGGCATCAACCCTGAGTGCCGAGAACTTGAGCTCACTCAGATCGGCGTCTGTCGACGATACCCCCGCCTTGAGCGTCAAATCCCACACTACGCTGCGGTCCAGTAGGACATCGAGCTTCGCCCGGGTCCCGCTCGGCCATGCCTGCATCCCCTCTCCCAGGGAGACCACGACGTCGGCCTTGCTGCCGCTCGTCGATACATCGAGCACCGGCTCATCGAAAGGCGTCTCCCCTTTCGCCGAGACCAGGTCTTTTCCCTCGGCCAGCGTGAACTCGCCCACGCCCCCGCTGATCTCAGCAACACCGGTCTTCACGCTCGCATCGTGGTCATAGGACTCATCGAACGCTGTTGTCCCCTGCGACGAGTTGAATGTGACGAAGGGGAACCAGCGCCCGCTTGGCGTCATCACGAACGCGCCGTACAGCAGACCACCTACGACGAGCAGACTTGAGAAGACGCGGAGCCAGGTGTTGTCCGTGCCGCGTCCGATGATGTCTATCCCCGCTGCAACGATGAGCAACGGCCACAACGACAGCACGTTCCACCATATCGACCACGGCAGATAGCCTAGCGTGTTCGCCAGCAGGACGGCCCCGATCGCGATCACAGTCAGCCCCTCCGCAGATCGCTTGAGATCCATCAGCCCCTCAACCCCCTCATCACGGAGACGATGCCAAGCAAGATGATGGCCACCGGCCAGTAGCGCCAGATGTCGAAATCGGGGACGAATTGGTTCGCCAGAAGCGCTAGTCCGATGAGGACCAGCACGACCCCGAACCCGACGCCGCCACGGCCACGGCGCACGGGTGGTGTCGCTGGTGCGCCGGGCGGCACGTACGCCGGCGGAGCCACAGGCACCTGCGGAGCAGGCGGAACCTCCGGCGCCACGGGGGGCGCGTCATGCTCGGACGATCGTGTTGTGTCCTCGGCCATTATCTTCTCCTCTGCAATGGTGCCCGCAGGCTGCGACGCAGCCGGAGCGCTGGCTGGCTCTGCACGGACCGGTTCCTCCGGAACGACGAAGGCCATCACGATGTAGGCGATCACCAGTCCGCCCTGCGTGATGAGCGTGAGTAGGACAGCGGCGATGCGTACAAGCGTGGGATCCACCTGCATCTGCTCGGCGATGCCGCCACAAACCCCGGCGATGATACGGTCGTTCCGGCTACGGTAGAGTCTGCGTTCCATCCACAGGTCCTCCTTCGGGCGCACTCCTCGTCTTTGATACCCGGAGCCGGGCGATCCGGCGTCGACGCACCGCCTCGACGGTGACGTGAAGGTCGGCGTGTTCCACCACTTCTCCGGGAACCGGTATGTGACCCAGCTCCATGAGCACCCATCCGGCGAGCGTCTCGTACTCCTCGGACTCGGGAATCTCGAACCCCAGACGCTCACGCGCCTCCTCGACAGAGAGCTGCGCGTCGATCGTCCAGTCGTCCGAACCGAGCACGGTGATGTACCGGTGCTCCTTGTCGAACTCATCAGCGATCTCGCCGATGACTTCCTCGACGATGTCTTCGATCGTCACGATGCCTTCGGTTCCGCCGTACTCATCCACGACGACCGCGATGTGGTTCCGGGCGGCCTGCATGTCCGAGAGGATCGAGAGGATCGGCTTGGTCTCCGGGACGAAGACAGCCGGTCGCATGAAGCGAGTGACGGGCTCGCCGAGAGCGCCTTCGGAGGCCGGCCCCACGAGGTCTTTGAGCAGAAGGATCCCGACGATCGAGTCCGCGTCCTCGTGATAGACCGGCAAGCGCGAGAAGCCCGAGCGACTGAACAGTCCGATCGCCCCGCCGACGCTCGACGTATCCTCAAGCATCGCCATGTCGACCCGGGGCACCATGATCTCTTTAGCTACGGTGTCGCCGAGCTGGAAGATCTCGTGGATCATGCGCTTCTCCTCATCGAGCAGAGTCCCCTGCTCGGTGACAAGAAGCTTGATCTCTTCCTCGGTGACGCCCGGCCGTATAGCCCCGGGCTTGACGCCTAGGAGGCGCGCCGCCCCGTTCGTCGACTTCGTGAGCACCCAGATGACAGGAGAGGCCATCGTGGCCAGCCATCCGATCGGTCCGGCCACTGCTTTGGCGACCCGCTCGGCACTCTGAAGGCCAAGCCGCTTGGGCGCCAACTCGCCGAAGACAAGCGTGAGGTAGGCGATCACCAGCGTGACGAGGAAGACCGAGAGCCCGCCGGCGATCTCGGTGACCCACGGCACTCCGAGGTCTCGCAGACCTGCCGCGACCGGCTCTGCAAGCGTCACTGCTGCCGTCGCCGAGGCGCCGAATCCGACCAGTGTGATCCCGACCTGGATGGCTGCCAGGAACCGGGAGGGGTCCTCTGTCAGATGCAGGACACTCCTCGCGCGGACCGAACCATTCTCGGCATCCGCCTTGAGTGCGGCGCGTCGGGCAGACACCAGCGCGATCTCGGCCGCGGCGAAGTAGCCGTTCAGCACGAGAAGCGCTGCGATAAGAATCATCTCTCCAACATATGAGTTCATGCCGATAAGGTTACCGTAACGGCGTCATCCCACACATGGCTATGTGGACGATGTTGCGCTGATGCTACAGAATCAATTAGATTGCGGCCGTGCTGAACCGGGGGGTGTGATTCTGAGTGGCGTCTGATCCAGCCACGATGCGGAGTGTCGAAACCGTCGTTCGGGCACTGACCACCGCGACGAAGACCCTCCGCCTCTACCCCGCATCCAGCCCGATCCCGCGTCAGAGCGCCTCTGCCGCTCGTGCTGCACTTGAGGAGCTACTCTCAGTAGAACCAGTCGTCCCGCTGACGGTCGCCCGCGAGGGCTTCACGTTCGGCGGCATGCCCGTTTCCTCCGTGGGTTCGAGCGAGCTCGCCGATCTGCTCGTCGCACACGGAGTCGCAGAGCTCGACATCCTACCCGGTTGCACGGAGGACGACATCGTCTCGACGCTATCGATCGTGCTGCAAGCTCCGGAGTCACTCCGCGAGCAAGGAGGCTTCGGCGCTGCGCTTGCGGGAGCCGGGATCGAATGCGTGCGGGCTTCCGACGTCAGCCTGACTGTCATCGAGCTTGAGGCGCTGACGCCTGAAGGCGACGTGGACGAGTTTCTGCGACAGCTCGCTACCGATCCGGACAAACTGACGCTCTGGCTGCAGAGTGTTGTGAAGAACGATCCCGGAGCGCTTGGCGACGGCCTCGCCGAGATCATGCAGGCAGCCGGATCAGGCGATTTCGACCGCCTGGTCGAGTCGCTGACCTCGGCGTTCCTCTCTCAGGGCTCCGGAGGCCGCGATGCCGTTCTTGGCCTCGCTGCCGGTGGTCGCGAGGGCCTGGGAGAGCTGATGGCGAGCGTCTTCGGCACGATGGACTCGGCCGATCTGGCGTCTTCTCTGGTCGGCGGATTGTTCGGCGACAATATGCTGTCCATGTCGAGCATGCTCACGAACCTGCCGATCGGGCAGCGTCTCGACCAGATCATGGCGGATATCCAGCCGATGCTCGCCCAGGCGGGCCACTCGGCCAAAGAGCTTTCCTTCCTTGAGCATATGCTGGATGTGCGTGCATCCAAAGAACCCGAGAAGCCTTTGTTCGAGCGAGCTCCCGACTACAACAAGGTCGCGAAGCTCGCGGATGTGAAGTCCGAGGAGATCGCCGCGATTCGAAGTGAAGTGCAGCGCTCGCTGACGCATGTCAACGCGCGAACGGTGATGACAATGCTGTCCCTCCTCGACCAGCAGGAGGACTTCGACCTGTACTGCAAGACACTCGAGGGCCTGGTGTCGGTAGTGCCGACCCTGTTCGAGCAGCGCGATCTTGAGCTGGCTGATCGGGTCATCTCGGAACTGGTGGCCCGCGAGTCGCGCACCGACCTCCCCTGGCCGGAGCTCGCCGAACGCCTGCGCGCCGCGCTCGCGCGCACCACCGATCGGCGAACCATGGCTGCGCTTCTCCATGCGGTCATGGACGACGCGTCTTTGGCACCGATTGCACGCGGCATCGTTCTGAAGTGTGGGGAGCCTGCGCAGATGGCCCTACTCGAAGAGGCGCTCTCCCTTCGTGACCGTGACGGGCTGGAGCTGGCCGGACTCATCCTGGGGCGACGCCTCATCGACCTGCTGGTCGCCTTCGCCCCCAAAGCGCAGTGGTTCCAGCTTGCTCCCGTCGTACGCCATCTTGCGGAGGAATCCGATCCGCGTTCATCTCAAGCGCTCGAGACTCTCACCCACCGCGCAGACACGCAATCTCGACGCGAGATGGCGAAGGGCCTGGGCATGTCGAAGTCGCCCGCGGCGCTGCGGCATCTGGGCACCCTTATGCGGGACGGTTCTGCTGAGGTCGCTACTGCCGCGATACGGGCGGTCGGCACGTGCCCCGCGCCGGGAGTGGTCGCGGCCATCGAGAAGCTTCTGGGAGAGATCGACGCCGATGGCAAGGACTTCGCCCTGACCCGCGAGATCATCACCGCCCTGGCACGCTGCCAGGACGACGCTGCGACCACTTCGCTTGCCCGCCTGGCCGATCGAAAAGCCCTCATCAAGAGAGGCCACTTCACTGAAGTCTCTGCGCTCGCGCGACAAGCGCTCGATAGCCGTGCACAGGGAGGTGCCTGATGAACGAGCATCAGCCCGTAGAACTCGTGGTGGCACTCTCCGCAGCACGCAAGGCGCTCCATCTCTATCCGCCGACCCACCCGAAGTACGCGGAGGCGATAGGCTCGCTGCTCGATGCGGCGGCGGCCTGCCTTGCCGAGGGACCCTTCACCCTCAACGTGCATCTCGGCCGCCTGTACCACGGCAGCCAGGTGCTATCGGTGGACGCTCCCGGACTTCGATCGATGACGGAGACACTCGAATCCCACCGGGTCGAGAGTCTGACGCTCCACGATGGCTTCACACAGCGTGATGCGGAGACGCTCATCGAAGTCCTCGGCCTGCGTGCGTCGCAGACACTCGAAGTAGGCGAGGAACTCGAGAAGCGCGGTGTTTCGACAGTCACGATCTCGGCGCTCGTCGACGAGGACGCTGAGGAGGCCGAGGAGCGAGACCGCCTTCGCCAGCAGGACCGCGCGCTGTACAACCGGCTCATCGGAGTACTGCGCACGCTGACCCACCGGATACAAAAGACCGGTCAGCCCGATGTGGGCGACGCTGGCATCATCGTCGAGGGTATTCTCGGCAGGTTGATGGAGGACAGCGCTGCTGTGCTCGGCCTGGCGACCATGACGGGCAACACCGAATCCAACCTGTTCCACTCCATCAACACGATGATCTACTCGCTCATCCTCGGCATCGGACTCGGCATCCCTGAGGAGGGCCTCACCACACTCGGCGTATCAGCGCTGCTGCATGACGTCGGCAAGATCGCCTTTGATATGACGGATCCCGAGGACGCCGAGAAGGCCCGGTATCTCCACCCGAAGATAGGTGCGGAAGTCCTCTCGCGTCTGCCCGAGCAGGACCGCACCCCCATGCTTGTGGCTTACGAGCACCACATGGGTCGCGATGGCTCCGGCTACCCCGAGCGCGAGGCGGACTACGTCACACACCCGTACAGCCGCATCGTCGCTATTGCCGATCGCTACGACCGACTCACCACGCCCCTGCCTGATGGCCTTGCTCACACCCCGGACCAGGCGGTGATGCAGCTGCTGCGCGACACGCTCACCACACTCGATCAGACGCTGACCCGACTGTTCGTCAAACATCTCGGTGTGTTCCCGGTCGGTTGTGTGGTCCGCCTTTCGGATCAATCCGTGGGCATCGTCTCGGGCATGACCGATGACTCCCTGCGACCCCGCGTCCGTGTGATGTACGACCCGACAGGGCTCGCTATCGAGACGCCCAAAGACGTGGAGCTGACCGAAGTCGGTCTGGAAGTCCTGGAGACAGTCGATCCGGACAACCTGAAGGTCCGTATCTCAGACCATCTCTAGGGGCGCATCGGCTGCTGCGGATTGATCTTGTGCAGCACGATGGCGATGAGTGCCAACCGCCTACCGCGATCTTTGCAGCTCTCCACGAACTGGGCCACCGTCTGCCTCGTCTCGGCGGACGGCCGATAGCGCACAAGGCCTCCTGCTTTCGACAGGATCCTGCCGTCACACAACGCCTCGACCTCGGGCTCAAGCTCCTCGATCCTGCGACCGAGCCTGGACGCAAGGCCATCGAGATCGAGCACGGCCTCCGGATTGCGATGGAAGAAGACGAGGATGTCCCACGTCAGCAGAGATCTGACGTGACGATCAACGAACTCGGTGACCGAGGGTCCGAGGACCCCCTCAAGATCGTACACTCGCGATCCTTCCCGCCTTCGGCGATCGCTGAGCCTTCGGTGTCGATGGGCTCGGCACGACCTTGGGCGCACAAGATTCCTTTACAAGTTTAGCCTATCGTAGTGCGCATTCCATTCACTGCGTGCCAGCGGCAGAATCATTACGCTCAACGGTACCCGCCTTCGATGAAAGGAGCTGACGAATGGTCACTCAAACTAAGCCTCAAGCTCGCAGATGCGCTGCATACGACCCGCCGCCAGGAACAACACACCGGAAATGACCGTTGGCGCAATGAGCACGCCTGCCATCAGCCACCAGATGCCGAGCTCTCCCCATCCCGCGAAGACGCCCCACAAGATCGCCCCCACGGCTCCCGCCAGCAACAGCACGCCCGCCAGGTTCTCGTAGAACCACCCGATTGCAAGCGCGACGATTGCGATTGCCAATGGGATGGCCGCGGTACCGGCGGCTTCGGACAGCCCCTTGTTGCGATACTCAAGGTCCATACCCAGCACCGCGGCAATCCAGAAGACGCCTCCTGCCACGACGAACGCCCGTGCAAACAATCGCTCGAGGTTCATTCGCTCGGATTTGCAGACCCTGGCCATGATCTCCATCGCTATCGCTCCCTACCGTGTTCACGACGGGTGGTTCATGGCCGTCATATACCCTAAGTGGTCGGCGGACGACTCGCCGACGGATAACCACTGAACAGCTCGACCTGCAGTCCGGAATCTGGAATACCAATCCTCGCGGCGACAGCCTGCATCGCCTGCACCATCATGGGCGGGCCGGAGAGAATCCAGCTTATCCGCTCGGGTGAAGAGACGTATCGACGAACGACTTCCTCGGTGATGAAGCCGGTCTCGCCGCTCCAGTCATCCCCGGGGCGCTCTACTACAGGCACGAAGGTCAGTCGCCCCGTGCGTCGAGCCGCGACTGCGAACTCGTCCGCGTACTTCATGCACTCGGGTGAACGATCACCGTAGAAGAGCACGAGGCTCTCCGTCCTGCCCTCGGCCATGGCATCCCGAATCATGCTGTGCGCTGGAGTCACGCCCACGCCGCCCACCAGGAATCCGGTCGACTGCCCGTCATGCGCAAGGGTGAGCGTCCCCGACGATCCGGACAGCTCCACCTCGTCTCCCGGTACCAGCTCGGCAAGGGTGGTCTTGAAGACAGAACCGCTCAGCCGGGTGCATATCTCGAGATAATCGTCCGCAGGTGCGCTTGCGATGGTGAACACCTTGCGCTGCAGGCCCTCGCCGGTCTGCAGACCCAACGTCAGATGTTGACCTGCATTGAAGAGGTACCCGTCCGGTCGCCTGAAGCGAAAGACCCCGGCGAGACCGCCGCACGTTTCCGATGTCAGGAGCGGGGCGCTGTACGTTGTCATGTCTCAACCTCAGAACAGTAGTCTGTGCCATCCTTTGACCCCGGAACGGAGCATCTCCGCGAACTCCGGAGCAGGGACGGGGCGACTGAACAGGTAGCCCTGTGCCAGATCGCACTTGAGCAGTCGAAGGAAAGAAAGCTGTTCGGTGGTCTCCACGCCCTCCCCCACACACTGCGCGCGGAAACTATGCGATAGAGCGATCACGGCGGCCACGAGAGCTGCGTTCTCCGCATCGGTGGCCAGGTCCTTGACGAATGATCGATCGATCTTCAGCGAGCCGACTCGAAGACGTTTCAGGTAGCTCAGCGACGAGTATCCCGTACCGAAATCATCGATCACGAAGTGGACGCCCAGCTTCTCAAGCTCCCGGAATATCGCGATAGCCTGTTCAGGGTCGTCCATGACAGCGCTTTCTGTCAGCTCCACATGGAGATGATGTCCTTCGAGACCAGCACTCTCCAGGGCTCCCCGGATGAGTTCTTGCACAAGTCCGCTCTTGAATTGATGCGCCGAGAGGTTCACCGAGACGCTTCCGGGCTTGAGCCCCTGGTCGATCCACTCGCGGGACTGACGACACGCCTCGTACATGATCCATTCGCCCAACGAGACGATGAGTCCACTCTCCTCGGCAACGGGAATGAACTCGACCGGTCCGACGAGTCCACGCTCCGGGTGATTCCATCGCACCAGCGCCTCCGAGCCTACGATCGCGCCGTCATTCAGCGAGATGATGGGCTGGTAGAAGAGCTGGAACTCGCCGGCCGTGATGCCGCGCCTGATGTCGGTCTCCAACCGCAGGATCGCGACCGCCTCCTGATGCATGGCCTCATCGAACACTTCGTAGCGTGCGCGTCCCTTGCTCTTCGCCCGATACATGGCAGTGTCGGCATCGCGCAGCAAGTCATCGCTCCGCATGTAACGACCGTCGTTCACCGCGACACCGATGCTCGCGTGCAGCACGACCTCGTCTCCGCCAACGCTGAAGGGCTCGCTGAACTCATCCAGGAGCGCTTGCGCGTGGTGTATCGAGTTGGCGACGTCGGCGACGCCATCCAAGATGACGCCGTACTCATCTCCGCCCAATCGGGCGAGCGTGTCGCCAGCGCTCACAGTGCGCGCAAAACGAGTGCCCGCTTCGGCCAGCAGCGTGTCGCCTGACTCGTGACCGTAGCTCTCGTTGACCATCTTGAAGCGGTCGAGGTCGATGAACAGCACCGTGAAGCCGTACTCGGCACTGGTGATCGCCCTGCGAACCAGAAAGCTCAACCGGTCCATGAACAGCGATCGGTTGGCCAAACCCGTGAGTCGATCGTAGAAGGCCCCCTGCAGGATGCGCTCCTCGTTCGCCTTCAGGTCATTGATGTCGGTCTGGGAGCCTGCCATGCGAACCGCTCGATCGCCCTCGAACACGGCCACGCCGCGTGTCAGCATCCAGACATCATGGCCCAGCTTGTGACGCACTCGATACTCGGCCTTGAGGCGCGGCGTGATCCGCTGTTGATGCAGGTCTATCTCCCGCATCAGTTGATCGATGTCTTCCGGGTGCACCTTCTCGAACCACCCCTCAGGACTGTCACCAAGTTCGCCCTGTTCGTAGCCGAGAAGTTCGCAGAACCTCGGTGAGTAATAGACCCTGTTCCCGACCAGGTCCCAATCCCAGATCCCGTCATTCGCACCTCGTAGGGCGATATCGTAGCGTTGCTCGCTCTCCTTCAGCTGACGCTCGCGATCGATCTCCGTCGTCACATCTCGGACATGGACGATGAACGCAGCACGCCCGGCGAACTGAACGCTCCGGCGGTCGCACACACCGAGGAAATCCTCTTCTGTGGCGTGGAACAACCAGGGTCCCCACACCTCCGCGTCCAGGGCTTTCGCGGCAAGCCGCTCTTCCAGTTGAGGTCTGTCCTCCTCGTCGATGAAATCGATGATGGCGCCACCGACAAGACGCTCTCTCGGAACGCCAAAAGCTCGCGAAGCCGCGTCGTTGACCTCGAGGATCTCGTGCGTGACAGCATCACAGACGAACAACGCCTGCGGGTTGGAGAAGAACAGCTGCCGAAATTCCCCGGCCGCTATCGAGTCGTCCTCCATCGAGACCTCCAGTCAGAGATGCATCAGCCGCGAGACTTGGTGCCCCTCTTCTTTCTTCCCAAGTCGAGCTTCATCGTCAGTATGCGGTCTGATGCGAAGATTCTCGCTGCCAGGAACACGAAGACCACGAACCACACGATCTCATATGCGATTCCCGCCCATACCATGGCGTAGTTGCCCAGAAACAGGTTGGGACCCGCCATGAATGGATGGCTGAAGGGTATCGCGTAGACAAGCAGCCGCAGCCTGGGACTGATCGCCTCTATGTCGAGGAAGAGCACGAGGAAATACGGCAGCATGAGCATCAGCATCAACGGCGTGAGCAACGACTGGACCGCCCGGACGTTCTCGGCAAATGCTCCGAGGATCAATGCGATGGAGATCGCCACGAGAATCGCAAAGAACATCGTGGTGCCAAGCAACGCGTAGTCGCCCACACTGAGACTCAGCCCGAGACTTGCGAGTGCGTCCCCGCCATTCAGCTCCATCCCTCCGAAACCGGCCTGCATGCCTTTCATGTAGTAGCTCATGCCGATCATGTAGGCCCCCGCAGACAGCAGCGCGACGGCGCCCGCGGCGATCATCTTCGCGCCCACAAGAGCACTCCGCGCGACCGGTACGGCAAGCAGTGTCTCGAGCGTCTTGTTCTCCTTCTCGTTGGCAATGGTCGTAGCCACCATCTGCGCCGCGAAGATCGTGACGATGAAGAGCACTATCGGAATGAACGTCGTCTGCTGGCTTATGAAGGCGCCGATCATATCCGGGGAAGCTAGCGCCTCCTTCTCGCCGACGATGACGTGCTCCTCGACCGACATCGGCGTCTTCAGCGCCTCCAAATCCGTGCCTCCGACCCGCTCGGCAAGCATCTGTGCACTGACTGCTTCTGATACCCCGGCTATCGCGCCCTTCAGCGCCCCCAGGTCTCGAGAACCCGTGACGGAGAGGTTGCGCAATGCCGAGTACGTGATGAGTCGAGGCTGCTCGACGACGGAAAGCTTCGCCCCGAAACCTGCGGGGATGACGACCAGGAGCCGCGAGGCGGCATCCCTCGTCTTGAGCTCGGCAACCGCCTTCTCCACTTCGGCATCCTGTCGGACATCAGCCGTGAAACCCGCCTGCTCGATCGATGTGATGACCAGAGCGGAGGCGGCGCTCCTGTCGAGATCAACCACGATAACGCTACGCTGAGCCGCATTCTCGTCGCCCTGCGAACCCATGATATTGCCGATGAGAGCGAACATCAGGATCGTCACCGCGAAGGGCAGCAGCATCTGCCGGGTCAAGAGTTCTCTGAGCTCCTTGCGCAGCAGCACCATGAACTTCCTCATCGAGCCACCTGCGCAAAGACCTCTTCAAGGTTCGCGGCACCGTATCTCTGCTTGAGAGCGGACGGCGTCCCCACCTCGTGGATGACGCCCTTGTGTATGATCGCCACCCGGTCCGAGAGATACTCGATCTCGAGCATGTTGTGGCTCGAGAGAAGCACCGACATCCCCCTGCGAGAGAACTCCTTGATCGTGGCACGGACTTCGAGCGCGTTGAGTACATCAAGGCCACTCGTAGGTTCGTCAAGGATTGCCAGGCGCGGTCGCGTCATGATCGTTCGCGCCAGCAGGAGTTTGCGGGTCATACCTTTGCTGTACGTACCGAGCTTGTCGGTGAGCCGCTCCCTAAGAGCACATACCTCACGTGCGATCTTGAGCGCTTCGTCCTGACGAGGCTTCTCGCCGAAGTAGATCCGCGCCATGAAACGCAGGTAGTCTTCACCTGTCATGTTCTTATACGCGCCGGCTTCCTCGGGCAGATACGCGATTCGCTCCCGGACAGTCGCCGGATCGGATGCGACATCGACGCCATCGAGTCGCGCGCTGCCTCCGCTCGGCTGCAGTATAGTGGCCACGATCCGCAGTGTCGTCGTCTTGCCCGCACCGTTCGGGCCGATGAGGGCGAAGATCTCGTTCTCCGCGACAGCGAAGTCGATGCCTTTCACAGCCTCATGCTTGCCATATGACTTTCGCAGTCCGGACACCTCGAGGACGTTCGTCACAGCTCCTCCACTCCTGCTCAGTGCATCACTTTCATTCTGCCACAGGAATGCAACGGACTCCGCTCGGGAATGAACGAGTGAGCGGCACGCTCAAAGGAGACGGAGATGACACGCACAGGATTCATGACCGTGGCGGTGGGACTGCTGCTCCTGGGTTCTCTGGCAGCCTGCTCGGAGCCGCCCTCGGGCGGAGCGCCTCAAGATGTTCCGCGAGATGACGTTATCTCTCTCGAGGGGGTGGAGATACGCGAGTACGAGGGCGCGAACCTGGGTTCCGTCAGCGACTTCCGCGAAAACTCCATCGCAGGACCGCAGCAGGTCGACCGGGAGACGTATCGACTCGTCGTGAGCGGACTGGTCGGCGAACCGGCGGAGTACACCTACTCGGAAGTCGCAAGCGATCACGCCTCTTATAAGAAGGTAGTGACGCTCGACTGTGTCGAAGGGTGGAGTGTGACGATCCTGTGGCAGGGCGTGCTGGTGCGTGACATCCTGGAAGAGGTAGCCCCACAGCCTACGGCGAATACCGTGATACTGCGAGCCGTCGACGGTTACTCAACGATGTTTCCCATCGAGTACTTCTACGACAATGACATCCTGCTCGCCTACTCGATGAATGGGGTGACTCTGCCTCCGGTACGGGGTTTCCCGTTCCAGTTGGTGGCCGAGGACAAGTGGGGTTACAAGTGGATCAAGTGGGTCGCTGAGATCGAACTGTCGGATGACGAGAACTACCAGGGCTACTGGGAGAGTCGCGGCTACTCCGACTCAGGAGACCGAGACAAGAACTTCTACGACGGCAACTAGACAAGGGAGGGGGAGGCGAGCAATGTTCCGAAACGCCGTGGTCTGCACCGACCTCTCATCATCCTCCCACGGGATCGTGAAGTGCGCGGGCCAACTCGGCGTGCTTGGCGTCGAGAACGTGGTTCTGGTGCACGTCATCGAGATCGATCGCCCCGGTGCCATGCCGGGCGCGGATGGCGATGCCGTGTTCGCACGCCAGGTCGACGCCCTTGAGGCCGCCGGCATCAAGGTGCGCATCGACACCGCCGTGGGCTACGCGCCTTATGAGATCGAGCGAATCGCCGTCCAACACGAGTCAGGCCTCATCGTTGCCGGAAGCCACGGCAAGGGGCTGTTCGACGGAGTCATGTCAGGCAGCGTCTCATCGGATCTCGTGAGGATAGCTGCCCGGCCCATACTCCTGACCGCCCCCTCGACAGGGGATGACTACGAGCAGGTGGGCGACTCATGTGCAGCCATGCTCGGCCACGTCTTGTTCCCATCGGACTTCTCAGGGGCATGCGAGCGCGCAGGTCACCTTATGCTCGATGTAGCCGAGAAGGGCGCGCGCGCCGCCACGCTACTGCATGTGGTCCAGCAGAGCGCGGGCACGCTCTCCGAGTATGCGGCTGACGATTCACGAGGTCGGCTGGCGGTCTTCGCGGAGGAACTGCACGAGGTCGGCGTTGAAGACGTGCGGATACGAGTGATGGCGGGAGACGCTGAACGCATCGTTGCGCAGGCCGCGGCCTCGGGCGAGTACTCACTGATCGTCATGGGGCCTCACTGCGAGGAAGGCTCGGAAGCGGCACTCGATAGTGTCACCAACGCTGCGCTTCAGAAGACTGTCGTACCGATACTGCTGGCGCCCCCGGGCTGGCGACCCTAGTCCTAGCTCAAGACGTAGAGCATTACGGCCAGGACGTGGCACACACTGCCGGCGAGCACGAAGAGATGCCATACCATATGCGTGTAGGGTACCTTCTTGAGGAGGTAGAACGCGGTGCCCAGGGTATACGCAAGTCCGCCCGCGACTAGCAGCCGGATCCCGCCAGAGGGAACGTGCGCGACAAGCGGCTTGATCGCAGTTATGACCAGCCAGCCCATTCCCAGGTAGACGGCAGCAGACACCCACTTCGGGCGATACACCCAGAACGCCTCGAGACTGACGCCGGCAATGGCCAGTGTCCAGATGACGCCGAAGAGCCACCATCCACCGGCGTTACGCAGGGTGACCAGCGTGAATGGTGTGTAGGTGCCTGCAATCAGCAAGTAGATGGCCGAGTGGTCGATCACCTTGAACACCCGCCGGGCGCGGGGTCCGGGGATCGAATGGTACAGCGTGGAGGCTGTGTACAGCAGAACCAGCGTTACTCCGAAGGTGATGGCACTCGCAACCTGCCAAGGATCGTCCGTGCGCGCCGCAGTGAGAACGAGCAACACCAGAGCGGCGAGGCTGAGCACAATACCAAGGCCGTGCGTGACCGAGTTTGCGATCTCCTCGCCGAGCGAGTACGTGCCGGAGCGCTTGTGCTGAGATGGAGTGACTGATTCCAGAGTGGTGTCAGCACCGTGGTCGTTGGCTGCCATGAGATTGATCCCGTCACTCGCCGAATTCGATGATGTCCGCACTCTGACTGACGATGTGGCAAACGAGACACGGCTCTCCGAAGTGCCCGGGTGGAGTCACTTGCTCCGGCGATACCGGTCGGATGAACACATGGGCGAGGACCAGGATCACGACCACCGCAGTGATCGCCCAAGTGAGACCCAGCGCTGCACGCATGAGCGGACTCCGAGCCTTGACCCGGCTATTAGTCACGTCCACCTCCAGTCTAGGGGAACCACTTTATCACTCCTGTTCGGCACCGCGCACACGAAGCCGGCAAGCGCCTGGGCGCTTCAGCCCAGCTCAATCCCGCATCAGGCTTACTCAGGCTTCCGCCTGGCTCGTGATTTTCGTCACATGCAGTGGAATACTGGGACCGAGACATCGTGAAAGTCCAACGAGTCTGACCGGCAAGTCGGTGCCTTGCGCGCCACACCCCGGAAGTGACGCGGAACCGTCGGGGTAGTGTTGACTGTGATCGGGGGGGGCTTACCCATGCCGGGGGTAGCCGATGAAACCGTAGCGGAATCCGCTGCGCGCGCAACACGCTTTCATCTATGGAGCGCACTTCTTGTCGCCATGACAGGTGGGTTCGTCACCGCGCTCATTTCACTTACAGGCGACCTGCGAACGTATTGGCCGTTGTATCTGGTCCCTATCGTGATCGCTGCGCTCGCCTACCACGTAGGCGGTGCCGTTGTCGCAAGTGCCCTGGTAGCCGCTCTTGTCGCCCTGCTCGTGCCGGAGGCCAGCGCCGGATCGACCTCAGTCCCCCAGCTCGGTGTGGGTATAGCCGTCTTCCTGCTCTCGGGAGTCGTCATCGGAGCGCAGGCACACCGACAGCGACAGCACAGTGAGGTGCTCGAACAGGCCTCCATACGCGATCAGCTCACCGGTCTTTACAAGGCCGACTACCTGCACAACCGGCTCAACGAGGAGATCCACCGGTGCGATCGGTACTCCGTCCCGGTCGCATTCGGTGTGGTTGCAGTTGACGGATACCCTGATTTCAAGGAACGGTTCGGACACTACAAGGCCGATCTGATGCTGGAACACATGGCTGACCTGGTCCGGATATCCGTGCGCGATACCGATATCGTTGCACGCTACAGCCCAACCGAGTTCGCCGTAGTCCTGCCGTTCTCCTCCACCGAACAGGCCGGGATCGTCGCCGTGCGAATCGAGCGGGCCGTGGCCGGTGCGGAGTTCGAAGGAGACGTCATCGACCCCGTCGCGAAGCTGACGGTCTCTCTCGGCATGGCCGCATATCCAGGCGAGGCGAACACGGAGGACGAACTGGTGCGATTGGCACTGGATCGCCTGGGTCCCCGCGCTACCGAAGTCCATGAGCCGGCTCCCGGTGGGATCGGCAACCTGCGAGAAGTCACATCATGAAAGTGGCGCAGGCGTCGCTGGCACTCTTCATATTCTGGTTGATCGTCACCGGGTCAGGTGCGCCGCTGGACCTCGCCATTGGCGCACTGCTCTCAGTGTTGATCGGCTGGTGGGCGGCGCGCACCCTATGGGGCGATGACGCTCCAACCCTCTCCCTTCGCCAATTCGGTCGACTTCTCATTTACGTAGGCTGGCTGGTCAAAGAGATCATTGTTGCGGCCGTCTACGTCGCCGAGAAGGTACTCGATCCGCGTATGCCGATCGAGCCGATCGTCATCACGCATCGCTGTTCGATGCGCCGGGACGTATCCCGCGTCGCGTTCGCTAACTCGATCACGTTGACGCCTGGAACGCTCACCATCGACGCCGACGAGAACACCTTCACGATCCACTGCCTGGCCGAGGAGTTTGCCGACAGCATCGCGAGTGGCGCTTTGGAGCGAAGGGTCGTCCGCGTCTTCGAGGAGTGAGACCGGTGCAGGGATTCTTCTGGGGAGTCGGCATATTTCTGCTTGTGAATGCCTTCCTATGCCTGTGGCGGGCATACGCAGGGCCGACCGTCGCCGACCGCATCCTATCGGTCAACATCGTGGGCACAAAGACGCTCGTTGTCATCGCGCTCCTGGGCATCGTGCTCGGCAGGAGCATCTACATCGACGTTGCGCTCGTCTACGGGCTGCTCAACTTCATCGTGACGATCGCGGCCACGCGGTTCCTGGAGACAGGCCGGTTGCGAGGTGACTGGTCGTGACAACCTTCGAGGCAGTCACCAACGCACTTACCGTCGTGCTCTCCGGTATCGGCATGTTCTTCTTCCTCGTCGGCACGCTCGGCCTGCTCAGGCTCCCTGATTTCTACGCGAGAACACACGCGGCGACCAAGTGCGACACGGTGGGCGCCGGTTCGCTGCTTCTGGCGCTTGCCGTGCACAACGGACCTGACGTGTCGGGCCTGAAGATCCTGCTCCTCGCGCTGCTGGTACTGCTATCGAGTCCAACCACCGGGCATGCGCTCGCGCGGGCCGCGTACAAGACGGGGCTTGTGCCCTGGCGCCGATCGAAGCCGGAGGTGTCAGCGTGAGCCAAGTCTTCGATATCGTACTCATGCTGCTGCTCATCACCTGCGCCATCGCTGTGATCCGCATTAAGGACCTGCTTGCGGCGGCGATCATCTTCTCGACCTACAGCCTTGTGATGTGTGTCGTCTGGCAACTGCGCGGTGCGCCTGATGTTGCCATGACCGAAGCGGCCGTTGGCGCCGGCGTCACCACCGTGCTGTTCCTCGTAGCCATAAGCAGAACGACGAGGCGAGAGAAATGAAGAAGGCACTCGTCGCAGCACTGCTTATCATCGCAGCCGTTCCGCTGCTTCTCGCCATGGCCGAGCTGCCCCCGCACGGCTCTCCGGACAACGTCACGTACACGCATGTCTCGGCGTACTATCTCGAGCACGGCGTGGAGGAAGCCGGCGCCGAGAACATCGTGACCGACGTCATCCTCAACTACCGTGGCTTCGACACCAACGGCGAAGTCACAGTCATCTTCACGGCACTGGCGGCCGTCTTGGCGGTACTGCTGCTTGGCCGCACTTCGTCGGAGTCTGCCGACAAGCCGGCTTACCCGGTGAGCGCCGTGGTGCGCTTCATCGTCCGGCTCCTGGCGCCCTTCATCGCGATGTTCGCGATCTACGTCATCTTGAACGGACACCTCACACCGGGAGGCGGCTTCCAGGGCGGGACGATCCTAGGAGCACTCGCCATTGCATTGACGCTCGTACTTGGCGAGGACGAGGCGCGGCGCCTGCTGCCGGAAGGGCCGAAGCCATGGCTCCAGGCTGCCGCGCCACTGACGTTCGTCTGTATCGGGATCGCTGGTCTTGCAGACGTCGGGTCCTATCTCGGCTTCCCCACAGCAGAGGGGCTTGAGTGGGTGCGCACGATCTGGCTGATGCTGATCGAGATCGGCATCGGTGTAGGCGGCGCGGCTATCATCGCCACCATCTTCTGGACGATGGAGGCCGAGCGATGATCGAAGCGCTGTGGACCAACCTCGACTATGCCGCATCGGTCGTGCTCTTCCTGATCGGCCTGTATGCGGTCATCGCCAAAGACAACCTCATCAAGAAGTTCATGGGTCTCAATATCATGGAGACCGCCATCTTCGCGTTCATCGTGGCGCTCGGCGTCGTTGACGGCGGCGATGCCCCGATCATGGGGGAAGGCGCCCGGGCACCCTTCACCAACCCCATACCTCAAGCTCTGATCCTGACGGGCATCGTTGTGGCGGTCAGCACAACGGCACTCGCACTGAGCCTGATCATCCGTATCCACGAACAGTGCGGAACGATCGAGGCCGACGAGCTGAGGGAGTTGGAGTAGATGGTCTTGTGGCCGCACTGGCTCGTCATGGTCATTGTTGTACCGCTGGTCGGTGCCGTACTGACACCGGTGGTTGGCAGGGGCCGTCCCAAAGCCTCGTCATTCTGGTCGCTGGGTGTCATGACCGTGACCTCGTTCGTCGGCCTCATGCTCATCATGCGCGTCGCCGACGAGGGCCCGTTCTCATATCTGCTGGGTGGATGGGCGCGGCCGTACGGCATAGAGCTGCGCTTCGATGAGTTCAGTGCTTCGGTAGCCATCATCTGCCTGCTCGGCTGGCTTGCCCTGTTGTTCTCGTATCGCTATGTGGCCGAATCGATTCCCGAGCGAAGGATCCCCTACTACTACACGCTCGTCTTGCTCAACCTGACCGGCATGATCGGGTTCGTCGTCACGGGAGACCTGTTCAACCTCTTCGTGTTCATGGAGATCCTCTCTCTGTCCGGCTACGCACTCGTCGCAATCAGCGGCGAACGGATCGCCGAGATGGCTGCATTCAAGTACCTCGTCATGGGTGCCGTGTCATCAATGATCGTGCTCTTCAGCATCGGGTTGCTGTATGCGGTTACGGGAAGCCTGAACATGGCGGACATCTCCTCCCGTCTTGCCGGAGTCGAACAGCGCCTTCCGGTGATGCTCGCACTGTCAGGACTCGCGATGGCCTTCATGGTCAAAGCCGCCTTATTCCCGCTGCATATCTGGCTTCCGGATGCCCACGCGATCGCTCCAAGCCCCGTCAGTGCGATTCTGTCAGGACTCGTTGTGAAGACCGGCGTCTTCGGCCTGCTGCGCACCTATCAGATCTTCTACAACGCCGGCAGCTACGACCTCACCGGCCTGAACACCGCACTCGTGTGGCTCGGTGCGATCTCCATCGTCATGGGGGCGTTCTTCGCGATCTTCCAGGAGGACATCAAGATGATGCTGGCGTACTCGACCATCTCCAACGTGGGCTACATCGTGATGGGTCTTGGACTCGCATCGCAGTACGGCATGATCGGTGCAACAGTGCACATCTTCAACCACGCGCTCATCAAGGCGACGCTGTTCCTCGGCGCCGGCGCCCTCATATACAAGACCGGCTATCGCACGCTTACTGATCTGCGCGGGGTCGGGAAGGCTATGCCGCTCACCTGCATGGCTCTTTCGATTGGCGCAATCTCCATCGTAGGCATCCCGCCGACCGCAGGATTCCTCTGCAAGTGGTACATCGCTCTCGGCGCCTTCCAGGCTGGACAGCCGGCGTTCGGATTCGCACTCGTATTCGGAGCGCTGTTCATCTTCATCTACTACATACGCATGGTGAACTCGTTCTACTTCCGGCCACCCACTCACCCCGAGATCCTCGAGGTCGGCGAAGCGCCTCCCTCGATGCTCGGACCCGTGCTGTTACTGGCGGCGCTCTGCCTCGTGATGGGTATCCTCGGCCGGATCCCGCTCAGCTTCATCGAACCCGCGGTCATACGCATGCTCGGCCCGTTCGGAGGATGAGATGGAAGTAGTCGACATCAGGCCCGTGCTCGCGCCAACCCTCTCGCTCGTCTGCGCCGGATTGATCTTCCTCACCGGCAAACGAGCCTTCTGGCGTCGCTTCTGGAGCCTCGGCGCAGCTGTTGCAAAGCTGGGTGTCGTCATGTCGATGCTGCCCGGCACGATCAACGGGACCGTCTACGTCTTCAAGCTGATGGACTTCACGCCCGGCATCGGACTGGGCTTTCGTGTCGACGCTCTGGGCATGTTCTTCGCGGTGGTGTCGTCTACCCTGTGGATCTTCACCACCATCTACGCGATCGGATATATGGAGCCCGAACACTCGAAGGTGCGCTTCTTCGGCTTTTTCGCGTTATGTGTCTCCACCACCGTCGGCATAGCGTTCGCCGAGAACCTCCTCACGCTGTTCTTGTTCTACGAGAGTCTCACGATCGTCACCTATCCTCTCGTCATCCATGAAGAGACGCCGGAGGCATTCAAAGCAGGCCGTAAGTACCTGACGTACACGCTGATCGGCGGCGCATTCGTCCTGATCGGCACGGTCCTCACATACCAGACTGCCGGAACGCTGACACTAAGCAAGCCGGGCATCCTTTCGCTCGCCAACGGCACGCAGGTTCTGACCGTGCTGTTCGTGACGCTCATCGCCGGGTTCGGCGTGAAAGCTGCGATCATGCCACTGCACGGATGGCTGCCGAGCGCGATGGTAGCGCCAACGCCTGTGAGCGCGCTGCTGCATGCAGTCGCTGTCGTGAAGGCCGGTGCCTTCGGCATCCTGCGAGTCATCTACAACGTCTTCGGCGTCGAACTCCTCCGGCAGATGAATCTGACAACGTGGCTGGCTTGGCTTGCCGCATTCACGATCCTGGCGGGCTCGTTCATCGCGCTGTTCCAGGACAACTTCAAGCGAAGATTGGCGTATTCGACCATAAGCCAGCTGTCATATATCGTGCTCGGCGCGGCACTGCTGACTCCATTTGCCGCAACGGCGGCCATAGCTCACATCGCCAACCAGGCGTTCGCCAAGATCACGATGTTCTTCTGTGCCGGCGCGATTCAGCGCAAGACAGGAAAGACTTCGATTCACGAGCTTGCGGGCATCGGCTACCGTATGCCGTTCACCATGGGTGCGTTCACCGTGGCCGCACTCAGCTTCGTCGGCGTGCCCCTTTTCGCGGGCTTCGTGACCAAATGGTACCTGTCTTTGGGTGCTCTTGAGGCAGGTGACTGGTGGTTCGTCATCGTGATGATCGCGAGCGCGCTGCTGAACGCGGCGTACTTCCTGCCGATCGTCTACCTGGCGTTCTTCAAGGCGCCACCGGGTACCGAGCTGCACATCGACGAGGCACGACCCACGCTGCTGATACCCATCATCGTCTGTGCGCTGTACGTCATCATGCTCGGCACGACAGCCGAAGTGCCCGGTATGCCTTTCTCGCTGGCGAGAGCCGCGGTCCGATTCGTTTTCGGCATGTAGGGAGTGGAAGCTCATGGAGAGTCAGCTTACCGCCTCGATCCTGCCACCAGCGGCGTTTCTGCTGCCCATCCTGGGCGCGATCGTCATCGTGCCGGTGACACGCCTGTCCGAACGCGCACGCGCCGTCGGCTTGACGCTCGTGTGTCTCGCCACCGTCGCTGTGGCGATCGGCTTCGTACCCGGGGTACTCAACGGACACATCTATGAGACATATCTGCTGCGACTCACTCCGCGCATCTGGATGTACCTGCGAGTCGATGCGATGGGAGCGCTGTTCGGACTCACCGCCTCGGTACTATGGCTCCTTGCGCTCATCTACTCGACGGGGTATATGGCCGATGAGCATCGTAAGAGCCGCTACTACGCATTCTTCATGCTGTGCCTCGGCTGGACGATGGGTGTAGCGTACTCCGGCAACCTGCTGACATTCCTCGTATTTTACGAGCTCTTCTCCATCCTCACATACCCTCTCATCGTCCACGAAGAGACACCCGAGGCTATCGCTGCAGGCACCAAGTACATCATCTACATCCTTATCGGTGGCTCGCTGGTGCTGCTCGCGATTGTCTTCACATTCTTCCTCGCGGGCGACCAGACGCTGTCCGCACAAGGCCTGCTCACCATGGATATGGGGAAGGGCAAGCTGCTCACCATCTTCTGGTGCTTCCTCGCGGGCTTCGGAGTCAAGGCAGCCCTCGTCCCATTGCACGGCTGGGTGCCGGACGCGCACCCTGCCGCACCGGCACCATTCTCCACGGTGCTCTCCGGCGTGATGGTCGCCGCCGGCTCGTTCGGCATCATGCGTGTCGTCTATAACGTGTTCGGCGTCAGCCTTCTCGGTGAACTCGGTGTCATGCGCTACGTCCAGTACATCGCGGCATTCACCGTGATCTTCGCCGCAATACTCGCCGTCAACCAGGACAACCTGAAGCGGCGACTTGCATATTCGACGATCAGCCAGATGGGATACGTTGCACTCGGGGTATCACTGCTCGGAGAACAGGTGGCTGTAGGCGCGCTCGTGCACATCACGAACCACGCGTTCATGAAGGGCACGCTCTTCCTGTGCGCCGGCCTGCTCATCAAGCGCGCCGGTATCCATAAGGTCAGCGAGATGCGGGGCATCGCCAAACGCATGCCGGTGACGATGGCCGCATTCTCCATAGCGGCGCTCTCCATGATCGGCACCCCGCCACTCTCGGGTTTCGTCAGCAAGTGGTACCTCGGCCTCGGCATGCTGGAGGTCGACCAACCGATCTACCTCGCGGTGCTACTTGGTGGCGCTCTGCTCGCAGCAATCTACCTGCTGCCTGTCGTCTACGCCGCCTACTTCAAAGAGCCGCTGCCGGCCAGTGAACCCGAGACTGCGGAGCACGGCCTTGAGGCCCCGCTTTCGATGCTGGGTCCGGCGGTCGCTGCAGCCGTACTCACCATCGTGCTCGGGCTGTTGGCTTCTGCACCCGGCATGCCGCTGTCACTGGCACGACTCGCGGCCGAGATCGCATTCCACTAGGGGGAAGTGATGGAGGGTTCTGAACACATCACACAGAACGCGCTACCGGCACTGATCGTGTTGCTGCCGTTGTTCGCGGCGCTGCTGGTGCGGCCGTTGGGGAAGCGGAGCGAGGGTATCCGCAACGTCTACGTGACGGTCGTGACAGGTGTGACGCTGCTCATGACCGCCGGACTCATTCCCCTGATCGCCGAGCACCATAAGATCACGTACTCGATCCCCGCGATCATCGGCGAACTCAGCTTCACCGTGGATTCGTTCAGCATGCTGTTCGCGCTCTTCTCGGCGTTCGTCTGGTTCTGCTCCACGCTGTACTCACTCGACTACCTCAAGCACGAGAAGAAGCGCGACCGCTACCACGTCACGAACCTGGTTGTGCTGGCGGCGATGTTGGGCGTCGTGCTCGCAGGCGACCTCATCACGCTGTATCTCAGCTTTGAGGCGCTCGGACTGGTCGCATACCTGTTCGTCGTACACACCGAGACCGACGAGGCCAAGAAGGCCTCGATCAAGTACTTCTGGATGACGGTGCTGGGGGGTTTTGCTCTGATCGGGGGCATCTTCATCACCTACGCGCTGGGTGGTACCGGCGCGATCGGGCCGATCCCCGTGGAGCATGGCGCTACAGCCTTGCGCTGGACCGCGTTCGTGCTTCTGACGCTGGGCTTCGGTGTGAAGGCGGGCATGTTGCCCGTCCACGTGTGGCTCCCCGACGCTCACCCGGTCGCGCCGTCCCCGGCGAGTGCACTGCTCTCCGGCGTGATGATCAAGGCAGGGGCGTACGGGATCTTCCGCACAGTCACCGCACTGTTCCGGCCTGAGCTGGCCGAGGAGATCGCCGAGGAACTGTGGCACTTCACGGGACAGATCGGACTGGTGGTCCTCTGGATCGGCGTGGCCACGATGTTCATCGGTGTCGTCCTCGCCCTCGGGCAGCACAACGCGAAGCGGATGCTTGCGTACCACAGCGTCAGCCAGATGGGGTTCATCCTCGCCGGGATAGGCGCGGCGGGCTACCTGGGCGCGCACGGCGCGCTCGGCTACGCCGGAGGTCTGTACCACATCGTCAACCACGCACTGTTCAAAGGGTGTCTGTTCCTCGGCGTCGGCGCAGTCTTCTTCCGCACGGGCTCGCTGGACATGTACAAACTCGGCGGGCTGTGGAAGAAGATGCCGCTGACGTTCCTGTTCACACTCATCGCCGCGTGCGGCATCACCGGTGTGCCGCTCTTCAACGGCTTCGTCAGCAAGTGCCTGATCCACCACGCGATGGTCGAGGCCTGGGAGTTGCACGAACTCGTATCACTCGGCATCGCCGAGAAGATATTCATCGTCACTTGCGGTGGCACGGCATGCTCGTTCATCAAGCTGATCGGGCTGGTGTTCCTCGGCAAGCCCAAGGTCGAATACGGGCCTGAAGTGAAGGATGCCCCGCCCCGGATGCTCATCGCAATGGGCCTGCTCGCAACCGCCATCGTCACCCTCGGTGTCCGTCCTCAGCTCGTACTTGAGGGCGTTGTCGCGCCCGGCCTGCATACGTGGGGTCTGCACTCCCAACTCATAGAGCACTACCTCGAGGTCTCCTTCATGAGCTGGGCTGACATCCAGTCCGTCATCATTGCGTTCGCGATCGGCTTCGCGGTGTTCTTCGTCGGCATGAAGTTCGGGCTGTTCCACATGCATGCGCCGAAGTGGTTCGGCGTGGACTTCTGGTATCGCAAAGCGGCCATTGGTTTTGTGGCGCTCTGTCGCTGGATCGATGACTGGTACGAGATGTATCGCAGGATGGTCTCGCGAGTCCTGCGCTGGACGCATCTGCACTACCGCGCGGAGTGGTCCCGCCTGGAGCGCGACTGGAGACGCATCATCATCACCGTGACGACGGGCGCGCCCGGACCACGCAACCAGCACTTCGTTCAACGTTCCTACGTCGTATTGGAGCGAGAACGCCAGGCGACCGTCCGATATGCGGTCACGATGGCGGTCGACTGGCTGCGCGAACACCCGCGTGCGACCGATGATGCGTACTGCCGGGAAATGATCGACGCCGTCCGCGACATAGCCACCTACATGGCAACCAGGCTGTTCAAAGAGCGTCTCGGAATCATCTCCGACCTCATTCGCGACGACGCCGCCGATGCTGTGCGCGATACGTTCGAGCGTGTCGTGCGTTCGCTTTCAGCCTATCGCGAGGCGGTCGGTCAGACAGCGCTGGTCCTTGCCGAGAAGCGCATGAGCGGCGAGAACGTACTTCGCGACATCTCGGCAGCAATGAACCGCATCCTGTCCGAGGAGCGGTTCGACCAGCGCCTCCGCGACTCGGCGCCCTATGTGATCGTGCCCTCCGGTCGTCTCCTGCAGACCGGACAGAGTGCTCTGGCACGGGTGCCGTCCGCAACACAACTCTCGACATACCGGGTCGAGGGACTCAGTCGCCTGGAGCGCGCCGGCATGTGGATCTCAGACATGGCACGTCTGATCGTCGAGAGCGCGACGCAAGAACGCGTCACCTGGATGATGGAGAACCGGTCCAGCACGGAAAGCGTGCTGCACACCCGTCGACAGATACAACGCTATGCTCGCGACATGAGCTTCAACATCGCAATAGTACTCATCATCATGCTGACATTCCTGGCTTCTCTCTCCGGAAACCTGTAGTCCACGGGACACACGGCGGGCCCGACCCTCGCCGTGTGTCCCGCGCGAATTGGCAAGAAATCCCACTTTGATGACCACAGCATTGGAGTATAGTGAATCGCACACGTGTCATATTCCGCCCAAACCTGGGGGTGTTGTTGTGATACTGACGGTCACTCTGAACCCGTCAGTCGATAAGGTCTTCGAGGTCCCCGGCTTCTTGCCCGGTGCTGGCAATCGCATCGAAGGCACCTTCACCCAACCGGGCGGCAAAGGCGTCAATATCGCCTTCATGCTGCGGGCTCTCGGTCACGACATCACGGCGATGGGTTTCGCGGGCGATGGTCCCGGACGATTCATCCAGAACTCGTTGCGAGATGCCGGAATCACGACGGCCTTCACGCTGCTCGCCGGCAAGACGCGCACCAACTACGCACTCATCGACCCGGATGCGGGCACGCTCACCATGCTCCGCTCTCCCGGCCCGGAGGTGAACCCGACCGATATCGCTGCACTTAGGTCGGCCTTCGAACGCATGCTGGGCCTTGCAGACATGGTTGTCATCGCGGGTAGTCTTCCCCCCGGTCTCGAGCCGACGTTCTGTGCCGAGCTTGTGCGACTCGCGACAGCACGCGGCGTCCGGGTCGCGGTGAACGTCCGCGAAGAGGTGCTCACTGCGGCGCTCCCCGCCCGACCGTTTCTGGCCGAGCCGGACCTGCGCGATGTGACGACGTACGGTGAGTACGATCTCTCGCATCATGAAGGGCGACTCGCGCTCGCACGTCACATCGCCGAAAGCGCCGAGATCGCAGTGGTGAATGCCGAGCAGGAAGTCCTGGTCGTGTCTGGGAACGACTCCGTGCTGGTGCGAATCCCGGCGTGTGGGCTTCTCGGCCGCATCCGTCTCGACGACGCGCTTATCGCGGGCGTGCTTGATGCAACGACCAGCGGCGATTCCCTTGAGAAGATCGCTCGAGAGGGCGTGGCAGCCGCGCTTGCAGGCGCCGCCGCCCCCAACGGTCAGTTCGCATCACGCGAGGAGATCCGATCCTGTCTGGACCGCGTGGAGGTGATCACGGATGCCTGATCGCAAGGTCTCCGACATCATGACTCGAGACCTGACCGCACTCACCCGCGAGACCAGCCTCCAGCAGGCCGCGCGGCTGTTCAGTCTCATGCGAATCTCGGGACTGCCGGTCGTCGATGACCAGCAGCGCGTCGTGGGCTTCCTCTCGGAAGCGGACATCATCGAGGCCATATCCCCACGCAGCCGCGACCGCTCCGGGATATTCGTGGCGGACTTCGGCGAGATCGCTCGCAAGATGCGCAGGGCCGGCGATGCCGCTGTCCGCGACTACATGACCGAGCACCCCATCACGGTGAACGAGTCCCAAGACGTGGGCAGCGTTTCAGAGATCATGCTGTCCGAGAGTGTGAAGATACTGCCCGTCGTTCGCGAGGGCGTGCTGATAGGAACCGTCAACCGCGCTGACGTCTGTAGCGCACTTATGGAAGATCACTGGGAGTCCTGACATCCGTGGAGTTCGGCGCATTTCTCACCGTTGGCATGATGATAGTCCTCGGCTTCGTCGGGGCGCGACTGAGCGATAAGATCCGCATACCGTGGGTGGTCGGCTACATCCTTGTGGGCGTCGTGCTCGGGCAATCGGGTGTCGGCCTGCTTGGTCCGGATCTGATCGAGGCCCTCAACGTCATATCGCTGTTCGCTCTCGCGCTTATCGGCTTCACCATCGGCGGTGAGCTCCAGATCCGCGACCTGCGCGAGCTGGGCAGGAGTATCACCATCATCACCCTCTTCGAGGCGGGCTCGGCCTTCCTGCTGGTGGCCGGCACCATGTATCTTGTGACTCACAGCCTGCCGATCTCGCTCGTGTTCGGCGCTCTCGCGTCGGCGACGGCCCCGGCCGCTACGGTCGACGTGCTGTGGCAGTATCGGTCACGAGGTCCACTCACTACCACCCTTTTCGGCGTTGTCGGCCTCGATGACGCAGCGGCGTTGATCATCTATGCGTTCGCCTCCTCGGCCACCAAAGCGCTGCTCGGCGCTGGAGGCTTTGAGTGGAGATCGGCGCTCTCCGGCCCACTGCTCGAGATAGGCGGCGCCCTGCTGATGGGTGCGATCGGCGGCTGGTTGCTGCACCTGGCGATGCGGTGGGTCCGCGAGAAAGGCCAACGGCTGATCATCCTCGTAGGCATGATCATGCTAATGGCAGGTCTGGCGGATCACTTCGGCGTCTCGCTCATTCTCACCAACATGGCCATGGGCTTCACGCTTGTGAACATCACCCGCGACAACCGGGTCGCGTTCGAACTCGTCGGGGCTTTCAACCCGCCCGTGATGGTGCTGTTCTTCGTACTGGTGGGCGCACGCGTCAACCTCTCGCTGCTGCCCAGCATCGGCCTGATCGGAGTCACCTACCTGTTCATGCGGGTCATAGGAAAGACAGCGGGCGCCTGGACGGGTGCACGTCTATCCAAGGCACCCGAGGTGGTCCAGAAGTACCTCGGCCTTGGCCTGCTCTCACAGGCCGGCGTGGCCATCGGCCTCGCCATCGACGCATCACATACGTTCGCAGCGTACGGGAGCGTGGGTGCCGAGATCGGGACGCTGGCCATCAACGTCATTGCGGCGACGACCTTCGTCTACCAGGTCATCGGCCCCGCTATGACCAAGGTGGCCATCTTCAAGGCGAACGAAGTCGCCGAAGAGTTCCGGACCGGCTAGAGGTCTTCGAGCCAGTCGTATGACGCATCGCGGGAAACGACGTCGGTCAGCCGGTCCGCAAGCTCCACGAGCGCCGCGCCATTCTCGACCCCTTGCGACCACGCATAGGGAATCGCGTCCATACCGAGGCCGGCGCCGAGCAGAGCACCGGTGATCGCACCCGTGGAGTCACTATCGCCACCATGGTTGACTGCGAGCAGTACGGCAGCCGGCCAGTCCTCGGGGTAGGCCAGCGCACAGGCAAGCGAGATGGCAAGCGCCTCCTCGGCCACCCAGCCTTCTCCGAGCGTAGCGACGTCGATCTGTGTGCCCGGTCCCATCATCGCCAACTCGACAGCTGTATCGACCGCATCCAAGACCTCGTCGTTGCCATCCCAGCCAACAAGCTCATCGCGTGCATCCGCGATAGCGCGATACAACGATGCCGTTCCCCGAACCAGGCGTGAGATCACCTCGGCCAGGAATCCCGCAGCAAGGTAACCGCTTGGATTCCCGTGCGTGAGCGCCGCGCTCGCGACTCCGATCTCGAACGCCCAACCGGGTCCGAACGCAAGCCCAACGGGCGCGACTCGCATGACGCCGCCGCAGCCCTTGCTGTCGTTGATCGGGGCATCGACCTCGCCGGGCTCACCGTCTCGAAGTGCGGCAAGGCACGTGCCTCCCGGAGCCCGTTGCTGTGCGGGGTCATCCTGCGTCCGGCGCCAACGCAGATACTCCTCCCAGATCGCCGATGCGGTATCAACACCCTCGAGAAGCGAGCGCACGACCCCTTCTGCGGTAGCGATGGTCATCTGCGTGTCGTCGGTGTAGGTTCCGGCCGGGTACCGCCCCCACGGCTTGAACCCCGCTATCCCGCTGGGGCCGTACCGCTCGACGGTCTCCTCGGCGGAAAGGAACTCGACAGGCGCGCCCAAAGCGTCGCCGACGGCGACGCCGACGATGCACCCGCGCACCCTTGACTTGAAACGCCCGTCCACTAGGGCCGCTCCAGGACATCGGACGCAACGTCCGCCCACGTGGCGTAAGACGTCTCGTCGAAAAGCACGATCTCGACCTCGCGCACGTGAACCGCATGGGAAAGCGCGTCGATGATCGCCTCCAAAGCAACGGGAGCGGCGAGCTCGACGGGATAACCGAAGACTCCCGTGGATATCGAAGGAAACGCCACCGACACCAGGCCGTACTCGTCCGCGATATCGATCGCCGACCGATACGCCGCGCCGAGAAGCTCGGCCTCGTTGTGACGGCCGTGATGCCACACGGGGCCCACAGCATGGATCACATAGCGGGAAGGCAGCGCTCCGCCGGTCGTGATAGCCGCGGAGCCCACGGCAAGCGCACCGTGCTCGGCTACGAACGCGCGGCACTCCTCGGCGATGGCGGGACCGCCCGCCCGGTGTATCGCCCCGCTGACGCCGCCCCCCGGCGTGAGCCACTCATTGGCCGCGTTGACGATCGCATCAGTGGCCGCGGTCGTGATGTCGCCGCGACGGACGATGATTGCGTGACCTTGATCGATCTCCATACGGGTCATGAGTGACCACCCCCTAGAGAGAATGGTACCCTCGTCCCCTGACAAGGAGGCGGCCATGTGCGAGTTTTGCGTTCAGCACGGCGACGGCAAGAAGTGGTATCTCGAGGCCTCCAACTACGCCTACGACCTGCAGAGTGACCTCGAGCGCCGCGAGTACGCGATCGACTTTGTGCAGGGCTTCAGCAAGCGCATGCCTGGCAATGTGAAGCTGCTTGAGATTGTGAAGTCCGCGCCGCGTCCGGTTCAGCGAATCTTCCGCGCGCTCACACTGCCGCACCAGAAGAAGGCCCATTTCGGGCAGCCTGTGCCGATCGAGGAATGCGAGCAGATCTTCGATCTCGCTACGAGCATCGTCCAGGTCCCGTGCGTCTGCCGTGATTTTGCCGGCATGCCCGAGCGCGGCTACTGCATCGCCATGACGGTCACCCCGCAAGACGAGGCACTGGCCGAGATGTTCAGCGGCTTTGCGGATGGCCCCGACACGAGCGCTCTGCAGAGACTGACGCGGGCCGAGGCCTCTGAAGTCCTGCAACGCTGCGAAGACGAGGGCCTCATGCACTCCGTCTGGACATTCGGGACGCCGTTCATCAGTGCTATCTGCAACTGCAATCTGGCCGCGGGTTGCATGGCGATGCGCACGACCTTGGAGTTCGGCCACAAGACGATGTGGAAGGGCGAGTACGTGGCCGAGATGAACGATGAGGCGTGCCGGGGTTGCCGTGCATGCGTCGAACGCTGCCCCTTCTCGGCGATCAGCTGGGATGTGGAGCACAAGGTCGCCGTTATCGACCCTCATGCGTGCTACGGGTGCGGAATCTGCCGCTCCGCGTGCCGCTTCGATGCCATATCACTGTCGGCTCGCGCCTCAGACGTATCGCTCGCAACTGACTGGTAGCGCCTAGCGGACCGGGAGCCAACGGGCGACTTCGGGGCCGTCGAGCAGCTCCCATGAGCCATCGATGCCTGCGCTCCCCGCGCCCAATTCGAAATGCAGCATCGCGATGCCGCAATCGAGCCGTTTCGACACCCGCTGCGTGTCTCCATCTACCACTGAGACGATGACCGCCCCATCTTCGAACCGGAATCGCCATGGCTGGCGGTTCATTGCCGATGGCGCGATCCGGGCCGCGTCGACTCCTGCGCGCGCCCACTCAGGCCACGTTTCCACTCCAGGCGCGATCTCGGAAAGTCCGCGTCGGGACTTCGAACGCCCCATCCTGAAGACGACACGCTCCTTGGGAGTGATGTGCTCGGCTGCGAACCCGAGCGGGCTCACCGCATATACCCGCTCGCTTGCCGCCACTCCCCCGAGCATCGTGGCATGCCGCGAGCTGAACAGCCCGCCGACCCAGCACGTGTCCAGACCGAGCGCGGTAGCTTCAAGCACCACTCCCTCGCCGGTGTAGCCGACCGCAGCCTGAACGTGCGGCGCGCCTGCTTTGCCCACGAATGCGAGCGCACTCGGCGAGCCGGAGATCCCGCCGTACGAACCGACCACGCCCATGAACAGACGCTGAGGCGCCTCGCGGACCACGACGACCCGCGCGATGTCGCCGAACGGGCGAGACTGCGCAGCGACCTTTACGAGCGTATCCAAGACGTCTGCCGGAATCTGGCGTGTCTGGAAGCTGCGGCGCGCGCGACGCAATGGGATGGCTTCATACCAGCGATGCTCGTCTATCACGCCAACGGCTCCGAAGTCGGGCACGTCTCGGGCAGGATGAGCGAGAATGTCGTGCCCCTCCCTTGCTCGCTCGTGACGACGATCTCGGCGGAAAGCACGTCCGCAAGCTTGCGGGAGAGAGCGAGTCCCAGCCCCGTCCCCCGGTGCGTGCCTGAATCGCCACGGCTCATCTGCCTGAACTCCTGAAACACATACGGCAGCTCGGCGGCGGGTATCCCAATGCCGCTGTCCACCACGGAGACGGTCACGAAGCCGTCGGCGATCGCCGACACCGACACGTAGATGGCGCCCTCGGCCGTGTACTTGATGGCGTTTGATATGAGATTCATGAGGATCTGCTGGAGTTTGAATCGATCGCTCACTATATTCACGGGACGGAGAGCGGAGGTGAAGTGCACCTCGATCCCCTTCTCTTCTGCCGGCGGGCGCATGCTGAACAGCGTTGACTCGGCCAGCTCGACGACATCGAACGAGTCGGCCTCGCAGCGTGCCTGTCCGGCCTGGACTGCCGAGATATCCAGGACATCGCTGATGAGATCCAGCAGCGAACGGCCTGCTTCATTGACCATGCCGACCTGCTTCGTCTGCTCTTCATCGATTTCGCCGACCAGGCCTCCGAGGAGCATGTCGGTAAGCCCTATGATGGTGTACAGCGGCGTACGCAACTCGTGGCTCATGTTGGCGAAGAACACGTCCCGCGCCTGCGTCGCCTCCTGGAGCTCAGCGTTGGCGCGAACCAGATCGTCCGTGCGCTGCTCGACGAGCCGCTCGAGGTTCTGGCGATAGTGCTCCAGTTCCTCCTCGGCCCTGCGGCGATCCGACACGTCGTGCACGATCGCGTAGATCATCTCGCGACCGTGCATGGTGATGGGACCGGCGTACAACTCGACTTCACGCACTCCGCCGTCGGCCACGCGATGCTTGAACTGGAAGTAGTCGCGAGTGCCATCGATCGCACGCCGGAGTTCAGATTGCACGTGTTCGGGCGCGAGAGTGTCGATCTGGTAGATGCTCATAGTCGTGAGCTCTTCACACGGGTAGCCGTAGAACGTACATGCGGCGTCATTGGCCTCGACGATCTGCGAAGACTCCGGGTCGATGACGATCATCGGCAGATGTGTGTGCCGGAACAGGGCACTGTAGCGCTCCTCGCTCTCCATCAACTCGCGCCGCGAACGTATCTGCCACAGCCCGGGAGAGAGACGCGCTCCGATCAGTCCGAGAACCGCTCTCGCCGTCTGAGGATCTTTGAGCGGCCGACGCCACAGGACGGCCAGGATACCGATGCGGCGACCGGAAGGGTCCGTGATAGGAACCCCCGCGTATGCTTCGAAACCCTCGGTCGATACCCAGTCGTCTTCAGGGAACCGTTCGTGCAGTCCATACGGGTAGCATACGACGCGCTTGCTTGAGACCGCCGAAGCAGGCTTGCCGATCAGACTCCACTCGACATCGTGGTCGGCGCCCCCATCACAGCGGCAGAGCAGCATCCTGGCACGAGTAGCGCGTTCGGATTCCACCTCGGCCACGTACACAGCATCGCAATCCAGCGTGCTCTCCAGCAGGTCCGCGTAGCCCTCCAGCGCATCACCCGTCAAGTGCGCCGCTCGGAGCGGGTGCGTCGCCGAGCCGCCCTCCGGCTCATCCGGGAGCTCACCGGCAAAGACGATGGCGCCCACAAGCGTGTCTTCGGGTTTCCAGCTTGCAAGTACCCAGAAGTCGAACTCCGCGCTGCGTCCGGTGGACAGTCGCATGCGTGTGTGAATGCTTGCCCGCTGTCGGCCTCGTTCCAGTGTGCTCGACAGCAACTCCCATAGATCCATGCCGTCAAACGTCATGGGACGTCGGCGTGTCCCGTCCGGGAGTGTCACCAGAAGCGGGGTCGCCGCTTCGTTGGCCACGAGGAGCTCACCGTTCGGGCCGAATGCGAATGCCGGCAGAGGTAGCAGGGCCGCGATGACATGGTAGAACTCCACGCCCTCCGCAACCGCACGCCGCCCCCCGGTCGTCCCGGGTGTGTCCTCCATGGGATTCACGCCGCTTGGACCCTCCGTGTGCCTGGTCATACGGGAAGATACTCTGATGATGACGGTTGGCGGGGCGTTAGCGCAATCTCACAAGGAGGGTATCGCGTGCAGGAGGATCGAATCCGGCTTCACGTGTGGGTCTCGGGCGTCGTGCAGGGAGTATTCTACCGCGCTGCAACGATCGAGCGCGCACGGGAGCTGGAGGTTGATGGCTGGGTCCGCAACCTCCCGGACACCCGTGTCGAAGCTGTGTTCGAGGGCACCGCCGAAGCTGTGGGGCGAATGCTTGCGTGGGCGTACGAGGGTCCCGCACATGCCGTTGTCGAGCACATCGAAGCGAGCGCCGAGACGCCCCGGGACGAGCAGGGGTTCCGCGTGGCCTACTAGCCCGGTATCTCGGGCTTGCGTACACCCAGAGTGTTGACGAGACTGACGCCCACGATGGCGATTCCGCCCCCCGCGAGCGAGAGCAGCGTGGGTACCTCGGCTATCCATAGCCACGCGATCCCGATGGCGAGCACCGGAGACACATAGAGGAAGCTCGACACTATAGACGCGGGAAGCTTGGACAGCGCATGCGACCACAGCACGTAGGCTATGGCTGCCGGGAAGACGCCGAGGTATACCACGGCCCACGTCGCGGAAGCGGGAGCTGTTGACGCCTGCGACAGCAGGTTCGGAGTGAACACGAGCATGGGGATCGTCCCGAGCCAGATCGCATAGGAGGTGAACTCCAGCGGCTTGTAGCGTCGAAGCAGCGGTTTGGACACGATGAAGTAGGCAGCCGTCGAGACCGCGGACAGCAAGATCAGCAGGGCGCCCGGATCGAACGCAAGGTGTCCCTCTGCCTCGCCGAGAGTGATGAGGGCGACTCCCGAGAAGGCCACGAGGATGCCCGACCAACCCCAGGGTGTGAGCCGTTCACCCAATACGACCGTAGCCATGAGCGCAGTGAATATGGGGCCGGATGCGATGAGAAGACTCGCGGCTCCCGCAGTCACGGTCTGCTCGCCGAAATTCAATGCGATGTGGTAGACGGTTATGCCCAGCGTGCCTGCCAGTGCCAGGTGCGGGATATCGCGCAACGCAGGAAGCCGCATGCGCTTGAACACGGCGTACCCCGCGAGAACCAGTGACGCCGTGGCAAACCGCAACAACGCGACCTCACCGGGCCCGTAGCCCTTCAGGCCCTCCTTGATGCCCGCGAATGCCGACGCCCACAACACCAGCGTCACGCTCACGGCAACCAGGGTGTGTGCATCAGGACGATCACTCATGTGAGGTCGGCTTCCATGAACGCGACATCGTCCCATAGGGTCTCCCGATAGCGGGGGATGTGCTTGAAGCCGAGGCTCTCGTACAGCGCGATGGCCGAGAAGAACTCCGAACCCGTTGACAGTCGCATGCGGTCGTAGCCCTCATCCCGCGCCTCGGACATCAACCGCACCATCATCGCGCGAGCCACCCCGCGACGTCGCACCTCGGCGGACACGAACACACGACGCACCTCACACGTGCCGTCGGGCAGCGGTCGCAACATCGCGCAACCTACTGGCGTGCCTTCGATGCGCGCGAGCAGGATGCGGCCGCCCGGCTCATCGTAGAGCGAGTCAGGGCCTTCGATCTCGTCGTCGAAAGCATCCGCTTCGATACCCTCGTGACCGAGCCCCGAGAAGTGCATCGCGAGCCCGTGGAGCATCAGACGTACGTCAGCGAGTTGCTCAGGGGTGTGCGTGCAGAGTACCTCGACCATGAATGCTCCATGTCTTCGCTGGTGTTCAGATGCCGAGACGTCTGTGGACGGCTTCGCTCTCCAACTCGCGGAACGCGTCCGAGCCTGCCCAGCGTGCGGCACGCGATTCACTCTGCCTCAAGCGCGCCGCCACGGCAACTCCTCGGCGGACGTGCGTCCACGGCCCGCCTACTCGAACTTGAGCAGCCTGGCGCCGATTCCCATCGACACCGCTGCGAAGGCGAGAAGGATGCCTGCGGGGAGAAGCGCAGCCTCAAGTCCCTGGTTACGCGCTACGACATCGGTGAGCCCGATCATCGCCCAGCCGGTGGGGGTGAACTTGGCGACCGTCTGCATGAACGGCGAGACGATCTGCAGCGGCCAGAAGCTGCCTCCAAGCATCGCGAGTCCCACCGATAGCAGCGGCATGAGGCCCGAGAGCTGATCGCGAGAGCGGACGACCGCCGAGACAAGGATGGCCAGTCCCGTCACAGACAGGATGTAGGCAAGGAAGAGGATTCCGACCGCAAGCGGATCGCTTCCCCAGGGGACGCCGAAGAACGCGGCACCGATGCCGATCAGGATCAGCGCCTGGAGCACGGCGGTCATGACGATGCCGAATATCTTGCCGATGACGAGAACCGTCTTGTGATTCGGCGTGATCAGCAGGCGGCGAAGCGTCCCTTGCTCGCGCTCTTCGAGAATGCCGCTCGCCCCACCGAAAGTCACGAACATGATGAACATCACGGTGAAGCCGGTGGAGTACTGCGTGTTGTTCGATGCGAGCTCCGCATCTCCGCGAACCTTGGAAGCGACCACCGTCTGCCCGACGACGGACACTGGTGGCACCGGCTCCCACAACGCGTCCGCGGTCAGATAGCGCTCGGCGAATGTGGTCGACGGCACCGGGAACGGCATCTGCGAATACACGGATGCGGCCGCGACATCTGCCGACATACGGACCGTCACGCCCTGAAGCACCGCCATGGTCGCGAAGCCGTTCTCCGACGCGGGGTCGCGCATGACCTGTATGGTGGCGTCACCCCGCTCGACGGCCGCGCCGAAACCCTCCGGCACGATGACCGCGATGGCGGACTCGCCCTCGCGCACACGGCGCTCGGCCTCGACACGTGCGACCGCGGTCACCTCGAAAGACTCCTCCGCGGCGAGAAGATCGGTCACCTGGGCGCTATATGCGCTCATGTCCTCGTCGGCGATCGGAATCGTCGTCGGCTGCTGTTCGCCCCCGCCGAAGGCGGAGCCGAAGACGAGTGTGAGCGCCACGGGGAGCAGTATCGCGCCCACCATCTCGGCGGGGTTTCGCAACATCTGCTGGACGTTGAGCCAGCCTATGGCGATCACCTTGCGTATCATTCGAACCTCAGCCTCCAAAGCCCGAAGCCGAACAAGACGACCGCGATGCCGAGAAGCGCGCCGAGCGGCCCGACGATGACGGAGAGCGGATCACCCCGCATGAGGTCGAGGAACGCACCCATCGCCCAGTACACCGGGCTGATCGCCTGTAGAGGGGCCATCCACGACGGCATCATGTCGACGGGTATCATCGAGCCACCGAGTGCGGCGAAGAGCATGATTGCCGTCGGCCCGATGCCCCCGATCACCCGCTCGGTGTTCCCGAGCGCGGACAACGTCATAGCCAGTCCGGTCGCCGCGAGCACCTCGGCTAGGCCGATCAGGAAGATGCCCATGGGCGTGGGGCCCCAGTCCACTCCGAAGAGGTACGTCGTGCCGAGGTACAACGCGGCGAACTGCGCGGTACCCACCGCGAAGATGCCCAGGCTCTTCCCTCCCACGATGTCGAACTTGGTGGCCGGGGAAGCAAGCATGCGCGCAAGCGTCTGCTCCCGGCGCTCCTTCACGAATCCGAACGCCCCGAACATCGCACCGAACAACAGGAACAGCCCCGTCTGCCCCGCCGCGTAGTAGTCGATCATGTCGACCTGCTTATCCGGTTCGACCTGCAGCTCCTCGACGCCGACGGCGTCAAACACCATCGCATCTTCGCCCCCGGCTTGCGGAGCCGCCCCGGGGGGGCGCGTGATCCCTGCGTCGGCGAGTGTACGCTCGACGGTGATGCGGACGATCTGTCCCGCCGACAGATTCGCCGCAGCAGCGCGTGCAACACCCGCCCAGATGCCCGCCGTCATCTCAGAACCCGGGTCTTGGAGAACCTCGAGTTGCACGGTATCTCCGGCCGTGAGTGCCGCCGAGAAGTCTGCGGGGATGACGAGTGCGGCCGTGAGATCCCCGCGCTCCACCTCGGCTCGAACCTCGTCGACGTCATCCCGCACGTCGATGTTGAACACCGCCTGCAGGTCCTCCACGCCAGCGATCGCCTCGGCGAAGTGCGCCCCCTCATCCCCCGCATCCACGCTCACGATGGCTACCGGTATGTCTACGTTCTCGCTCTCTCCAACACCACCGAGAGCAGAGCCAAGAATGAAGATCAGCACCAGCGGCATGCCAAGCATGATGAGGAACGCCGCCTTGTCGCGAACCAGCGTCTTGATGTCTTTGAGCGCTATCTGTAGTAGACGCGTCATATCAGTCTCGCAAGCTCTTGCCCGTAAGATGCAGGAACACGCTCTCGAGGTTCGGCTCGGTCACCGTCACGGATGTGACGTGTGCGCCTTCCGATTCGAGCGTGGTGACCAGCCTGCCGAGGATCGAACCGCTGCTCGGCGTCAACACCTCCATCTTGCCATCCGCCTGGTTGACGCCCTCGACACCGTCGATGGCGTTCGCGGCAGCGACGATCCTGTCACTCACCTCACTGACGGTGACTGCGACAACGTCCATCCCGCCCACGACGTCCCGCAACTCGTTGAGTGTGCCCATCGCGATGATCTTGCCGTGGTCCATGATGGCGATCCGGTCGCACAGATACTCGACCTCTTCCATGTAGTGACTCGTATAGAGCACCGTCATGCCCGAGGCGTTCAAGTCCTTGACTGTCTCAAGGATGTGGTTGCGCGACTGTGGGTCGATGCCGACAGTCGGCTCATCCATCAGCAGCACCTTCGGCCTGTGAAGGATACCGGCGGCGATGTTGATGCGCCGCTTCATGCCACCGGAGTACTTCTCGATGCGCTCTCGCGAGCGATCGGCAAGACCCGCGAGTTCGAGCGCGTCATCGACGGCCTTCTTGAGCCTGGTGCCTGACAGCCCGTACATCCGACCCCAGAATGCGAGATTCTCGGCCGCAGAGAGCGTCGGATACAACGCGATCTCCTGCGGCACCACTCCCAACGAGGACTTGACCGCTGTCGGCTCCTTGTTGATGGAGTGTCCGGCGACGACGATCTCGCCCTCGGTGGGTTCGAGCAGACACGAGATCATCGAGATGGTGGTCGTCTTGCCCGCGCCGTTGGGGCCGAGCAGACCAAACGTCTCGCCATCCGCGATCATGAACTCGACCCGGTCAACCGCGACGAGGTCGCCGAAGCGCTTGACCAGCCCCCTGACCTCTACGATATCGGCCATGCCGTCTGCCCCCTTGCTCTGCCACTGACCGCACCAGCCGCATCTGACCGGTGTACGCCAAGTGCCTGGCGGCCATCAACCCTGAAGTCGCTGCTGCAACGCGTCCAGAAGCTGCGCGAGCACCCCGTGGATGTCTTCGAACGGGGCATCCGGCCCTAGCAGCATGTCTGTGCTTTGTACCCACTGCCCTGCGGCAAGATCATCTCCGGCATGCTCGATGAGTTCGGCAAGCACGCCTCGCGTCCACTCCAGGTGGAACTGTACGCCCACAACCCGGCCATTGTCGTATTCGAAAGCCTGATTCGCGCATGCGTCGCTCGATGCAGTCAGAACCGCGCTGTGGGGAATGGCGAACGTGTCCATGTGCCAATGACCCGCAAGGAACCGGGCCGGAAGCGCTCCGAAGACGGGAGAGACGCCACCGGCTCCGGTGAGCTCCACTGGAAACCAGCCGATCTCCGGGACGTCGTTTCGCCCTACATCACCGTCGAGCACATCCGCAACGAGCTGTGCTCCGAGGCAGACTCCGAAGACGCCCTTGCCTGCATCGATCGCATCGGCGACCGCAGCCTTCTCGGCAGATAGCCAGGGGAATAGGTCGACCTCATAGACGTTCATCGGGCCACCCATGACCACAAGAAGGTCGTACTCCGAGACGTCTGGGAATGCTGCCGTTTCAGCCATCGTGACGCTCACCGCGTGCCCCCGGGCCTTTGCCCAGTCGGCTATGCCGGCCGGCCCCTCGAAGGCTACATGTTGGATGACCTGGATTCGCATGCGGCGGGTCCTTTCGTCAGCTGCTCTCATGATAGCCGAGACGGTCGGCTGAGACAGGTGCCCGCTCATCACCACCGGACGAGCGCGTCATGCTCGTGAGGTTGCCGCTGCCAAGCTCGTAGGCATACGCGGTGCTGGTGCCACCGAAGGTGAAGATGAACTCCTCACCGGTCTTACGGCCGGTTGCCGGATCGTAGGTGAAGTTCACGCCGGCAGGCGGTGGGACGCAGACGCGGCATCGACCGTGCTCAGCTCACGCTCTATCGTCGCAACACCGGTCGTCTCAAGTGACTGAGAAAGGGTGAGCCCCCTGCTGTCGATCACCGTCGTCATCTGTGCCCCACCGACATGCTTGGCGATCGTGGTGGAGCCATCCGCATCGACATCCCCCTCATACGGACCGAAGCCCCATCCCCCCGAATGGGCCATCCAGTCACTTCCATCTGACGAGGGATTGTCCTGGAGTCTTACAGCGTGCGTCTACGCCGTTCACCGAGTGGTTCATCAGATTGCCGCAGGGTGTGATGCTGACTGTTGTCACCCCCACGCACAAGGGCCGCCCCCTTTTGCGGAGAG